>JAOIUY010000004.1 GCA_028223755.1 Pseudomonadales bacterium | reverse complement strand
AGGCACTGGGCCGTCATCCGCCACATCGGTGTTACCTTCATTAAGGCTGCCACCACAGGCACTTAAGAATATGGCGATAAAAGTCAATGATGATAATTCTTTCAATAGCTTATGCATTCTGAATCCAATTGCTTAGTTCGGGAAATCTGCTCAACGCAGTGTTTTATTAAAACTTGTAAAGATTATTTTAATTTTTGATCTATATACCTAAATACTCACAGACTTAAATAATGGATTTGGCTATAAAAGACACATTAGTTAAGGGGTGATCAGGAAGACTCTATGTTATTGATAATTTGATAAAATAATTTGTGCGACACCTTGCACCAACCAAGGCTATCTAACAAATTGATTGCGCCAAGGTGACAGCCTTAGTCGATAAGATGGACGGCTTTCGCAACAGCTGTGAGTTTCTTAAAATTATGGCTGGCGATCAATAAACTCTCGGATAACTTCTTTATAATGACGACTTACTTTTATAATCTCGTCACAATCGAGATGAAGGAAATACTCACCCTTCATATGCTTTTGAATTCGCACGATTCTATCGGTGTTAACAACGGTTGAACGGTGAACGCGCTTAAATTTATCTTGGCTAAGCCTGCTCAACAATTCATGCATGGTCGAACGAATGACATGTGTTTCACCAGCGACATGTATGCACATGTAATCGCCAGCAGCATCAACCCAATCAATATGGCTTTCGGTAACCAGCATAACTGAATCACCATCTTTTATCGATATTTTCCTCTCATCTTGATCGTTAGGCTGACCAACGGTCTGCGTCTCAGACTTCTCTCTGACGCGGTCGGCAATAACACTTAAAGCGCCAACTAACGCTTTATTATCGGCTTGATGAGTCTGTGACTGCCTTAAGCGCCCTAACGCGCGCGCCAAAGCGCGTGAAAAACGCTCTTCGCTAATAGGCTTTAAAAGATAATCTATTGCATTAGCATCAAAAGCATCAATAGCAAAAGCATCGAAGGCTGTTACAAAAACAACTGCAGGCAATTTGTCAGGCGCTACGGATCGAATAACATCAAAACCACCCATGACAGGCATTTGAATATCAAGAAACATAAGGTCAGGAGAAAGCTCATTCACCGCAGTGACTGCCTGACGACCATTGCCACACTCAGCAATCACTTCAAACTCAGGGTACTCGGCTAAGCTAGCAATAATTAATCGCCTCGCTAAAGGCTCATCATCAACAACAACAACCCGAAAAGTCTTAGCAATTTTTTGATCAGTATTAGATGTCTGCGTCATTTGTAATTTCTTATCGGTAGTTTAATAACCATGTTTACACCAAAATTCTTTTTATTTTCTAATAAGACATTCGCCTTATCACCGTATACATTATCAACTCTGTCTATGATGTTCTGGACGCCCAAGCCGCTAAACTCAAAGTCTCCCTGTCCGTGAATACCATCATCAAGCGCTGCAATTCCAGGCCCATCATCACTGACAGAAAGCACTAAAAAGTCGGATGCAACCTTTGCAGAAACCTTAATAACACAAGACTCTTCGCGGACATTAACTGCATGCTTAATAGAGTTTTCCGCCAATGGCTGCAACAAGAGACTGGGCACTTCCAAACCAAGCGCCTTATCATCAATGTCATATTCAATTCTTAAACGGTCAGCAAATCGGACCATTTCAATGCTGAGATACAAATCTAAAGCTTCAAGTTCGCTCGAAAGCGTTACCCAACCTTTTTTATCTTCTTTTAAAGCGTAACGTAAAAACCGGCTAAGACTTTCTACCGTTGCCTTAGCCTGCTTTGGCTCGTTAGCCGTGATAAGTGAATTAACAGCATTTAAAGTGTTAAACAAAAAATGTGGGTTAAGTTGATATCTAAGCATCTGCATTCGAGATTCAACAGCAACCTTCTCAGCGTTTAAGCGCTTCACCTTTTCACCGCGCGATCTTTCAACAAGCTTTATACGACGATACTTCTCAGCCGTAGCCATGCTGTAGTAGTAAAGACTGTGATAGGTAGCAGTCCAACACAAGAAGACGAAAAAACCACTAAAGTACCAACCACCAAAATCGGCCCATAATTCATGGCCTTCATTCGTGACCAAAATGAATGTACTTACTCTCAATATCGACCAAATTAACGAAAAAACCAGTACAACAGCAAGCGTCCAAAAAAGAAGAATAATAGAACCCGTTTGCTTTAGCATTGAACGATATATCCAATGCATAGGGAGCGTAAGCGCTAAACCAATAAACGACTGTAACAAGTCATAGACGATATGCGAAAAATCCGCAGAGGCATACCAAAGCGTTAGACTGAAAAAAGAGAAGACAGTCAACAGCGTCCAAAAGATCACCTGCATAAACCAAAGCTTTAAAACAGTTGGGCGTACTTCAGAATGGTTAACGGTAATCTTATTATTCATGCCATCTATTATCACACCTTTTAAATAAGGGATGCCAGACAAGAAGGTAAATATGATGGGAATCGATAGCCCAATTCCAGCTTAACTCTACAGCTGGACCATTGAGCGGGAAAACTCAATTGTTGGTTTCAAGATTTTGCGATCCACTGCGTTATAAATTATTAGAATTCATACTTTACGATAACGATTGATATAAGCTGCTCCATTAATTGGGCGCGATTAAAAGATACCCTTTACAGCCAAAAAGCCTTGATTGAGTTAATTAGCTCTTTTTATAGTCCTAAATAAAGATATAAATTAAAAGCTCAAACCATAAAAACGTCGTTAGCCTTTGACTGATATCGCTGTTATTGGCACCAAAGCCAAGAAAAACGACTAAAAACAGCGTTTATTGCGATAATCGGGACGGATGGCAAGACAGAATGATAGCTTAATTATTAAACCCAGCCTATAATTGAATACAGATTGACCGCTATTCACATCGCACATAATACAAATATGATGTTAATACCGGCACTTACAGCTGATAATAAATAATAATTAAGATTCAGCTTAAGAAAACAAATTATAGGAAAATGCGTCAAATTATTTAATTTAACTTGCTGATTTTAAAGGGTTTATTTTCTTTATTCTGTTCTAACCCTAAAACCATCCCGTTGAACGCAAACACATAGACAATAGTTTTGTTCAAGGTATGATCAGCTCAACGTTAAATAAAGCTTAATTAATGCGCAATTAATAAAAATAATATTTTTGATATGTCATCCAGACGAATCAAATGAATATAAACATTAAGCACGATAAGCAATTAATAAAATTTACGGAGACTATGCATGTTCAAATCTACTAAACAATTCGCAATCGTTACTAGCGCAGCTTTCTTACTAGTAAGCGGCTCAGCATCTGCAGTAATTCAAAACTACTCACAAGACTTTGAAGGCCTAACAGTTGCTGACTTCGTTAATGACAACTCAGATTTAGACAATGATGGTTGGGAAGTAACGGGTAACGTTTTTGATGGCACTGATACTGCTTCTACACCGTTCCCAGGTAACTACTTATACTTTTATGGCTCTTGGTACCCTGCTCCTAACAGTGGCGGCGGTTCTTTCTCTGCTGTTGCAACGGGTAACGCAACTAAAGATAACGTAGGCTCGAACTACTTAAATATTTATAGTGATTACAACAACCGAACTGCCCATGAAGGTGGCGAGATTGTTGATGCTATTTTTGCTCAGCAATACACTATCGCTTCAGACGATATCGGTAAGACTTTGACTTTTAGCTTTGACGCTAAACGCCCTGATCTAGAAGATGATGGCTTTGGTGGTGATAGCAGCCTTGCAGTAGGTAATAATTGTGCAAACACTTGTACTGCCCAAGCTTTTATTAAGACGCTTGACCCTAGCTCTAACTACGACACGACTAACCTTATCGTTGAAGATACAACTACAATTTCACAAAGCACTTGGTCTAGCTTTACTATGACCCTTGAGCTGACTGATGCTGCTCTTGTTGGCCAAATCTTACAATTAGGTTTTGAATCTTTTGCAACAGGTGATGACTCAACTGGCGTTTACTACGACAACCTTGTTTTAAACCTCGAGCAAACGAGTGATCCTGAAGTTCCTACTTATGCCGCTCCTATTCCACTAGTTGCACTACTTGGTTTCGGTGCTCTTTTAGGCTGGGCTGGAATGAGCTCAATTCGTAAGAGATTGTCATAAGCTTTTCGTTAAGGCCTTGTGATCAAGGTCTTAACAACAATTGCTTAGTTCTAGATAGTAAACCGCGATAAAGGATTAACGCGGGTAACAAATTCCATCGGCTGACCTCTCCATGGTTTGCTAATTGGATAAAAAAGTAAGCGTATATTAACTATGCTTAATTTTTAAACAGGCAATATGTAGTATAAATTATGGTCTGTTACATTTTTAACACCCTGTAAATAATAATAACTCTGGAGTAATTTATGAAAATTAAAAACTTAGCTACTGCAACTTTAGCTCTTTCAATGTCAGCTAGCTCTTTCGCTGCATTCGAACTTATGAACAACGGTGGATTTGAAAACGGCCTTGACGGCTGGGGTACTTTCGCTGATGGCGGTGCTGGTTCTACTGCAACTGTATCATCTACTGGTGGTGTTGGTGGTGGCGGTTACGGTATTGCTTCTGCTGCTAATGGTGGTTGGGGTGCTGGTTTCGTTCAAACAATTGTTAGCGATAGCGGCGAAGCTCCTTACAGCACTGCTGACTACGGTTATGCTGCTGGCGACACTATGAACTTCACTTTCGACATGAAAGTTGGTAACGGTACTGCTGGTGAAACTGGAATCAAAGTTGAGTCTTGGGCAGCTGGCTCATTCATAGCCGGTTCTGATGTTCAAGTTGACATCGATGGTACTGCTGACTGGTCAAACTACAGCCACTCTTACACATTAGCTGCTGGTGCTGATGGATTTAAAGTGGTTCTAGTTGGTACTAACACTGGTGCTGAAACTGGTTTTGATAACCTTATGATTGATAACCTTAACGCTTCAGCTGTTCCTGTTCCTGCTGCTGCATGGTTATTTGGTTCAGCTTTAGCTGGCTTAGTAGCTGTACGTCGTAAATAATTAATTATTATCGACTAAAAAAGGCCGCTCATTGAGCGGCCTTTTTTTTACTTAAATAAATAACAGTAAGTTTTCTCTCTCTGCTCTATTTGTCCACCAGTATTACTACTCTTTACTTTGAATGTATTGCATCAACATGCCATCGATAAATAGTTAGTGCCTTACGGGCTTCGTCTCGGGTTTTAACTGCTATACTAAAAATTGTGTATTAAAGTATTGAGACTACCCTTTCTGTAAACGCTTAATGAAGACTCTGATGGTTTTTATTAAATTCAATATGAACAGGATCCGACCATCAAAGGTACACGTATAAAACAGAAATAAATAAATACTTACGGCTTTTGATTCCGTAAGTAAAAAAATAAATTTAGAAGGCTGTCCTCGAATAGGAACACGGTTATGAACAATAAAAAAATAAAACGTATCGTTATTGTTGGTGGAGGAACATCTGGATGGATGACCGCTGCTGGACTCATTTCCTTACTGCCTAAAGGTAAGGATGCTTATGACATAACGCTAATAGAATCTGATCAAATTGGTACTGTAGGCGTTGGTGAAGCCACCATCCCTCCTCTACGAGCCTTCAACAATGAAATAGGCATTAATGAATCTGAATTCATGAAAAAAACCGGCGCAACATTTAAACTCGGCATTGAGTTTCATAATTGGAAATCTAAAGGCGAATACTATTTCCACCCTTTTGGTCAATACGGCCGCAGAATTGATGGTGTTCCTTTCCATCAATATTGGATGCGAGCCAAGCAAAATGGTAATACAACAAAACTGGGGGAATACTCTCTTTGTGAAGTGATGGCTCGCGAGAAAAAGTTTTTGCCCTGCAATACCGACCCTAAATCTGTACTTTCCACTACTGGATATTCATATCATATGGACGCAGGTCTATATGCAAAATTTCTGCGAGAATTCTCAGAGAAAAAAGGCGTTGTCCGTGTCGAAGGTAAAGTCATGGATGTTAAGTTACGAGAAACAGATGGCTATATTGAATCGTTGCAACTTGAGTCATCAAAAGTGATTGAAGGCGATTTATTTATTGACTGCTCGGGCTTTCGCGGTCTGCTTATTGAAGAAGCACTAAAAACGGGTTACGAAGACTGGTCACATTATTTACCTTGCGACAGCGCCTTAGCCGTCCCATCTGAGAGCGTTGGCAGTACTCGCCCATACACAATGTCTACTGCCCATGCTGCCGGTTGGCAATGGCGAATTCCATTACAACACAGGACCGGTAATGGACATGTTTACTGCAGTAAATTTATGTCTCAAGATGAGGCATCAAGTATTCTGCTAGCGAATGTAGAAGGCAAACCACTTGGCGATCCTCGACCACTTCAGTTTACAACCGGGCGTCGAAAAAAATTCTGGAATAAAAACTGTGTTGCAATAGGTTTAGCAGCGGGGTTTATGGAGCCATTAGAATCTACCAGTATTCATTTGGTTCAAGAGTCGATTGCTCAATTAATTAACTTACTCCCTGGTGAAGAGTTTAATCAAGCTGAAATCGACCAGTTTAATAATATGGCCGCAAGAGACTATGAGCTGATTAGAGATTTCCTAATACTGCACTACCATGTCAATGAACGAGAAGAGGATTTTTGGAAGCAGTGTCGAAAAATGGAGATCCCACCCAGTCTTAGACAGAGAATCGACTTATATAAAAATTGTGGCCGTTTATTCATTGAAGGTGAAAACTTATTCAGGCTCGATAGCTGGCTTGCCGTTTTGCACGGTCAGGGAATCATGTCTGACTCTTATGATCCTATGACTGAAGGTAAAGACCAAACTCAAGTCGCTAAATTTTTAGATAATATTCATGGATCGTTTATAAAAGCAACGGATGCGATGCCAACTCATGATCAATATATTGCACGTCATTGCAAAGCCAATTTTTAATCAATATCTCAGCAAAAAAAACCGTTAGATATATCTAACGGTTTTTTTTGCACGTCACTTCAGGTTTAAATACTTTTACATAAACAAACCGGTAGCAAGCACCCAAATAGAAAAGAACACCTTCAACCTGACAGGCCCTAACCGCTCAGAGAGTAGGCGCGCGATTGAGCCACCTATAATTGCCGCAGGAGCAGCAAACAGAAGTATCTGCCAAGAGATACTATCGACTATCCAGATATGATATGGAATACCTATAAGCACAACCATCGATGAAATACAGACGGCAACACAAACGACAACCATTGTAGGATAGCCAAGAAAAAATAATAAAATGGCCAGCCACTCACCTGCCCCAATCGAAATCCAGCTAGTAATAATGCCACCTAAAAAACAAACGATAGCAATAAGCGGAATATCTCGACGACGCAACTGATCTCTTCGCACAACATCTTTTCGCTTCAATACGGCAAAGAGTAAAGCAGCTCCAAATAATATAGAAAAATACTTAAAAATAGTTTCAACCGGCCAGCTGGGTACGGTAAATAAATACTGCGCGCACAACATACCTAAAGTGGATGTGACACCAGCCAATACAAGCAGCTTATAGGTCAATTGAATCGTTTTTTGGCCGCCATAGTTGTTTCTATGCATAGCGTGCAACCAAGACATACTGCCTGCCGTCATACCAAAACATTGAATGGCGAGACTGGTACCAAGAGCGGAAATGCCTACAACACCCATGGAGGTAAAGGCTGGAATAAAAACAATCCCTCCACCCGCTCCTGTTGAGTTAGCAATAATGGCACCGCCCAAACCTAAGAAAAAAAACTGGCCGTAAACTAAGATAAGCTGAAGAGGGTTTTCTATTATAAAAATTAAGCAGAAAAAAGGAATGACAAAAACCGCTGCCGAAACCTTAAAAAATGTTTTCCATGAAAAACTAGGTAAGATAGCTTGGGAATTTGATTGGGAGCTAACATCATTATTCAAGATTCATTATCTCTTTTTTAATCATCGTTATTAGTGCTCTTATGTTTATCGAGCTTTGTTTTGAGTTAATTCAGTTGCCTGTACGTCACCCTAATCAGGTTTAGATCCAATCAGGCTTGGCATAAGCACGCTGTGAATAAACCAAAGGCAGGCCATCACCTTTTTTAGCAGCAAGCACCTGTCCAATAAAAATATAGTGCGTACCCTCTTTATGAATCGTATCAACTCTACAATCAAAAATAGCCAAGCCATCTTTTAGTACTGGGCTGCCTGTTTTTAATTGCGTCCAATCTTCAGCACTGAAACGTTCAGCTGGTTCTTCAGCAGCTAAGCCTGCAAACAACTGAGAGAAAGCTTGTTGCTCAGACTCAAGAACATTAAGGCAAAATACGCCGTTTTCAATAATGGCTGGAACAACTTTACTTAACTCATGAATGCAGACGAGCAGTGTTGGTGGCTCTGCTGTCACCGAGGTTGCTGCGCTTACTGTTACCCCAAGCTGTCCTCCTGCGCCATTAGTGGTCACCACATTAACGCTGTTAGCCACACGTGACATCGCGTCGATATAGTCAGCTCGATCAGCCAATTCAAGTACTTGATCAGATAACGAGTCAGGATTAATGTATTTAGGAAGTTGAGTGCTATTCATTAAAAGTTAAACCATTGCTAACGAAAAAAAATAAGTTACGCTAAAAGTAATAAACTTAAGTATAGCAAGGATTTACAGCTTATCTGAGTAATTGCAGTTATGCATAAATTGCGTGTTTTATAACCATATTTGGGCTTATCAATAAATCGTAGACGAAAAAAAAGCACACCGAAGCATGCTTTTTAAACCAACAAGTAAAAGTTAAACTTACAATTAAAGAACCGCTACTTAACCTTAACTATCTGCTCGGCAATTTTTTGCTTCCAAAGTGCGGGGCCCGTTACATGAACAGATTCACCCTGACTATCGACAGCAACTGTCACAGGCATATCTTGAAGGTCAAATTCATAAATCGCCTCCATGCCTAACTCTGCAAAACCAACAACCTTCGCGCCTTTAATAGCCTGTGCAACTAAATAAGCTGCGCCACCTACGGCCATCAAATAAACCGATTTATGATCTTTAATTGCCTCAATCGCTGTTGGCCCGCGCTCGGCTTTACCTATCATCCCCAGCAAGCCGGTTTGATCTAACACCTGACGCGTAAACTTATCCATTCGTGTCGCTGTAGTAGGCCCTGCGGGACCCACAACCTCATCACCAATAGGATCAACGGGGCCGACGTAATAGATAAACCGACCTTTTAAATCAACCGGTAAACTTTCGCCGCGATTTAACATATCGACCAATTTTTTATGCGCCGCATCCCTACCCGTTAACATCTTGCCACTTAACAATAATGTTTCACCCGGCTGCCAACTTTGAACGTCTTCAGCGGTTACCGTATTTAAGTCAACACGCATAACACTGTCGCCAACTTCCCAGCTAATATCTGGCCACTGGTCAATAGACGGCGGCGTTAATGCTACAGCACCAGAACCATCGAGAGTAAAGTGCGCGTGTCTAGTTGCCGCACAATTAGGAATCATAGCTACGGGCTTATTAGCCGCGTGTGTAGGGCAATCCAACACTTTGACATCTAACACGGTAGTTAAGCCGCCTAAGCCCTGCGCGCCTATGCCTAGTTGATTAACCTTATCAAACAACTCTAAGCGCAGTTCTTCTGCGCGGTTAGACGCACCACGCGCTTGCAGCTCATGAATATCAATAGAACCCATTAGCGATTCTTTAGCCATAATCATGGCTTTTTCGGCAGTACCACCAATACCGATACCAAGCATACCTGGCGGACACCAACCTGCACCCATTTTTGGTAATTGCTCTAATACCCAATCAACTACAGAGTCAGATGGATTAAGCATGGCAAATTTAGACTTAGCTTCTGAGCCACCGCCTTTAGCTGCCACTTGCACATCAACCTTATCACCTTGCACCAGGTCGTAATGAATAACCGCTGGCGTATTGTCTTTTGTATTCGTTCGCTTACCATCGGGATCCGCCAAAATCGACGCACGAAGAATATTGTCGGGTAACAGATACGCTCTTCGTACACCTTCGTTGACCATGTCGGTGACACTCATGGTTGCATTACCCCATTGAACATCCATACCGACACTGACAAAAACCGTGACGATGCCGGTATCCTGACAAATAGGACGATGACCAGTGGCGCACATTCGCGAATTAATTAAAATTTGCGCCATGGCATCTTTAGCGGCCTTTGACTCTTCACGCTCATAGGCAGCGTTGACAGCCTGAATAAAATCCAAGGGATGATAGTAGGAAATATATTGCAGCGCATCGGCCACACTGGTAATTAAATCTTCTTGCTGTACCACGGACATGAAATCATACTCCTGTGTAAACGACTACAGAGATGTATCGATAAAGTATTCGTACTAAAACGTATTCGTACTAAAACCTATTGTAAGCTCGGTTGAGTATTCACCGGCTGAGTCTGTGAATTTAATTGTTTATTCACTTGGCGTCTAAAAGTATTTATTGATTCAACCCACTCTTCATTGGCTTTGATTCGTTGATCATGCTCATCTATTTTTTGGCTTAATTTAGGTAGTTTATCTTGAAGGCTAGCCGATTTTCTAGCATTGCTTTGAGATTCATCAACCGCTTCATTAATTTCGTCTAGAGCGGCGGCATAACGCATTAACTCAGCATTTAATTCATTTAATTGCTTGTTAGCTTTGCCCTGACTTTTTTGCAACCCAGAAGTCCGAGTGGTTAAGTTTTTAATATTTAGAGTGTGCTCATCTAGCAACTTCTTGCTTTTTTTCCAGACGTTATCCCAAAGCTTTCTAACTTCTGTATCAAGCTCTTTTAGGCGAATTCTAACGGCTGCATCTGATTGTGACATTTCATCACCCGTATTCGCTAGCTGCGCCTCTAGCGCAGCAATACGAAGCTCAGTTTCCAGTGCAAGATTAGCCGCCGCACGGTTTTGGTCAAATAGGTAGTAAGCCGCTGCCGATGTAACAAGCGCAATAATCAGTGTTAATAGACTCAAACGGTTAGATAGACGTGAGGGTGCAACCGCATTAGTTGATGAGCGACTTTGTCTGCGTCGATTAACGACCTCATCATGCGCAGGCTTCATCGTGGGTATGTTACTTAACTCGTCGCCCTGTCTACGTGGATCGCGCGTGGTCATGATAAGTCTCTTCCTAGGTATTCGTTTAAGATCTCAAGTAATTGAATTATAGAGATGGTGTGACACTAGACTAACTGAGAATGGTTAGACAATCATTAAATAATCATCAATAATTCTGTAAAAAAAAGAGAGCGTAAACGCCCTCTTTTCTTGATCCATAATGGTGCTTGCCAATTTGAATGCGGCTGTATAAATAAAGACCTATACGTAGCACAGTACTGCGTAAATAAGAGCAGTCAAACCTAAGCTAGAATGGATAACACCTTTAACCGTTGTCATTGGGCCCATTTTACCAAAAATAGCATTAAGCTCTAATAAAAGAATAATAGCTAGACCAATATAAAAACCGGTGCCTAGACCATTAACAGATAGGAGGCCATCGGCGCTATAACCAAGGTGCGAAGACCCCAACATACCAAACGCCATGGGCGCAGAAAACAACGTATTCGTGCGCGAAGCTAAAAGTGCTTTTGCACCAGCTACAGCTGCATCACCTTCTACCATACCTAGAGCGATTTTTTGGTTAGGCCAAATAATTAACCAAACGTTCAAAAACATAAACGTACCCATTAATGCACCTAGAACAATATAGGTATTTAATAGGCCATTACCGTGAATCATGCCCAATAAAATAACACCTGTAATAAAGGTAAGCATGGCGCCCCAGCGGAACCACCACAAAGCTTCGGGTGCAAGCTTTGCTTTTGCATCGGCTAAGCCTTCTGGCGATGCTGCTTTAAAATAACCACCTTGAATAAAATTGAAGTAGTAAAGTAAGCCTATCCATGCGATACCAAATAATAGGTGTCCCCAACGTAAAATTAAACTTAGAATTTCTGAATCCATAAAGCAATACCTTGTTTTAAATTAATCGTTTATTAATGGCTATCAACAGCGTTGAGAATCATTGCCGTAATACAGCATATTCTAAGCACAAACGTCATTAAATAGTATCCCCTCATCACAACAAAATGGCCTAATTAACGGCTTATTTTTATTATGATTTACTTCTAGGCATTTACCGCTAGCAAAAAAAAACTCGGTGCCTAAAAAAACACCGCGTTTTGGCTGGACATGGAGCAAATTACATCATGCCACCCACTATGCTTTAACGCATTGATTTATAGGCCAGTTGTTAATATAAAGAAGAAAACCGATACCCCACTCAGCAGCCGACCCCAATATACCTAGCAAAACCTACTAGTTAGAGGGTTGCCACTTTAATTTTTTCTCAATAGCCGTAATCATCAAGCTCGCAATATCCTGCTCTGTTGCGGCTTCAATACCTTCTAGGCCTGGCGATGAATTAACCTCTAGCAGTAAAGGGCCTTTATTGGAACGAATAATATCCACACCTGCGACTGACAGCCCCATCACCTTGGCCGCTTTCATTGCTAGACTTCGCTCTTCTTTTGCTACTTTGACGATTCTGGCCGAGCCGCCTTGATGGATATTCGCCCTGAATTCTCCTGCAGCAGCAGACCGCTCAATTGCAGCAACGATCTTTCCATTGATAACAAAACAGCGGAGGTCTTTTCCCTGAGCTTCCTTGACAAACTCCTGAACCAGCAAGTTTGCCTTCAGTGATTTAAAAGCATTAATAACAGATTCTGCCGCCTTTCGTGTTTCAGCTAACACAACTCCTCTACCTTGCGTTCCCTCCAACAGCTTAACAATCAGGGGAGCACCACCAACCATATCAATCAAATCATTGGTATCAACCGGCGAGTTAGCAAAGCCGGAGGTAGGAATATCCAGACCGGACTCTTGCAATAATTGCAGGGAAAAAAGCTTATCCCTAGACTGGCTAATTGCAGCTGATCCATTCAATGCAAATATGCCAAGACTCTCAAAATGACGCGTCAATGCGCACCCATAGAAGGTTACGCTCGGCCTGATCCGAGGAATAATCGCATCTAGGTCATTCAGGATTCTTCCCCCGCGGTAATGAACCTCGGGCGTTTCAGCATCAAGTTTCATATAACACTGCTTAATGTTGAAGAACTCCATTTCATGCCCACGTGCAAGCCCTGCCTCCATAATCCTCTGATTACTGTAAAGCTCAGGGTTGCTGGCAAGGATGCCGATCTTTAAGCCTGATGCCTTTATTACTTTACGACCATACAGGCCACTGATTTCTTCCTTTGCCTTATCCCCTAAAATAAAGCTGGCAGCTGGATCCACCAGCATGCGGTTTTGCATCGCCTGTCTGCCAAGCAACATGCGATAGCCCATTGAATCACGATTAGTAAGCGTCAGCTCAATGTCAAAAACCTGCTCACCAATTGCCATAGGCACCTTGATGACATAACGTTTTTCCGATGTTCCTGATGAATTTTTTACGGAGCGTCTATCAATGACAAGCGCTTCACTGCGCACTGTTGTTTTTCGGTTCAGCTGCAAAGGATGTATTTCAAAACTTACCCATGTCTGCATGTCGCGCTTAAAAGTGCGAATATCAAATGCATGCATGGATGAAGTTTTAGCGCCAGAATCTACTCGCGCTTTTATTGCTGGAATCCCCAAGCTGGGGAAGGCACACCACTCTTCGCTACCAATAATGATTTTTTCATTAAGCATAATAATCGTCTCAACATGGCGTTAGCTCTGCATAGAAAGATTTTCTGGAAATAGATAAGCCAGTCACAAGAAATAACTGACAGGAGTGATTTCCAAGAATCCTCACAATTCAAAACAGAAGGCCGTTATTGCTTACGCGCCTTCCGAACCGAGAGAAAACGCTTGGGCTAAATATTCATAAATCCTCTAAAAAGAGCCTAAATTCAGCACGGATTTTATGCGGATTTCTTTAAAGTGCAAACTATTTTTCAACCTCATTTAACCAGCGCTTTCTCGCCCAAATTTGTAGATTCGGAAGCATAAAAAAACCGGCTAAAGCCGGTTTTTTTATGCTATAACAGGAATGTTTTCTACATCATACCGCCCATTCCACCCATACCACCCATGCCGCCCATATCAGGCATTGCTGGAGCAGCAGCTCCTGATTCGGGCTTGTCGGTAACCATGGCTTCTGTGGTAATCATTAAGCCAGCAACCGAACCTGCCGACTGCAAAGCCGTACGCGTGACTTTAGCTGGATCAAGAATACCCATAGAAATCATATCGCCATATTCACCGGTGGCAGCGTTGTAGCCGACGTTACCCGATTTAGCTTTAACTTCGTTAACGACAACTGACGACTCACCGCCAGCGTTAGCTACGATTTGACGCAATGGCGACTCCATTGCACGACGCGCAAGGTTAACACCAACTGTTTGGTCATCGTTATCGCCTTCAAGGCCTTCGATAGCCTGTAATGCACGAATCAGTGCAACACCACCACCAGGCACAACACCTTCTTCTACAGCGGCACGTGTTGAATGCAATGCATCTTCAACTCGGGCTTTCTTTTCTTTCATTTCAATTTCAGTGCCTGCACCGACTTTGATCACCGCAACACCGCCAGCTAATTTAGCAACACGCTCTTGAAGCTTCTCGCGATCGTAATCAGAGCTAGTATCTTCGATTTGTGAGCGGATTTGATTAACACGACCTTCGATCAATGTTGCATTGCCTGCACCATCAATAATGGTTGAGTTCTCTTTGCTCATAGTAATACGCTTAGCTTGACCAAGGTGCTCTAAAGTCGCCGTCTCTAAATCAAGACCTACTTCTTCAGAAATCACTGTACCGCCCGTTAAGATAGCAATATCTTCAATCATCGCTTTACGACGATCACCAAAACCTGGGGCTTTACAAGCAGCAACTTTAACGATGCCACGCATATTGTTGACGACCAATGTTGCCAGCGCTTCGCCTTCTACATCTTCAGCGATAATAACAAGCGGACGGCTCGCTTTTGCTACTGCCTCAAGGAGTGGCAAAAGCTCACGAATATTAGAGATTTTCTTATCAACTAATAAAATAAATGGTGATTCGTGCTCAACACTCATATTATCTTGGTTGTTGATAAAGTATGGCGATAAGTAACCACGATCAAACTGCATACCTTCAACAACATCTAATTCGTTCTCAAGACCGCTACCTTCTTCAACCGTGATAACGCCTTCTTTACCGACTTTCTCCATTGCTTCAGCAATGATTTCACCGACATGAAGATCGCTATTAGCAGAAATGGTACCAACCTGAGCGATAGCTTTGCCATCGGCACAAGGCGTTGCCATATCCTTAACTTCTTCAACTGCCGCCGTAACTGCTTTGTCGATACCGCGCTTTAAATCCATTGGATTCATGCCCGCAGCAACGGCTTTTAAGCCTTCATTAACAATTGATTGTGCTAATACAGTTGCTGTTGTTGTTCCGTCGCCCGCAACATCAGAAGCTTGTGAAGCCACTTCTTTTAACATTTGCGCGCCCATATTTTCGAACTTGTCTTCAAGTTCAATTTCTTTAGCAACCGAAACACCGTCTTTAGTCACTGTTGGTGCGCCAAAAGCTTTATCTAATACTACGTTACGACCTTTTGGGCCGAGAGTTGTTTTAACCGCATCCGCCAGGATGTTTACGCCGTCAAGCATCTTAGCTCGAGCAGCATCGCCAAATTTCACGTCTTTAGCAGCCATGATGATTTACCCTACTATTTTTTAAATGAATTAATAAATGCGTTAATAATTGATTTCAATAATCAAAAAAAACATAACTAAGTTGTCCCTAAAACAGTGTTTAGCTCAACTTATTCAACAATTGCTTTGATATCTGACTCGCTTAATATCACGAGCTCTTCACCTTCAACATCGATAGTGTCGCTACCGGCGTATTTGCCGAATACCACAACATCACCTACTTTTACGTCGAGAGCGCGAACGTCTCCGTTATCGAGTACTTTACCGTTACCAACAGCGACAACTTCGCCCTGATTAGGTTTTTCTTTAGCAGAACCTGGTAGCACGATACCACCAGCAGAGGTTGCTTCTTCCTCCTTGCGACGAACGACAACACGATCGTGTAAGGGACGAATTTTCATCTTTCTCAATCTCCTGATATTGACATTAATACAGCGAACACCTGAGGTATTCGAGGTCTTGGATCTTATAGTTAACGCAGCTATGCATGAATGAACATTGTGAAAGCTGCAAATTGGCACTCAAAATAAAAGAGTGCCAATTGTAGGAACGAAAAAACGCACGTCAAGCACCAAGCCCCATTAAATGGTTGAAATTTGGCGCAGTTTCTTGCGAAGTAAATAGATATGGGCTTTTACTGACAATTCAAGGGAGAGCAGCAAAACTTTATAAAGTCTTTTATATCTAGGGAGGATCGAGGCTAATTGCGGTTACTTTATGAACAGCTAGTCGTCACGAGAATATTCACCATCTATTATGTCGTTAGACGACTGGCTAGCACCTCTTTGCAAAGCACTCTTATCTTGAAAGGCGCTATTATCTTGAGAAGAGTCTTCAGGGCGATTCGATTGAAAAGAGGAATTGCTAAAACTGGTCTTAAATCCAGCCATTGCACCTGCCTGAATGCGAAGCAGCAAGCTATTTGCCCACAGCGCTCGAGTAGGAGCAAATAGGCAAGAAAAGCCCAAGATATCGGTAGCAAAGCCAGGGGTCAGCAATAATGCACCACCCACAGTTAAAACCACGCCTTCAGCAATCTCTCGAGCCGGCAATTGGCCAGAGGCTAAGCGTTGATTCAATCTTGTTAAAGTAGAAAAACCCTGTTGGCGTAACCAATAAACACCAATAACCGCCGTAGCGACAACCAATGAAATCGTCAGTGGCGCGCCAATCTGCTGCCCTACGGCAATTAAAAGCCACATTTCAACTATCGGCACACTGATAAACAACAGTAATAAATAGCGCATAATCAATTTCTCACAAACATATCTAACAATAATGAGCGAGTGACAACTGTGGAGCTAGCAACAATGATAAAAAGGCCGCCAGAGATCGTCACCAAGGTCTATAGTTTAGGGTAGAATAGACAACTAACTCAATGGCAAGCCACTATCTGTCGGCTTGCTATGTTATTAAACACACAAAGAACCTTTTATATGCTTACCAACACCCTCTCGATCCGCATCCTATTTACATTGCTATTGTCTTTAACCTTTGTAGGTGCACAAGCATTTAGTAATGTTCCCGATGACTTATCAGATAAATCGGCGACTAAAGTCAATGGGTTAGAGGAACAAGAAGAAACATTAGAGATACTCAAGCCGAGCATTCGTCAAGTGCGCACAGCCGAAGAAATTCTGCATAAGCTACAGCGCAGACACTACACTCAGCGCGTATTTAATGACGAACTATCTTCGGCATTGTTTGATAATTATTTAAAGCGCCTAGACCCGTCTAAAAGTTATTTTACTCAGCAAGATATTAATCAATTTGAAGGTTATCGTTTAGTTTTGGACGATGGCATACGCCGCGGCAATCTTAACCCTAGTTTTGAAATGTTTAATCGTTATCGCGAAAAATTACTTAAACACCTTGACCTTCTTATTGAAGAATTACCGGAACGCATCGCAGCATTAAATTTCACCTTAGATGAAAGCCTATCATTAGAGCCAGAAAATCAACCATGGGCTAAAGATGAGAATGAGCTTGCTGATCGCAGCCGTAAATCACTTAAAAATGCTACGCTAGGTTTAATGCTTGCAGATAAAGATCAAGCCGATATTCTAGAGACATTGACAAAGCGTTATAGCAACCAACGTCAACGCATAAAACAATTAAATGCCGAAGATGTTTTTCAAATCTATATCAACTCACTCACTTCGCTTTATGATCCGCACACCAATTACCTATCACCCAGAACCTCTGAGAACTTCTCTATTAATATGCGTTTATCGCTTGAGGGTATTGGCGCAGTATTAAGACGAGATGGTGAACATACCGTAGTTGAGCGTTTAATCACGGCAGGCCCTGCGGATAAACAAGGTGATTTACAACCTGCTGATAAAATTATTGCTGTCGCACAAGGCAGCGACGGCGAGCGTGTTGACGTTATTGGCTGGCGTCTTGATGAAGTTGTTGAATTAATTAGAGGCAAAAAGGATACGGTTGTAACCTTAGAAGTACTATCTGAGGTGTCGGTCAATCCGGATGAAAGCAAACTTATTCGTATCGTTAGAAACACTGTTAAATTAGAAGAACAAGCCGCA
This sequence comes from Pseudomonadales bacterium, assembly GCA_028223755.1. Taxonomy (GTDB): domain Bacteria; phylum Pseudomonadota; class Gammaproteobacteria; order Pseudomonadales; family UBA7434; genus UBA7434. Next base: position 136,472 of record JAOIUY010000004.1, on the reverse strand, counting down.
CAGCAATCGATCTTAGATATTTATCACAATGATGAAGTGCATAAAATCGGCGTTATCTCTATACCCACCTTTTATATTGATTTTGACGGCTCTCGCAATGGCGATGCTAATTATAAAAGTACGACACGGGACGTACGAAAACTTCTTAACGAATTAGAAGAAGCCGATGTTGAGGGAATTGTTATCGATTTACGCGGAAATGGTGGCGGCTCACTTCAAGAAGTGAATCAGCTAACCGGTCTGTTTGTTGAGCGTGGTGCTGTAGTACAAATCAGGTCACCTAGTGGGCGTGTTGCTAGACAGTCCAACTACCCCAACCCAAACTATTATAAAAAACCGATTGCCGTTCTTATTGATCGCCTAAGCGCATCCGCCTCTGAAATTTTTGCCGGTGCAATTCAGGATTATCAACGAGGATTAATTGTTGGTAGCCAATCGTTTGGTAAAGGCACCGTGCAGCAGCTGGCTGACCTAAGTCACGGAAGCTTGAAGTTGACTGAGGCTAAGTTTTATCGCATCTCAGGTGACAGTACACAACATCGCGGCATCATTCCTGACATTGTCCTCCCCTCACTCTATGACAGTCAGGAAATTGGTGAAGATACACTGGATTTTGCGCTTAACTGGGATACTGTCGAAGCTGTAAGACATAGAAACTATGGTAACTACAGCGCGTTAAAAAGTACGCTCAATACTTTACATCAAGCGCGAATTACCGACGACCCTGATTATCGCTATCTGGTTGAGCAAATTGCCCTTAATGATAAATATACCAATATCAAAGAGCTGTCTTTAAATGAGGACACTCGCCGTTCTATTATCGATGAAGATACCGCCGCACGTAACGCTATAGAGAACACCCATCGCAGCGCTAAGGGTTTGCCGCCTATCAAGAGCGATACTGATGAAGAAACAGAGAGTGCCAACGAAGAGCTAGAGGATAAGTCTACAGCCGTAAGTGCAATTGATGGTGAAGATGAAAGTGGAAGTGAAAAGGATGATGCCGACCCAAGAACCGACTTCTTGCTTACCGAGACCGGACATATTCTTTTAGATGCCATTCAATTGATGAAGCAAAAAAGCACTGAAAAATCAGACATACCGATTGCCGCTAATCAATAAATAAAGCAACCAGCCTACTTCGCCTCAGTACGATATTTTATACTGCAGAAATAGGCTGTCGCATTGTTACAAACTCTTCGGCCGCCGTTGGATGAATACCAATAGTGCTATCAAAAACCGCTTTAGTAGCACCCGCTTTTACTGCAACCGCTAGACCCTGAATGATCTCACCGGCCTCAGCTCCCAGCATATGAACACCGACAACCTTATCCGTTGATGCATCAACAATAAGCTTCATAAACGTTTTTTCGGTACTGCCGCTTAACGTATGTTTTAAGTGACGAAACTCCGATTGAAATATTTGGACATCCGTATATTTAGCGCGGGCATCGAACTCGGTTAAACCGACCGTTGCGATATTTGGCTGACAAAAAACAGCGGTTGGAATATTGTCATAATCAACTTTTCGGGGTGACGATTTAAAATAGGTATCAACAAACGCCATGCCCTGCTCTAAGGCAACCGGCGTTAATTCTGGAGTGCCGATAATATCCCCCAATGCATAAATGCTTGGTTCAGACGATTGAAAATAATCATCTACGATAATGGTTCCATCATCACGCTTTTCAACTGAGGTATTGTCGAGACCTAGGTCTGCGGTGTAAGCCTTTCTGCCAGTCGCATATAACACTTGATCATAGCTTCGCTGATCACCACCTTTAAAGCGAACCAATAACTTATCATCAGCTTGTTTAGAAATACTTTCTAAATTGCTTTCTAATGATAATTGGACACCTTTTTTGACAAGCTCGTCAGCTAACCGAATACCTAGATCCTGATCAAAATGTTTAAGCAGCTGACTGCCTCGATACGATAACTCTGTATTTGCTCCCAAGCCATTAAGAATGCCCGCAAATTCCACAGCAATATAACCGCCACCAACAACAAGCGCATGACTAGGCAACGTCTCTAGATAAAAAATTTCGTCCGAGGTAATAACAAACTCAGCGCCATCAAATGATGGTACAAAGGGTCGACCACCGGCAGCGATTAAAATACGCTCGGCCGTTATTTTTTGGTCATTAATCACTACGGTATGTTTATCAACAATCGTAGCCCGACCATTAATCGTTATAACGCCGGCATCATCAAGCAGCTTTTGATAGATACCGTTTAATCGGCTTATCTCAGTATTTTTGTTGTCTCGCAGAGTTGGCCAATCAAAATCGACATCATTGGCTGACCATCCAAAACCTTTTGCATCATTAAAGTCATCATGAAAGTGAGAGCCGTAATAAAAAAGCTTTTTAGGAACGCAGCCCACATTCACGCAAGTACCACCTAAATACTTTTCTTCTGCAACAGCAACCCGAGCGCCTGTCGCTGCCGCCATTCTTGAGGCGCGCACACCGCCAGAACCGGCTCCAATCACAAATAAATCGTAGTCAAACAAAGCTTCGCCCTTTTATAAACCGTGAACAAAAAAATATATATCAAAGATTATGCCATAGAACCTTAAGACAACAAGTCTTAGCTATTCAAGAAGACATACTGACCTTGCAAATGACTATAAATTCGCAGGATGTAATAAAAAACTTAGAAGATAAAACATGAAAAACTAGAAGGAGTTTAGATTAGACCTCAATGTCTAATCTAGCGGTACGACGGCGATCAACATTTCTTCGCGTATCTAATAACGGAGCCTCATTCTTTGTGCGACGATCAGGGTTTCGTCTACGATCAACAAATTTTGGCTGTTTAGTTGGATCGATATTAGGCGTATTAGCAGTAGTTCTCGCCGTTTCTGTGGGCGTGCGCTGATTATTATCTGAAGCTGGGGCGGTAACGGTTGTCCCCACATTAGCGATGTTAACCATAAATATAACTCTAACTAAAACAAATAGGCTTATTATTAATGGGTTATCTAACAACCCAACCAATGCGAAATCCTTTTTGCTAACGATTATAAGCAGCTGCGCCACTTACCTTTGATTATCGGCAAAAGAATTAAAAACTTTATAAGCAAAAGTGTTAGATGAATTTAGGCATGCAAAATCAATAACATAGGAATAAAAGCGGATAAGAAAACTAAGTAAGGGCAAGTTAAGTTAAGCCAAACAGAATGTGAACTAGCTATGATCTAGCCACTGCAGGCGATCATGCAGGCTAACGACAGAACCGATAATAATCAATGTCGGAGCCCGCACCTCACGATCACTAACAATTTGACTAATAGTATCGAGAGTACCAATGTGCGTTTGCTGCTCAGGCGTTGTACCACGCTCTATCAACGCAACGGGTGTCTGTGCTGATTTACCATGGGCAATTAATTCTGTGCAAATAATATCTAGACTGACAAGGCCCATATAAATAACAACGGTTTGAGATTCGGGCAAAAGCTCTTGCCAAGGAAGATCCATCGTGCCATCTTTTAAGTGACCCGTTAAAAACCTAACGGACTGCGCATGGTCACGATGTGTTAATGGAATCCCTGAATAACAAGCACAACCGTTAGCTGCCGAAATACCTGGCACAATTTGAAAAGGAATACCGTGTTCAGATAACTGTTCAATTTCTTCACCACCACGACCAAAGACAAAAGGATCGCCACCTTTTAGACGCACGACCTTATTACCCGCTTTAGCAAAATCAATTAACAGCTGATTAATTTCACCTTGCGGTAAAGCATGATTACTTCTGGCCTTACCAACATAAACTCTTTCTGCATCTCTGCGCGTCATATCAACAATGGCGGGTGCTACTAGTCTGTCATAAAGCACGACATCAGCGCGCTGCATCAATCTAAGCGCTTTAAACGTCAAAAGATCTGGGTCGCCTGGCCCTGCACCGACAAGGTAAACCTCACCCTTCATTGAGCTACTATCATTCTCTAGTGTATTTGTTAGATACTCATCGAATAAAACTTCAGCCTCACTAATTCTTCCAGCTAGAACACGCTCGGAGATTTCACTATCAAGCAATTGCTCCCAAAACTCTCGCACTTTCGATTCATTGTTATCCAAAGCCGTCCTAACGTCTGTGCGCCGGTCAGCAATAAAATCTCCAAGCTCGCCAATATTGGCAGGAACACTGCTTTCTATTTGGCTACGTATAGAGCGTGCTAACACAGGCGCACTGCCTGAGCTGGAAACAGAGATCAACAGAGGGGTTCTATCAATTAGGGCTGGAAATATCACATTACATAGATCTGGCGAATCAACAATATTAAGCAACAGACCGCGTTGATTAGCATCCGCTGCAACTTGCTGGTTAACCGTATCTATATCGGTAGCGCCGATGATAAAGATATGGCCATCTAAATCTTCAGGTCGATACTCGCGCTGCGTGAGCTTGCCACCTGATTGATCAGCAAGGTTTGCTAAGTTGGCATCTATCTGCGGCGCAACAACATTAATTAGAGCGCCCGCCTTGTTTAACAAAACAGCTTTCCGATAAGCAATCTTACCACCGCCTACCAACAAACAAGACTTTTTCTTAACATCAAAACAAAGTGGCAAGTAATCCAAAAAAAACGTTCCTTATAAAAGTGCTAACAATTAAATAACTTCAAGACCATTCATATACGGCTGCAAGACTTTGGGTATTGTTATCGAGCCATCTTTATTTTGATAGTTTTCAAGCACAGCAACCAATGTGCGACCAACGGCCAAACCAGAACCATTTAATGTATGAAGTAACTCAGGCTTGCCTGACTCGGCATTACGCGCCCTCGCCTTTAAACGACGAGCTTGATAGTCGCCAAAATTACTGCAAGAACTAATCTCGCGATAACAATCCTGCGCAGGCAACCAAACTTCAAGGTCATAAGTTTTATGCGAACCAAAAGATAAATCACCGCCACAGAGAATCACTTTTCGGTACGGTAATTCTAAGCTCTGAAGGATTTTCTCGGCATGCCCTGTTAGCAATTCTAACGCCTCAGCAGAGTCTTCAGGCTTAACAACTTGAACAAGTTCGACTTTTTCGAACTGATGCTGACGGATAAGACCGCGTGTATCACGACCATGACTGCCCGCCTCTGAACGAAAGCAACTAGTGTGCGCGACAAACTTAAGAGGTAATGATTTGGCATCAACAATATTGTCGCGGACAAGATTAGTCACTGGCACTTCAGCCGTTGGTATCAAGTAGTAATCTGAATCCACGTTGAGCTTAAATAGATCTTCTTCAAATTTAGGCAGCTGGCCAGTACCCGTTAGAGCCTCGGCATTAACAATTAAAGGCACATTAACTTCAAGATAATCGTTTTGCTCGGTATGCTCATTCAACATGAATTGAGCAAGCGCTCGATGCAAGCGTGCAACCGCACCTTTTAAAACCGCAAAACGCGTACCCGTCATTTGAGCTGCCACTTCAAAATCTAAACCTTGAGCTTTTGCACCTAAGGCAACATGATCAAGCACTTCAAAATCAAATTCTCGCGGCGTACCCCAGCGAAGCACTTCAACATTATCAGCTTCGTCTTTACCGGCAGGCACTTCTGCATCAGGAATGTTTGGCACGTCGTATAAAAACTGCTGTATCTTTTCATCAACATCACTGGCTTGCTGCTTGAGTGTTGATAGGCTGCTGTCGATAAGCGCTAGAGTTTCATTCACTTGCGCCTTAGCTTCATCAACCGACAAACCACCTTGAACGAGCTCTCCGATTTTTTTGGAGGCCTGCTTTCGCTTAGCAAGTAATGACTGAGATTCGATATCACTGTGCTTGCGCTCGGCATCCAACGCTTCAAATTGCGCCTTGTCTAGCTCATAGCCTTTAATCGTGAGCGCCTTAGCAACGTCATCTAAATTACTACGTAAATATTTTATATCTAGCATGAAAGTAAAAGCCTTGTGTGGATACTGTTTATTAAGAAATAGACTGAAAGTGTTAGATTATAGTGAATCGAGTAACGCCGATAAATCAATACCAGCGAGCCAGTTCTACGCCAGCCCACGTCAAAGAAACGCATATTATCACGCTGCCCACTACATATACCATCGCAGTGAGCCATTCGCCTTGCTGGAGTAAACCAAGCGCCTCAATCGAAAAAGTTGAAAATGTCGTTAATGCACCAAGGAAGCCCACCACCAATAATGGTCGCCAGCTCTCGGCGATTAACGCCTTTTCAGTGATCACAACAAATAGAACACCAATAAGTAATGCACCAATGGCATTAGCGATAAAAGTGCCGAGTAAGGCCGCTGTCGGCATCACCGATTCAAACCGTTGAATCACCCATGCAGCAATAGCGAAGCGCAGCATGGCACCAATAGCACCACCCAATCCAATGATCATAAAAGTAGTAAAGGTTAATTGCATCGCGATGACTTACCCATGGCTATTATTGATTAGAATCTGAGTCTGAATAGCGCGGTGTTTCACTCGCCAAATCCAGTGTTTTGAAATGTGCTAACCGCGCCTTAATTTTGGCCTCAAGCCCCTGCTCTGTCGGTTGATATATAACTTCATCTTTTAAAGCTTCGGGTAAATAGTTCTCGCCGGCGGCATAGGCCTCATCATAATCATGTGCATAACGATATTCAGCACCATAATCTAACGATTTCATTAAATCTGTCGGCGCATTGCGAAGATGCAGCGGAACAGGTTCTGCTCCATGCTCATTGGCTATTTTTTTAGCGTGCGCTAACGCTTTATAAACCGCATTACTTTTAGGAGCGACAGCTAAATAGACAACCGCTTGAGCCAAGCTTAACTCACCTTCAGGGCTGCCCAAACGGCTCTGGACATCCCATGCATTCAATGCAATAGTTAACGCTCTAGGATCAGCATTGCCGATATCTTCACTCGCCATTCGCACAACTCGCCGAGCTATATAAAGCGGATCACACCCACCCTCTAGCATTCGTGCAAACCAGTACAAAGCTCCATCTGGGGCGCTACCTCTAACAGATTTATGCAGGGCTGATATCTGATCATAAAAATGCTCGCCTTTTTTATCGAAGCGAGAGGCGCGCTCACGCAATACTTCAGCTAGTAGCGCATCATCAACATGGTCCAAATTTCTAGCGCCAGCAAACTGAACGGCAAGCTCTAGCATGCCCAAAGCCGAACGAGCGTCTCCATCGGCGACATTGGCAATTTTTTCGATTAATGACGCATCGATACCAACACCACAATCACCCAAGCCATTCTCAACATCTTGAATGGCGCGCGTTAGAACATTAATAAGGTCAGTAACCGATAAAGATTGCAGCGTATAGACTCGCACCCGAGACAGCAGTGCGTTATTAAGCTCAAAAGAAGGGTTTTCAGTCGTCGCACCAATAAAGACAAACAAGCCGTCTTCAATGTGAGGCAATAAAGCATCTTGCTGCGATTTATTAAAACGATGAACCTCGTCAATAAAGAGTAAGGTGCTGATATTAGATTGCTGACGCTGCTTTGCGAGCTCAACTACTTGACGAATATCTTTGACGCCAGCACTAACAGCAGACAGTGTTTCGAACTGTGCACGACTTTGCTCAGCCAATATTTTCGCTAAGGTTGTTTTACCAGTGCCGGGCGGCCCCCATAAAATCATCGAATGAAGCTCGCCATTTAAAATAGCTTGACGCAAGGCTGAATCGGGACCAAGGATATGTTCTTGCCCACAATAGTTTTCGATCGATGTTGGTCTAACGCGCGCGGCTAGTGGACGAACGCTACTTGCACGAGTCGCTGAATCATTAAAGTCGAAACCGATGGCGTCCGTGGTATTCATCAGCGATAAATTATATCGGTATATTCAGGCGGGACTAACTCAAACTGAGCATCATCAATAATATTGTCGACATTGATAGCACTAAATTCAAAACGGCTGCTCTGCTCTAAATCATCAAGAATGGCTATCGCTTGTAATTTTTCATCTACAAACTCAAGTGTAAGCAGTTGGAATAAACCATCGCGCGCTAATGGCTTAAGGGTAAAAAGAATTTTTTGCGAACGTGGTAATTTAGTATCGCCTGATGGAGCGGTAAGAGCTTTAATCTGCTTAACAATAAATTGTTTATTAATAGCACTAGCGTCGCCTGATAAAAGTAGAACGGGCATAGCTGATAGCTGATCGGATAAAGGCTCAATAATGAGCTGATCAATATCTTGATCATATTGGAAGAATTCATCATCACTGACAATAAGCGTTTGCTCTAACGGCTCAGTAATATCCCAACGCAATTTGCTCGGACGTGATAGCCACACATGCCCTACTGCTTGATCAATAACTTCACCATCGGCATCATGAATGACTTGTTTGAAATCTGCTTGGAAATAAGCGCTGCGAGATAATAAATTCGCTAAGGCCTCACTATGATTATCGGGTAGACCATAGCCCAAAATGTTAGACGAAGAAAAAAATAGAACCATTGTAAAAATAAATGGTTTAAAAAAGCGATTGATAGCGTTAGTTAGCATCATTAATTTCTTGGCGGTGGTGGCGCAATAACTTCCCTACTTCCGTTGGGCTGCATTTCAGTAATAACACCTGCCGCTTCCATTGATTCGATCATACGTGCTGCTCGGTTGTAGCCGATACGAAGTTTGCGCTGCACTGATGATATTGAAGCCTTACGCGTCTCGGTCACAAACATCACAGCCTCATCGTAAAGTGCATCTTGTTCACTGTCTGCGTTCTCAGCAGGCTCAAGTCCAGGAATAGCATCACCACCTGCACCACCTTCATCGATAAGATCGGGCAAGTAATCCGGCTCGGCTCTTGAGCGCCAATCATCAGCGACTCTGTGTACCTCGTCATCAGAGACAAACGCACCATGAACTCGAATCGGCACGCCGCTGCCAGGCGGCAAATAAAGCATGTCACCATGACCTAACAACTGCTCAGCACCACCTTGATCAAGAATAGTTCGTGAATCAATTCTTGACGATACCTGAAAGGCTATACGCGTAGGTACATTAGCTTTTATCAAACCGGTAATAACATCAACCGAGGGTCGCTGCGTTGCTAGCACTAAATGAATACCGGCGGCACGTGCCTTCTGTGCTATCCGAGCAATCAGCTGTTCAACTTTTTTACCGACAATCATAATCATGTCAGCAAACTCATCAATTACGACAACAATATGCGGTAAGGTTTCCAGATCAGGTGGTATTTGATCATCAACATCGACAATAGAAAGAGGATCAGGCTGCCAGATCGGGTCGGTAATCGTTTCACCAGCCGCTGCAGCATCCCTTACTTTCTTATTGAACCCATCTAAGTTTCTTACACCCATCGCTGCCATTAACTTATAACGACGTTCCATTTCAGCCACACACCAGCGCAAACCGTTAGCGGCATCTTTCATATCGGTAATAACAGGCGTTAATAAGTGTGGAATGCCTTCGTAGACACTCAATTCCAACATTTTAGGATCGATAAGTATTAAGCGAACCTCTTCGGGGGTTGCCTTATAAAGCAGGCTTAACAGCATAGCGTTAACACCAACCGATTTACCTGAACCGGTTGTACCCGCAACCAATAGATGCGGCATTTTAGCGAGGTCAGCAACAATCGGCTCACCAGCAATATCGTGACCAAGCGCTAGCGTCAGTCGCGAGCTCGCCTCGGTATAAACGGGAGAAGTCAGCACCTCGCCCAACATTACCATGGCGCGGTTTTCATTGGGAATCTCAATACCAACAAAGGACTTACCTGGAATAACTTCTACAACACGCACACTTATCACTGCCAATGAGCGAGCTAAATCTTTTACCAAATTACTAATACGACTAACTTTAACCCCAGCGGCTGGCTGTATTTCAAAACGAGTAACAACAGGTCCTGGCAATACAGATTTAACTTCTGCCTTGATACCAAAATCTGCAAGCTTCGTTTCTAACAAGCCTGAAAGCTGATTAAGTTGCTCGGTAGTAAAACCAACTTGTCGACCTACGCTAGGCTCATCAAGTAAATCAAACTCGGGGACTTCTAATGGCTCATCACTATTGCGCGATCGCTTAACAGGTTTCGGCGCTTTCTTTTTAGGCGCAGGTTTTGGTTTAGCCGTCGGCATTAAGGATTCAGCCGACTGTTTGATTTGAGTAATCATTGCGCCAACCGAAATCTCTTCATCTACGGCAGGCTCAATTTTTTTGACCGGTGCTTGCTCAATAACAGCTACTGGCGCTTTTAGTCGAGCAGCTTCTTTGTCGCGACGGTTCTTTCTAGCTAACTCACGACGTCTATCATTCCAATCAACGAACCAAACAGAAAATTGCTCACATAAAGCAACTGTCGCCGCACCGATACGATCCATTAAATTTAGCCATGATATTTCGGCAAATAGCGTTAAACCAAACAAGCTAATGGCCAGCATTAGCAAAACGGTACCGGCGGGATGCAATACCTGCAAAAGCCCCGTCTTGATAACAGAGCCAATAAAGCCACCACTGCCATAGGGCAAGCCCGCCTGATCAGTCAGTGTCGAAAGCGATAATAGGCAAGTGAATCCCATCAAGATTAATAGCAGGCCAGCCAGTTTTAGCGCAACGGTCAAACCATCAAAGTGAAAGGCATCGTAGCGATCACGAAAAATAAGCCAAGCCCTATGCATAAGAGCAAAAGGAATGAGATAAGCAATATAACCAAAGGAAGAAAACAGAACATCGGCAAACCAAGCACCTGAAATACCGGCTGTGTTTTTTACCACACTGTAATCACCAGTCGCGGACCAACCGGGATCTTGTAAGCTATAGCTAAATAGCGCCATCATGAAATATCCGGCAACTGCCAGCAACGCAATCAATGTTCCTTCGCGGACAACCAGTAACAATGCGCCTGACTCATCAGACGATTTGGATTTGGCTGATGCTTTTAGAGTTCTTGCCATAATGGTTTACGCTAATAATCGGTTTATTTATGACCAATCCGCTAACATTCGGCAGATATCATCAATGAAAGTGTAGGAAACTAAAAAACCACTCAAACATCAAGGTACAATTCCCAACACGGGGCATTATTCTTCTGCATCATCAATCACTTGCACTGTTTTTTCACAATTGGGCTGATATTGACTTGTTTTTGCCCTTTGATGGAATTAGTACTTAACGGATCAGCACTTGTCCATTATCATTGCGACCCGTTTATAAAGGCTCATTATTGATTAAAAGGATCCAACTTCCATGTCAGAAACGATACATCATCGCCTCATCATTCTTGGCTCAGGCCCTGCTGGTTATACGGCGGCCGTTTATGCGGCTCGCGCTAATTTAAACCCTGTACTTATCACGGGCATGGAACAAGGTGGACAGTTGACCACAACGACTGATGTCGATAATTGGCCCGGTGATAACGATGGTGTTCAGGGGCCTGACTTAATGGTGCGAATGCATAAACATGCTGAGCGCTTCGATACTGAAATCATTTTTGATCACATTGAAGCCGTTGAGCTCAATGAGCGCCCATTTACCTTAACTGGCAATAGCGGCGTTTATAGCTGTGATAGCCTCATCATATCCACTGGCGCTTCTGCACAATATCTTGGCCTTCCGTCCGAAGAAGCCTTTATGGGCCGCGGCGTGAGCGCTTGCGCAACTTGCGATGGCTTTTTCTATCGCGACCAAAAGGTTGCCGTTGTTGGCGGCGGTAATACCGCTGTAGAAGAAGCATTATATTTATCGAACATCGCTTCTGAAGTTGTTCTTGTTCATCGCCGTGATAGCCTTCGTGCCGAGAAGATCCTACAAGACAAATTATTTGAAAAAGCCAAAAACGGCAATATCACTTTGAAATGGAATCACACTTTAGATGAAGTGTTAGGTGATGATACCGGCGTTACCGGTATTCGCATCGCATCAACCGATAGTGACAGTAAAGAAGATATCGATTTGTCTGGCGTGTTTATTGCCATTGGGCACAAACCTAATACGGGTATATTCGATGGTCAGTTAGATATGAAAGACGGCTACCTTTCAATAGAAAGCGGCTCTCAAGGTAATGCGACACAAACGTCAAAAGTCGGTATCTTTGCTGCTGGCGATGTTGCAGATCATGTTTATCGTCAAGCCGTAACTTCGGCCGGATCGGGCTGCATGGCAGCGCTTGATGCAGAAAAATACTTAGACGATCACGCTTAATCAAGACAATAGAAACCTTTAAAGACGAAAATAAAAAAAGCTGTATACACCGAAAGAGTAAGCACCAAAAAGAGAAAAAACCAAAAAGAAAAAATGGAATTTAATAGAGCGAGATTCAATTATCGATGCAACATACACCGTCCAGTGACAACTCATTTCCACCGTTAGAGTCTGCTTTAACAGATCCAAACGGCTTGTTAGCACTGGGTGGTGAATTAAGCTGTGAGCGGTTGGAAGAGGCTTATTCACTAGGTATTTTTCCTTGGTATGACGATGACCAACCTATTATGTGGTGGTCGCCAGACCCGCGAGCAGTAATGCACCCTAACAAACTTCATTTATCTCGAAGCTTAAAAAAAAGGATGCGTCAGAGTTGCTATCAATTAACGATAAATCGTGCGTTTGAACAAGTGATAGATGGTTGTGCAGAAAAACGTGATGAAAGTGATGGCACATGGATTACGCAAGAAATGCGCGAAGCCTATATTAGATTGCATCAACGAAAGCTCGCCCACTCGTTTGAGGTTTGGGATAACGAAATACTTATCGGTGGACTTTACGGCGTAGCAAGCGGACGTGTATTTTCTGGCGAATCGATGTTCCATAGTCGCACAGATGCATCAAAAATCGCTTTTGCATTTACCTGCATGCAAATACAAAGATGGGGATTTGAGCTTCTCGATTGCCAAATCATAAACCCACATTTAGGAAGTCTTGGAGTGGAAGAATTGACAAGGGAAGCTTTTAAACAATACCTGCCGAGCTATAGTGATAATAACAGTGATAGCAAACGACCGTCGACTGTAGAGGCTTGGAAATCACTTGATTGGAATAACACTTCGGCACTGGCTGAAGCTTTTATCAACGAGCAAGAAAATATCCCAACAAAACAAAGAGCGAAAGGCTAATGAGCGTTCTCTCTAAACTCAAAGTCTTTGCAACCAAACCGCATACCTGCAGCTACCAAGAAGAGAAAGAAGCAACGACTTTATTTATCGATCCAGCGACAGAAGTCGATAAAATCGCTTACCGTGATTTAACCGAGATTGGTTTTCGACGCTCAGGCACACACTACTATCGCCCTCATTGCCAAAGCTGTAGTGATTGCATACCGGCTAGAATTCCAGTTAAAGAATTTAAGCCTACGCGAAGACAAAGACGCATAGAAAACAAGAACAAAGACTTAACCATCCATAGCGTTACTTCTATCGCAGGTCGCGAATACTACGAGCTATATGCAAAATATATAGAAGCTCGCCATGAGAATGGTGATATGTACCCACCCACACCTGATCAATATCAACAGTTTTTGGGTCAAGAAACAAATTTTAGTCAGTTCACTGAGTTTCGTTATGAAGGTAAATTACTGGCTGTTAGCGTTAGAGATGAAATAGCCGGCAGTTATTCTGCTATTTATACGTTCTTTGATCCTGATTATTCCAGCCGAAGCTTAGGTAGCTACGCTATATTATGGCTAGCCAGCGAAGCGAAGCGTCAACAACTTGATTTTGTGTATTTGGGTTACTGGATCCGCTCATGCCGCAAGATGTCTTATAAAATTTACTATCGACCGATTGAATTACTACTGAATAATCGCTGGCAAACCCTTATTTAGCGGTTGTAATTACTTATCTTTGATTCTGCCTGTCATTTAGGGCAGAATGCCTGCCCTTAAGCGCCTTAGATCAAATAAGATACTAATGCGAAAATGACAAAACTGGTGGATAAACCTTAGTATGGCAAAAGAAGAAAACATTGAGTTTGAAGGCGAAGTTATTGATACCCTTCCAAACACCACGTTCCGAGTCAAGTTGGAAAATGATCACGTAATCACTGCGCACATCTCAGGCAAGATGCGTAAGAACTACATTAGAATTCTTACAGGCGATAAAGTGAAAGTTGAAATGACGCCTTATGATTTAAGCAAAGGCCGAATTACTTTTAGAGCAAGATAAGCTAAAGCGAAAACGTCTTTAGCTGTCCTCAGCTTTAGGCGCAACACCCTCTGTTGTTTCTTCTTATTATTCCCAATACTTTTTGTTTAACAATCTCTTCGATCGTTATTTGACGCTTGATGTTTGAATTTTGCTAGTTAAATGTTGATAGTTTAAGGGAAATAAAAACCGACAGCGACAATTTCAAAACATTGAAAAAATCGCTGCCGTACTCAGTCTTAGCTAACTTTCAGCACCAACTCATCTTTCTTAACGGTGATCTTAACCGTACCACCCGCAGAAGATAACTCGCCAAAGAGCACCAACTCCGCCAACGGCTTTTTAATATGCTGCTGGATAACACGCGCCATCGGCCTTGCACCCATATGCACGTCGTAGCCTTTATCGACTAACCATTGACGCGCTTTTGCATCAACCTCTAGCAATACTGACTTATCATCAAGCTGCGTTTGAAGCTGAATCAAGAACTTATCTACAACGGTTAATACAATATCTTCACTCAATGGAGCGAACTGAATAATCGAATCTAAGCGGTTTCTAAACTCAGGCGTAAACATCTTATTGACTGCTTCCATACCATCTGTGCTGTGATCCTGATCAGTAAAACCAATGCTGCGACGACTAATCGACTCGGCACCCGCGTTAGTTGTCATAATCAAAACAACATTACGGAAGTCAGCTTTACGACCATTATTGTCTGTTAAGGTACCGTGATCCATTACCTGTAATAACAGGTTAAAGACTTCTGGATGCGCTTTTTCAATTTCATCTAAAAGAACAACGCAATGCGGATTTTTGGTTACCGCATCAGTTAGCAAGCCACCTTGATCGAAACCAACATAACCTGGAGGCGCACCAATCAAGCGTGAAACGGTATGACGCTCCATATATTCCGACATATCAAAACGGATAAGCTCCATCCCCATAACTGACGCAAGCTGATTACTTACCTCAGTTTTACCAACACCAGTTGGGCCGGCAAACAAGAATGAACCAATCGGTTTATCTGGTGAAGTTAGACCCGCACGCGATAATTTAATCGCAGCTGAGAGTGCTTCAATAGCCGGATCTTGGCCAAAGACAACATGCTTTAAGTTGCTTTCTAACTTACCAAGCGATGTTTTATCAGATGTGCTCACATGCTTAGGCGGAATATGCGCGATCTTAGCAACTACCGACTCAATCTCAGTAACGCCAATTTTTTTCTTACGCTTGCTAGCAGGCATTAGGCGCTGATAAGCACCGGCTTCATCAATAACATCAATGGCTTTATCTGGTAAGAAGCGCTCATTGATATAACGCTCAGCTAAGTCCGAAGCCGCGCGAAGTGCTTTATCGGTGTACTGAATATCATGGTGTGCCTCAAAATTCGATTTAAGCCCTTTGAGGATTTTATAGGTGTCATCCGCACTAGGTTCGTTAACATCAATTTTCTGGAAACGACGCGATAATGCGCGATCTTTATCAAAAATCGATCTATATTCTTGGAACGTCGTAGAACCAAGGCAGCGCATCTCGCCGGAGCTTAATAATGGCTTTAACAGATTAGACGCATCCATCACACCACCGGATGCTGCTCCAGCACCAATAATTGTGTGGATCTCATCAATAAATAGCACCGAGTCATCACGCTTCTTCAACTCGCCCAATAAGGCTTTAAAGCGTTTTTCAAAATCACCACGATACTTAGTGCCAGCTAACAGTGCACCAAGGTCGAGAGAGTAAACGATACTGTTTTCAAGAATTTCTGGAACTTGATTATCAACGATACGCTTGGCTAAACCTTCAGCAATCGCTGTTTTACCAACACCCGCCTCGCCCACTAATAATGGATTGTTCTTACGACGACGTGCCAATATTTGAACTGTGCGCTCAACTTCGGCTTCGCGGCCGATTAAAGGATCAATGCGCCCTGCTTCAGCTTCAGCATTAAGGTTAACCGCATAGGCCTCTAAAGGATTTTTAGATGTACCGCCTTCAACAGAGCCACCCTCACCGTCAGCTTGATCATTATGCTGCTCAGAAGGTGAATCGCTTTGGCCAGCAACTTTCGAAATACCGTGACTTATATAGTTAACGATATCAATGCGCGCGACACTTTGCTCTTTAAGCAAATAAACCGCCTGACTCTCTTGCTCACTAAAGATAGCGACCAATACATTAGCGCCACTGACTTCTTTTTTACCTGATGACTGAACATGGAATACTGCACGCTGAAGAACACGCTGAAAACCAAGTGTTGGCTGAGTGTCTCGCTCTTCGTCACTTTCGTTAAGCAACGGCGTGGTCGAGTTAATAAACTCAACCAGCGATGAAGTTAATTTTTTGACTTCCACGCCGCAAGCGGTAAGAACGTCAGATGCATCTTGATTATCAAGCATTGCTAAAAGCAAATGCTCGACAGTCATAAATTCGTGTCGCTTATTACGAGCAACTTTGAATGCACTATTGAGAGTGTTTTCTAGCTCTTTATTGAGCATTTTACTACTACCTCGTACTTCAAACTCTTATATTAAAAATAGAGACCATTATTCTTCTTTGAATGACTCTATCTCACACAAGAGCGGATGCTGGTTTTCTCTGGCGTATTGATTGACTAAGGAGGCTTTCGTCTCTGCAATATCGCGCGTATAAGAACCACAAACCGCTCGACCCATAGTATGTACTGCTAACATCACCCGGGTTGCGGCTTCGCGATCGAGATTAAAGAAGGTTTCCATCACTTCGACTACAAACTCCATTGGCGTATAGTCATCGTTCAGCATAACCACGTTATACATGGATGGAACTTCAAGTTTGGGCTTAGAAACTTCAACCGCAAACGCTAAGTCGCCATCATGATCCTCATCTACAGCATCATCGCTCATTAATAAGGGTAGTAGAAATTCATCATTGTGAGAGTTTTTCATCTTATTTATTTACCACTCAATCTGAAATTTGTTGCCCATGATACAGTTTGTTCAGCCTTTAAGCTGTTGGGTTTTTACTTGACTAATTCACGCTCAAGCGTTAAAAAGAGTCTGTTATGCCCTGCACGATAAAGCCAAGTCGTTGATTATACACTAAATCTTGATTTGCTCTATAGCGAAAACTGCTAAAATCGATACAAAAACATCGAGATTAGATCGAGAAACGGCATGGATAACAACTGAATTGAAGGATTAACTACTATGCAAACAGGTGTGGTGAAATGGTTCAATAATGCTAAAGGATATGGCTTTATTTTGACCGATAATGACGGCAAAGATGTTTTTGCGCACTATTCTACTGTCGAGATGGACGGCTACCGTACGTTAAAAGCCGGTCAGTGCGTTGCGTTTGAGGCAATTGATGGGCCGAAAGGTCTTCATGCCGTTAGTATCAAGATATTAGCTGATGCTCCCGACGTTTCTGGCAGTGAAGCACAAAATACTGGTGTCATTTTAGATACAGAAGTCGAAATAAATCTTGAAGAAGATGTCGCTGTTTAATTCATTCTAAACAAGTGAAGTTACAAAGCGACAATTTGATACAAAAAAGCCGACGTTAAGTCGGCTTTTTTGTGTGCGAAAACAGCGAATGTAAACGCTGAATCAGCTAGCTCATATGCTTGATAATTGCATCACCAAATTCAGAACACTTCAACAAAGTTGCGTCATCCATTAAACGCTCAAAATCATAGGTGACGGTTTTAGCCGCAATTGCGCCTTCAACACCACTAACGATAAGATCTGCTGCTTCATTCCAGCCAAGGTGACGTAACATCATTTCTGATGACAAAATAACCGAGCCTGGGTTAACTTTATCCTGACCAGCGTACTTAGGAGCTGTACCATGCGTTGCTTCAAACAATGCAATGTCATCCGATAAGTTAGCACCTGGAGCAATACCAATACCGCCCACTTGAGCTGCTAAGGCATCAGAAATGTAATCGCCGTTAAGGTTTAACGTTGCAATAACGCTGTACTCATCAGGACGTAATAAAATCTGCTGTAACATAGCATCAGCGATTACATCTTTAATGATGATCTCTTTGCCAGTAACAGGATTCTTCATTGTCATCCATGGGCCACCACCTAAAAGCTCAGCGCCAAACTCTTCTTGTGCAAGCTCATAGCCCCACTCTTTAAAAGCGCCTTCGGTAAACTTCATGATGTTGCCTTTGTGAACCAATGTCACAGAAGGTAAATCTTGATCAATACAATACTGAATCGCTTTACGCACTAAACGCTTAGTACCTTGAGACGAAACAGGCTTAACACCGATACCACAATCTGATGGGAAACGAATCTTCGATACACCCATCTCATCACGCATAAAAGCGATAACTTTATCAGCTTCTTCAGTACCCGCTTTCCACTCAATACCGGCATAAATATCTTCAGAGTTTTCACGGAAGATAATCATGTCTGTTTTTTGTGGCTCTTTAACCGGTGAAGGAACACCAGAGAACCAACGAACTGGACGCTGACAAACATATAGATCTAACTCTTGGCGTAAGGCGACATTCAAAGATCGGAAACCGCCACCAACTGGTGTCGTTAGAGGACCTTTAATAGCTACTTTATATTCGCGAATAGCATCCAACGTTTCTGCTGGGAACCAGTCACCTTCATATTTTTCAGCGGCTTTCTCGCCGTTATAGATTTCCATCCAAGCGATAGATCGCTTGCCGCCATAAGCTTTAGCGACAGCCGCATCAGTAACAGCAAGCATTGGTGGAGTAACATCGACACCTATGCCATCACCTTCAATGTAAGGAATAATTGGACGATCTGGGACTGAAATAGAACCGTCTGCATTAGTAGAAATTTTGGCGCCATTGTCAGGCACAACAATATGTTGATATCCCATGTTAAGGAGTACTCCGTAAAATTAAGTATGTTACTGCATTGATTAAAAAGCTTTCCGTGATAGCTCACGGCGACTCTTTGACTGATTAACACTCACAGATCATAAATAACCAACAAAAACCAACATTGAAACAAGAGTCTATTCGGATAGATAATGTAAATGCGGATGTCTGTAGAGCGAGAATTTCGGGAAAAGATTATAGCATCGCATTGTTTGCAATGTCGTCACTAAGTGCCGATTTAACTGCTTTACTACCAACAAATACCGGCTCAATCATTAGCAATTGGCAAAATAGGAATCTGCATTGGAATTTTTACTGTTTAACAAGCCCTATCAGGTTTTATGTCAGTTCACTGATAATAAGAACAACACAGGTGATGCGTCAGAAGAAAATTCGACGCCAACAAAAAGGGACACCCTATCCCAATTGATTGACCGCCCAAATTTTTACCCCGCTGGTCGGCTGGACTATCTCTCGGAAGGCCTATTGATTCTGACAGATAATGGTGCATTACAGGCGCGGATTACAGAGCCTGCCAACAAAATGGAGAAATCATACTGGGTTCAGGTGGAAGGCGCGCCGTCAGAGAACGCACTAGAACAACTAAGAAAAGGCGTTATTCTCAAAGATGGTAAAACCTTACCTGCTCGTGTCGAACGACTCTCGGAAACGCCGCCGGTATGGGTTAGAGAGCCTCCCGTAGTCAATCATCGAGAGCAGAATAGTCAATGGATCAACATCAGCATTCGGCAAGGAAAGAATCGTCAAGTTAGGCGTATGATGGCCAGTGTCGGCCATCCTGTTCTTCGTCTAATTCGACACCAAATAGGCCCCTGGAAACTGGAAGCGCTAGCCCCAGGTGAAAGTAAAATGGTTAACGTCAACCTTCCCAACAGCTCTAAAAAACCATTGGCGACTAATAAGCGAACTCAAGCAAAATCAAAAAAAAACGCTAAACTGAAAAGGTAAGACTCTATATTGTTATAATCGACAGCCACTAAAGATTAACTAGACGCGCAAATATTAAATATGAGCACAAAAAACGCACAGATTGAACCGGAAGATCTAAATAGAAGCTTTACCCCTCACGTCACTGTTGCAGCAGTTATCGAAAAAGACGGTCGCTTTTTGATGGTTGAAGAATACTCATCTCAAGGACAAGTCGTGATCAACCAACCTGCTGGTCATCTTGAAGCCGACGAAACCCTGATTCAAGCAGCAGTAAGAGAAACGCTCGAAGAAACACGCTGGCATATCGAGATTACCGGCCTTCTTAATATCAACCTCTACCAATCACCCAATAATGGTGTCACCTACCACAGAACCACATTCATAGCCTCAGCAATCGAAGAAGATCCAACTGCGAAACTCGATGAAGGCATCATTCAAGCACTGTGGCTAACGCCAGAGGAGATCGACGCCAGAAGTGATCAGCATCGTAGCCCTGTAGTTAGCCGTACAATTCAGCAATACCTCAATGACCCACATTATCCTTTGGCCATGGTTCGCGATTACCGTTAGAATACTCCCCGCTTTATAGACTTCCGGCGCCAGCCTTAATGCTGCTTAAAACAACATCGCGCGCCCAACACCGATCGAGATATACCTTAAAAACATGAGCAAAGTGATTGTCGGCATTTCCGGCGGTGTTGATTCATCCGTAACAGCCCTAGAGCTTCTCCATCAAGGGCATCATGTCGAAGCCTTGTTCATGAAAAACTGGGATGAAGACGACGGCACAGAATATTGCACCGCTCGCACTGACTTAGAAGATGCAATGCGCGTCTGTGACAAACTCAATATCGATCTTCATACCGTTAATTTCGCTCAAGAATATTGGGATAACGTCTTTAAATACTTCCTTGCTGAATACGATGCCGGCCGCACACCCAATCCTGACGTGCTGTGTAATCGAGAAATTAAATTTAAAGTCTTTGCCGATTACGCAGAAAAACTCGGCGCAGATTTTATTGCTACAGGCCACTACGCTAGAACTTCTCACGACAGCAATGGCACTCGTCTGCTAAAAGGTCTCGATCACAATAAAGATCAGAGTTACTTTCTTCATGCCGTGCCACAGCAACAACTTGCAAAAACACTTTTCCCTATTGGCGAAATGGAAAAATCCTCAGTACGCGCCATTGCCAAACAGGCGCAGCTTGTCACCCATGATAAAAAAGACAGTACCGGCATTTGCTTTATCGGCGAGCGCCGCTTTAAAGATTTTCTTGAGCGCTATTTACCGGCCAATCCCGGTTCGATAATTGACGATAACGGAAATGCTATGGGGCAACACAACGGCCTGATGTTTCACACCATCGGTCAACGACAAGGACTGGGCATTGGCGGTGTCGCTAACGCCTCGCAAGCGCCGTGGTATGTTGCCGAAAAGCGCCTCGAAGATAACACTTTAATTGTGGTTCAAGGTAACGAGCATGAACTGCTCTACAGCAAATCGTTAACGGCAATTGACTGCCACTGGATTGGAGATAAGCCTGAACTACCACTAACATGCAAAGCCAAGACCCGCTATCGTCAAGACGATCAAGACTGTAGCGTTATTAGCGATGATAATGGCTTGTTATCGGTAACGTTTGAGCAGCCACAAAGGGCTATAACGCCCGGCCAATATATTGTCTTCTACGATGGCGATCACTGTCTGGGTGGCGCTGTTATTCAGCAAGCATTTAAATGATAGAAGTGAATTTGCACGGCCTCAGAGTTTGACTCAAACAGCGCTTTTACGCATAGTAGCCACCTCAAACAAAGATGCCAATCAAGCCATCAACACCTAGCTTTTTGACTCTATTGGCGAATATCTAAGATCGTCAACCAACAAACAAAAACCATTAACCAGCATCATTAACTAAGAAAAAAGAATCTATTATGCCCAGTGAATTAAAAGCCGTATCCCCCATTGATGGTCGCTACGCGAGCAAGACTTCATCGCTGACAGAAATCTTTAGCGAATACGGCCTTATAGCGGCTCGAGTATTAGTCGAGGTACGCTGGCTTCAAGCTTTGGCTGAACAGCCTGGCATTACCGAATTGCCTTCACTCAGTGCCGAATCCATTGCCGCTTTGAATAATATTGTTAATGAATTTAACGAAGAAGATGCCGAAGCGATTAAGACCATTGAGCGCACAACCAATCACGATGTAAAAGCGATTGAGTATTTTCTTAAATCAAAACTCGACAATATTCCTGAGCTTGCTGCGGCAAAAGAGTTTATACATTTTGCCTGCACTTCAGAAGATATTAACAACCTGTCTCACGCAGTTATGCTACAAGCAGGCAAACAAGTGTTACTGCCTACAATGAATAGAATCGTAGACACGCTTGCCGACTACGCCAAAGAATGGGCAGCCCAACCAATGCTATCGCGCACTCACGGTCAGACAGCAAGTCCAACAACCGTCGGTAAAGAATTTGCCAATGTTGTTGCTCGCTTAAGAAGACAAATTACGCAACTTGAAAAATGTGAGATCCTAGGAAAAATTAATGGCGCTGTTGGTAACTACAACGCTCACCTCTCCGCCTACCCCGATATTGACTGGCAAGCACATGGCGAACAATTTGTTACGGGGTTAGGGCTGACATGGAACCCCTACACCACCCAGATCGAACCGCATGACTATATCGCCGAACTGTTTCACAATGTTGCGCGCTTCAACACCATCATCATTGATCTCGACAGAGACATTTGGGCCTATATTTCTCGAGGTTTCTTTAAGCAAAAACAAATTGAAGGTGAGATCGGCTCATCGACAATGCCGCACAAAGTAAACCCTATCGACTTTGAAAACTCTGAAGGTAACTTAGGTTTAGCGAATGCCGTACTCGGTCACATGGCTGAGAAGCTACCTGTCTCTCGCTGGCAGCGAGACTTAACCGACTCTACCGTTCTTAGAAACATGGGCGTTGGCTTCGCCTACAGCCTTATCGCCTATGAAGCCACACTCAAAGGACTCGGTAAGTTACAGCTTAATGCTGGCGTTATTGATGCTGATTTAGATAATGCTTGGGAAGTCTTAGCAGAGCCATTACAAACCATTATGCGTCGCTATGGTGTTGATGAACCCTACGAAAAACTCAAAGCACTTACGCGCGGCAAAAAAGTCAACGCAGAATCACTGGCTGAATTTATCGAGCAACTCGATATAGATCAAGAAGCAAAATTGGCGATGCTGGCACTTACGCCTGCTAACTATATTGGTCAAGCTGAACAGCTTGCTAAAGATATTTAATCACTCTTTTTAAAAACACTGAATAACTAAAGAAAAAAATCTGAGGCATAAACGGATTGATGAATGACCGTTTATGCCGAAGTATGAAGCCCGCACTCTCGACCGTCCTGGACTTTTGTCGGATCAAAATAATGTCGGCAAGATAACAACTCATTATCTTTCATATATTGCTCGACCTGCTCATCCGACCAATAAAACAACGGTGCAACTTTTAAAATCCCTCGGGCATCCCAGCTCAAAACATCTAAGGTCTTACGATGCTCCGTCTCTTGTTGACGAATACCTGTAATCCATATCTCTGGTGCCCACTCATCAATCGCACGATTAAACGGCTCTAGCTTTACCTGACGAGTAAACTCGGTATGCAGCGCCTCATCATCCATTGTTGGTATGCCGCCCATAACTGCGTTTCGGCGCTCAGATGTCATTAATGGCGAATAAACATGGTAATCAAGAGGGATACGCTTAATCAGCTTATCTGCAACAACATAGGTATCCCGCAAGTTATATCCCGTATCGACCCATATAGTGGGCACAGACTCGTCCACCTGACTAATAACGTTAAGCATCACAGCTGCGTTTTTACCAAAACTGGTCGTCGCAATTGTCTTTTTGCCTTGCGATAACGCCCAAGCGACAATCTCATTGGCGCTGGCATTGCGAAGCTGTTGGTTAATTTGCTCTATATCCACGATCAAATAATCTTTAATGCTTATGGACAAACCGATGGCCCATTTCTCAGGCGTGCAATTTAGCCGATTGAAAAGCAAACGCCCAATACTTTAATGCTATAAAGTTATAACAAAATGAATAGTAATGTGAGGTTAAGCTATTAGAAGCGGCTGCTTTTTAAGCTAAACGACGAAATTTTTGCGTCTTGCTTAGCGACTGTAGGCCGCGATGGCCTAGCGATAAGGTTAAATTGCTGCGCCAGTCAGCCATAACCAGCGGCTTTCTAGAGGCAATACAAATAATATTCTCATAACTGGGCTCTCGCAATGAAAAGCCATAAGGGAAGGCTTTAGACAGCGAGCCTTGAGTACCAGACACAAGTGAGCGTGCCTCTTTGCTTGATACGCAGTTAGCAACCAACAAGCCTTTAGTTGTTAGACAAGACTTGATACGGCGCAACCATAAGGCCTTATTATCACCAAAGGCAATGGCTCTAAAAGGCTCACCATTTTGCTCAAAGAACAAGTCATCAATAATAAGGTCAAATGCTGGCCCCTTATAATTCTGAAGCCAAGCAATCGCATCAGCATGAACCAACTTTACGCGACGCGAATCAAGCCCAATAAATTGGCGAGCAACTTGAAGGTGGACCTTATCAATATCAACGCCAATAATTTTTGCCTGCGGCACATAGTCGCTAATCTTTTTTATAGCAGCGCCAGCACCGACACCCAGTACCAGAACACGTAAAGGTTTTATCGAATCACGAAAAAATAAGGGAAGCCAGAGCATATCCCAAACGCCGCCATTTAATAGACGAGCGCCATGATACTGTGAGTGAAAAACCTTATTGCGGTAAAGACGGATTGAAGCACCCGCCCTTCGTACTTGATAATGATTACCTGCATGACTGCGCTCCCAGATAATCATCTAATTAATGTGTAAACCTTAAATTGAGAAAACAACATCGCAAAACTCGTTTTGAAGCACATCAAGAACATTTAACCATCTACGAAAGCACAATAAATAAAGCCGTATTACCACGAACAATGCGAACTAACATCTTGCCCGTGCTGCGTTCCGCCACTTTCGCTAGCTGCTCAAGACTAGCAACCGCCACTCGATTAACTGAAACAATTCTATCACCAACTCTTAACCCTGACATAGAAGCATTAGAGCCGCTTGCAAGTTTTTTGACCAGAATACCACGTCCATCTTCAGCGTCTTGTAACTCTGCGCCCTCTAAGCGTGGATGAATTTTCTTAACTGACGCAAAGACATTAGCTCGCTCACCCACCTTAACCGTTAATTTACGTTTTTTTCCCTCACGTAAAAACTCAAGTTTTAATTTATCTCCTATTCTAGCGCCACCAACAGCATTACGGAGCTGCGATGCAGAACTAATCGTTTTCTTATCCACGCCAACAATAATATCACCAGCTTCTAAACCAGCTTGCTGCGCCGCCGATGCCTCTTGTACTTGTGTAATCAAAACACCTTTTTGCTGTGGGTCAAGGTCAAACGCCTCAGCTAACGATGCAGTCATATCTTGAATAATGACTCCCAACTGTCCACGACGAACCTCACCGTGCTCAAGTAACTGTTCGCTGCTGTTACGCGCCATATTCATAGGAATCGCCAAGCCAATACCAACATTCCCACCATTAGGAGCAATAATAGCTGTGTTGATACCCACCAGCTCACCTCTTAAATTAACCAAGGCACCACCGGAATTACCAGGGTTTATCGACGCATCCGTCTGAATAAAATTTTCATAGCCTTCAATGCCTAAACCTGAACGCCCCAAAGCACTAACAACACCAGTAGTAACAGTATTCTCTAAACCAAAAGGGTTGCCAATAGCTATAACGAAATCACCCTGTTGCAACAAGTCAGAATCAGCTAAAGCCAACTCACTAAGATTGTCAGCCTCAATTTTTAAAACAGCAATATCAACTTCGGGATCACCACCAATAAGAGTTGCTTGAAAACTTCGCTGATCATCAAGTCCTACATGAATTTCATCTGCACCATTAATCACATGATAATTAGTTATTACGGTACCGTTTTCAGCATCAATGATGACACCAGAGCCAGCACTTTGTGTTCGTCTCTTCTGAGGCTGGCGATTGTTCGGCGCGCCAAAAAAGTGTCTAAACACAGGGTCATTAAGCAAAGGGTTATCGACCTGCTTAGTAGCAAAGGTTGATATATTAACAACAGCAGGGTTCACCTTTTTTAATAACGGCGCAAGACTTGGCAGCACTTGACCATCACCATCAAAAGCGGGCAGTACAGCATAAGCTTTAAATACCAATAGTGTATTGATAAAAAATATGATGATTAAAGATCGTGCAAGGATATAAAAATTCATCGATTAAACTCCTAGGCGATAATGGCTAGTCGATATATTGATTAAAAAACAGATAGCGCAGTAATGATTATTATTTAAAATTAGAGCGGTTACCTTATTCAAGCTGGGCTTTTAACTAATATTAACCGCTTTATAAAGACAGCGGCAAGACTTGGTTCGTTCCCAAAAAACGCGATAATTAATGCGTAAATTATCACAATACAAAGGCTTAAATAGCCAATAAGGCGCTAGCACATATGACAGAAATAAGTAAAATAGACGATTAATTAAATACTGAAAACATAAATAAACATCAACAAACAACGGTTAGCCATTATGACTTGGACAAATTCTCGAAGCAGCTCAAATCGAACACGTATGCGACGCATGCGAAGCGATGATTTTTCTCGCCAATTGATGCAAGAGAATATCGTTAGTCCAGCAGACTTCATTTATCCCGTCTTCATACTTGAAGGAAGTAACCGCCGTGAAGCCATTCCATCAATGCCAGGCATCAATCGCCTAAGCGTTGACCTACTCTGCCAAGAAGCTAAACATATAGCCTCTCTTGGCATACCAGCCATCGCACTATTCCCTGTTATTGATAATGAAAAAAAATCATTAAAAGCCGAAGAAGCTTGGCATGCTAACGGCTTAATTCAAAACGCCATCAAAGCTTTAAAAGATACGGTTCCAGGGCTTGGGCTAATGACAGATGTCGCTCTCGATCCTTATACATCTCATGGTCAAGATGGAATTATTGATGACGATGGCTATGTACTCAATGACATAACCGTAGCTGCCCTAGTTAAACAAGCACTCTCTCATGCCGATGCCGGTGCCGATATCGTTGCACCTTCAGATATGATGGATCATAGAATTGGAAAAATCAGAGACACACTTGAAGCAGGCAATCACACTAACACTAAAATCATGGCGTATTCGGCAAAATATGCATCAAGCTTTTATGGGCCTTTTAGAGATGCAGTTGGTTCAGGGCAAAATCTTGGTGCCGGCGATAAGAACAGCTATCAAATGGACCCTGCCAACGGCGATGAGGCTTTACAAGAAATCGCTCTCGACCTATCAGAAGGCGCTGATATGGTAATGGTTAAGCCTGGCATGCCATACCTCGATATTGTTTATCGCGTCAAACAGCAATTCGGCGTCCCTACTTTTGCATATCAAGTCAGTGGCGAATACGCCATGATTCAAGCAGCTGCAGCCAACGGCTGGCTTGAAGCTGATAAAGTTATGATGGAATCACTCGTCGCTTTTAAGCGTGCTGGCGCTGATGGTGTATTAAGCTATTTTGCAAAAGATGCGGCAGAATTATTGAATCAATAATGTCTTAACCGGTCTTATTTATTCTTATAGGCTTAAGTCATACTGATTAGTGAACTTTGTATTTTGAGTTCGAAAGGGTGAATTGATAATGATTAAAAACTTTTTATCAAATACCAGCCTCCTTAGTGCATTGTTGTTGCTATTGCTGTTGTTGTTGCTGTCATCGCCATCGCATCTATCAGCCGCTAGTGAACAAAGCTGGACACCCTCCAAACAGAAAGGCGATATTCGTAGTTATACCCGTAGCGTCCCTGATTCGAAATACAAAGCCGTTAGAGGCGAGACCACGCTCCCCATATCAACCGCTAGATTATTTGCCGCTATTAATGACGCACCCGCCTGCCCCGAATGGGCGGATACCTGTAAAGAATCTTATATCTTTGAAGAAATTTCAAAACATGAATTTTATATATACACATTAAACGATTTGCCGTGGCCCGTTAAAGACCGTGATGTACTTGCACATGTCGTATGGAGTCAAAATGAAGAAGGCAGCATCATTATGCATAGTCAGGCTGTGGAAAATAAAATCGAAAACAAAAAAGGTGTAGTACGAATACATCTAGCGTCTGCGCGCTGGAACTTCACACCGCTTAATAATGGCAGTACATTGGCCAGTTTTGAAATTCATATGGATCCGAATGGCAAAATCCCAAGCTGGTTGCTTAATCGCTTAATACTCAATTCACCCTTTAGTACTTTCGAAAACCTAGCCAAGCAAGCTGCAAAAGATAAATATAGCGATGCAAGACTGCCTTTTTAACTGAGCAGCAACTCTCTATCGAACCGAACAGAAACTATTTATGAAACTGAGTAACATTCCATTTCGCCAAAAAATTTGCCGCCCCGTCCTTACTCAAATAACGTTTTAAATACTTAGACGGCGTTTGCCTAAGGTCAACCAAGATCAAACCATCTAGCGAATCGTTAAATACCTTATTCACCGAGAAACAAACGAACTTGCCGTTAAGCGATAAATAATGTCGCAGCAATGTCGGTAATGCCTTACCTGGATCACAACGGCCAATCAATTTATTAACAATGGATACATGATTTAGCGAAGTAAGCATATCGTTAGTCCATATCTTTCCAGAAACTTTTAAAGGCACTAGTGGCTTTACGTCCTCAAGAAAACGCTGCTCGGCACAAAAAGACTCTAACATGCATTCAGAAATCAACGCCCGCGCTAAATCTGAGTGTGTATTAGAAATACTAACCGCACCAAACAAGGTGTGATACTCAGGATGCCTTGCAACATAAAGGCCAATGCCACGCCATAGCAAATCCAAGGCTTGCGGTAATCGTTGATAATCAGGATGAACAAAAGAGCGACCCATCTCTAATGCTTTTCCAATTTTATCGAGATACTGGTGATCAAAATCAAATAGCGTTCTACTGTATAAACCATTTAGGCCATGCTGCTGAACAATCTCATCAACACGACCAATACGATAACCACCCACGACACGAGCTGCCTGCTTATCCCAAATAAACAAATGCAAATAATGCGGGTCGAATCTATCTGAATCAATACGGTTGCCTGTACCCTCACCTGCGGCTCTAAAAGTCACCTCCCGAGCAATACCGATACTTTCAGCCAAACTACCCAAGCGATCGAAAGGTGCGCAATAGACATCAAACTGTTCGCTCTCTATAAGCCGGAAATCGCCTAACCGATATAGTTCTTGGTGAGTATCATTGACCTTAACAAAATCATCCATCAACTCGTCATCGACAAGCGGCTCTAATGCGGATGAAGTATTTAATTTTTTACCCGATGTTTTATTTTTTTTAAGAAACTCTGTGGCTAATCGAAGATAGTCCGTCACCGCCCTATCAACACTTAATTTTCTTATCTCCTGAGGCTTAATTAGCTCACCGACAATTAACATAAGCTCACGCCCAGCTTTATTTGCCAACTCTCGTGGCAGTAACAATGTCCGTAACTTAGGATGAACAAGCGCCATTAAATAAAAAAATCGACTGTTATAACCATCGACATGAATAGGTAAGCAGCTAGCGCCTGAGCGACGCAATAGATTACCCGCTAAACGATTCCAAGGATGATCTTCGACACTGCCGGAACGGATATTAACCGAAGCAACCTTACCCGCAGGAAAAACAAGCAGCGCACCACCACTGTTTAAATGCTGGCTCGCAGCACGAATACCTTTAACATTTTCACGCGCCGCATTTTTAGATAAAACATCAACACCAATAAAGGTGGATTTCAACTCGGGTATGCGCGTTAATAAATTATTGGTTAGCACTTGGGTATCTGGTCGCAAAGCAAGTAGTAACTGCGTGATAGCAACACCTTCAAGACCGCCCAGCGGGTGATTGGCTACAATCAATAGTGGTCCGTCTGGTAATTGCCCAAGAGTATTCTGAGGGTCAACTGCATTGAGGCGCACACCAAGGTAATCAAGCACAGCCAACAAAAAAGCTTGTGTGTCAGCTTTGCCTACTGCTGATTCATAGCACTTTGAAAGCGTACTTAAACCAAGAGCACGCTCTAACAAAGAAGCTAGCCAGCGATTGCGCAGCGGCAGCTTAAAGGGTGAGGCAACCGTTGACTCTGAAGCGCTCATATTAGGCAGCAACTCTGCGCTGCAAAACTACTGCAGCAGCAGAGGAAGTCTCACAAGGTGCGCCATCACAATATTCGATTGATACCTGATTCTCACTCACTTGTACTGAGCATTGACTAACTGTTTTTGAATGCTCCCTATGCATGCAAACAGAGTCAACATATTGATGAGGACCTGAAATCAGCATCATATTTTCATCAATATGTGAACGATGAAATTTCGCAAGCATTTCAATATCAACATCATCGCCCAGAGATTCAAAATACTTCTGCCGATTTAGGCAAACTGCTTCAGAATTATACGACGATGATGTGACAGGCACTTTTGGAACCAACTGAGTCAGGCTTATATTATTCCAACTAAACTCTTTAACATCACGCTGAAAAATGACTATCTGAAAACCACGATAAGACGACAGATCCATTGCCAACAACTTATCCTCCACAGACGCACCAGACTGACTATCGATTAATCTCATTACAATTTCACCGCGGCTTTTAAACTCACGATTAGCCGGCTCTTTGGCAGCATAATTATTCAATAAACAAATCGTCAACCCATATTGATTGACTGCTAACCAAGTGCCGCCCGCATCCGTATCAATTGGTGCTAAATAACTCACACCGCTTTTCGTCTTTCGTAAAGACGGCGGCAAAGCACGCTTTCTTGTTCTCAGCTCGTCACGATTAAAAAATAATGAATAACCCTCGGACGAGGAATTAAAAAGCCACGTTAATGTGCACACTATAAATTTTCCTTGTGCTTAATTGTCGATGGCGCAAAGCCAATATCATCAATCGTTGTTGGCACATTTAAGACGCGAAGAATAAAACTCACCAGTGCTTCGTGATGTATAGTGTGGCTATGCAAAAATGTTAGCTCGCGACCCACTGTCGACGACTGCGGTATAATCTCGCTAGCATGGAGATGGCCAACATCCATACTCACTGATAATACTTGCTGATAGTCATCTATCTTTTCTATATGACCAATCATTGTGGTGAACTTATCAATGGCAATGTTTCGGTCGGTCTCAATCGCTGACTCTCTTGCTCTGGCATCATAATCAATATGGCCACTTTCACTTTGTAAACCATCGAGAAACGCCTGGTAGTGATCAAGCACATGGCGAGCATGGGCACCAATCGAAGATTGAAATAAAGGCTGATCAGCTAATACATATTGGCTATCAGTTAAGCCTTCAATAACACTTGAAAAGCGTTGAAGTAAAAAACAGTTTTCTTGTTTAAACAATGTAAATTACATCCCATTTAATGAGTGCTGATTGGCAGATATTGTAAATGATCAGCCTATGAACTTTTCTGGCAAATCTGACCCTGTTAGCAATGAATAATTCCAATTATCAAGCATAAGTATATCTGTAAAAAGTCTATAACATCCTAATACAATGGACATGTTATAGTAGGATTATGAAACTCATTATCACTCTGGATGGTCATAATAAAAATCCTAATGAGACAAAAGAGGTTTAATTCAATGAAAAACTACCTGCAATGGTCACTTATTGGCTTTATCGTATTCGTATTTATTCAATCATTGTTTTTTAAATTTAGTGGATCAGAAGAGACTGTGATCATATTTTCAACGATCGGCGCCTGGATGCACTCAATGGGTCTGCCAGATTCAGTTGGCAACACATTTGCCACTCAAGGCGGCTACATAGTCGGAACCGTCGAGCTTATCGCCGCATTACTTATTATCTACCCGAGGTCGCGCTTCTTCGGCGCACTACTTAGCTTAAGCGTTATGACCGGGGCAATATTTTTTCATTTAGTCACGCCACTGGGTGTCAATCGCATTATTGATGAAGCTGGTAATACCGATGGCGGTCTTCTCTTCTTCATGGCCTGCGGTGTTTGGCTGGCCTCTGCCATTGTTCTTTATATCAATTATCCAGATGAACACGGACAATTAAATTGAGCGAAATAAGTTGAGTCAATTAACACAAGCTAAAACCACTCTAAAAACAGCACTGGGTTCATTTCGGATCCAGCGGCTACCACTAAGAAAGAGCGAAACATTACAAGGCTGGGATGCCGCCGATGAACTTTTAATAGATACCTTGGCCAGCAATCACCAAGAGGCTTTAGAGCAACGCAAAAATAATACTCTTCGCATGCTGCTTATCAATGACCAATTCGGCGCACTCGCAACAACATTCAACGCTTATAAGCCTGATAGCTGGAGTGACTCAGTTATCTCTCATAGTGCATCACAATTCAATCTTAATCAAAACACAGATGCTGATCAAAAGGAGAAAACCGTATTAACTTGCATAGCGAGTACAGAGAAGCTAAGTGGCATTTACTCAGTAGTCATCATCAAGATACCGAAAACCCTATCACTCCTTGAGCAGCAACTCATTTCACTAATCCCACATGTCGATAGCGATACGCTTATTATTACTGGCGGAATGACAAAAAATATTCATAACTCAACGCTAGCATTATTTGAAAAAAAAATCGGTGAAACGACAACTTCACGCGCGACTAAAAAAGCACGACTTATTTTTTGCAAGGTCGACTCCAACAACCATACTGCAGATGTGTCATTACTCCCTACTCGCTATTTTGCAGAGCCGCTTAATGCTGAATTAACCAGTTATGCCAATGGTTTCTCACGTGATCGATTGGATTTAGGCGCTCGCGCCATGCTACAGGCGATTGACGAAAACACACTGCCCGACGCAGAGAAAGTCGCCGACCTTGCCTGCGGCAATGGCGTTTTGGGTTTGTATGCTATGGCCCAATTAACGAATGAGAGCCAACAGCGGAATCGGCGAAGAAGCATCGACTTTATTGATGAATCTTATATGGCCATTGCTGCCAGTAAAGAAAACTATAAGAACATTATTAGCGACGCAGACAAAAAAGATATATCGCCATCGTTTTACGCTCAGGACTGCATTAAAAAAACCAATGAGAATGGCAATAAGACTTGTTATGACTGGATAATTTGCAATCCGCCATTCCATATTGGCACAGCGATGGATACCTATATAGCCAACCGAATGTTTCAGCAAAGCCATGCAGCATTACAAGCTAAAGGTCAGCTATGGGTGGTTGCAAATCGACATTTGAAATATCAACATCAAATAAAAAAGATATTTAATAATTATAAAATAGTGCTTACGAACAAAAAATTTGTCGTAATCACGGCAACTAAAGTTTAAGTACTGTTATCTTTAAAGAGCTAGACGTTATCAAGATCATCAAGCTCAACGAGTCTATCCATAAGCGGGAAATATAAAGCACACTTTGTCGCCGTTATTGACTCACCCGATAATTGGTCAAACTGAGTGACTGCAGCTCTATAATTAGAAAGCTGTGAGGAATAAACCTGCTTTTGCTGAGCAATAAAATCTTCGCTATCCACATCCTTAGCTGGCGTTGATATTTTATAATCGATAATCCAGCGAACATTATTATTATCAATAAAGCTTCGATCAATCACATAGCGATAAAGCGAAGCATCGGTCTCTTGGGATAAATAAGAAAGTGCCCACTCATTATTCGCCGATCGATAAGACGTACTAAATACCCACTGGCCAATAGTACTATTCAAAACTGACTGAATAGCCATTGTCACCTTCTCTAACGCCTCATCGAGCAGATCATAATGAATGCCAAGTTGGATTAATCGGCAGGACCAAATCGCCTGTTGCAACTGAGTATCATCGTCAGACCACAACTTAAAATCTGGCTGAGCCATCTGCTCAAAAATTTCGTGAACACAAGTACCAATAATTGATGGCGCCTTAGCAGGTATAGATTCTTCTTTCTCTGCGACAGGTAAATCACTGGCATCTAAATCAGTTAAGTCTTCACTATGAATAGCTAATGATGAATTAATTGCAGCCAAGCTTAAACGCTTTAACAATGGATAAGCTGGCTGATCAATATCTTCATAGTGAGCGGAATCATTATCGTCGCTTAATGGCTTATCATTATGAGAAACAGAAGCTGAGAGCAAAACAGCTTCATCAGCTAATGTGTTCCATAAACGAGCAAGCAAAGCATTAGCCGTCGGCGCTTTCAATTCATCCTTGTCATTCTTCGCCATGTTAGCCAACAGAAACAGCTTTGATTTTGCACGAGTAGCCGCAACATAAAGCAAGCGTGTCGACTCAAACAAAGAAGCACGCTTATTTTCAGCACGCAAGAACTGATATAAATCGCTGCTATTTTTATCGCTTGCAGCTGAAGAGCTGCCACCCACCATAAGGCCAACAGCATCTAGCGGACATAACACTAAACCGGCACTGCCATCGTCAGACAAATGTTCATTCCAACTGAGTAGCGGCTTATCATCACTCGGCCCAACGCGATCCAAGCCAGGAATAATCACCGTATCAAACTCAAGACCTTTCGACTTATGGATTGTCATGATTTGCACAGCAGGTACAGTGTTTGCATCCAATGAACTTTCAGGGTCACTACGCGTATAGAGCTGCTTTAGGCTTTGCTCTAACAATGTCACACTAAAAGCATTGCCATTGACCAAACAATCCTGCTCAATTTTTTCAAACAAATCAAAAAACGCGACAACCGATTCTCTATCATCACCATCAAAACTCTGGCATGCCAAATACGGACCTTGTAGTTGTAACCAAGCCGCTTCTATCCACTGCCGCAAAGTCTTTCGATGACGCTGCTGCCAAAGCGCCGAAAATATTTTGGCCAAGCAAGCCAATCGCTGCTGCCCTTCTTGGCTTAAGCTGACAGGCAAAGATTGGGATTGCGAAGCGTTGTTGAGTAAATAGCTAACCAAAGCGTTGAGGGATGGCTTTATTCGTTTTTCTTCACTCGTACTGGTCTGATTAAAATCAACCAAACACTGCAAGTCATTCAGTGAAAGTCCGCACCAAGGTGCTCGTAAAACGGCTAGCCAAGCAATATCATCAGCTGGATTGCATAATGCCCGCGTTAACGACAAGCAATCCATAATGACTTCACGGCCACGTAACGGATCTAAATCAACCCCATGCCATTCGATGCCTGCCTCATTTAACGCAGGAATAATGTCAGCTAAGTGTGTTCTAAAGCGGATTAATATGGCAATGCTATTTTGCGGCTTTGATTGTTGCTCATCAATAATCGAATCAACAATTGCCTGCGCCTCGGTTTCGCGCCCCTGCTCATCAGTACTAATAAGCAAGCGACAAGCATCGTCATCTAATTGCTCATCAGCGCCAATACTTTTAGCTTTAGCGTAAGGGACAGCGCCTCTAGGAATATCGACGGTGCTTGGAAATGCCTCTAAAAAATGCCGGTTATTCCATTCAACAACCGAAGGTGTCGAGCGAAAATTTTGCACCAACGCAACGGGGTGCAAAGGCAAATCACCAATACCTGATTCTTTTATAGTAAGAAACAGACCGACTTTTGCAGCACGAAACCCATAAATAGATTGCATACCATCGCCGACCACAAACAAGGTTCTTGGTTGACCACCTCGATGTAAATTGTCTTGATGCCACTCAGCGGTTAGCGCTTTCAATAAATCAAATTGTGACACTGCAGTATCTTGAAACTCATCAACCAGTATGTGCTCAATACTTTGGTCCCACTTATAGCGAACAGCAGCACCTTCATCATCAGAGTATGAGCCAGTTAACGCTCGTAATGCCGATGCGGTTATTTCGTTATAGTCGCACTGACCCGAACGACCAAACACTAGACCTAGATGCACATAAAGATGAACAAGACAGGTTGTTAAAGGCTCAAGGATTTGCCAATGCTCTTCTTGATAGCCTTTAAAAGGTAATGAAGAAACAATTTCTAAAGCTGCAACCAATTCAGGGACTTCGCGAACCTCACCAAGCAGGCTTTGCATCGCTTTTTTACGCTGCTCATAAATCGCTTGCTGCTCTTTATCTTTAGTAGCTGATTTTGCGGGAAAGCCCTGTCGTTTATCAACGCGCTTACGTATCGCGCCCTCTTTGGTACAGAGCAATTCTAAAACGGCTGACCACTTATTTTTTTCTTCTATATCAGCCTCAGGCAATGCGCAAATACCCGCGAGCTGGCCAATAGCTGAAGCTGCATTTTCTTCAGGCATTAACTGTAATTGGCTACCGGCAAAATCAGCACACGCGCATAAATCGCTTTCGAAACGTGATAATAACTGCGCTGCAGAGTCCAACTCCTGCTCAATCCATTGCGTTAACGTTTGCTCTAATGCTAAACGTGTCGCCTTGTGATCTTGATATCCAGCCGCATGTTTTAACCATTGATCTCGCAACGGCAACATATGGATAAACAGCTTATAAAGACGATCAACATTATTATCGACATGCAATAACAGCTGACCTAATACTTCGCTTATTTCTGAATGACTATCGAGCCCTGTAAAAAAACCATCAACTGCTTGCTGGTAAAGCGAAGATGGATCATCGACCGGTTTTAGCTTTGCGCCCAACTGGCTCATAACAGGCAAATCAGAAGCGATATTTTGACAAAGACTATCAATAGTTTGTAAACGCAAACGACCTGTGTTATCTAATAAACTCCATTGCTCGCTGGCGTTTTTCTCTAAAACAACACGTGCTAATTGCCAAGTAAGACGCTTATGCTCTTCTTCCGGCTCATCAGCCTGTAGCCCTAGCTGTAATGCACCAAGTAAGCGCTCTCGCATTTCGGCAGCAGCTTTACGCGTAAATGTGATGGCGAGTATTTGTTCAGGCTGATCAACAACAGCAAGTAACTTTAAGATACGTTGCGTTAACAACTCGGTTTTACCCGAACCAGCTGGCGCAGTGACACAGATAGAATGCGTTATATCTAACGCTTCTTCTCTGGCTAACGCATCGACGATAATCGGTTTATTCGAAGAAGGACTCAAGACTCACCCGCTTCTGTGTTTGCAGCATGCAGCGTTTTTTTAACTGACACCTGATCACAAGTATCTGAGCAATTTAATCGCATAATGGGTTCGTAGACTAAATCAGCCGCACGTCGATCACTCACATCGACAACCGCTTTACCGGATGCAATTTCATTAATAGCTAGCGTTAAACGATGCTGCCAATGTTCTGCCAAGGCAGACCAATCGACATGATCATGATTGCGCTTGGCCGTTAAATCTTTAACACCCTCAATATCCAACGCCAAAGATTCATCCGAAGCAATACCTTCATAGGCCAAGTCTCCAGCTTTTAAACGCGCAAAAGCAATTGCCATTGGCTGGCTAGCTTTTTCAGCATCGTTATTCATTGCACAGACATAAAGTGGTAATTGCGGCTCAGTCACATCGGCATCAAGCCAACCCGCCGGTTTAGTCGCACCGCTTTTATAATCAATTAAAATTAACTGCCCATCCTCTAAGCGATCAATTCTATCAATTCTTAATTGCAGTGTTTGACCAGCAATAGTGAACACCAAAGCCCGCTCTAATGAATCGATAATAAAACCAGGTCTATTTGCCTCAAGCTTCAACCAAGACACGAGTGTTGTCTGCAGACGTTGTTTCTCTAAGCTGCGTAATCGAGGTGATAGCGGTACAAACCGACGAGCGAAGATATCATTAAGAGCACTCTCAGCCGCATCATTTACTAACTGACCAATTTGCTCAGCGGTGCAATCTTGCAATGCTGCTGATCCACCTAAAGCCTGCCATATAGTTTCTAATGCCGCATGTATTGCATTACCCCGCTCTAGCGCAGAAACGCCTAAAACCGTTTCTCCTAGAGGCCTAACACCCAAACGCCATTTGATATACGTTTTTAATGGGTTGACGTTATAGTCTTTAAGCATTGCCGACCCACCCGCTAAGACTTGATCTTCGGCACATACCTCAAGAGGCATTCCATAGTGATCAGCAATGGTTTCAATTGCATCTGAACTATCTAGCTCGGGATTATCTTCGACTTTAGGTGCCAGCACATCGTGTGTAAGCGTAACGTTAGAACCTTCCGTCAATTCAGTAGCTATACCATCAACTAAGGGTGAAATATGGCTAGTAATATCATCTACTGATACGGGATAACTCACCACAATATCAATCGCGCTAGATAAGTACGATGTCGTTAATCGTTTGGCATATTCAAACTCACGCTCAACTGACGATGAAGGCAATGCATAGTCAATCTGTAACGAGCGAGGAATCAAAGGGTGCGCCTGTGGCATTAGAGGCCACTGCCGCTCGGACAAGCCAACCAACCACAAATGATCAAAGGTCTGCCCGCTAGCTTCAAGCGAACCTAACACTTGCACATGGTTTGGGGCATCGGGATCTTTAACTGTCTCTCGATGAAACACTTGCTGCTGACAATGCCGTCTAAATAGTTGAGAGGCAGTGGCTAATGAAACCTTGCCAACGACAGAATCAAAACTAGCAAAGCTCTCACACTGCAATTCAAACCGTGTTAACTGCTGATACTCATCGCTGTTTAACGTTCGATTACCTGGCCAGATAAAAAATGTGAGTATTTTTCGCAGTACTGGCAACCAATGTGAAGGCAGCTCACGCTTGGATTGCTTTTTACCGCGGCCACCTTGCCAACTGATAAAAAATTGTGCCGCAGCAAGCAACCCCGATGCCAATGAAGGCTTATCATCAAATGACTCAAGCTCAACAGCAGCATCACCTGCGACGGACCGCCAGCTTAACAAACGACTCATTTGCAATAAGGTATATTCTTTTTCGCCAGCATCGTGTGCTTTAGCAATTAGGCTACGCCGCAAGATAACATCTTGCTGGTCGTCACCAATAAAGGGAGAGTTTAATAATGACACCCATTGCTCTAAAGCAAGCGGTCGACTTATTGCATCGATCACCGATAAGCCTACTTTAGTAACACTCGCTTCAGATAAAGGAATACCTGCTGAAATATTAAAACCACTCTGCAAAGATGGTGATGTTGAGATGGCACTGTTCGGTTCAAAGGCCTCTAAAAAAACTCTCTCAACCAGCATGCGGTTTTGAGAAAGATTTTGAATAACGACAGCGATACGTGCATCACTATTTTTATTCTGCAATGATTTCGACCAAACAGCCGCAGCTTTTACCTCTTCGACAAAATCTCTACAGCCATTAAATTGAATGCTCTGGCAATTCAGCGATAAATTGATTTTTTCTACATCGCCCTGACCACCAATATAATTATCGACTACTGCCTGCTGTAATGGCGTTGGGGATTCAAAGCCCACCAAAACCACGAGACGCTGACTGACTGTATGTGCAGTTATTGATAGCAATTGTGACTGCGCATCAACTAAGGAAATATGCTGACTGCCCTGAACAATCGAACGATAGTGTTTGAACCAATCAAAAAAAGCTCGACTATCGACTGCACTATTAAAGTCGAACGCATGTTGATCGATATCAACTAGGCTTTGTCTTAATAACTGATAACCTTGTTGAGCTTGTGTTGCTGCTGCCGATGGCGACATTAAAGTTTGGGCGATAGGAGATTTATCTAGGGCTTGCTCCCAGTAAAGCGCGTCTTGGCCTGCGGTTGAAATCAGCTTTGGAGCTAGCTTGCCAGCTAGCATAGCCTCATTCCACTTTGAGGTTGTCCAAGCATCAAAAGGAATAATTTCTGGTGTCCGCCAAACAGATTGATCTTTCATCTGACGATCAAGCATTATCGCGTCAAGCACCTCACGTAAGTAGGCAGCAAGACGTGTATTAGGAGTTAAGAAAGTTGCGTTACGGTCTAACGCTGACGCTAATTGACTGGCAACATCCGGCTCGACCAAGCGATGAATAGAATTTTTCATCAGTATCGAATGCAGTCATTTTTGAAAAGAAGCATTACCATTTTTCGATCACATCAACATGAAAGAATCGTTCACCGTAATGAAGAATGACTCCGGTCTCTGTAATAACGCGTAAGGTTAAACCACGAGAGACCACTTGCCCTTCTCGCATTCGTCGACCATTAATGATAATCATCCGCTCTTTAGGATCATCACTAAAAACGTGAAAAGAAAAATCTAACTCGGGAATTGTCGATTGATAATCAGCAGGCTGCTCCCAAAGTTCTTTAATTTGATTATTGGGTGGTAACTCACTATCGGCTGTATAACTAATTTTATTACTAGATCCTTTATAGCCTGACTCATTATAGGCCGAATTGTAGGCCGAATCGTTGTAAGCCGGCTCCTGACTTAATGACTGAGCCTCAGCAGGCGTTTTATCCACTGCTTCAGTATTCTGCAACCATGCCGCCAGACGAGTTGATATCTGCGGACCAACCTGCAGCCACAACCACCAAGATGCGACAACGATAATAGAAATCGCAACCACTAATAAAACTAAGCGGCTAGCCGTACTTGCCTCAGCTTTAATTTGAGGAGCACTATCTTGCAAGCTGTGCACGTCAGGCTGCTTACTTCGCTGCCGTTCATTTTCAGATTTTTTTATTGCATCAAGTATGAATGACATAATTTTATCACCCTACCAACAATGAAGATAAGTTCGATAGCATCGCCATCGACTTACCCTGAACGGGATGAAATAAATTTAAAATGCTATCGATAGAACCGGTTGCTATCACCGCATAGGCCAAACCAGCGAGTAACAACCCAACCAATAACAGCATACCTATTCTGGCAAACCAAACAGTATTTAAAAGCGAAAGAGAACTTCCCGACTTAGCATTACTACGATTACCATCACGCCCTAACACTTCCTTGCAAGCTTCAAGCACAATTGGATACTCAATTTCGATACTGTCTTGTGTATAAGCACCTAACATCGACCGGTCGCAAATAACATTGACCAAACGAGGCACACCACGACTCTCAGCATGTATATGCTTTAAAGCGGCACGTGAAAATAACTCACCACGAAAGCCCGCAATGTGGAGGCGATGTTTAATATAGGCAGTAGTTTCTTCAGCATTTAATGGCTGCAAATGAAAGCGCGCCGTAACCCGCTGTGCAAGTTGGCGCAGATTTTCTTGCGCTAGCTTTTCGTTAAGCTCAGGCTGCCCCAATAAAATTAACTGCAATAATTTTTTTTCACTGGTTTCTAGGTTAGTTAATAGCCGTAACTGCTCTAACACCTCATCAGCAAGGTTTTGTGCTTCATCAATAATAAGAATCGTGTTGCGGCCCGAGGAATAACTCTCAAGTAAAAATTGGTTAAGGCTATCCACTAATACCTTAACTGAGCCACCGTCGGCATAGGCAATACCCAGCTCATCACAGATAGACTGTAATAGCTCATTGACCGATAGGCGTGGATTAACAATAAAAGCAATATCAGCATTATCAGGTAATTGATTAAGTAGGCTACGGCAAATCGTCGTCTTACCCGTACCAACATCACCTGTTAGTAAAATAAAACCACCTTCGTCACCAATACCAAACAATAAGTGAGCTAATGCCTCACGATGCTGGTCGGTCATGTAAAGGTAACGAGGGTCCGGGGCAATAGAAAAAGGTTTCTCATGAAGCCCAAAAAAATTCTGGTACATGTCTTAACCTTGTAAGGTGAGCCTAACGCTCACATAGCCAGGGCTGGCACTGTCCAATGAAATATCGACGGCACTAACACCTTTATCCGCTTCTAGCTCACCCAGCCAGCTAACAACATCATTAAACTTCACTTGATCCAAACGCAGTCTTACACGATCACCATCTAGCGGCTCAAAACGACTAAAATTAAGGTTATATTTTTTAGCAGTAGAGGATGCAACACTAAGCAATGAGCCTTCACGCTCCGTACCTTTAACGCTTAGCATTTCCTTAACAATGGGCTCCTGCTTAACCATCCACTCATGATTTTCTAATTGACGCTCATAAGACTTACTTGCTGAGTTTAAGTAACCGAGTGCGGGTGATAAAACCATTTGATAGAAAAGGTAACTCGACAAAAACAGTACCAATACATTTAGCGCTAATCGATCCCGCTCTGTGAGTGCATGATATTTGTGCTCAAGCTCTTGGAAGTTTTTATTAGCACGCACGCGCGCCAATAACTGATCCAATTCATCACTGAGCCGCTGCTTTAATTCACTCATTAACTAACACCTAGTATTCGCTTTAAAAATTTAATGCTAAATAAGTAGCCAATGCTTATCGGCTAATCTGCATTCTTCCATTGACTCGCTCTTGATCCTGATTCGCAGAGAGAATATCAACATCTAACCCTTCGCTCATTAACTGCTCTTTATAGGACTCAAGGATATCGATATTACTGACTCGAAGATCAACAATAATGTGGCCGCGTTGATTGTCATAACGCAACTGCCCTATCGTTGAAGGCTGCTCTGTATCTAAACTCGATAACGCACGTGAAGCGGCATCAAGAAGTGGTAAAAAGTCTGACGTAGTACCGCCGACCGTCTTACCTTGAAGTTGGCGCTGCATCTGCTTAACAGGGTCGATTACTTTTTTCTGCTTAGGAAAAACACTGCGATAAATAACAACACTGTCATCAAAATATTGATCAGCTTTGTAATTAAGATAAAAACCGCCCGCCAGTGTAACCACTAAAAACAATGCAACACAGGCAGAAACAATGGCCACTGCCTTACGAATAAATTTGCGATCCGCCGCATTGGCGCTGACAGGACTAAACTCGCCTTGCAATAAATTTAAAGTTGCTTCAACCCGTTGTACCGCACTGACAGCGAGTAAATCAGAACAGGTTTCTGTGTAGTCAATCTCGCGTGTTTCAACATTCTCGGAGCGAATAAACTCACCTAGCTCAGTTTTGAATGCTAACGGCGTGGTTGCTCCATCATGGCTATCATCATCTTCATTATAGCTATCGACATCACTAGCACTAACACTAACATTAACATTGGCATTAGCGCTAAGACTGTCTTCCTCCGCGATCAACAAGGCAATACTATTTAGCGCTTTAGTTGTAGGCGTTACGAGTAAATCACTATCGTCCTCACCGGTAAATAACTGGGTATCACTATTGAGTGAATTATCGGGCGCATTACCTGCTGATAGGTTATTTGATATGGCTAACTGCAAAACAGATTTGGCAGTGTTTTTATCTAACACCATTCCACTGTAATCAGCGTCTCTAAAAAGCACCTTGTCATCTTCAAACATCAGCTGCCAGTCGCCGGCTTTCTGCGGCACACAAAGCACATCAACAAAGAGGTAATCCGGCAGTATATTCTGTAGCTCTAAAGCGCCTAACCAAGACGCCAGCAAATCACGATTGACGGCAGCAATATGAACGGTTTCATCGGCATGGTATGCAGGTGTCGCTAAATGCATGCTTTCAATAGGATCAATAATTTGCTCTTCGACAACAAAGCCTAACACTTGCTTTAAATGGCGATGCTGTTTAAGCGGCACTTGCGCAGAAGTTAGCAGCACCGAACTGCTAGGCACAATTAGAATATTACGCCTTGGCGCTTTTGACTCTGGGATCTGCGCAGCAATATCGTTTAACGAACCATGACCCGAAGCCTGTATTCGACCGTCAGCCGACAAAACAGACCAAGCCACAGAGCTCAGTTCTTGAATATCGGAATGTTTAAAGCGTAAGCACAAAAAATCTGACATATATTCTTTACTATTGGGTTAATACTTCTGGTTTAAAACTATTGCATCAACACTGTCGATTAACGCTACCACTAAGTCATTGTGTTCAGCTAACACAACAAGCTATGTATGACACGAGGGCTTATTGTCTATTAAAGACATCAAGCATAACAGTGATTTATGGGGTTATTTGCTGCGCCGAATTAAACCCTGCACTGCTATTACTATTTGCCCTAGATGCTGCATCAATAAAACGCTTGGAATTATCCGTCTCTCGCCTCGATAACACAACGAATTTCGTATCTTTACCGGCACCCTTTCGCCTAACAATGGTCGAAAGATAGGCAACGCTGCCCGCATAGTTCGCTCGCACGTTAATCTCGAAATAATCACTCGCCACCGCATAGGCAGCCATCGGTGCAGAGCTGGTTCCTGCGTTTGAGGTAGTCGGATTAAGAATACTGCTAAGCTGTAGATTCTGAATAGAGACACGGTTGTTAAAATCAGCCGTATCCTTAAAGGGTTCAGATCGAGCACCGATGATATCGAGCGCGTTAGAATAACCAATACCCTGATGACTACCCGACTGACTTCCCACTGAAGACTTCTGCAATGTAGCCAATGCATACTCACTGGCCGTGTTGACGTTAATGGGCAAAACACCAACGGTCTTAATAGCCGTGATATGCGGAAGCAACACATCCATCACATAAGGCTCAAAGCCTCTCACTAAACGCAGTTCTGAGACATCGGTCAACTGCTGATTAGCGACAAGATA
This sequence comes from Pseudomonadales bacterium, assembly GCA_028223755.1. GTDB lineage: Bacteria > Pseudomonadota > Gammaproteobacteria > Pseudomonadales > UBA7434 > UBA7434. The sequence goes on along the minus strand of JAOIUY010000004.1, from coordinate 92,075 downwards.
GCCAGGGTCTTCATTGGCATAAGCCTCGCCATCACTCGAAACGCCCTCTTCTTTATCATCGGTATCTAACCAATCCTTTAAATTGTCGGCGAGCGTGGTATCAAGATCCAACTCAAGCAGTAAATCACGGAATCGTTGAAGCTCGTAATTACTGACCTGACCATTAGCCTGCAAAAGGTTGTTGAGGTTATAAAACCGATTGATGTCGACAATATTAACCAGAACCGAGCCGATATTATCAATTTCGAATGGCATTGGGCCTTGCGCCCAAAACTCACCGGTATGATCCCCCTGAGGCGCATTATCATTATCCTGCTTATCATTTTCTTGCAGAGCCAGAATCGCCAAATCTTCAGCAGCTAAGGCATAGTAGTGAGCTTGAGCGCGATTGATCATACCCGTGGTTCGCTGCACATCAAGGACTTTGCCAATAATGATTTTAGAGGCGATCAATGTCGCAATAGCAAATACTAGTAACACGGTAATTAAGGCAACACCCATTTGGTTTTGACGGCTAACGGTTCTGCTTGTCTTAGAAAACACAACGGAAGAAGCTGCAGGCTGACGAGAATAAGTACTCACAACTAAAGCACCCTAAAAATATGCGTCATAATTTCTTCGTTTTCAAATACGATACTAAGCTCTACCGCAGAGGGAAGATCATAACTAGCCACTGCAGGAGCGGAAAATGTGGTTGTCGGTAAATCACTCCAGTCAGCCGCAGCGTTATCCCAAAATCGAATACGAAAATCGACAACGCCGCCAATTAATACTTGCTGTTGTGGCTCGCTATCATCCAATCGATCCAAAACCTGCCAGTAATTACGAATAAGATACAAGCGCTCATCATTATAGAATTCGCTTTTAGAGTCATTAGATTGCGGATGATAATCAAGCTGATAAGCAACACGCTGCAACTCACTGCGCGGCCATTGAAGTGGGTTTGACCACCCACCACGTGTAAATTCAATAAGGTACTCACCTGTTTCAAAGACCAATGGCTCAAGGCGATTATCTCGCCCATACCAGATGGGTCGATTAACCATTTGCCGAAAATCAGAGCCCAACTGCCAGCTAACGCGTTGCTCTCTCGCAACCGCTGCCGATTTACGCTGATTCACTTCTTGCGCAACAATAACTTGATCGAGTATTTGATAGGCAGCTAAACTGATCCAAGCAAATATAAACATTGCCACTAATGCTTCTATCAGGGTGAAGCCATGATAACGACGAAGGCTCAAAAGATATCTCCGCGAAAACCACTCAGTAAAATTGTCGCCGACTGATTACCACGCGTACGCCTTTCTACCGGCTTTACCATAACATCTATGCGACGCATTTTTTCATTCGGCGTATCACTGACCGTCAACTCAACACGCCACTCACGGCCACCATGAGTAATAATTTCTTCTTCGTTAGTTTGATCAGGAAAGGTTTTTTCGACGAGTGCCATATTTAAAGCATATTCAGCAATTTGAAGCGCTTCAGCCTTATCACTAATAATCGATAAGTCACGAGTAGCCTGACCGATATTGCCGAGCAAGGCGACACCCGAAAGCGCTAGCACTGCAACGGCAACCATTATTTCTATCAGGGTAAACCCTTTCTGTTTAGCGATTGCTTTCATAGCGTGTATCCAATGCAAGCCTTCTAATCCAACGAGTCAACGGCTATTGATTGAATGGAGGGGGCGGAAAATCCATCACTCAATACTTCGACAATTTGATTGTTAGCAATATTATCCGCAGCAGAAAACTCAACTGAAAAAACCGAAACCTCACCTGAGCTTAACATTAACAATTGCGGCGTTAGATTCAGCCCACTCCCATCTGATTCATCATCATTATTGTTAGCATCAACAGCATCGTCGCCAAAGCTTAAATCCTGTGGCGCATCTTCAGTACCCGGTCGAGTAAAACCATCCACACTCCAAGTCATTTTCATAGACTCAGGCAACGAATGCATACGGAAAGCTTGCGTATTAAACGGCTGCCAACTTTGACTGACCGTATCTAAACGGACTAGAGAATAACTGTTTTTATCTATCACCACGCCCAATTGCGAAGAGGTATAAATGGCTTCATCGGTCGCGGCCACAACGAGACGCTGAAAACGCTCGGCTTCACCGCGCAATTCACGCGAAAAATTATCGCCGATAGACAGCACTATCATGCCGGAGAACATAGAAATAATGACCAACACAACTAACAACTCAATAAGAGTAAAGCCGCGCTGGTTAGCGATCGAATTGGAGAATCCTTTCACTGCATTAATGCCCTGAAATGAAACATAAAGTTAAACATAAGGTATAAGATAAAGATGAAACAGGTGATGAAAAACTATCGATCCCAGCTACTAATATCGCTGGAATAACTATCACCACCGATACGCGCATCCGCACCTAAACTCATAAGCTCATAGGGTTGAATACCTTCGCCAGGACTAAGATACACATACTCACCATCCCACGGGTCTAGAGGCAACTCGGTTGCTTTTAAGTAGCCCGATGGATTCCAGTTTCTAGGTACAGGTGAAGATTGTGGTTTTTGCACTAAGGCTTCAAGGCCTTGATCGGTGGTCGGGTAAAAATGGTTATCCAACTTATACATATCAAGCGCTTGAGATAGCGTCGCTAGATCAGCCTTTGCTGTTGTAACTCTCGCACGATCAACTTGGCCTAAAACGTTAGGACCAATTAAGCCAATTAACATTCCCATAATAACAACCACAACAAGCACTTCGATCAGTGAAAAACCATGTTGTTTTTTAACAGATTGAAAATCGTTAACGTAATTCATAATACCTTCTTAATTAATTGTAAGTGAGTTATAACTGAATAAATTATTTTCCAAAAACAGTACGCTGACTATTAAACAATGGAGTTAAGATTGACGATAGGCAATAAAATAGCAACGACAATAACAAATACACAAACACCCATGAGTAAAAGCATTAGAGGCTCAAGTATACCCAACATCACTGCAATCAGACCTTCTAGGTCTCGCTGCTGTGCAGTCGCAATACGCTCCAACATTTGGTCAAGCTCGCCACTTTGCTCACCACTGGCAATCATATGCAGCATCATTGGCGGAAAATAACCACCTTCTGCTAAAGCGCGATTTAAGCTCGTACCCTCTTGTACCTGCTGCGTTGCATCAACAACACGCCGTCTCAACCAATGATTAGCTAACACCTGCCCTGCAATTTTAAGCGCCTCAACTAACGGCACTCCGGAGGCGGTCAAAATACTGAGCGTACTAGCAAACTGTGCTGTATTTGTGCCGCGAGATAGCCGACCTATTAACGGTAGACTGAGTATCTGTCGATGCCATTTAATTTGTATTTCAGGTTTTGAGAGCGCAGATCGAATAATAAAAATTAATGCGGCAATGCCGATAACTAACAACCAACCTTTGTTGACAATAAAATCACTAGAGGCAATCAACATCTGCGTAATCCATGGCAGTGTTTGGCCTTGCGTATTAAAAACCTTAACAACGTCAGGCACGACAAAAACCATTAGCAAAGTCACAACCCCAATCGCCATAAAAAATAAAATGGCTGGGTAAATCATTGCCATCTGTACTTTTTGGCGCGAAGCCTGTGAGGCTTCGGTGTAATCAGCTAACTTCTCCATCACCAAATCAAGAAAGCCCGCCGACTCGCCGGCAGCAATCGTCGATCGGTATAAATTATTAAATACACTAGGGAATTCAGCCATGGCATCGGCCAAGGTATAACCTTCGAGAACCTTCGAGCGAACGGCCAATAATATGCCGTTAACACGATTTTTTTCTGACTGTCTGGCAACAGTACCCAGCGCTTCTTCTAAAGGAATACCTGCGGCAATAAGTGTCGCCAACTGTCGAGTGATTAAGGCTAAATCAGCTGAAGTTAAAGAAGGACGGCGAAAGCTAAAACCAACACTGCCGTTATTTTGCTTTTCGTCAGATTGCCCAGCAGGCTCAATCTCTAACGGCATAAGCCCTTGCTCACGCAATTGCTGACGTACTTGACGCGCACTGTCAGCGTCTAAAATACCTTTTTGTTGCTTACCGCTCGCATCGAGCGCTTTATAGCTAAAAGCCGCCACTTAGCTTAACCCTCTTGCGTTACGCGTAAAATCTCTTCAACCGTTGTAATGCCTTCTAACACTTTCTCTTTGCCGTCCTCAAGAATACTTCGGCCGTTGAGTCGCGCTTGTTTGATCATATCGCTCTCAGAGACTTGATCGTGAATCATGCGACGCAAATCACTATCAATAGACACAATTTCGTAGATGCCACGACGGCCACGGTAACCACTGTTGTTGCAGCGCTTACAGCCGACTGGCTTAAACATAGAGTGACCCACATGCTCACCCAAACCGAGAAACTCTCGCTCTTTATCATCAGGTAAATGCGGGGCTTTGCAATCAGGGCATAACACACGAACCAATCGCTGCGCCACAACGCCGACTAAACTGGACGATAACAAGAAAGGCTCAACGCCCATGTCATACATACGCGTGACCGCGCCAACCGCCGTATTGGTGTGAAGAGTACTTAATACTAAATGACCGGTTAAACTGGCTTGAACTGCAATATCTGCTGTTTCAGAGTCGCGAATCTCACCCACCATCACAACATCGGGATCCTGTCGAAGCATGGCTCTTAAACCACGCGCAAAGGTCATATCCGCTTTGTTATTAACCTGCGTTTGGCCTATACCTTCAATGTTGTATTCAATCGGGTCTTCTACCGTTAGGATATTGCGTGAGGCATCATTTAATTCACTTAAGCCGGCATAAAGAGAAGTTGTTTTACCTGAACCTGTTGGGCCGGTAACCAGCACAATACCATGAGGACGATGCAAGATATTTTTAAAGCGAGCCAGCTCTTTTTTATCCATGCCCAGAGACGATAAATTTAAGCGCCCTGCTTGCTTGTCTAGCAAACGCATAACAACTCTTTCGCCATTGCTTGATGGCATGGTAGAAACACGCAAATCAATTTCGCGGCCACCGATACGAATCGATATACGACCATCTTGCGGGATACGCTTTTCAGCAATATCAAGCTTAGCCATAACTTTAATACGAGATACTAACAATGGCGCCAATGCTCGCTTAGGCTCAACCACTTCACGCAATACACCATCGACGCGATAGCGAACCACTAAACGCTTCTCAAACGTTTCTATATGAATATCCGAAGCATTCTCTTTTACTGCCTCGGTCAATAACGCATTGATCAATCGAATAATCGGCGCATCGTCTTCTTGCTCTAATAAATCTTCGGACTCTGGCACTGAATCAGCTAAGCTAGCCAGATCCATTTCATCACCAAGGTCTTCGACCATCTGCATCGCTTCGTTATTGCGACTTTCATAGGCTTGCGCCAACAGGCCATCAAAATGACTTTCAGGAATAGACTCACAGGCAAACGTCACACCAAGATGACGTTGAATTTCGGCAACAACGCTCTGACCTATTGTCTCTTTGTGATACAAAGTAATGCTATCACCGGCATCTAATACGAAACCGCCACAGCGCTTTGCAAACGGAAACGGTAGCAACGGCCTAGCCGTCTCATCGACTTGAGGCTCAACTGTTTCAGCTGTTTCTGGAACATCCTCGGGCTCAGTACCGAGTAACGAATTTATATAGCTTTCCAATATCTAAACTCCAAAGCGATGACAAACATCTTAATCATTAACGACTAACGCCGGGCTCATACTCAGGCTGTACAATTAATAACCCATTGAATTATTATCATGCCAGCTATGAGCCTCAATCACACTGAATCTAAGCGTCAGAATACACACAGTATATGGCATCGAAAAGATTTTTTGAGCTCTGCAGCAAAAATTGACAAGACTTTTGAGAAATCACAGGTAAATTGTTGGAAATTGGCAGTTTTTTGAATATTTTAAACCCTGTTCCAACCTCTTTGCAGGTTTAGCAGTCTATAATACTTAGCCTAAACCCGTGACGATGAAAACGATTCCAGAGCTATGCGAACGATATTGCCGACATCAGTACAGTTACTACTCAACAACCCAGTGATTACGCTGAGTTGTTCGGCTATTGCCGCGGCAGCCATTGTTGCGCTTTGGAGCACGAGCACTCTTTTGAGCACACTGCTTTATCAACCCACGCTGAACATCTCTGTTCAACAAGCCAGCCAAGCAACCTCGCAAGTCGATAGCTCAATGATAGGTCAACGCAACTTTTTTGGTTTTGCTGATGCCAAACCCGCCATCGTTATTGATGAACTTCCAGAAACACAATTAGAGCTCACGCTAAGCGGCGTGTTTACCGCTCTAAAAGAAAGCAATGCGGGTGCAATTATTGTCGATGATAAAAACCAATCTAAACACTATGCCGTAGGTGACTCACTACCTGGCAACGCCGTTTTAAAATCGATACATAAAAACAAAGTCGTAATCACTCGAAATGGTATATTCGAAACTTTATACTTTGCAGACCTGCAAAAAGATAACGATGAAAAAGCTACCGGTAGAGCGATTTCAATTTCACCGGACCAAGCCAAGGAAAGACGACAAGCTATTCGCGATAGAATCAATAAGTTGCGAAACAAAAAGAAATGATTTTTTTAACCAACGTCCATATGCACGGTCTAGCAATTACAAGTTGATAATATGATAACAACACCAACAAAAAAATTGATCTGCAAATTCAGAGCCTCTGCACTGATAGGCTTTTTATCGCTTACATTCGTGTCACCTGGCTATTCGCAAGATAATGTAAAAGGTAATGCACAACAAGCAGCAGAAGCTGCAAGCGCTTCAGCAGAAGAGCAATTCACACTTAATATGCGCGAAGCTGATATTCAAGGTTTTATTCAGTGGGTTGCCAATCGAACCGGCAAAAACATTGTTATTCACCGCTCAGTAAGAGGTGCTATCACTATTCTTTCATCGCGTGCCGTATCACCCGATGAAGCCTACGAATTATTTTTAACCGTACTCAGCATGAATGGTTTTGCAGCTGTTGAAACTGACGGCATCATCAAAGTTATTCCTGATGCTGAAGCTAAAACCAATGCCATCCCCTTTCTTGGCGAACAAACGCGCAACGGCTCAGTCGTTATTTCTATTATTGACATAAAGAACAGCAGCTCATCAGATTTAATGGCGCTGGCAAGACCGCTTATGCCTGCATCAGCTCATATTGCTAGCTACAACCAGTCAAATACATTAATTATCGCTGACACTGCGAGAAACATTGCAAAGATTTCAAAAATCATTGCCATTCTCGATCAAACAGAAAACAAAATTGATCTTGATATCATTCCAATTATTCATGCCTCTGCTGATGATATCGCATCAACACTTAGCAAAATTGTTAAAGCCCTAGATGGCAATGCAAAAGCCTTAGCAGAAACGGACAAAGTTGAGTTTGCTGTTGATAAGCGATCAAACTCCATTCTTGTTACCGGCACTGCCAGCAAAAGAAAACAAATGGCAGATTTAATCGCTAGACTCGACCAGCCAATTGAAGGTGGCGGCAATACACAAGTTGTTTACCTTAATTATATTGAAGCGTCAGAAATCACACCAATACTTAAAAGTGTTGGCGACAGCGTTATCAAAGATAATAAAACAGAATCGACGCAAAGCTTTAGTATTGAATCAAGCGAAACCACTAACGCTTTAATTATGACAGGCCCACCGGGGCTTATCAGTAATTTGAAGTCCGTTATTTCGCAACTGGATATTCAGCGCGCCCAAGTATTAATTGAAGCGGTTGTCGTTCAAGTCTCTGGCGATGCTGGCGAAGACTTCGGTGTTGTCTGGGGCGGTTCAGAAATTTATGAAGAAAACCGCAGCGGTGGCGTTGGCGCGGTTAGCACACCCGCTAGCAATGCCGATTTTGGCACACTTCTTTCAGCTGCCATACCCGTCACGGGAAATACCCCCGACCCAGCGCAATTAGCCGCCGGCGTGTTAAGCAACTCAGGTTTAACCTATGGCTATTTAGAAAGCGGTAATTTGATAGCAGCGCTACGCGCCGTTACTACTCGCAACAAATCTAACATTATGTCTACGCCAACAATTGTTGCACTCGACAACGAAGAAGCCAGCTTATTAGTTGGCCAAAGCGTACCGTTTATTACCGGCAGTGCCACCTCATCCGGCGCAACGACCACCAATCCTTTTCAAACAATACAACGACAAGATATTGGTATCACCCTTAATGTCACGCCACGTATTAATCAGGGCGACTCAATTACATTAGAGATTGAGCAAAAAACCGAGAACGTATCGCAAACCGCCAACAGCCGAGCGGCTGATTTGATTACTGAAAAAACTGAAATAAAAACCAGCGCACTTATTAAAGACGGACAAGTATTAGTGTTAGGTGGATTGATTCGTGAAGACGATGTAAATACGCGGACACAAGTACCGATACTCGGCGACCTGCCACTGCTAGGCCGATTATTCAGATCTAACTCGGTGAGCAAACGAAAAAATAACTTAATGGTATTTATTAGACCAGTTATCTTAAAAGACCAACTACAAATTAGCGGTCTAACCGCGCAGCGTTATGCCTTTATGCGCGAGAAACAAATGCAAAATGCCTTGAGCACTTTTATCAAATTAACGGATAACCCTGCGCTGGCTGATTTCGATGAATACCAAACAATAACACCTCAGCAAGATAGCGCTGGCGAATAGCGCTTACTGCCCAAACATCGCTTTATAAGGAAATAAACCGAATACACCACCGGTATGTACAAAGACGATATCACTGTCATTAGTGAATCGCCCTTTTGCTATCTCTTGAAGCAATCCATCAAAAGCCTTGCCAGAATAGACTGGATCCAATACAACACCCTCTGTTCTTGATAGTAACGCGATTGTATCAATCACAGTCCTACCAGCTTTCGCATAACCTTCGCCAACATAACCGTCTATGATACGAATCATAGCATCCGTCATCTCAAGCTCTGGCTGTGCAGGATACTTAGCTTGCCAATCTCGAATATCTTCATTAATTTTGTTTACAAAGTAAGACTCATCATCGCAGACGTTGATGCCATAAATATCCGTTTGCATGCCAAGCAAATGAGCGCCAACAATTAAACCCGCTTGCGTACCGCCAGAACCTGAGGCTGTAATAATGGCTGATGGCGATATTTTATGTGCGGCAAAATCTTCTGCCATTTCCTGACATGCCGCAATATAACCCCACAGACCATCACCGTCGCTGCCCCCAGTTGGAATACAAAACGCTTGATGACCTGAATTGGAATAATCACTGGTTACTTTTTCAAATAGCGCAGGCAGTGTTGCTGAATAATCGGCGGGTGAATGATAGCTAATAGTGCAACCTGACAACTCATCCAGTAACTGATTACCATCACTGATATTGTTGGAAGCAGGTAGACCACGAAGAATTAAATGGCATTGCAAACCGAGCTGAGCAGCCACTAAAGCCGTTGCACGACAATGATTAGATTGAATACCACCGCACGTAATCAATGCGCTACAGCCAGAGGCCTTAGCTTTCGCTGCGATAAATTCTAATTTACGAACCTTATTGCCACTTAGCGTTGAGCCCGTCATATCGTCGCGCTTAAGCCAAATAAGCGGGCCGCCAAGCTGCTGCTGCAATCGCCGCAAAGGCTGAAGAGGTGTTGGTGTATGAGCCAGCTGGATCCGAGGAGGATAATCTATCATCGCACTCAACTCTTTGAAGGGAATTGCCAGCCAGAATTGAAAAAAAAGTGGCTGGCAACTTATAAAAAGGCTATTTATAAAATAGCCCACTTATAAAAAGACTACTTAAAAAACGTCTTAAACCGCTTTCCTTAAACTGCTTTCAAAGTACCTTTAGGTAATACCGCATGAACAGCAATACGCTGGAATTTTAACTCCATACCATCGGCAGCTTCTAGCACAAGGTAATCACCTTCAATCTTTCTTACTTTACCAAGAAGGCCGCTAGTCATAACAACTTCATCGCCCTTCTCTAAACCGTTAACTAACTGTTCGTGTTCTTTCTGACGCTTACGCTGTGGGCGTATGGCGATGAAATAAAAGAAAACAAAAAGTCCCAACAAAAAAATCATCTGCATGGCAACGCCACCTTGCGGTTGAGCCCCACCTGACTGCGCATACGCCTGACTAATAAACAAACTCATTCTAAACCTCTTTAAATTTAACGAACATTTTTAAACTGCGAACATTTTAAAGCCATCTGACAACTTATCGCTATCAGATAAGCCATTACAAATTACCTTTAATCCAATCCATTACATCTTCGTGATGGGTTTTCGTCTTAACCTTATCCATAATATGCTTTAACTTGCCGTCTTTGCCAACAATAAAGCTACTACGCAAAATACCATCATACTCTCGACCCATAAACTTCTTAGGGCCCCACGCACCGTATTTATCAGCAATCACATGCCCTTCGTCAGACAGTAAATCAAAATTGAGAGACTGCTTATCAATAAAATTCTGCAAGCGCTTAACAGGGTCAGGACTAATGCCTAGCACCACGGTATCAAGTTTGGCTAACGCTTTTTCACTATCGCGAATACCACAAGCCTGAACGGTACAACCTGGCGTGCTCGCCTTAGGGTAAAAGTAAACGACAACGTTTTTCTTACCTTTAAAGTCTTTTAAACTGACCTTCACATCATCCTGATTAACCAGTGTAAATGCGGGCGCTAAATTGCCCAACTTCGGTAATGCCATATCAATGAACCTCTAATGAATAAACCTCTAATGAATAAATAATTTAGCTATCGTCTTCAATCGATAAAGTATCGGGTAATTCTTTTTTGGCTTTCGCGCCAAGATCTTTCAAAACGGCAACACGTCTAATTAAGTTACCACTGCCCGTTGATAGACGCTTAAAGCTGGTGTCGTAAGCTGATTGCGCTTTATCAAGATGACGACCTACCTCCTCTAAGGATTCTATAAAAGAGACAAACTTATCGTGTAAATTACCCGCCTCTAAAGCAATTTTTTCAGCATTTTTATTTTGTCGCTCATGGCGCCAAATAGTTTCAACTGAACGAAGAATAGCAAGCAAATTAGTCGGGCTCACTAAAACAATATTTTTGTTGTACGCATCGCCCCAAATATCCTTATCGTTCTGCAAGGCTAAAGCCGAAGCACCTTCGATAGGAATATAAAGCATGACATAATCCAGCGTATTAACACCTACTAAACTATCGTAGTTCTTTTGGCTTAAGCCTTTAATATGCGTGCGTATCGAACTGACATGCTCTTCTAAAGCAAGCTGTCGCTGCTCATCATTTTCTGCATCAAAGTAACGCGTATAAGCCAATAGCGATACCTTAGAATCGATAATCACATCTTTGCCACCGGGCAAATGGACAACCACATCAGGAATCTGCTTTGAACCGTCCTCAGCCTTCATGGATACTTGTGTTTCATATTCTTCAGGCTCGCGTAAGCCACACATCTCTAACGCGCGTATTAAGGTTAACTCACCCCAATTACCTTGCGCCTTGTTATCATGCTTTAACGCTCGCGTCAGTTTATTAGCGTCTTCGCCAATTTTAAGGCTATCCTCACGCAACTGAGTAATTTGATCCTTGAGCAGATGACGCTCTTTACTCTCATTACTATAAACCTCTTCAACCTTACTGCGAAAATCAGTTAGCTGTTGTTTTAACGGTGACAGAGTGCCTTCTAATGTCTGCTTACTGGTGCGCTCAAACTTTTGAGCCTTTTCATCAAAAATACGATTCGCTAAATTCTCGAATTCTCCAGCCAACTGCTCTCGGCTCTTTTGCAATAACTCGATTTTCTCATCAAGTGATTTTTGTTCGGCCTTAGTCCGTGCCTCTAACTCAGCATATCGCGTACCCTGCTCTGAATAGCTTTGCTGCAACGCTTCAAGTTGCGCTTGCAGTTTTGTATTAGCCTCAGACAAATGCTTTCTTTCAGTTGCAATGACCACCGACTCAGAATCTAATGCCTGCAAATCAACTTGATGCTGCAGCAATACTTTTTGATAACGTAAAAAAAAGAACAGGCAAGCCAATGCAAGCACAGCAATAATGATGATTAAAATAAGCGATGTTGTTGTAGATAAGATCATTGCGGAAAAATTATCGGCATCTAATGACCGCCTTCCTGATTATGGTTAAGCTCTATTGATCCTAAGCTGTGGCGATGAGGAGGTTCAACACTCACCAATAAGAGCGCAAGACCAACACCCAATAATAATACGATAGTCATTTTTAATCGGTCATGACTATGAAAATGCACTTCAGGCAACAAATCACTCAATGAAATACACAAAAACACGCCGGCAGAAAACGCGAGCGCTGCGCCTAGATAAAGTTCATGGCCGACACTCACAAAACTAATACCCCATAAAGCCGCTAACGCACTCAAAGGGCAAATCACCGCGAAAGCAAACATAACCAAACAACGTTTAGTTTTGCTTGCGCCACTATTATTCATCAACGAAGAAATCGTTAGCGCATCTAAAGGCTTGTGCAATAAAATGGCTAAAAACACACCTAGACCCACTAACACCGTCAATGCATTGTAATCCGATAACAACGCCAAATCGGCTTGCATGCTTGCCGCTAACGCAACACCATCAATCATGGTATGAATAGTCAGCCCTAAAGCAATACCCATCCAGCTGACAGATTTAGTTTTATTACCGACTGAATGATCATTATTATCATGTGCATGTTCGACACATTGACTCTCATGCGCATCATCACTCATATCGTGATGGTGAAAATGAAACACGCGCAGCAATAAAAACATCGCTAACAAACCAAACATTGTCCAGCGGGTAGCAATTTCTACCGCTTGCTGGTTAGCAATGGTATAGATAGCGTGGGGTAAAAGATGAAAGACCGCAATACCCAACATAAGACCTGAAACAAAACTCATCACTAACTGTGTTCGAGTATGCGTCATGGTTATCAATGTCGGTAATTTACCGCCCAGCATAATAGCTGCGACTAATATCACTGAGTACACGGCAAGCATGCTGAGCAAAAGTGGATCGACTGCTTCAAACATAAACTAAGTAATTTCCATCATTTTTAATCACAGGTTAAAACCATTTCAATATTAGCGAAAAGCACTTACTTAACAGACTCTATCATTGCTTTCCAATAGCCATGATCGATATCGATCATTTCGATGGCGAAATCACCGCCAGAATGATCGGCAACAAAATCGACTAAGGCTTTATGAACCGTAGGAAAAGCCAGCTCACTCCAAGGAATATCATCGAACCCGAATAAGCGAACATCCGAACTTTCGGATGTTGTCGAAAAGCTACCATCCATCATGTCGGCACGAAAAAACATATGTATTTGGTTCGCATGCGCGACATTAAATACACGATAAATCGCTAGATTATCAATATTAGCGCAGGACTCTTCAATAGTTTCACGCTGCGCACCTTCGCTACTGGTTTCATCGTTTTCTAGAAAGCCTGCAGGTAAAGTCCAAAAACCATGCCTTGGTTCAATATTGCGGCGACAGAGTAATATCTTCACCTCGCCTTGCTCATCAACATACAAGGGGATTGTTCCCACCACTACATTAGGATTCTGGTAGTGAACAAAATTACAGTCATTACAAATATAACGCAGACGATTATCGCCCGACGGAATTCTTTGAGTGACCGAACCGCCACATTGACTACAAAATTTCAAGATAGACCCTTTTAATTATCCACACTCTAAACTTTTAGCTCGCGATATTGACCCGCGTGAAAAACTAAAGGGCTCGGTGCATTATCGGAATCCAGACTATTCATGGCAATCACTTTGCCAACCATAATGATATGGTCTCCACCGTCATGGCAGACATCAACCTCACACTCAAAACTGGCTATCGCGCCATTCAATAATGGCATATCTGAAACACCCAATTGATAGTGCTCGGTATCTAAATCATGACTGCTCTTCTTGGCATACTGATTTGAAATATCCTGCTGCTGATCACTTAATATGTTAATCGCAAAATGTTTTGCGGCAGCAAATGCATCAAATGTATCTGAGCTTTTTTGCAGACTCCAAAGTACCAAGGGTGGATCCAATGAAACCGAAGCAAAGGAATTAGCGGTTACACCAAAAGGCGCATAGCCCTCTGGGTCAGCCGTCACAACAGTAACGCCGGTTGGAAACTGTCCAAGCGCATTACGAAGCGCACGCTGATCTATAGCCATAAACGTATACCTAAACTTAAACCAATCAATACTCGTTCTTATCAGGATCAGTTCAGCGCTGAATTTGAGACAATATTACAAAATGGCACGCTTTAACAAAAACCTGTAAGACATTGAAAATACTATAATTATTTTATACCAAAAACGACAAGCGAAAGGTATTTTTAAACTGTCAGGACAATATCCGATTGCGCCATGAATAACAACGCTGTTTATACCATCAGGCCCATTTATCCAGCGCTAAAGCGTCACTCGCTTTGGCGTTAACCCACTGCTCACCGTGCTCAAAAATCGCTTTCTTCCAAAACGGAGCTGCATTCTTTAAATAGTCGATAATATACTCACAAGCGGCAAAAGCTTCTTTGCGATGGCTCGAAGCAACTAACACCAAAACAATGGGGTCAGCTATATCTAAAAGACCAACACGATGTATCACCTTGCAGCCCAAAAAAGGCCATCGTTGATTAGCCTTTAAAACAATCGATTCGATTGATAACTGCGTCATTGCGGGATAATGCTCAATCTCTAAGGCTCGGAATTCGCCATAAGCATTGATATCGTCTTGATCAGTATTTTCTAAGTTAGTCTCGACAGCTCTAACGTTACCTGCAAAAGACGCAAGCGCGCCCATATTCAGATGCTGATCACCGAGCATCGCCGTTAAACGATCACACTCAATAGCCAGGTTAAAAGTAGACTCTTGAATAACGACATTGATAAGTGGCGAAGTATTTAACGACTCATTGGCACTCATAAAACTAACCACCTGTTACAGGAGGAAAAAAAGCCACTTCGTCACCGGCACTCACTAGCGCATCGCGACCGACAACCTGTTGATTAATCGCCACCACAATTTCATCCGCAAGTAACACCTGCCAATTAGCACCCTGTTGCTGGACTAATTGATTCGCCAACACATCGACAGTAGCGTCGTCAGCCCAGTCAAAACTAAGACTACCAACTTCAAGTTGCTCTCTTAAGCGTGCAAATAAAAGTACTTTAATCATTTATTAAAAATCCAGTTAAACTTCGCGCTGCCAATGGCCACTTTTTCCGCCGGTTTTCTCATCCAGCGCAATCTCAGAAATGACTATCGATTTATCCACTGCCTTGCACATATCATAAATGGTTAGGGCTGCAACCGAGACTGCCGTCAACGCCTCCATTTCGACACCGGTCTGCCCCGTGATTTTGCATATCGCTCGAAGATCAATACTGTGCGTCTCACTTTTTAGATCAAACTCGAGTGAAACAGATGACAACATCAAGGGGTGGCAAAGCGGTATCAGATCACTGCATTTTTTAGCCGCCTGAATACCCGCAATACGCGCCACAGCAATAACGTCACCCTTTTTATTGTTGCCGTTGGATAACTGCTCAAAAGCGAGCTCATTGAGCATCACTGTAGCGCTTGCGATAGCTATGCGAAGCGAATCAGACTTACTCGAAACATCAACCATATGGGCTTCGCCATCAGCATTAAGGTGGGTCAAACTATTAGTCATTATTTAGCCTTCTATTTAACACTTCTTTTATCTAGCTCTTCTTCTATTTAACACTTCTTCTATCTAGCAGTATCTCTAATCTTATGCCTACGAATTGATGCACAAGGTGTTGATTCACAGGCATCCATTGTCTCATTTAAACTGAATCGTAGACAAACGCTATCCGCCCTTGGCTTATTAAAAACCGTCTAAACAGATACAAAAGCTGCCAATAAGTAAACAACAAGCCCATTAACAGTCCAAAAAGCCATAAACGGCCCCAAATTGAGGCGCTAGCCGGCTAGAGGCGTTCACCGACATCCACAGTAATTACGAAAGGTAGAGACTTGAGCGTTATTAGGTATAATGCCGCGCATCGAAATGCCGGATCGTCTAGCCATCAAGGGTTTACACCCTATCTTATGCTTATTTCCCTGTCCTTTCGTAGAACCAGATTGGCCCAAGCCCTATCAACATAAAGCAAATTTGGCCATCTATCATACTTAAATCAAACTCACGAGATAACTATGTCTGAAATCGACTTATCCACTACAGAATTAAAAGCATCTTATGGCATTGGCATGCAAATGGGCCAGCAGTTAAAAGGCGCGTTCAAAGAAGTATCACTTGCCGCGGCTATTGCTGGTATAAAAGATGGCTTCAACAGCCAGCCACCAAGAATCGAAGGCGATGCCATTAACGCGGCTTTCCAAGAAATTCAAGCCGCTATGGCAGCAGAAAGCGAAGCGCTTGCAGCCGAGCACTCAAAAGAAGGCGAAGCATTTTTAGCCGAGAACGCCAAACGTGACGGCGTTGTGGTTACCGAGTCTGGCCTACAATACGAAGTGTTAGAAGCCGGTAGCGGCGACAAGCCTGAAGCAACATCAACGGTTCGCACACATTATCGCGGCACGTTAATTAATGGTGATGAGTTCGATAGCTCTTACAGCCGTAATGAGCCAACTGAATTCCCTGTTAATGGTGTCATTCCTGGTTGGACAGAAGCGCTTCAGTTAATGGAAGTTGGCGCAAAGTGGAAGTTATTTATTCCTTATCAACTTGCTTATGGCGAACAAGGTGCTGGTGGCGCAATTGGCCCATTCCAAGCTCTTGTATTTGAAATTGAGCTTATCGCTATACTGTAAAAAAGGTTTTAGCTAAACGTTAGGCCTTACTTAATAGAGAGAGCTTAAAAATAGCTCTCTCTATTTTGTTTTAACCCCTCTTACTACTCTTTGATTATATTTAAACCCTATGAATTTTTTAGTTGCTTATCTACATTCTGACTCAAGTCAGAATACAAATAATCAAATAATGATTAGTGCTGATCAAGCCTGTCGTTTTGCCAAGCATGTTGCCGGTGACTTTAACCCGATACATGATGCAGATTCCAAACGCTTTTGTGTGCCTGGCGATTTATTATTTGCCATTGCGCTCAATCGTTATGGCTTACATTCATCGATGGAATTTTCATTTTTAGAAATGTTAGGCGCTGATGTGCCGATTATATATTCCGACAATAGTGGACTTAGTGCTGATAACAAACTTCATCAAGATGTAAGCACAGAGAAAGGGAAAAAAATATTAAGTATAGAAATGGCCGGTGACAAAGACAGCGACACCGAAACCATTGAAAATTTGACCAAGAGTTATGTGCGTTTTTCTGGACAAAACTTCCCGCATATTTTAGTCCCGTTAATGAAAGAGCAAGGCGTTATGATTAACCCTGCTAGGCCGCTGATTATTTACAAGAGCATGTCTTTTGAGCTTGACGATGTGCATGCTAAAAACATTACATTACGACTCGATAAGAGCTCGCTTGATGTACAAGGTAAGCGTGGCAATGGCTTATTTTCTTTTAGTTTAATGTCGGGTGACAAGGTTGTTGGTAAAGGCCAGAAAAACTTAATTTTAAGTGGGCTTAGACCTTATGATGAAGACGTTATGACGCAAGTAACCGATGAGTTCCTTGTTAATCGTGACAAGTATTTAGCGCGCTCATAGAAGTTTTATTGAGTGTTAGCATCGCGATAGTGATGGGTTTACAGCGCAAAGCATCTAGGATAGAGTGCCGCGCTTTCTAGTATAAAAAGAAAGCGCATATACTAGAGATTAAATACGGTGAGGTGTCTGAGTGGTCGAAAGAGCACGCCTGGAAAGTGTGTGTACGGCAACGTACCGAGGGTTCGAATCCCTCCCTCACCGCCAAATACAAAGAAACAGTAGAAAAAATTCACCAGCCATCCGATATTGCGTACTCCAGATTCGAACCCAATAGAGGGTGCGATTAATTCGTGCAACGAGTTAAGACAAGAAGCAAAGCGACGCAGCCCCGAAGGGGGTATTACAGCCCCTAGGCTGGAATAATCAATCCCTCCCTCACCGCCATATAAAGAAGTAAAATCTAACCAGCGGTAGAGCTGCCCTCAACAAGCAGGTCATAAGCTGTCTCTACCTCTTTAACTCGCTCTTCCGCAAGAGATAGTTTTCGTTTAAGCCCCACTACGGCGCCAACTGTTCCTTTTTCGTTAGACTCTGTATCTTCAAGCTGCTGAAGCAACTCGACACGCTGATTTTCTAAATCAGTAATCGTTGCCAATAGGCCGCGCGTCTCTTCTGTGAAATTAACGATAATCTCACGCATGGTTGCAAGATCACCGACATCTAAAATATCGGTTAATGTTTTTACTTGCTGCTCGAGAATGGCGTTTTCGCTTTGCAAAGAATTAACTAGCGCTTCACTCTCTAATAAATCCTGCTCTAGATCTACTAATTTATCACTGACCGTAGCCAATTCGTTCTCGGTGGTAATTAACTACTGCTTTTGAAGCTCGTCCATCGATGCTATTTGCTGCTTTAAACTGTCGGCATACTGCTGCGCCTGTAATAACGCACCATTCTCGCCTGAATCGTCTTCTTCAGCTATCGCCAACTCAGGCATCGATGATGAAAGTTTTTGAATATGGCCGCGTTGAGTATCAATAATACGATCTAAATCACTCAACTGACGACGGCTCCTTATCGCTACAATTGCAAAGATAAAACAAGCAATCATAAGCGTTAGCCAAAAACCGCTAGCCAAGATCAATGTTGTTTCTGATAAGAACATAGTGCTGTACCTACTGGACTAACAGATTAGTGATATGAATTTTACTGACGCCAAACTCGATTTAAAACAAGCGGTCGATTATCGCTAGACCGCAAAGGATTAATATCAATACCGCCACGACGAGTGTATTGAGCGCACACCGTCAGTGAGTCTGGCTCGCATTGAGTCATAATATCCGAATAAATTTGCTCGACACATTGCTCATGGAAGCCGTTATGTTGGCGAAAGCTAACAATATAACGCAGCAAACTCTCTCGATTAATCGCCGCGCCTGAGTAGCGGATCGTTAATGTCCCCCAATCCGGCTGATTGGTGACTGGACAATGGCTTCGCAATAAATGTGAACAAAGATACTCATCGCTGACTTGTTGAGTATCGGCATCAAGCAATAAGAGTTTAGGGTCACGTTGATATTGATGACATTCAACCGCTAAACCATCTAACAAGATAATATCTGACGGTTCTGAGTTTGGCTTATCAGCAATAGATGCCGAGCAAATAACCACATCCACACTTGCGCCAAGCAATGCAGTTAAGTCCGCTTCAATAACACGTTGAACATCATCTTGATGTGTAAATTTACGGTGATGAAAACTATTGAGATAGAGCTTAAGTGACTTTGATTCAACAATAGCCGGAGATGCCATAGGGATAGTAATATCGGCGCAAGCCACCTGCGGTACACCCAAATCATTTAACCAAGAAAGCTCATAACATTGCCACAAATCATGGCCGTATGCAGATTCGACAAAGCTCGTTACCGTGCCACGATAATCAGAACGCAAGATTGAATATAACAGCGCAGGATCATAGGCCTGATCATATTGACTGCCCTCACCTAACGAAGAGCCCGTCGCATAGTTATCAATTCGTTCACTCATAGATAATTAGCCTGAATCCAAAATACTCAATTATTTAATACGTTTATTTTTTAAAAACACTAACTACGCAATCTTTCAGCACGAGTTAATAAATATAAAGCTGTAGAGAAACCAATAACAACAAATACAATTAACATGACAAATGCATGCACTATACCTACATCACTAGCACCGAGAATACCAAAGCGAAAGCCATTCACCATATAAAGAATTGGGTTTATCAAAGAGACGTTCGCCCAAAAATCAGGTAACAAATCGACAGAGTAAAATACCCCACCCAAATAAATCATCGGTGTTAATACGAAGGTTGGAATAATAGAAATATCGTCGAAATTCTCTGCAAATATAGCGTTTATAAAACCGGCTAAAGAAAATACCAGCGCCGTTAAAAACACCATGCTAATGGTCACCCACCAATTGTGGACATCTAAATCGGTAAAAAACAACGACAGCAATGTAACAATGGCACCAACAGCTAAACCGCGCGCCATACCGCCCACCACATAACCTAATAGTATCGTTATGTCTTTTACCGGCGAAACTAACATCTCTTCTATATTGCGCTGAAATTTAGTGCCGAAAAAAGAGGACACAACATTGCCATAGGAGTTTTGAATAATCGCCATCATAATTAAACCTGGCACAACAAACTGCATATAATCAAAGCCGCCCATATCACCGATACGTGAACCGATTAAGCTGCCAAAAATTACGAAGTAAAGTGCAATGGTAATTGCTGGTGGCACCAAAGTTTGCACCCAAATCCGAATAAAACGACGAATCTCTCGATAAACAATAGTTTTAAATGCGATCCACTGACCCAACATATTCATACTGCCGCTCCTTTAGTTTGAGTAGTGGATGGATCAGAGTCTGATACTTCAGACTCTGCGCTCTGCTCTTCTGGAGCGTTTAGTACAGAGACAAACATCTCTTCTAGACGGTTAGCTTTATTACGCATACTTACAACCGTAATATCTTGCTCTGCCAGCTGATCAAATAACTGATTAAGCGTTTGGTGTTGATCAATCTCAACTTCAATACAATGCTCATCCATAATGCGAAGGATAAAGCCACTTAGTTTTAAATCACTTGAAATTAATTCCTTGGTATCTAAAACAAACACTTCTCGTGTTAGCTTTCGCAGCAATGCTTTCATACTACTATTTTCTATGATGTTTCCCGCATCAATAATAGCGATGTTGCGACACAAACTTTCTGCCTCTTCGAGATAATGCGTCGTTAAAATAATAGTTGTACCGGTGGCATTAACCTTTTCTAAAAAATCCCACATTGAGCGACGCAATTCAATATCAACACCGGCTGTCGGCTCATCTAAGATTAACAATTTCGGCTCGTGGACCAACGCGCGAGCTATCATAAGACGACGTTTCATTCCTCCAGAGAGTGTTCGAGAAACCGTGCCGCGTTTATCCCAAAGATCTAACAGACGAAGGTATTTTTCAGCCCGCTTCAACGCTATCTCTCGAGGCAAACCGTAATACCCACCCTGGGTGACAACAATATCGAGCACTTTTTCAAACTGATTAAAATTAAACTCTTGCGGGACAACGCCAATGCATTGCTTGGCCTCAGTAAAGTGCGTATCAATATTATGACCAAACACACTCACTTGACCGGCAGTTTTGGATACCAATGAGCAGATAACGCCTATGGTTGTCGATTTGCCGGCACCATTAGGGCCGAGCAACGCGAAAAAATCACCCGCCTCAACATTTAGACTAATCCCTTTAAGCGCCTGGAAGCCATTTTTATAGGTCTTCTCCAAGCCGTTAATTTGCAATGCGGCACAACTTTGCTCAGCAGTCATAAGCGGTTAACAACTCCGTTATCCATTAATAGGAAAGAAAATAGGTAAAAGCGCAAAATAGACCCTGCGCCCAAAAGAACAATTTTGTCATAAAACGGCCACTGGCGCAGTAATAATTATGCGTAAGGATGTCAGTGTCATGACCATCTAATGGCCATCTATCGACTAATACGCTAGCCAATAAAAAGCGTTTCTGTCATTGCAAACATACTGACTCATACACCTATTCTTTTAATTATTAGTCATTAAAAAATAGCCACTTAAAGATAAATCGTATGAAAAATAAAATGGCACTTTATGCTAAGTATTCTGTCCTTAAATGCTATGGCGAATTCCATTTTCACAAACATAATGTTGTCGATCTTATTCAATAGATTGCAATCTCAGCCAATGAGAGTAAGGACAGCCTTTTGTCGAAATCGAATAGGACACCATGAAACGATTAATCATGAAAAGGTTAATACTGATTTAATACATCCGGCTAAGGAAGGAAGCACATGAAATCCATTCATCTCCAATACTACCCATCGCCCTTCGGTGAACTGATACTCGGCTCTTTCGAAGATAAACTTTGCCTTTGTGATTGGCGCTATAGAAAAGGCAGACGCGCAATTGATTCTCGATTACAAAACGGCTTAAAAGCACTCATGATCGAAAAAAATAGCGCGGTACTCACAAAAACTAAAGAGCAATTAAACGAATACTTTAATGGCAAGCGTCAGACCTTTGATATACCAGTGTTGACCGTAGGTACCGATTTTCAAAAAAGTGTTTGGCAGGCCCTTATCGATGTCCCATTTGGCAACACATCAACCTATTTAAAGCTTGCAGAAACGATTAATAATAAAACAGCGATTCGTGCCGTCGCCAACGCGAATGGCGCAAATGCTTTAAGTATTATTATTCCTTGTCATCGCATTATTGGCAGCAATGGAAAAATGGTAGGTTATGCAGGCGGCTTACCCGCTAAACAAAAACTGCTGTCGCTTGAAAATGATATGTTTGCTGCTTAATTAAGTGATGTCCAAAACACTCGCCTTACTTTAATCCGGTTATTAACAACCAACCTGACTAAATGCTAAGGCGAACTTTCAAACTGAATGACACCATTAGATATTTATCATTATTGGCGCAAGACGCTTTCTAATATCTTCAGAGATTTTCGCAGACTGGTTAGATTGATAATCAAAATAAACCATTACTGCATCACCGCGTGCCACTAATTGGTCACGCTGCCAAGCTTCATGCTTGACAAGCATTGAGCTATTGCCAATCTTCTCTATACCCGTGCGAATCTCAACGTCCTCGCCAAAAAAGATCTGAGCAACAAACTCGACCGACATTTTTGCCAGAATTAAAGGCCAATCATCAACGCTTAACTTTGGGTGAACAGCCTCAAAAATACTATGCCGCCCCTGCTCAAACCAAACAGGCAGCACCGTATTGTTGATATGCCCTAAAGCATCAGTTTCAGCGAATCGAGGACTAACGGTAAGACTTAGCATGAGGTAGATACCCTTTTATAAGAATCTGCCGAAGCATCAAGAAATCGGCCAAAACACAAAGTTACCGTGAGGCAGATATAAACACAACATGAAATAAACTAGACTAAATAATAGGTCGAAACTGGAAGGAGGTACAGACTTTTGTAAAGGTACAAAAGAAGAATAGATGGCGACCCTAGGGGACTCGCAAATAAAAAGAGCTATTTGACTTACTTTTAGTAATGTTTACTTATGTTTACCTACTTTTAGTTCAAGTAGTTTCTAAGTGATACTTACCGTTATTTACCACTACTTACTTTTAAACTGTGACAGTGTCACAGTTGGGTGAGCATAACATTAGGACGGAGGCATTGGCTACATGAATCCATATACTATCTTAACTATTATAAATCGATCCCTAAATATCTATTTGATCCAGCTGAACTCTTTTAATAAGGCTTTTATCAGAGTAAGATTAATCAGACTCTTTATTAAAACTACACTCCAAAAAATACAAACAAGAGAAGATTATATGAATAAATACAGGGATTTTTTAGATGATTTCACTGATCGAGCTTATGAAAAAATCAATACCTATTATGATCTAAACTCTTTTGAACACGCCATAAAAGCTTCGATTAGTATAGATATAGTAATATTTTTAATTGAAATACTTAACTCAAACGAAAGCAAAAATAGTGAATACATTATTAATAATTTTGTCTCGGCTATCGAAGTAAGATGTAACCCTTCAGCTCAGTGCAACATTAGGGATATGACAAGCTCAAGGCATCAGGCCGCCTCAGTACTGTCTAAAATTCACACTGGGGGATCCATTGATGAAGCCGCGTCATCAAGTTATCTCGTTAAAGATTTAGCTCCACTTTTGTATAATGTCCGTGTTCAAGAATATTTCTCAAAAAAAGAGCCAGCGATAATGGTTATTTCAGCAATGGTCAACGAATTAATTAATAATATAAATGGAATTGAAACTAGCATGGAGTTAATAACGGAAATAAATGAGCTTTTTATTCAATGCGCTACCAAGGTTCCAACTTTAGTTGACTCTTCTTCAAAAATGTCGACAAGGACCCCTTCAGATAATGATAAATGCTATGTAGTTACGGCTGCATCTGGATCAAAAGATTCCGATTTGGTGAGATTTTATAGAGAATACAGAGATGAGGTTCTTATTAGAACCAAGATCGGCCGAAATTTAATTCGTTTCTACTATAAGAAATCACCACCCTTAGCCAAATCAATTGAAAATAATCAACTTTTAAAGTGGGTATCACTTAGACTACTCGTATCTATTAGATATTTAATAAATTTTATTTGGAAGTAAACCAATAGAATTATTTTTTTTAGGACGACTAGAAAGTATAGGAATGAACGGAGGCCTAAAATGTGCCTCCCTAGAGGGCTCGGCCCACGCTAGTTAAATTTTTATTTTACGTTACTTACTTTACTTACCATTGCCTACCATTAACTATATTTCAAGTGCATCATTGTTGCAGATGGGAAGAGCATAATATTAGGTAAAGGTTAAAAGGAATACCTGCCAACTAATTCCTCGAGCAAACCGCACATACCACTAAATTTAAAGTAAGATAAATTTAATTAGCCAAACAATTACTAGTATATATTTAGTTATTGAGTTGATTATTTCTGAAAGAGTAATAACTTTAAGCCTTATACTTGAAAGAACAGCTTCACTTTCATCCAAGTTCAAGGGGATTTCATGATCATGGTTACATTGATGTATAAGCTTATATTTCTCAAAAACATTTGAGTTATTAATTAGCGCCTTCGATAATGTATCAAGCTTATGCTCGATAATAGATATATCATCAATCCGAATCTGATTACTTAAAATAAAAAGCAAAAGTAAAGATAAAGCACCAAACTGCCAACTCGAGTATATAATAAGAATTAATGAAATAATCGAGGGAGTAAAAATCAAAACGGGCAAGACTGAAAAAACAGTAATTTCAATCTTCTCTTTATAGGAACTATTGCGTCTAATATTCCTAACTTGACTGGCTATATTCTTTATAAAAAAAAAGTATGACATGAGAATAACTAACGAAACAAAAAAAATAAATACCACCAATGAAAATAACATGTAAGGCATTTTAAAAAAATTAAAATAAATATCAATATTTAGAAGATTCAATGGTACTGAAAAAACTGTATGAGTATCGATATTAACCCAGCCATTATCAGTCGATAACAGAATAAATGTTTGATAAACGAAAACACTTATAAACGAAAGAATAAAACAGGTAATGAGGATAGATAATATCCAAATTACTGCCTCAGTAATGGAATAATAAAGTAAACCCTTGAGAGTGCTCATTGTGCTCCACCATAAATGGGATGTCGGAAAAGCTAATCAATATTTAATTTAGGTTCTAATTAAACACTTATGCGCGCTAACGATTCAACAGTTGTGACAAAAGTGTGACACTGGATGAGCTTAAGGTGAGTAACGTAAAGAAAAACAATGACTTAAAAAGATGGCGTCCCCTAGGGGACTCGAACCCCTGTTCCCGCCGTGAAAGGGCGGTGTCCTAGGCCACTAGACGAAGGGGACGCAGCGTTGGAGGCGTGCATTCTACTGATCCGCATCCAAAGTGCAACCATTTTGAGTAAATTATTTTAAAGACTGCCATTCATACTCAAAATCTTGTTAAAATGCGCGCGCTTCGGTCAATGAGTATTTTCTCTACTAGGAAGAAAACTGACCCTTAAAAACCTATAAATACAGCTTAAAAGTAAGAAACAAGTCAATAAAGAGTTACGATCAACCGCAAACCCTACAACTTTCAATTGGATAAGATAATGACACGTTACAAAATTGGTATTTTTGCCGGTGACGGCATCGGCCCTGAAATCATGGACGAAGGCGTTAAAATCCTCAAACTCATCGAACAAAGAAACGATGTTAGCTTTGAGTTAATCCCTGCTGCCTTTGGTGCCAATGCTTATTTTAGCCATGGCGATTGCTTTCCTGACGAAACCAAAGCCATCTGCGACGAAGTCGATGCTCTCATTAAAGGCCCAATCGGCCTAAGCCATGAGGACTCTAAAAAGATTCCTGTTGATCTTCAGCCCGAGCGTGGCGCCCTTCTGCCAATGCGTCGACGCTTGAACACTTATGCGAACTTTAGACCTGTCTCGCTTCCCAAAGAACTCGCTCACTTTTCGCCATTAAAGCCTGAAGTTATTGGTGAGGGTATTGATTTAATCATGGTTCGCGAATTAGTTGGCGGCCTTTACTTTGGTAACAAAGAGGTGGGTGTTAATGCCGACGGTCGACGCTATGTGAACGAAGCGCTCGAGTACGACGAAGATCAAATTAGTCGTATTTTGATTGAAGCTTTTAAAGTAGCCAGTGGCAGAAAACAAGTGCTACACAACATCCACAAAAGCAACGTTTTAAAATCAAGCGTATTGTGGAACGAAGTCCTCGAAGAAATCGCACCGGACTTTCCCGATGTTGAAGTTAAACATATGCTCGTTGATGCTGCCGCGACTGCGTTGTGCTTAAATCCAGGCCAGTTTGACGTCATGGTGATGGAAAATATGTTCGGTGATATTTTGAGTGATCAAGGTGGCGGCATACTAGGCTCTTTAGGGTTAATGCCTTCCGCTTGTATTGGGCCAGAAAAAGCCTATTACGAACCGTCACACGGCTCTGCACCGGATATCGCTGGCCAAAACATTGCTAACCCTTATTCCATGATTGGCTCAGTTGCCATGATGCTGGAATACAGTTTTGGCATGCATGACGAAGCTAAGAATGTATGGGCTGCAATGCAAGGTATTTTTGCTGATGGTTATTCAACGGCTGATTTATCGAAGCCAGGGTCTGATGTAAGAATGATTGCCACCAATGAATTTGGTGACAAGGTTGCAGAAAAACTACTCGCGCAAGGCTAAGTCAATTCAATCTAAATAAGCGATGAGACAACCGCTTATTGCATGCGCTCATGCAGTAAGCGGTTTAATACACGCAAGGTCGCTTCAACCGCCGCGAACACCTGATTAGCATGCATACCACGAGTTGTGGTTTTCGCATTATTAGCCAACTGCCAAGTGACACTCGCCTCAGTTAAAGCATTAGTATTGCCGCCACGCGGAATGTGCACTTGATAATCCAACAACTCTGGCAAAGCTAAATCTAGCTCAGCCAAAATCTGACTAATCGCCGCAGTAAAGGCATCAAAACCACCGTTACCCTGCCCTTCAGCCGAATAACTAACGCCATCAATTTCAACAGTTATAGCCGCAGTCGCCTGCTCATTCATCTGGCTTTGTAAGTCACAATGCGTCAATACAATATGCTGATAGACATCACGCTCTAAAACATCGGCAATAATAAAAGGCAGATCATCCGAGGTAATACGCTGCTTAGAATCGCCTAACTCCACCACACGTTCTAATACTTTTTTCTGATCGTCTGATGAAAGCGTAATACCTAGCTCTTCAAGATTCTTTAATAGTGAAGCCTTGCCACTCATTTTTCCCAGCGCATAAGTC
This sequence comes from Pseudomonadales bacterium, assembly GCA_028223755.1. Lineage (GTDB taxonomy): Bacteria > Pseudomonadota > Gammaproteobacteria > Pseudomonadales > UBA7434 > UBA7434. The sequence goes on along the minus strand of JAOIUY010000004.1, from coordinate 64,547 downwards.
CGTTTGCGAGCAAAGCGCTCTGGATACAATTTGCTGACATAGAGATTACCTTTATGATCTCCATCGGCATGAATACCTGCCGTTTGGGTAAACACATCAGAGCCAAGGATAGGCGTATTATTAGCAACAAACTTACCTGAGAAGCTTTCAACCATCTGACTCACACTAACCATATGTGATTCATCAATACCTAAGTTCAAGCTCATTTTATCGTTTAACACAACAGCCACTTCTGCGAGTGAAGCATTACCTGCTCGCTCACCCAAACAATTGATTGTACAGTGAATCGCATCGACACCTGCATTTACAGCAGCCATAACATTAGCGGTTGCTAAGCCATAATCATTATGCGGATGAAAATCAAAACGATGATTAGGAAAGCGCTGAGTCATATCACAAAGACTGTCATAGACCTCACTCGGTGACATAACACCTAGTGTATCTGGCAGCATAAAGTGCGCTATACCACAGTCGGCTAACGCTTCAGCTAAACCGTAAACGTAATCAGGGCTATCGGCATAGCCATTGGACCAATCTTCAAAATAAACATTCACCGACAGGCCTTTTTGTTGAGCGTAGTTAACAGTGACTTTGATATCGTCAACATGCTGCTCAAGGGTTTTGCCGAGTTGGTTATGACAATGCTTCTCGCTGCCTTTAGTCAGCAAGTTAATCACTTTGCCACCGGCTTCAACAATCCAATCAACACTTTTAGTGTGATCAACAAAGCCAAGCACTTCAACGCGACCATCGTAGCCTTCGGTCTTAGCCCAGTCATTAATTCTTGCAACAGCTTGCTGCTCACCAGCAGACACGCGCGCTGAAGCGACCTCGATACGATCGACTTTTAATTTAGAGAGTAACGCGGTTGCCAAACTCACTTTTTCGTCAGGCGAAAAAGAAACCCCTTGCGTCTGTTCACCATCGCGCAAAGTGGTATCCATAATGGTGATGTATTTTGTCATTCGCCAACTACCAGATAGAGGTGTAATAGAAATAATCGTTATGGGTTAATCTACGCTAAAGCGCCGTAAAGATGCTTTAAGTATACGGTAAAACCTAAGCTATTTTTTGTTCAGAATTACACTGCAAGAACATTTATTCTGCTTGGTAGGCTTTTTGTATTAGTTTCGATCGAATGAGAAGAGTACTTGAGGATGGATCTTAAAGAGTTAGCTTTCGCTTAACACACAAGCGAGTCGCGTCTTTGTATTGCTTTTCACCCACTTTTTCGCAGTCTTGTTTTGTATCAAAACCTTCGATGGCGAAGGTTTCAACCACATTAGCGGTTTCTGAATGCACTAATAAGTCCCAATAATCGCCTGATTGACAGCCGACAATAGAAAAAATTAGACATAAATTTAAAAGCTTAGCTCTCACGACAAACTCTTTTTATTGTTTTGTTGTTTTGTTGTTTTGTTGTTTTTTTAAACATAATCAGTTTTTGAACCACGAATTGATACACTATAACATATTAGTCATGCCTTGTTAAAATATTATCAGGATACAGAAAAACCTAATAATACTGCGGGTTTAAAAGGGTATGCTTCGGGACTGGGACTGAGAATGAGGGTGAATCAAGATCAAAATCAAAATCATCGGTTATTGTTCGACGATTTTGACCCAGATAGTGAATGGACATTTAAAGTACTAAGCATCTAAAGCACTAGGCATCTAAAATACTAGGCAGCCAAAATACTAAGCAAGTCCGTTAATGACATCCTGCTTAGCCTGTTCAATCGCGCCAGCTAAAGCGCCATGATCCACGCCTCCACCTTGTGCAAAATCAGCACGACCACCGCCTTTACCACCAACTGCAGCCGATAGAGATTTTATAATATCTCCCGCACGAATGCGCTCAACTAAGCTATCCGTTACACCCGCGACTAATGCAATTTTATCATCGCCAGGTGCCGCAAGAATAACAACGCCAGAACCCATTTTTTGCTTTAGCTGATCAACCGTATCGCGCAACGATTTAGGATCTGCGCCTTCAAGCACGGCTGCTAAAACCTTAACACCATCAACATCTATTGCCTGCTCAGCTAAATCACTCCCCACACTACTCGCTAACTTTTGCTGCAACTGTTGTAATTTCTTTTCTAAGGTTTTTTGCTGATCCAGCATTTGCTGAACTTTAGTCGTCATATCTGCAGGGTTAGTTTTTAATAATTGTGCCGCATGCTGAATTGTAGACTCAGCTTGATCAACTAACGCTAACGCACCAGCACCGGTGACGGCTTCAATACGACGAACGCCGGCCGCAATACCGGATTCAGAAACCATTAACATTAAACCAATATCGCCAGTACGCTCAACATGCGTACCACCACATAACTCAACCGAAAATTTATCCGTACCCATCGATAAAACACGAACTTCATCGCCATACTTCTCGCCAAACAAAGCCATCGCGCCAGCTTCAACCGCTGAATCCATATCAGTCACAGCAACTTGTACTGCAGAATTTGCTCGTATCTGATCATTGACTAATAGCGTTATTGCCTGCAATTGCTGAGCTGAAACCGCTTCAGGATGAGAAAAGTCAAAACGCAATCGTTCAGTGTCAACTAAGCTTCCTTTCTGTGTAACGTGCTCACCTAGTACTTGTCGCAGCGCAGCATGCAGTAAATGTGTCGCCGAATGATTAAGTGCCGTTGCTTGCCGTGCCGACTCACTCACTTGCGCATCAATAACATCGCCAACCTTAATAACGCCGTCGCTTAAACTGCCACGATGTAAAAAAGTATTGCCCTGCTTTTGCGTATCCGAAACGGCAAAGCTGCCTTGAGATGTTTGCAACTGGCCAAAGTCACCGGCCTGACCACCTGACTCGGCATAAAATGGCGTTTTATCTAACACCACAACACCACTATCACCCGCCTGCAAAGACTCAACCGAATCGCCTTCAACAAACAATGCTTGAACCGTGGCTTGATCACTTAACTGGTCATAGCCATTAAACTCTGTATTTTGATTCACGCCAGCAGCATCTAGATCTAACTTTTCGGCTCCACCCGATTTAAACTGACTTGCCGCCTTAGCTTGTGCACGCTGCTTCTGCATTGCTTGCTCATAACCATCAACGTCAATCGTCATGCCTCGTTCACGCGCAATGTCAGCCGTTAGGTCTAACGGAAATCCATAGGTATCATAAAGTTTGAATGCCGTTTCACCTGGAATCACACTCTCTTTTAAGCCAGCAAGATCCTGCTCTAATATTTTCATACCTTGCTCAAGCGTTACAGCAAATTGCTGCTCTTCACTCTTTAACGCCTGCTCAATTTTCTGCTGCAAACTCACTAATTCAGGATAGGCTTCTCCCATCACTGTTGCTAATGGAGCAACCAACTGCCAAAAGAATAAATCTTTAGCGCCTAATTTATTACCGTGCCGAACAGCGCGACGAATAATGCGACGTAAAACATAACCTCGCCCTTCATTTGAAGGCATAACACCATCGACAACTAAAAACGCACAAGAGCGTATATGGTCGGCAATTACGCGCAGTGAGCTTTGGCCTTCATCTTTAATACCTAATACATCCGCAGCAGCTGCTAACAATTGCTGAAACAGATCAATCTCGTAGTTACTATGAACACCCTGCATAACAGCGGCAATTCTTTCTAAACCCATACCGGTATCAACCGAGGGTTTAGGCAATGGTGCCATCTCGCCGTCCGCCGAGCGATTAAACTGCATAAAAACGATATTCCAAATTTCTATATAGCGATCACCATCTTCTTCTGGCGTGCCCGGTAAACCACCTTCAATATCGGTACCATGATCGTAAAAAATTTCAGTACACGGACCGCAAGGACCGGTATCCCCCATGGACCAAAAATTATCCGATGCGTAGCGAGCACCTTTGTTATCACCAATACGAATAATTCTATCTTCGGCTAAACCAATATCACGCTGCCAAATATTATAAGCTTCATCATCGTCTGCGTAGACAGTGACATAAAGTCGATCCTCTGGGATCGCTAGTGTTTTGGTTAAAAAATTCCAAGCAAAAGGAATGGCGTCGGTTTTAAAATAATCGCCAAAACTAAAGTTGCCGAGCATCTCGAAAAAAGTATGGTGACGCGCGGTATAACCAACATTCTCTAAATCATTATGCTTGCCACCAGCACGGACACAACGCTGCGAACTTGTTGCTCGCACATAGTCACGCTTGTCATCACCCAAAAATACATCTTTAAATTGCACCATGCCCGCGTTAGTAAAGAGCAATGTGGCATCGTTACCCGGCACAAGCGAACTACTGGCTACGCGACTGTGTTGATGCTGCTCAAAATAAAGGAGAAATGTTTCGCGGATAGCAGAAGTGCTAGTTGGTTGGTCAGTAGACTTGGACATGAATAAAAACTCTGGCTTAATTTTTTGTTAGTGATTTACGTAACATTATCGATAGGTCAACAATAAATCGATTGATCAATACAGCATAGTTGAATGTAACAATAATCGCCTACATATCGCCTTCTTTCATCGCAAAACCGGCAATAATATGCACATGTAAATGAAATACTGTCTGCCCACCCTCTTCGCCGTTATTAATCACCACGCGATAGCCATTAGAGACACCCAACTGTTCAGCAACCTTTCCTACAGTGAGCATTAAATGACCTAATAACGCTTGATCCTCAGGGTTAGCATCCGATAGCTTTTCGATAGGCTTTTTTGGAATGACCAAAACATGAACAGGCGCAACAGGATTAATATCCGGAATAACAATGCAATGCTCATCTTCAAAAAGTTTATTAGATGGAATCTCGCCAGCGATAATTTTAGAAAATACCGTATCAGCCATAATTGTAATCCTAAGTTCTTAATTCTAAGCAATAAGCTCTTCGCTAGACAATTGGCGCGCTTCACTTTCAAGCATCACAGGAATGTCATCACGTACAGGATAAGCAAGACCACTCGCCTTACATACTAACTCTTGTTTTGCTTCATCAAATTCCAAAGGTCCTTTGCTAACAGGACAAACAAGAATACTGAGTAGTTTTTTATCTAACATAGTGTTGCACCTTATTTTGAGTTAACTCGCTTAATTTATTTTTTCTCATTACCGTTCACCGCTACCAATAATTGAGGATCAATACGCACTGAGTGCTTGCCGTGTGTCCAGTTCATTCGCCAATCCAAATGCGGGCCTGTAACGCGGCCTGTTGCACCAATCTCGGCAATCGCATCGCCCTGCTCAACAGTGTCTCCCGGTGCAACCAACAATTTGCTCAAGTGTAAAAAAGTTGAGCTTAAACCATGGCCATGATCAACAATCAGCGTGCCACCAGAAAAAAACAAATCTGGCTCTGCCAGTGTAACTAAACCCGCCGCTGGCGCAATAACTGGCGTGCCAACCGGCGCTGCCACATCGACACCATAATGCGGTCGGCGTGGCTCGCCATTATAAACTCGCTGCGAACCAAAGACACCCGAAATTGGCCCCTTAGCTGGCCAAATAAAGCCATCTAAAAAGTCTTTTTGTTGCCGTTGCTGCTTGCGTGCCGCGCGAACCATAGCCGACTCTTTGCGCGAACGCTTAACCTGCGCCGGATCAGGACTAACATATTGTTTGGCCACGCCCTCAATACGTTGAATCGCATAGTCGCGAGGCGCAACTTTTAACTCATGCAATTTAGACGATGACTGGTCAGCACTGATTATTTTCAAAGAAATAAGACTAGGCGCGTCTCGATCAAGACCAATAATAAAACGGCCATCAGCCGTAACAGGTAAAGGTCGATCTTTATAATAAATGGTCGACCCAGCATCCAGCTGACCAATCAATAAACCACCCTGCTTTAAATCGCCAGTCACGGTAAAGTTAAGCGACGCTGTATTAGGCTCAACTGTAGACGGCGAAGCCCAAGCAAAAGATATATTGAGGCAAGCGACACTAATATACAGCGCGGCAAGGCTAGACATGGCAATTTGTCGGATTGTCATTTGCATCGACTAAACTCATTATTAGGCTTAATAAAACGCACAAATAAACCTCATTTATCAAAGTGAAAAAACAATTATGGGACGTTATCGACCGCCACGCCCTAAAGGCTCCTACTATATCACTCCTGAGGGTGAAAGCGCGATGCGTGAAGAGTTAAGACAACTTTGGAAGGTTGAACGACCTCAAGTCACCTCGGTAGTCCACGAAGCGGCCAAAAATGGTGATCGCTCGGAGAATGGCGATTATATTTACGGAAAAAAACGACTTCGCGAGATTGATAGCCGCGTTCGTTTTTTAACAAAGCGATTAGAGTCGCTTAAAGTGGTACACGACACACCAAGCAACACCAATAAAGTTTTTTTTGGTGCGTGGGTTACCGTTGAAGGCGAGGATGGTGCAGAACAAACCTATCGAATCGTCGGACCTGACGAATTTGATCTATCTCAAAACAAACTCAGCATGGATTCACCTCTAGCAAAAGCGCTACTGGGTAAAAATATTGATGATGAAGTGATTTTTGAAAGCCCTACAGGAAAACGTGTTATGGCTATTATTGAAATTCGCTATCATTTAAATGACTAAGCCAAATAAATAAAAAACACCCCCCTATTTTTTTGTTAGATAACAATATAAAAAATATATCGTCGAAAAAAAATGAAAATGCATCAAAAAAAAGCGATAAAGTAAAAAAACACAAAATAAAATTGCTTGAAGCGACCATTCGACGTGAAATAAGCTTCTCTATTGTCTATCATTCACTCCGTAACATTCATTTTTTAAATTTTTTAATATTCAACCCAATCGTGAAGCTGGAATACCATCTTCATAGGAGAAATAATGCCACAAGTTAAGCAAGCAAAAAAAGCAGCTAAGAAAGTAGCAAAAAAGTCTGTTAAGAAACCAGCAGCAACACCTGCAATTGCAAAAGCAGAAGCAGCGTTGAAAAAGCTACAAAAAGAAATTAAATCCTTAGCTCGCGCTTTAAAAGCGGAGCTAAGAAAAGTTGCTTCAGCACGCAAATCAGCTGCAAAATCTAAAACTGCCGCTGATAAAGCTGCCGTTAAGAAAGCAGCATCTGCTGCAGCTAAAACATCAGCAAAAATCAAAGCATTGCGCGTTAGAGCTTCTGCAACGAATGCTAAATTAGCAAAAATGAAGTCTGATGCAGCATTGAAGAAAGCCGTAGCTGACTTTGAAGCTAAATTAATCGCTAAACGTGATGCAGCTGAAGCTAAAAAGCAGAAAGCAGCTGACAAAAAAGCGGCTGTAAAAGCAAAAGCTGCCGCTAAACGTGCTGTAGCAAAAGCTAAAGCTGATGACAAGAAAAAAGCTGCAGCCGCTAAAGCTAAAGCAACAGCAGCGGCTAAAAAAGCCAAAGCCAAAACTAAAGCTAAGAAAAAGCCTGCAAAAAAAGCTGCTAAGAAGTAATTTTTCTTAAAAGTAGCTTTTAATGTAAGCAAAAAAAACCGCGATTCTCGGATCGCGGTTTTTTTATACCCTCATTAATCTCGTCGATACTTCTCTTTATTTTTTCGTCCTTTTGCATAAAGCGGTTTACGCAAAGCTCTGCGTAAACGTGGAAACAAATAAGCCAAAGTCGTTAACTTACCACTCAAGCTCGTCATCGGTATTTCAACACTTTGACCCCGAGCAATATTAGCAATATTTTCAGCAACCTCTTCCGCGGTACTCATCGGTTGCGAATAAACAATATCTTCGACCTCATCAATACTATCCATAATAAAACCCGTATTAATTGGCCCTGGCGAAACAACACCAATGGCAATACCGCTACCGCGAAGTTCGTCCGCTAACGAATAGGTAAAGGCTCTAAGGCCGGCCTTTGTTGACGCATAACTAGCTGCACCTTGCAGCGGCGCTCGACCTGCCAGTGAACCCACCATAACAACAGCACCATGACCTGCTTGCTTAATATGCGGCAAAACCAAAGAGCTTAGGTATAAAGGCGCGCGCAAATTAACATCGACCATGCTTGCCACTTGTTCAGCTTGCAAAGTGCTAAATTCCCCTCGGTGATGTAAACCCGCGTTATTAATCAACATATGGATCTCACCAAACGTATTAACAACCTGTTCAACCATCTGCTGGCATCGCTGAACGTCCGCAACATCCGCAACAATCGCTAACACTTGTGTATGTTCTCGTAACTCATTAGCCATTGCCTGTAAGGCTTCTTCTCCACGAGCCACCAATGCCAATCTGGCTCCTTGTCGAGCAAAATAACGCGCACAAGCCGCTCCAACTCCCGCTGAGGCACCAGTGATTAATAGGGTTTTGTTGCTAAACGAATCCAGGCTCATAAGTAGCTTCTTCTGTTAGTGCGTTCATTTTATTGATGTTATCTAAGCGACTTTATTATAGAGCCAATAGCTAATGATGAGTTAAAGCCTTAAAAAGCGTTAACTTCAACAGCTTGCTGGCCTCTTAAACCCCAATTTTAACTCTCAAATGGGCTTGATCTAACCGATTTTTAACGCTTTTCAACCTACATATCTACCTGTTTATCTTATCTTTATCGCGCATATAGGCTGATTCATATACTATTATTAGGTAATTCTAATAATTAGCATGGTTTTTGTTTATAACGTGTTTCAAAAAAATTCTTTTTTAGCGTGACAAAACCATTATTTTAAACCCTATTTTATAACCAATAAAAATCTACGGGTACTTTATGCGCATTTGCAGCGAACGTTTTAAACTTCTTTTATCTTGTGTGTTATCGGCTGTGCATAATCGTAAAGTCGGCTTAATGGCCATCGTCGCTATTATCTTGCTACCCATAGGTTTGTCTGCTGCCACACGCATACAAGTTGTTGCCCACGTTCCTATTGCACCACCTACTCCACAATTACTATCTGCCACAGCAACCGCAAGCACTCAAGAATCGGGGCAAGCCTCTTGCTGTGCTGCAGCTTTTGCCGTTGACGGCAACTTAAATACCCGTTGGGGCTCTGTGTTTGGTGATTCACAATGGTTGAGACTTGACCTAGGATCCACCTTCGCCGTTTCAGAAGTTATTATCTATTGGGAAGCCGCTAATGCCGCGGTCTATGAAATTCAAGGATCGCTCAACGGCAGTAATTGGACCACGCTATCCAATCAATCAGGCGGCACCTTTGGCAATCGAACCGATACCGTTGAGATCGCTGGAAGCTATCGCTATATCCGTATGCTAGGTCAAGTACGAAGCAGTCCGTACGGTTATTCAATTTTTGAAATGAGAGTTTACGGTTTACCGGCAGCTGATACCGATGGTGATGGCGTTGATGACAGTATTGATCAGTGCCCACAAACAGCACCTGGTAGTAATGTAAATTCTCAAGGCTGTGTGACGCTAGATACTGATAGTGATGGCGTGCTCGATGGTCAAGATCAATGTCCAAATACTCCTGCGGGCACCATCGTTGACGGAACAGGCTGTGAGCTCATTATTCCGGTTAACGAAGTCACATCAATCAATGATATTTTAGCCGGCGGTGCCGGTGCTAGCCAACCTGGCTTCGCGCTTTATATCTTTGACAATGACCCTATTGGCCAAGGCGTGAGCCTTTGTAATGGCGGCTGTGCAACCAGTTGGCCTCCAGTATTAGTCACTGATGGTATTGCATCGGGTGTAAGTGATTTAACCACCATCACGCGTAATGATGGTTCACTTCAGGCTGCCTATGAAGGCAAACCACTGTATTACTATATTGGCGACTCAGCCGCTGGGCAAACCAATGGCGATGGCGCTGGTGGCGTTTGGCATACGGTTGCTTATGCGCAAGCCTACGCAGCACTATTTGATGAAACAACTGTATTAGAACCCGTCGCTTCGTTTGTTAGGGCTGATGGCGTTGTTGTTACACGCTTTGGTGATCGCGGTCGCGACCGTCATGCAAAAGATATTGGTGTTTATGGCCCAGGTAACTCTGACCATTATGATCACTACCTCGCTCATTACTGGGAATACCGAACAGCTCGTATTCAATTTGAAGATCATGTACCTAATGGTCAAAGTTTAATAAGAGCAACTTATGTTACGGAAAACCGACTCGGTGCAAAAGAGTTCCGTGTTTGGTTCCATGGCCAGACTACTACGGGTCAGTTCCACTTTAACCCTGCCGCTTTAGAAATTGATAGCGGCACCTTTGATGACAACCTTGTCAAAATCAGCTCGTCAGGTAATCAGTATAAATACACTGTCGATATTACTGAGCGATGGAAAAACGTAGCCACTTTTAATGAGCCTTTAGCGGTTGGCATGAATATGGAATTTGAGATCAGTCAATTCCTTATCAACCCACCGGCTGGAACACGGGTTAACTATTACGGCACATCTTATGTCTACGTTATTGGTACGCCAGGACTTGCACCTTTTGAATGGGAGCGCGGTGTATACAATCACCTAGGTGTTAACGATGGCACACCAATTCCTGCTAAAGGATTGCTGGGCGGTGATACCACGCTGGGTTACAACTACAGTAAAGAGCCTGCCGGTCGCTTTATGCAAATCGCAACCAACTTGAGCCCGGGTAATGCGCAGACATTTGTTAGAGGTCGTCGCGTCCATCACACCAACTTTATTAATGGTGTTCACGATGAGCGTAATGACAATCCTATCTGGTCACAACAAGTCGGCAAAGCGGGCAATCATTATATCAACCCCTCTTGTGCAGGCTGTCACGTCCGTAATGGTCGTGGTCTAGTTGCTGACGTAGGTGGCAACTTAGATAAGTGGGTATTTAAAGTCGGTGATGCCAATGGCAATCCTGATCCCGCTATCGGCAGCGTTTTGCAAATCAATCAAACGGGTACAGGTCCATCAGAAGGTAACGTAACACTTGGACCTTGGACCAATTTAGCCAATGGTTTACGCGCACCTAACTATGTATTTAGCAATGGCACACCTGCCCGCTTCTCTGCGCGTATTGCACCGCAATTAGTTGGCTTAGGTTTACTCGAAGCCATTCCTGAATCGTCAATACTCGCTTGGGAAGATCCGCTTGATTCCAACAATGATGGCATCTCAGGACGAGCAGCGATTATCGATGACCCTGTTACAGGTGAAAGTCGACTCGGCCGATTTGGCTATAAAGCTGCGACTACTTCAGTTAAGCATCAAGCTGCCGCCGCATTTAATACGGATATCGGGGTAATGACTAGCATCTTCCCTGCTCCAGATTGTGGTTCTCAGCAATCGAACTGTGGCACTGCTGGCCAAGAGTTAGCTGACGATCAACTCGACGACCTTACGAAATACGTTAGCCTATTGGGTGTAGGTGCTCGCCGTGACTATGATGTAACAGCTGGCGAAAATGTGTTTGAAAATATCGGCTGTCAGAGCTGTCACCGTGATACCTATACCACTAGCGAATACCATCCGCTAGCTGAACTGCGTAGCCAAACTATCCACCCCTATACCGATATGTTATTGCACGATATGGGGCCGGGGCTTGCTGACAGCTTAGGTGAAGGCAGCGCTAACGGTTCCGAGTGGCGAACTGCACCGCTATGGGGCTTAGGTCTTGCACGCCAAGTTATGCTGGGTGATGCCAAAGCGAATGATTCAGTGACTTTACCGATAGACCCTAACGATGTGAATCGTATTGGTTACTTGCACGATGGTCGCGCGCGCACTATCGACGAAGCTATACGCTGGCATGGTGGTGAGGCAGAAACATCTAAGTTAGCCTACGAAGCATTAACGTCCGCTAATAAAAATGCGTTAATTGCATTCTTAGAATCACTTTAATAACGGATTATATTACCGTCTGATTCAATTTCGGTGGAGGCTCCCATAGCTTCACCTTGATTCAGCAGTGATATAAGACCCTATAAAAATGAAACAAAATTCTCGCCAATCAAGTGTGCTCTTTTCGTTTATACCTACCGTTTTATTCTTGCTTGGAACTTTATCTAATATTTTTTTGCACGGTATTTCTCATTCTATTTAGAGATAAATAGCAGAGTTAAATAACAGCGACAAATAGCTTTGCTAAGGACAATTTTATGAGCCCTTCTTTTACAGCTAGATTAATAGCCAAGTACTTTATTATCTTTTTATGTTCAGTCGTTTTGGTCGCATGTGAGTCGAGCCAAAATACAGAAGATACAACAGACACGAACAATGACACCGATTTAGACACTATTGATAACCTAATCGATAACTGCCCAAGCATCGCGAATACCGATCAAACCGATACAGATAGTGATGGCGCTGGCGATGTCTGTGATAGCTTCCCGAATGATGCCAATAATGATATTGATGACGATACGGTTAGTGGTGAGATTGATAACTGCCCAACCGTTGCCAATACAGATCAACTAGACACTGACATGGACGATATTGGTGATGCCTGTGATGTAAACACGGGGTCAGTTTACCATTTTGACTTTTTCTATAATCAGTTAAGCAGTGATACCAACGCATTTAAAACCGCCGTTGTTAGTGAGACAGTAACAAAGTCAGACGGCACTATTGATATCGGTGTGGGCGTTAATTCAACGACCTTAGATCTGGGTGATGACCCAACCGCTAATGGCCGTTTTGATGTACGTGCAAGCTATGGCACTTCAGAAGCTTCGTTAAGCTATAACGGGACTAACTTCTCTTCCGCAACACCCACATCAACGGATACAACCGTATCGGATGACAACCTAGCGAATACTGTTACAGAAGCAAACGACGCGCTGACATTTAGCGATGAATCACCGGCTGTCACATTATCCGCATGGGGAGAGCATAACTATATAGGTTCTGGTCGCGTTACCTTAAATGGCGTGTCTTCGACACTGGCAAACGTACAAGAACAAGCGTTAAGTGTTTTAACTGCGGCCAACGGCAACTCAAGTGATGCCGATCTTAATGCCGATTACGGTGTCGTTATTCTTGATACGGTTTACGGTGATGAAAGTGATTCAGCAGAGGCTGAAGAGCTGGTAAATCTATTTAGTGCTGTAGCTACTTTTGCTTTTGATGGCAATGGCGCAGTGACGCTTTCAGAGGGAAGTAACTATGCCTCTGGTGTTGGCATTAACGATGGAGCAATAACGTTTTCAACGTCGCTTCCCGCTAACAATGGTATCTATACCGTAAGCCCATCAGGCGCAATTGATATAGAGCTTGATGGCGAGTCAACTTTTGGCTTTACCGATAGCGAAGGTGATTTAATCACCCTAGGTGACCCCAACTCACGACTCTATGGCGTAAAACTAGGATCAGGCGTAAGCCATGCAAGCCTAGCGAATACTACTTTTGATCTGCAAGGACTGGTGATCGAATCTTCTAATGTCACATTGAATGCCTCGACTTATGTTGGTGGCGTAATCAAGTTCAGTGCTGATGGTACAACGTTAACATTTAGCGGTAATATCACTAAAGCGGTTGCAGCGTTTAGCGACAGCGCCCTACCCTCAGTGACAACAGAAACCGAAACACTCAGTATGAGTTCAGAGGTCATTACCGTTGCCGACAATGGCCGCTTTGCACCGATTAAATTCACTGACTCTGGCTTAGAGTTAGATGGCTTTTATACCGCGAATGGCGGCTTATTGTTACGCCTAGTCGACACCTTTGCGCAAGCAGGCGGTATCGGTGGTGCAGGCTTACAAACCAATGGAGAAATATTTTTACTCACTGATGCCCCCTTTAATGGTGACCTACCACAAGTCTGTAATGAGCTCGTCGCAAACAGTAACTCATGCGCGGAATATCGCGACATTAATGAAGGCGAAGCACTTTCATTTTTAACCAACGAAGGACAATTTGTCACAGGCATATGGACCAATGGCATCAACGGTTCATTTACCGAGTTAGCGCGAAACAATGAGAATACAGCTCATGACTTTGCTGCTATCAATTCGGACGCAGGTCAAAGCTACGACGACTACTTTATTACTCAAGGGTTAATATTTGGAACACCCGTTAATTTTATTGCAGGACAAATTGTTGAATCATTATTTACCAACGCACCCATCGTTGATGCAGAAGTCACCTTGCTATTCAATGATACTACTGTGCAAACAGATGCCGATGGACGCTACCACTTTGCGGTAAGAGAAGCATTACCGTTCACAGAAAACTTATTAGCGGCATCGGTTTCAGCAGAGGGATACCGCCCAAGAGAAATCAATATTGGCCTGAACAATGAAAGCGCCATTGAATTAAAAGAGCAGAATGCCTACCAATACTTCAGCCCAGTACAATTAGATGATGGCTTAGAGACTGCAGCACTAAGTGATAAAAATATTAATGCCGATTTAATAAATCAACTGATGCAAAAAGTGGTTCAACAAGACGAAAGTCTTGGTTACCGACAAATCCACAGCTTATTAATTTACAAAGACGGCGCGCTCGTATTAGAAGAGTACAACATTGGTAATAATGACTTTATTGATTTTGAAAACAATATTACTAGAGTTACATCACGCCCAGATAAGCAATGGGGACGCACCGATAAACACTATATTGCGTCAGTCAACAAAGCACTTACATCGACAGTAACAGGCCTAGCACTTGAGGCATACGACCTTGAGGTTGACGATAAAATATCAACATTGCTACCAGAGAAAGCGAGCTTTTTTACCGACCCCAATAAAGCAGCAGTATCAATCAAGCATATGTTAACAATGCAATTAGGCTTTACATGGAATGAATGGGCCAGCAATGACCTTAGCCTTTTGTGGCAATCTAATGACTTTACTGAATTTTTATTGAATCGTGATAACGCGGGGCCAGAGACCGAATGGGTTTATAACAGTGCAAGCCCAAACATGCTTTTAAGAGGTTTAGACAATACCGTTGATGGTGGTATTCGTGACTGGGCGCACAATAACTTCTATAGCAAACTTGGCATCACTGACTACGATTGGATATCACAGCCCGATGGTATTCCAGAAGGCGGTGCACGCATGCATATGCGACCACGCGATATGTTGAAGGTTGGCATCACCTACTTAAATAATGGCGTATGGGATGGCGAACAAGTGATACCCGCGCAATGGGTAGAAGATGTATCAACGGTTCAAGTCGCGTCTTTTGCGGGTGATTACAGCTACTATTTCTGGCACAGAACGATTGGCGATGTATCTTATATTTCTGCCGATGGTGACGGCGGTCAATATATTAATATATTCCCGGATCAGAATATGGTTATTGTTATGACGCAAGGAAACTATGGCGAGTTTCAGCTCTACTCTGACCAAGCCAAAGAAATTATGGAGGATTACATCCTCCCAGCCGTGGGCAGCCAACCCTAAACTGTATTCTCAAGATTGCTCCACATCTAAAGCCCACCTTATTTTTAAGCCCTTACTTAAACAGTAAGGGCTTAAAACCTTCAAGCCTAGTAACAAAAATTATTACATTTCATTGAGAGAAATGTTTTGAAATCGAAATTTATCTAATGATAGGCTTATCCTTCGACTTTAAAAAAAGGAGGACGAATGAAAAACAGCTATTTTTAATCAACAAGCAAGTTTGTACACATAAACGTAACCTAATATGGAGTCCACTATGGTTACAAAAAGTAGTACTTCAAAACAAAGAAGGAGCACAAAAGCTGTAAGAAAAAGCACAAGCACCGGAAAGAGTAGTAAAACAAGTAAGCGAAAAAACCAACCCGAAGATCGGATTGAAGGCCAAATTAAAGGTCAGGTTGAAACTTATAAAAAACCGCACAATCACAATGCGTTAATTGCCTCATCCGCAAATGACACGCTTGATAATATCCGCGTAAGTTTGGATATGATTCGAGAAGTTGCTTGCAGCGACAATGATGGTATGGCGCTGTCTGAAGACACTAAGCAGGGATTATTCTTGCATATCGAAAATTTGATGAAAGCAGTAAGCTTTTTAAGAACCGAGATATAGAATAAACATCCTTGAGTAGTGGCCTTTAACCCGTTTTGTTAAAGACACCTAAAAATGAAATGAAATAAAATAAAATAAAAAAGCACCTAAAAAGATAGAATGTTTAAATGATTGATTAAATAGAGTAACTAAAGGAAAAAGACTTACTGAAACCACTGCCAATCTAAACGGCAAGCACCAACTAGCGAGTAATCGTCACAAATCAATATACCGGGAATTGCAGCGACTTCATCGCCGGCATAGATCACCGGATAGTAATCGCGAAACCAAGGCGGTATGCCTCGCTCGTTAAAACACTTCTTTAATGATCGGCTCATACCTTGATAGCGAAACCGTAAACCATCACGTCGAGTGCCAACAGTATAGTTACCCTCGCGCAGACCTACCCCGTCTTCAATCGAATCCATAACATGCAAAACACCAAGATCACCAACAGCCATCGTCTGACCAAAGGGCCACTCAATAGCTTGCTCTAAAGCTTTAGCGGCACGAGACAATCTATCCTCGCACAATAAATATAAACGGTCGCGATAAGTACATAATCGATAACCGTCGATCTGTATTTTTGCCTCGGCACTCGCTGCTGATAATAGCTTATCCACTTGCACCATCTGCGCTGTCGACGGCATATTGATTTGCTTGGTCGATAACCAATAGCGTAATAAATTCCCTCGACGCTTCGCACTTAATAATAAGCACTCAGTAATCGATAAACTCTCTCCATAAACATCGTCTTGCTGCCCAACCGCTTTTAAATCAAGCTGAGCTAAGTCCATCAGTAACTCGCTATCACCACTGGCGTGCTCTGAAAAACGGTTAAGCATACTGATAACCGCCGGCCAACGCTTCTCAAGCTTGGGTAACACCTGCTGCCTTACAAAATTTCGATCAAAACTATCATCCGAATTTGAGGGGTCTTCAATAAACCTTAATTCATTTAGCCCAGCATAGGCAGCTAAGTCAGCTCGACTGAATTTAAGTAAAGGCCTCGCGATCTGCGAATCACCTAAGTCACGCTGCGCTGGCATGGCAGCAGCACCATGGGTTCCTGCGCCTCGGAACAAACGCATGAGTAAAGTTTCAGCCTGATCATTGGCGTGGTGTCCCATCAACAATACACTATTGATATCAAGGCTCGCTTCAAACTCGGCATAACGCGCTTGTCGAGCAGCCTGCTCTAAGCCTTTACCTTCGCTTTGCACCTCAACTTTTTTTATCAATAACGGCACGCCCAACTCATCACACACCGACTGGCAATGTTGCTCCCAGTTATCGCTATCCACTTGCAATTGATGGTTAATATGAATGGCCGTCAAGGTGGGGATTGTGGCTAGAATAGAATCTGCAGCCTCTAACGATGTAGATTCAGCCTTAAGAAGTGTTTGGATATAGTGATAAGCAGCATGTAAAAGCACAGTGGAATCTAAGCCGCCGCTAAAAGCCACCGTCCAATGCCGATAGGCCAACAGCGCCGCAAAGGCTTCTGTATAGGATGTATTACTGTCGCTGGTTTCTAAACGGCTCATGGTCGCAACATATCATCATCGTTATAAATTATTAAGTTGATGAATACAGCGAGCTAAGCTCACTAGCTTTTACATATTGCCGTATGACATCAATCGCTGGTAACGTTTCTCGAGTAAATCATCGAGCGGTATTTTTTGTAACTGCTGCAACTCTTTTACTAAATACTCTTTCACTCGTAATGCTGCTAGTTCAGGATCTCTATGTGCACCACCTTCTGGCTCTGCAATAGTGTGGTCAACAATACCCAGATCTTCGAGTACAGTGGATGTTAAACCCATAGCCTCAGCAGCTTGTGGTGCTTTTTCTGAGGTTTTCCAAATAATATTGGCACAACCTTCTGGTGAGATAACAAAATACGTTGAGTACTGCAGCATAGCAAGCTTATCGCCTACGCCAATGCCTAGCGCACCACCAGAACTGCCCTCACCTATCACCACCGAAATTACGGGTGTTTTTAAGCATGACATAACCTGAAGGTTTTTTGCGATAGCGAATGAAATACCACGCTCTTCTGAATCAATACCAGGATAGGCCCCAGGAGTATCGATAAGGGTAATAACAGGCAGTGAAAAACGCTCGGCCATTTCCATTAAACGCAAGGCCTTGCGATAGCCCTCAGGTCTAGGCATACCAAAATTACGTGTCACTTTATCGCTAACTTGACGACCTTTCTCTTGACCGATCACCATTACTGGCTCGCCTTGCAAGCGCGCTAGACCACCAACGATGGCGGCATCATCAGCAAACTGACGATCGCCATGAAGCTCATCAAAATCATCAAAAATGCGAGAGATATAATCGACAGTATAAGGACGCTGCGGATGACGGGCGACGCGGACAATATCCCAAGGGGTTAATGATGAATAGATTTTCGCCGTTAGCTTGGCGCTTTTTTCGGTGAGCTTATTAATTTCATCGGAGATATTGAGGTCATTATCGTGACCAACCGAACGCAACTCTTCTATCTTTACTTCAAGCTCAGCGATGGGTTGTTCAAAATCGAGATAATTTGGATTCATATAGGATCACACTATTCTATTCTATGGATCTTCAGCTCTAAGGCTCTTTAACTCTTGAGCCCTGCGGTAAAACTATTGCGCCTAAGGATTGCTCAACAGTTGTCATGAAATTGGATGCATTATAGGGCAATCTAATAGCCAAATCAGCCAGATTTAGCTGCCGTTAATGGGACTTATCAACACTCTTAAGCAATATTTTTAAACTATACGCTCAAAGAAACATCGATTACCCATTAAGCCAACTCGAGCCGAACTAAGCGCTCTTTGCTACTGCGGCGTTTAACTTAGCCTGAAGTTTAGCAAAATGATAAGACGCATTTTCACCCGCCAAGTAAAGCGCTGGGACAAAAACCAAGGTGACAAGGCTGGCAAATAAAACGCCAAACGACAATGACGTCACCATAGGGATCAAGAACTGCGCCTGCACGCTGGTCTCGAGCAAGATAGGTGTCAACCCTAGAAAGGTCGTTACCGAGGTTAGAACAATAGGTCTAAAGCGCTGCACAGCACCATTAACAACGGCCAGACGTGGCGAGCGCCCCGCTCGTCGTAACTGATTAATACGATCAATTAAAACAACGTTGTCGTTAACCACAACACCGGCACAAGCCATCATACCCAACACAGAGAACAGGCTTAAATTAATACCGATAATCACATGTCCATAAATGGCACCCATAAACCCAAACGGCACTGCAGTTAACACCAACAAGGGTTGCCAATAAGAGCGGAACATAATCGCCATAACCGCAAAGATGCCGAGCATAGATAAAAACAAAAATAGAAATATTTCTTGAACAAAGCTTTCATTTTCTTGCTGCTCACCCTCTAAGGCAATCACCACATCGGGGTATTGATCCAGCAACGCTTCAACTTGCTCACTCTGTATTTGCTGGATAATCTGCCCAGCATCAAACCCTCTTTGCACATCACTGGATATGCGCGCCACACGCTTGCGATCTAAACGCTCTACTTTTTTATAGGACTTTCGATACTCAATGTCGACCAATGACTCTAGCGGAACACGATCTTCTAAAGCACCACGATTCATACCTGAACCACTAGCAATGTACATCTCGCGTAGAGCTTCCTCATAAGAGCGATCGTCTCGAGGGTATCGCACCATAACTCGAACGTCTTCTCTTAAACGGGGAATACGCTGCACCTCTTCACCATAAAAAGCACGACGGACTTGCTGAGAAATACTAGCCAGACTTACCGATAAAGTATTTGCCTCAGGCTTTAAGCGCAGATTAATTTCGTTAGATGGGCTATCAAGTGTGGTGCCTATATTAAACACGCCCTCAACATCGGCCATGTTTAAGGCCAACGCTGCCGAAAAGTCTTCTAACTGCTGCTGCGAATCGCTGCGCACAACAAACTCAATCGGCTTAGGTATTTTGAAAATGGTGTAGCGAACGGTTAAGTCCTTTACGCCTTGCAACTCACCAATTTCCTCTTGTAACTGCCTAGCTAATTCATCTGATCCGATCGGTCGATCATTGCCATCTTCAAGTAACAAAGTAATACGCGATGTCGTGCCATAGGCAACGCCTTGCAGACCTTTCACTAACTCATAGCCGTACTTACTATTTATTCGCTCTTTAATAATATCGCCCGACTCTTCGAGATAGTCAGTAACCGACATCAATTGATTAAAAGGAACCGCCTCAGGCAATGTCGCCTCTGCCACAACATAATCAGAAGTGACACGCGGGAAAAAACTAAACGGCAGCCAGCCGCCTTTAACTGTAGCAACTGCAAAAGCAAATAAAAATCCAAATACAACTAGCGTAAGCTTACGCTCGCCTACCGTCCAAACTAATGCGCGACGATAATGAGTGCGAGCAAGTAGAGGCAGCAATGCAGCTACAGCTAAACGGCGCTGCTCTAAACGATTCAAGACGCGAGCAAACGGAGAAATAATATAAGCCAGCCATGTTTTAATTGCTTGAACAACCATTCCACCTTTATCGGCCAAATGTGACGGGAGCAAGTAAAGCGATTCAAACAGTGAAAACGCCAATGCTAAAATCACCGGCGTAGCAATGGTTGCAGGTTCAGGGCCATCGCCAATAAAGAAAAATGGAACAAAAAAGATCATTGTACTTAGCACTGCAAACCAAACCGGCGCAATAACCGACATTACCCCTTCTATTGCTCCTTTGCGTGAATCCTTATGAACAACTTGCTGGCTATGGATAGCTTCGCCAACAATAATCGCATCGTCGACAACAATTCCAAGAATCATAATAAAGGCGAACATTGAAATAATATTCAGCGACACAGTGGTCAATGATAACCACCAGATAGCGCCCATAAATGCGACCGCAATACCACTACACACCCAAAATGCCAGAGACGGTTTAAGAAAAACTAACAGCACAAGAAAAACCAATAACAAACCACTTGAACCGTTGTAAATTAGCGTGTCCAAACGGCCACGAAAGCTTTTAGAAGCGTCAGCCCAAATCGTTAAACTTGCGGAATCGGGTAAGACTTGAGATTTTTGTTGAACATAAGCCTTAACCGCCGCACTGGTACGAAGAATGTCAGGGCTACTTTGATTGCGAATTAAAATCTCTAAGGAAGGGTTACCATCTAAGGTGCTATAGATATCGATATCTTCAAAACTATCGACCACTTCTGCAACATCGCCAACACGCAAAAGCGCACCATCCGCTTTACGACGCAAAGGTATTTTACCAAAGTCTGACGCGTAATCTGCCTGCGCTCTCGTTTGCAATAAAATATCGCCGCCACTATCTCGAATTTTTCCTGCAGGCATATTAAATGAGTAACCACGTACCGCCGTAGCCACCTCATCAAATGTTAAACCATAGTCATTCAATGCATGCTCGGAAATCTCAATACCGACTTCATACTTACGCGGCGTACGAATTTCAGCAATCGCCACCGAAGGAAGCGCAGCCAACTCTTCACGTATCTGCTCACCTAGCTCTTTTAGCTCACGCTCTTGCAGATCGCCGGATAATTGCAGTCGCATCATCGTATTGCGCCAGCGCTGCTCAACAATTTGTGGACGCTCAGAATTAGCAGGAAAGGTATTGATCGCTTCGACATTCGCTTTAATATCATTAAGCAAACGAATCGTGTCTTCCTCTGGCTTAACCTCAATGATGACCTCACCAAGACCTTCGCGAGCAACTGAACGAATTTCTTCAATACCCCCTAGCTGCTGAACAGCCTCTTCAATGCGAGCACAGATTTGTTTTTCAACTTCTTCAGGACCCGCACCTGGATACGGCACGGTAACGCGGATTAAATCAATTTTTATTTGCGGAAAAAACTCTTTATCTAGCAATGGAAAAGTCATCAGTCCAGCAATGAGAATAAAGAACATCGCGAGCTTTGCCGCAATAGGATTATCGATAAACCAACTAACAATTGAACGCATAAAGTGGATCCGCTTTATTCTTGGCTAATAGCTTGGTCTTGGTTAACTGCGTGGCTTTCGTTAACTGCATGGTTATGACTAACGCCACCTTAAGGCTCAAGGTTTATCAATGCGCGTTCACGCACCTTCATACCACTCAGGGCGAGCGACAACTCAGAGGTAATGACCGAGACAGTATCCGTAGGTAAGGTATCAGCTTTAAGCTGAACCAATGCTGTTTCATTACTGATTTGAACAACATTAACATCAATGTAAGACAAGCGACTATTCTCTACAACCCAAATTTGCTGCTGCTGACGCAGTGCGCCACGAGGAATTAAGAAGCTATTCTCAACACTATTACCCGCAATTTGTGCCGTTACAAATTGACCGACAGCGAGCCCAGGCTTTAGCAAGGCGCCCGCCTCATCAAACTGACTATCGAATGGCTTCGCTAGCGATGCGACAAAATAATACTGGCGGCTACTACTATCTATGGCACCTTCCAAGCGCTCAAGCGTAGCATCCCACTCGTATTGATCATCACCGTAACGAGCAATTAATTTAACCGGTAAGCGCTGTGTATCAGAGACACTAACATTTTTTCTTTGTCGTGCCGTCAGCGGCAGGCGTACTTCAGCAACATCAGAACTGTAGACTTCAGCAACTGCGACCCCCTGAGAAACAAACTGACCAACATCTACTTTTTTAGACAAGACATAACCCGAGAAAGGCGCACTGATTTGCGTGCGAGACAAATCCAATTGTGCCTTCTCTAAACCGGCTTCGGCGGCAACCAAGCCAGCCTTAGCACTGGCGAGCTGAGGCTTACGCAAAAATAAATCGTTAGCGTCTTGATCACCCAAGTCACGCCACTCTCGTTTAGCTTGTCGCGCTCGCCCCTTTTCGGTGGCAAGCAACTGCTTGGCATCCGCTAGTTTCGCTTGCGCCTGACTAATGGCAATACGGTAATCGGTCTCATCAACCATAACTAAGGGTTGGTCAGCAGCAAAAGAACTTCCAGCCGATAATTGATTGGCAATGGTATCAACGCGCCCTGAGACCTGAGAAACTAATTCAATTTGTGTCTTTGGCTTTACCAGCCCCTGTGTATCAATCCAAACACGATGATAAGCAGGCTGAATATGCAAAACATCCACAATAGGCACCGGCGGAATACGTAAAGGTTTTGCCGCAGGCGCTGGTTTAGATGTAGCAATAATCCATGTTAACAATACACCAATGACAATAGCGCCAATTAACAAATAGCGGTTTTTTTGTGTTCCAAGCATACGACTCTATTTCCTAGAATGGCTTAAACAAAGACTTTAATAAGCATGATAACAAGCATTCGGTATATATACGCACTGGCGTGATCAATCGCTCACTGTAACAGCCCGTAAAACTCATTATTCTATTTAACAGTTTATCGTACACAGACTATCATATCGACGTATAATAACCCCCCACTACAACACGAAAACCTATTAAGTGTTAAATTCTATTCATCTGGATAATTTATGACTACCGGCACTTGGGATCCAAGCAGCAACAATAACGGCAAAGTGAATGCCAGTATTAGCCCTGATCTAATACAACGGTTTTTAGCCTTAGCTGAAAGCGATCAACTTGCCGATTTAGCCTCGCAGATTACCGCAGAAGATCAATCACAATTTGTCATTATGAGGGCCGATTTAACGCAGTGGAAGAACGTGCTGGCTGATTACAGTGAGGGGCAGCTAATTGCACTTATCCGCTTTTTTACCCTGATAGAGATGGCATTGCCTGAATGGGCGGCTGGAGCAGCATCACCGGTCATTAGTATTAATAAGATATTGAAAAGCCGCGGCCATAAACTCGACAAAGAGATGCTACTTTGGCTTAAAGAGAATAGCGACAATCGCTTTATACCTAACGGATCGCCGCTGCTGTAAAAAATGAATTATTTCAAAATCACTGCACGGGTCAAAAAATTACTGCTTACGCGCGTTAAACTTTTCTAGCTGTTCTGGGGTTGCAGCTAACTGGTGATGCTCTTTCCATTCGGAATACGGCATACCATAAACACGCTCACGAGCCTGCTCATAATCAACCGACTCACCACGCCCTTCTGCCGCCGCCACGTACCATTTTGCTAAACAGTTACGGCAGAAGTTCGCTAAGTTCATTAAATCAATATTTTGCACATCCTTGCGATCATCCAAGTGTTCAAGTAAACGCCTGAACACAGCAGCCTCTATTTCGGTCTGCTGTGATGTGTGTTCATTAGATTTATCAGTCATAAGATGAGTTAACCTAAATTAAGTCAGCCTAAAGCGACTGATAATAATCCATTAAAATTTTCGCTACTTCAGGGCGAGAAAACTCAGGTGGCGGCGCAATCCCGTTACCTAACATTTCTCGTACTTTAGTACCCGACAATAAGACAAAATCTTCTTTGTCATGATCGGGTGCATCTTTCATCATAACGACTTTATTTAGCTTTTTGGAATAAGCCGTATGATCAGCGCGATAAATTTCAATTTCTAACGCATCAGCAGGTACTTTATCGTCAAAAATAGTCTGCGCATCAAACGCACCATAGTAATCACCAACGCCAGCGTGATCACGACCAACAATTAAATGTGTGCAGCCACAGTTCTGACGGAATACTGCATGCAATACCGCCTCTCTTGGGCCGGCATAAAGCATATCGAAACCATAGCCCGTTACCATTACCGAGTTAGGCGCAAAATACAGCTCAACCATTTTTCGAATAGAGGCATCACGTACATCAGCAGGAATATCACCCGGCTTTAACTTACCCAGCAGCATATGCACTAGGCAGCCATCAGCGCCAAGATCTTCAAGCGCCATTCGACACAACTCTTCGTGTGCGCGATGCATAGGATTACGCGTTTGGAAAGCAACCGCTTTTTCCCAACCCAATGATTCCATCTCGCTACGAATTTCAACAGCGGTTCGATAAGTGTCTGGAAAATCAGCTTGAAAGTAAGAATAGTTTAGAACTTGAATAGCACCCGAGAGCATAATATTGCCCTGCGAACGGAATGCAGCAACACCGGGGTGAGCGGCATCTAACGTACCGAAAATCTGCTCAACCATGGTATCCATCTGCTCATCAGATACCGTTTCAATAGCGTCAATTTGCATAACCGCTAATACAGGATTGCCATCAACATTCGGATCCTTAAGTGCAATACGCTGACCTGCTTCGAGGTCTGATGCATCTTCTACTAAATTAACAATTGGCACTGGCCAAAACAAACCATCAACGGTATGCAGCTTTTGAGCAACACTTAATGAATCCATTAGATTCATATAGCCGGTTAAAGGCGTGAAATAACCTGCTGCTAACATAACCGCATTGGCAGCGGCTGCTGAACTAACGGTAATGGCTGTTAAAGTTTGTGCTTCCGCTGCTAATGCTGCACGCTCATTATCATCTGCAACATATAATGGCATTAAACTGTCTGCGCCGTGTGGCTTAATCATCAACTACTCCGATACTTCTATAACTTAATTATTGATAGTATTTAAAATGGATAGCCAGAATAAACACTATAAGGATGGGGTTAAAAATCAAATAATGCCGCGATCACTAAGGAGCGCCAATAAGATTTCAACTTCTTTTTCTAATGACATTTCGTGGCTATTCAATACCACCTCAGCGTTGTTAGGCGCTTCATAGGGGTCATCAATACCCGTAAAGTTTTTAATTTCACCTGCGCGTGCTTTCTTATAAAGACCTTTAGGGTCTCGACTCTCAGCAACGTCTAATGGCACATCAACAAAGACTTCAATAAAATCCATACCCGACGCTTCATGAAGAGCACGGACAATATCGCGATCAGCACGATACGGGCTAACAAAACTCGATAAAGTAATAACACCCGTATCAACAAATAGTTTAGCTATCTCACCAATACGACGAATGTTTTCAGTGCGATCCTCTGCAGAGAAACCAAGATTTTTATTAATGCCTAATCGCACATTGTCGCCATCTAAACGGTAGCTAAGACGCCCCGCTTTATGCAGTGCATTTTCTAAGGCTACAGCAACCGTGCTTTTACCGCTGCCTGATAATCCGGTGAACCAAATAGTCGCGCCTTTTTGGCCTAATAATTGATTACGATGCTCACTATTAATATCACCTTCATGTCGGGTGACGTTAGTCGCCTTTTGCTCTGCCATAATATTTTCTCTATGCCTGATTTAAACCGCGCCAATTGATCCACGCGTTAAATGATTAATATAAAATTGCTTGACCGCCAAAAAGAATATTAAATACAGTGAGTGTAAGTAAGCTATTTTGAGGATAGGACTGCAAGGTGCGGTATTCTATTGGATTGAGCAGAAATTTCAAATTTAACAGACCGGCTATAACGGCAATTAAAGCAGCAGATAAGTCGAGATAGTTCATTAATAACAACAACTTAAAGACAATATTAAAGGTTTGTTGTTGGGTAATATCTACGAAAATTATTCGCCAATTGAGCAAGCGAACCGTAGAATAGCCGCCAATAAGCACGTCTAACAAACAGGAACCCTTTTATGGCTCGTATTCTTATCCTTATTGCAGGCCTCGTCGTCGCCATTTACTTATGGGCGTGGCTAAAAAATCGCTATCAACAACAAGGCCGCCCCTTTGCAATTAAGGCCACTTTAGTAGGCTGCGCTCTTTTATTGGTAGCCTTAGCCGGAGCTGGAAAAATTCATTGGCTGGGCGCAGTACTTGCCAGCACTTTAGCTGCCATACGCTTTTTGCTGCCCATCCTCTTTAAGAGCTTGCCAATACTGGCGCCGTTTTTAAAGCGCGCCAATGCCGAGCAAACCAAAACAAAAGCGGATGATGATAGCGATATGACGAAGGCAGAGGCCTTTGCCATTCTTGGGCTTGATGACACAGCCACAGAAGAAGAAATCGTTATGGCACATCGCCGCCTTATTCAAAAGCTTCACCCTGATACGGGTGGCAATGAATATTTAGCGACCCAACTGAATCTGGCTAAAGACGTATTAATTAATGCTTAATTAGATGCACTAGCAATCTAAGACAGTTTTCAACCAAGGGATGGTTAAACGACGACCGGAACTTAATGCCTGCTGATCAAGCTGCGCTAGTAATTGCGACAAGTCTGCCATATTACGAGAGCGACGATTCATTAAAAAATGAGCGACCTCGTCACTCATAACTAAACCTAAGCGCTCTGCTTTAAATTGCAATACTTGCATTTTTTGATCATCGGATAACGCGCTAAGTTGAAAGCCTGTTGCCCATTTAAGCCTTGATTTAAGGTCAGCCAAGTCAAAATCTAATTCTGCAGCCAAGCAATGACTCCCTAAAACCAATCGCGCCGTCGGTTTATTTTTTAACTTTTCCAACAAATAAAATAACTGCTCTTGCCAATAAGGCTGCCCCGCTAAACACTCAATATCATCAATGCAAAGCAAATCAAAATCTTCTAGTGAGTCGAAGTAACCCGCCATCGTATCAATACCAGCCGGTGGCTCATCCACTTCACTGGCTGCAATTAATTCAGTCAAACTCAGATACATTGCTGAATATTGGTGCTCAGAAGCAATCGCTGCGCAGGCCTGTAGTAGATGACTGACACCCGTACCGTGACTACCTGTAATATAAATCCAACCTGCTTCCGCTTCAGCTGAAGCTAGCGCCTGTAAAGACGCAACTAATGCACCATCGGCATCAGACCAAAAGCTAGCAAACGTCGCTTGGCTATCGAGTTTTAAAGCAAGAGGAAACTGTTGATTGATTTGACTACTCAAAGAAAACATCCATAAAAATACATTATCGGC
Source organism: Pseudomonadales bacterium (assembly GCA_028223755.1). Lineage (GTDB taxonomy): Bacteria > Pseudomonadota > Gammaproteobacteria > Pseudomonadales > UBA7434 > UBA7434. Next base: position 36,954 of record JAOIUY010000004.1, on the reverse strand, counting down.
TTATTGGTCTTCCGCTAGCTGATCTTGATAGAGCGTACTAGTTTTATAACTATGCTGCATATGACGAAGTAAAACCATCACTACCGCGGCAACTGGCAACGCTAGCAAGATGCCAACAAAGCCAAATAATTGACCGCCAGCAAGCACCGCAAAAATAACCGCTACTGGATGCAAACCTATTTTGTCACCAACAAGAACAGGCGTTAGAAACAAACTCTCTAATAACTGTCCGACACCAAAAACGACTAAGACAGGCAGCAAGTATATCCAATCATGGAATTGAACCATTGCAGCAGTGCCCGCCGCTAGAATACCAACAATCACACCCAAGTAAGGCACAACGCTAGCCGCGCCGGCAAGTAAGCCTAATAGCATGGCCAAATCAATACCAACAATCGATAAACCGATGGCATAAATAGTACCGAGTAAAACCATTATCAACAACTGACCGCGCAAAAAGGCACTCAATACTGCATCACACTCGCGTGACAGACGAACCACCAAATCAACTCGTGAACGCGGCAGCAGATCGCGAATATGCCACATAAAAATATCCCAATCGCGCAGCATATAAAAAGCAACTACGGGAATTAATGCCATCGTGCCTATCCAAGCCATAATCGCAAGGCTCGATCGAGTCACCTGAGCAATAAGCACTCCAACCATGTCACCGGCTTTCTGCCAGTTATCGTTGAGCGATAATTTTATTTTTTCTAATAACTGTGCAGACTCTTCAATACCGAAATAAGATTGCAGCCATGGCAGTAAATGTAGATTTAACCAGTCGAGAAATTTAGGTACGGTTTGTATTAGTAAATCTAACTGCGCAGTTAGCATTGGCACTAAGAGTAAAACGCCTAATACCAAAGCGAGAGTTAAGACTACAAAGATAATAATAACCGCCCATGTCCGAGAGCAGCCTTTGCGCTCTAACTTATCAGCAATGGGGTCGCCTAAATAAGCAATTAATGCAGCCACTAGAAAAGGTGTTAACACTGATCCCAATAGAAAAACCAATACCATTGAAACAATAAGTAGGGCCAACCAAAATAGCTTTTTAGCCGTTTGTTCACTCATATTTGAACACTCACCTGTTTGGTTTTAAATGGATAATTAACGCCTTAAATGTCGAGCAAAGGCTTCTATCTAATGCTTTGCCAATAATATTCAAGCCTATTGCTTGGCGCCATCATAGCGTCTTCATTGTTTGATGGAAGGATGCGCTTATTAAGCTCAATCAAGGCACGCACTACATCAATATCATGCGTCGCGTCTAAGCTAAAATAACAAAATTCACCATCGATATGACTTAATTGAATAGCTTTTAAAGCTGGAACCTGACGCAAATACTCACTCAAAGCGACATAATCATTATGCCCTTTAACGCCACTAAATTTAATCGTCAGACCCCTTCCCTGTTGCTGACTCGTGACTACCGCATAGTCTGCTGCTAAACGATCGGCAACCATATCGGTACCTAGATTAAAGTACTTAGCTAGGTCGCCGCCTCGAAAGTATTCTATTTTGCGTTCGCCACGGTAGAGTAAAGTCCACTGCCCAAACCAACTTTTATCATAGGCCTGACTCAGCTTACCCACTAATACGGCTCCATTGTCATAGCGCTCGGAGGCCTTACTGATAACAGGAACAGACAACGCCCACACGTCATCTGCAGTGATCTGGCTCGCCTCTTCTAAATCGAGCAAGGGCTGAATTAATGGAATACCGCGTGCCTCGGCTCGGCGATTAAGCGCACGATAAAACTGCGGTGCATTAGCCGCATTAACAAGAACGCGATCATTAGCTTGTTGCTCAACTAACCAAACCAAAACACCGGGTCGATTAGCCTGCCAAAAAGGTGCACCAGCCTGACGAAGCAGTGTTTTAATCGCCTCTGCCTGAAATACGAGTTGCAGTCGCAGTATTTCTACAGGTTGCGATGTAGCTTCTTCAGCACTAAGAGCAGTTACAGCAACAGATACATCGCTCGGTTCTGTACCAAGTTCTATATCAAGACCTGCAAATGAATCTATTACCTCGCTATCTATTTTTTCAATAACCGTCGCATAAGAGAAGCTAGCAATATAACGATCGACCTTAGTCAGACTATTGGCTAGTAAGGGATAGCTCTCTAGCACCAAAGTATCACCGGTGGCTCTAACAAATAAGGTTTTAAGTGCTGAGCGACTCGCAACAGCTCGCTCTTGGCGAGACTCGCTGTCGACGTCAACAGTAATGGTAAATAGATCAACAGCTTCACTCGCCAGTAATAACGGCGAGCAAAGTAAATAGACCGATACGCCGCGTAAACAATCCATCGCAGCTATCTGCAGCCATCGAAACATAAAGTTCAACCTACTTAAAATATTCAAAATTGGTTATAATTTCAGCGATGCTTTTACAGGTCTCCCGCAAAAGCACTCAGCAAATTCCCGACAGTATAAAGCACTCTAAATGCCTGCGCCTGCCTCTGAGCAAAGCAATCGTACACATTTCGACATTAGGACAAAAGAATCAGCCAGAATGCCGTAACTTATGCTGCAACTGCCGCAGCCAATCTGTACAATAGCGGCTCTTTTCTGGCAACCAAACTGATGGCGGATTTGCTAGAAACCGACACACACCAATAACACTATTTACTGATAACCGAGCGTTGCACCCAATCTATGACTAAGCCTACAACTCCCTCAGCTTCAACCGGACTTTCTTATAAAGATGCAGGCGTCGATATTGATGCCGGTAATGCATTGGTTGAGCGCATTAAAGGCGTCGCAAAAAAAACCCAACGACCAGAAGTCATGGGCGGACTGGGCGGTTTTGGCGCATTGTGCAAACTTCCCACAGGCTACAAAAACCCCGTTTTAGTTGCAGGCACTGATGGTGTCGGCACAAAACTAAAACTAGCATTAGATACCGGCCACCATCATGGCGTAGGTATTGATTTGGTTGCTATGTGTGTCAATGACTTAGTTGTCGCTGGTGCAGAACCCCTATTCTTTCTTGACTACTACGCCACAGGCGAACTTGACGTTGATGTTGCTGCTACCGTGGTAACTAGCATTGGCGAAGGCTGCCTTCAATCGGGCGCAGCATTAATTGGCGGCGAGACGGCCGAAATGCCTGGCATGTACGTTAAAGGTGATTATGACTTAGCGGGCTTTTGTGTCGGCGTAGTCGAACAAGATGAAGTTATCGATGGTGAAAAAACTGCTGCTGGCGATGCCATTATCGCTATCGCCTCTTCGGGCCCGCATTCCAACGGCTACTCGCTCATTCGTAAAATCATTGAACACGCGCAAGCCGATTTACAACAAAGCTTTGGCGATTCAACATTAGCCGAAACACTGCTTACCCCAACACGCATTTATGTTAAATCGTTGCTTCAACTGATTAAAACTGTCGACGTTCATGCCATTGCCCATATTACTGGCGGCGGTTTATTAGAAAATATCCCTCGTGTGCTGCCAGACAACACTGAAGCAAACATTGATCTGTCGAGCTGGCAGATGCCTGCCATCTTTAATTGGCTTCAAGAGCAAGGCAATGTCGAACAAGAAGAAATGTATCGCACGTTTAACTGCGGTATTGGCATGATTGTTGTTGTACCCAACAACCAGCTTGAGCAGGCACTTTCATCGCTTCAAGCAAGTGGCGAAGAAGCTTGGCATGTCGGCAATATCGACGCCAGCACAGATACACAACCTAGCGTTAATTTGCGCTAATTCACACGATAGACGAATTATGTCCGATAAAGACGACTCAAAAAAAAGCAGCATCGTCGTATTAATATCTGGCAGCGGCAGTAATTTGCAGGCCATCATTGATGCCTGCCAAAGTGAAAAAATCGCCGCTGATATCGCCATGGTAATCAGTAATCGCCCTAATGTCCTTGGCTTACAACGCGCCGAACAGGCTGGTATACCTCACAGCTGTATTGACCATACGCAATTTGCGAGTCGCGAAGCATTTGATCAGGCGCTAAATGAACGCTTGGAAACGATAAACCCAGACATGATCGTGTTGGCTGGTTTTATGCGGATTCTGACTCCCAGTTTTGTAACAAATTTCCACGGTAAAATGGTGAACATCCATCCATCGCTGCTGCCTAAGTACCCCGGCTTAAATACTCACCAACGTGCTATTGACGATGGTGAGCGCCAAGCTGGCGTTACAGTACACTTTGTCACTGCCGAGCTTGATGGTGGACCAGCAATTATTCAAGCAGCGGTTGATATCGAAGATAACGATGATGCAAAATCACTCGCGGCAAAAGTTCTTATCGAAGAACATACAATATACCCCCGCGTTATTAGCTGGTTTATTGATGGCCGGTTGTCATTAACCAATGGAAAGGTAATGCTTGATAATGAAATACTTCCCCCCCATGGTTTTCATAGCTTTAAAGATGCTTCGCAACCAAATGCGGATCAACACGCGCCCAATGAACACTAAGCCCCTGCCTTCTTTAGTACGCAGCATTATTATTGCGTTAATTCTCACGGCACAATTAGGCTGCACGGCAACAACACTCCCACCGTATGAAGCGACATACACAACCAAACTTCGCGGCGTTAAAATTTCAGGCACGCGTAAATTTGAAAGCACGGGTAACAATACTTATAAAGTCAGCTGGAAAGCAAAAGCGCTATGGATGCGACTCAATGAATGGTCTGAATTTGAATTAATTGATGGCAAGCAAATACGCCCTATCAGCTACCATTACACCCGCAAGGGCTTAGGCACTGACAAACCCATCCATATTATTTTTGACTGGGAAAACAATGTTATCAATGCCAAGAAAGGCGATAAAGACTATCAGTTTGCGTTAGAGGCTAACACTTTAGACCGGCTGTCTTATCAGGTGCAAATGCAAATTGATCTGTTAATTAACCCTGATAGCCAACAGCTCAACTATACCGTCGCCAACCATGATCGACTTGCACACTATGAATTTAATTACGAAAACCAAGCATTGATTGAAACGGAGCTAGGGAGTGCAGAATCACTTATATTTAAACGTGAAAAAAAATATAAGACGACTCGCATATGGTTATCACCAGAACAGTTTTATGTTCCAGTAAAAATTGAACAAACAGAAGATGAACAGTCATCGGTGATTGCGATTAAAAACTGGAAGTCACAATCTGATAAAGTCGCGCGCGGTGCGCTATCATTTAACACGCTAAACCGTAAGAACTATAACTACTCAAGCAAAGGCATTAACTTCTTACCCGCTGATGCTGAGAATGACCAAGCGACTCAAGCAAGCCAAACAACGAAATCCCCACCAATCGACAATACAGAATTTGGTGGGGATTTTTAGGCCCGTTACAACTGTTTTAGACTCGCTAAACTACAATTACTAAGCCTTAGGCAGCGTAACACCTCGTTGCCCTTGGTACTTACCATTACGATCTTTGTAGCTCACATCACACACTTCATCTGTCTCATAAAATAACATCTGTGCAACACCTTCGTTCGCATAGATTTTAGCAGGCAGTGTTGTAGTATTAGAAAACTCCAATGTTACATGTCCTTCCCACTCAGGCTCTAGCGGCGTAACATTAACGATAATACCGCAACGCGCATATGTCGACTTACCCAAGCAAACCGTTAATACACTGCGTGGAATACGAAAATACTCAACCGTTCTCGCTAACGCAAAAGAATTAGGCGGGATAATACAATGATCAGCTTCAACATCGATAAAACTTTTTTCATCAAAGTTTTTAGGATCAACCGTTGTCGAATGCACATTAGTAAAAATCTTAAATTGATTTGAACAACGAACATCATAACCATAACTTGAAGTGCCATAGGATATAACACGTCCGCCATTATTTTCACGTACTTGACCGTGCTCAAAAGGCTCAATCATGCCTTCGTTTTCTGCCATACGGCGTATCCAGTGATCGGATTTAATCGTCATATTTTTGATCTCTTAAATAGTTAAACGGATGACTTTATACTTAATACAATAAAACAGTTATCAATTGTTGGACGCCAAACATTAATCGTTAGATACGACGATTTTTGGCCCTGAGCGCTCAATCTCTTCAGTTGGCAAACAGAGTTGTGCAGCTAATCTTCTTGCTATATGTCGATATTGACCCGCTATTACCGAATCTGGATCAACTGCAACGGGCGGTTTACCCTCGTCCAGACCCTGACGAATCTCTAATGCTAATGGCAATTTACCCAGTAGTGGTACGCTATATTCGTTGGCAATTTTCTCGCCCCCGCCATCACCAAAAATAGCTTCATTATGACCACACTGCGAACAAGTATGAGTCGACATATTTTCGACCACACCCAGACAAGGAATCTTAACCTTACGAAACATCTCAATACCTTTTTTGGCATCAAGTAAGGCAAGGTCTTGCGGTGTAGTCACAACAACAGAACCAGTAACCGGCACCTGTTGAGAGAGGGTTAGCTGAATATCACCGGTACCTGGCGGCATATCGATAATCAAATAATCAAGATCCTGCCACACCGTCTGATTAACCATTTGAGTTAATGCGCCACTCACCATCGGGCCACGCCATACCATAGGCGTTTTATCTGTCACCAAATACCCCATCGACATGGTTTGTAAACCATAGGCCTCAATGGGAACAAAATACTTTTGATCACGTACATCAGGGCGGCGCCCTGAATCCACACCCAACATAATCGGCTGGCTTGGACCATAGATATCGGCATCTAACAAACCAACCTTGGCTCCCTCAAGCTGTAGGGCTAATGCTACGTTCAAAGCGGTTGCTGATTTACCAACGCCGCCTTTACCCGAGGTAACAGCAATAATATTTTTAACCTGCTCTAAACCAGCAACATCACCTGAACGGCTACGCGATTGAATAAGAGAACTCATATTCACTTCGATATTGGCTACTGATGCAACAGATGCCACCGCTTCTTTAATAAGCCCGATCATGGTATCAATAGCGCCTGCAGCAGGATAACCAAGAACAACATCAACCGTTAGAGTATCTCCGTCGAGCACGACTGACTGAAGTGATTGTGTGGCTTTAAAAGTTAAGCCAGTATATTCATCAACAAAATCGCCTAGTCGTTGAGCAATTTTATCGTGTACAGAAATGGGCATTCGCTTCCCTTGTGATAGGTCTATCGGTTATAGCTGTGCTATTTATAAAAGTCAGGCGGCATTATAAGGATTTTCTATCGTATAGGTGATATAAAAAACGGTAAATCCACCGATAATCTAGGGTTTATCGCATTTTAATTGGGCTGGCTGATCCGATAGGCTGGATAAGAATACTAGGAAGATCTGAAATGGCGGCGTGACAAGAATAATAAACTGATAGCGAGCAGTGTCTGGCCAAATACTGATATGAAAGGCACATTAAAACTGCACTGGGATTCATCGGGCAGGCAGATATCATCAGACCACGCATCAAGTTGGTTCGAAACGCCATCGCCATCATCATCAAGCGTATTTGATTCTAGGTAGTCCAACTCACCATCATTGTCAGTATCGGTAGTAGCACCCTCTTCAAAATCCGTGAAACCATCACCGTCGCTATCTGTATCACATACACTAACAAAGGTATTCGGGACGCAAGGGTCATCGTTTGCCACGTCCAGCTGATCGACCAGACCATCGCCATCTGTATCAGTGATATTCGAATCAAGATAATCAAGCACTAAATCGCCATCCGTATTAGCCGCCTCGCCCTCTTGAAAATTCGTTAAGCCATCGCCATCACTGTCTAAGGCACAGGCAGCAACAAACGATGTTGGCACACAGGGATCAAGGATGTCGCTATCAAGATGATCAAATAGACCATCGCCATCGCTGTCGACAAAATCAGTTGCCTGCCAAGCGAGACTATAATCCCACTCAAAATTAGCACCTGAACGCTCCACTCTTACTTGATAGTCATGGCCTGCAATTAACTCAAAGAAAATATTTTCTGTATTATCGATACCACTTAAAGAACTGGCCACAACGGTATTCGCGCCCGCCGTCGTATCAACTAGATACAAATTCAAATTTCTCAATACCGCCGTAGAATTAAAAAATCCGCCGCTATCGCCATCAACATCGAGGTTCCAAACTAACGAAGCCGTAAAAAACTGATTGCCTGAAGCTGTCCCTAAATTGTACTCGGCCACAGCATCCGATCCTCTTCTACCGCCAAACCTTGGCATGTAATCAAAGCCGGTATAAGAAAGCGTCGTACTACCGCCTTCTTGAATACTAGTCTGCTCTCCGGCGGCCAAAATCGCATAGCTATTATTAATATTGAGCTGCCCAGCTCCATAGCGCCAATCCAAACCATTATCGGTTTGATTCGCTGCAGCCACACGATAATCATCAATATTGGCAGTGCTCGAAGTATTATTGGTAAAGCGTGAAGCGCCAGCCATTAGTGCAGCCTTAATGGTTTCACTGCGCTCGGCATTATAGATAACAGAACCTGCACGATTACTCGTACTGCCATCCGACCAAGACGCGTTTGCATGCGCAGCTTCAACTAATAAAACCGCTGCCGATGAAACATAGGGAGCAGCCCTACTTGTCGAGGACTGAGGAACAACCAAATGAATTGCTGGCCGACCGGTAACATGAATCGCATCAACTTCAGCAACGGTGCTCAAATGGTTGGCATCAGTTCGACCAGCGGTAATCACATTATAAACAGTGGTTAAAAGAGGCCGAGTATTGGAAATCGAATTATCCGGAGCAACTACCTGAATAAACTCATCACGGTCAATGACCCATTCAAGGCGACGCAAGAGGTTTGATGTAGCCAACATTAGCACCTCGCCATTTGAATTGCTTAAGTAGTCACCCACCCAGCTATTATTAGCAATGCGACGAGCAGTTTGCTCAGGCGAAGAAGAAGTGCCCGATTTAAGAAATTCAAATAGAAATGGGTTTGCACCCAAGATAGCGATATCCGTCACCGCCGGCGACATTGAGGACGTTAGTCCATAAAAGTATTGACCGACAAAAGTAGCATGGCCACTCGCCCCAGCTGATGGCGTATCGCTAAGGTCTTGAAATGTTTTACCGGCAAATTCAGCGTTATTGGCATCAGGCACAAAGTTCACTCCCGCCTCAACCTGTAAAACGGCAAAGCCATCACCATCAGGAAGTGAAGAACCCAACGTAGCAGAGAGATTGTTGTAGCCTACATCTTGAAAGATATCCGCCATGGACATAACCGGCAGCAAAGCACAAACCAATACAAGGCATTGGCGATGCGCAAACGATGCAACATGTTTATAGCTAAACGTTATCAAGAGTGGCTACCATCGAAATACTAGAAATTTGCGCCCTAGCCTGTGGATGCTTGGCAGGACTTTATTAACATTATTGTATTAAAAACAAACTGTAAGGGGATTACAGGTCGATGTCTATTCAATTTCAGCTTTATAAAGTGCTATGAATAGGACTCAGCCTGTGGATAAAACGATAAAGAAAATCAGAAATAAGCTTTTAATTGTTATTTTTCAGGAGCTTACGAAAGGATTGTCGCTACGTTCCTCTGCAATTGTCGTCGATGGCCCATGGCCAGTAATGACCGTCGCGTCATCGCATAATGTATAGAGCCGTTCGCGAATCGATTTCTCAATAGTGGCGAAGTCACCGCCAGGAAAATCCGTTCTTCCTACCGAGCGTTTAAATAAAGTATCACCTGCAACCAACAACTTCTGCGATTCAAACCAAAAGCTAACAGAACCTGGCGTGTGACCTGGCGTATGAATCGCCACGCCTGAACAACAAGCTAAATCGCTATCGTCTTGTATCCAATGATCTGGGTCAGGCAATGACACAGCCGGCACATTAAAGCGAGCGCATTGCTGCTCAACCATATCCCACAACATCTTATCTTCTTGATGCAAGTGGATCTCTGCGCCCGTCGCCTGCTTCAATTCACCCGCCGCTAAAATATGATCAAGGTGAGCATGCGTATGAACAATATCAACCAAGGTCAAATCGTGTTGCTTAAGCGTATTAAGAATTTTTTGCGCATCGCCGCCGGGATCAATCACCACCGCCTTCTTAGTAATCGGGTCGCCAATGACACAGCAATTACACTGCAGCGGACCGACAGGAAAAGTCTCAAAGATCATATTGGGATATTCAGCTTCAACCATCATTTATACGCCTTTATCTACAAATACTCTTAATCTCAAATGCATTACTTATCGCTTACTGTTTATTGATTACTGCTTGATCATAGAAATTAAGCACACAGCGATTGATAGCGGGCATGCAAAGCCTCATAGAGCTCATCTCGAAAAGCGCTACTCTCACTATCCAGCGTTGCAGACAGTTCAACAAGATGCTCATTATCCTCACGACCACCCCACTCCTTGATATAAGACCCATCTTTATAACCATTATCTTGACGGAAGAAATTAAGCACGTTTTTACCGACATAGGCTACATATAGCGTCTCAAAGTCTAAATCAGCCGCAGACATCAGCTGCCAAAAGTGGCTCGCAGAGAAGCCCTTATGCAGCAAACACCAAGATGCCAATGATTCCGTAGCAGCATGGACATCAAGCTCCTCGCTTTCAATGCCATCCCAAGCCGCAATAATGCTGTCAGCAATCGCCTCTTGGTTATCAAAGTGACTAAATAGAGCACTCATACCGAAGTGCCAGATATCAATAATCTCCAGCTTTACTTGCTCAGTTTCTGGAATCTGCTTCTTCCACCATTTATAGCCCTGATGATCCATCAACTCACCACATTCAATCCAAACAGCGCGGTACCACTCGTAATTCTGGGTAATCCATTGAGGGTGAACCTTAGTATTCATACTGTCTTGCATTGCCAGCATGGTCAGTAATTTTTGACGCATAATCAATCACTTCTCTTTGTTAGTAATCTATAGGTGGTGTTCTGTAGGTATTCGCTCAATCAGTGGTTAAATTCTGGCACTATTAGCTAGCGATTAAAACGGTTATTCATCAACCATTTCATCGTATTCTAGCCACGCAATTAAACCATGTTACGCCACCACTGTCTTTGCCGTTTATTCCATCTCATCACTTTTGTTGGCAAATTCAAGCGTCATAAGAATGTCGCTGCTCTCAAATAAAATATCTAAATAGCGACCGCTTAAAAAAACAAAATAAAACAACAAAAAAACAAACCATAGATTTTTCGTTAGGTACGATAGAAAATAATCGCGGAAGAAAATATAAAAATGTTTTTTTAAGCAAAACGACATTCAAATATTAGGTATTTGCATAGCATTCAAACGATTTTCTCAAAAAAGACTGGATGTATCCTCACTACTCGAGATAGGCAATGAATTCCTATCCACAGATTCTGTGGATAACTTGGTGGAAAACTATCAATCTCAGCCAAGAACGCCTTTGTTTATAAGACAAAAGACAGATTGATTACTTTTTGTACACCTTATAGATTTTAAAAATCAATGACTTACGAGCATTATTTAAATATTATGACAAAAAATGAATAAACAAAAAAAACTTGCCAACTTAAAAAAAATGTGAATAAGAATTTCAAAACTGCGGATTTGATCAACAAAACGTCAATTTTCTGGCCTTTACCCTAAGCCACCACTAACACCAGTAACCAACATCAGCAGGCCAATAAGTTAAATCCGAGTAATAATGATCAACAGAGCCCACTTAGCCGATCCCGCAAAACGCATACAGAGGCTCAAACAGGCCTGAGTGATTAGCCAGCCTTGAGCTATTTGCCAAGTCAGCAGCTACTTAAACAGCAATTAGCCGCTTAGTAACCGCAAAATCGTTTATTAGCTTAAAGATAGACGTCATGGAATGCCCTCCATCTGCGCTCTCTATCCCGCAATACTGCCTTAGCAACACTCTGCTATCAATATTACTAGCCACATCTACTTCCACTTCCACTTCAAGCTCACTGCCTCGACAACTTACTAAGAAGCCGAGACCCGCCCTCTCTCGCCATTAAAAACACAATATTATCGTTATAAGATATATAAAATTCGTTAGATATATCAACAAGGACAATATAAATAGTTAGATCGTGACAACGTATAGAATAACAACTCTGTCAGCATATAACTAAGGATTGCTAAAAACATCGGCGGGGTAAAACGAATTGTGAATCAACACTCACGACAAGAATATAACATCAAAAAAACAATCTAACTCTAACGCTTAGCTTTGCAGTTCAGGTATTCCTCGCTAGCCTTAAAGGATTACTTCAAACCGAAGAAGTAATTTCCTTTTAATCTTTGTCACGGAGGATGCCATCATGGCTCTTGCAAATGCTTTTAGTAAAAACACTCTATCTCTTGCAGTAGAACAAAACGCCTACAAAACTAATGTCATTGCTGTTAACACTTTAATTACCAGCGTACTCTCGTCTAAATTACCCACTTTAAATACCAATCCGCCTGATTGGAATGACTTTGTCAGCGCCTACGAAAAAGCTGATGCAGACGCACTCACCTGGGTTAACAACGTTATGGGCCGCCTACTTAACGTGCCGGATGACGTTAGGAGTTATAACCCCACAATTAACCTATTACTTAACGATGCCAAAACACAGGTGCAGACGTTAATTAAAAATCCTAATAACCAAATTGCCTTATCGACTTTAAAAACCGATCTAAGTAATGTCAGCAGTCAATTCAATTTGGTTGTAGCGTTTATTTCGGGTGCGCTTACGGCTATTCAACAGTTCAAAGATATTCTGCCTGACATGGCAACAGAATTGCAGACCATCGCCAATAAATCCAGTGCCGACGCTAAAGCCGATCAAGCTGAAATTGCAAAAATTCAGTCTGACATCGATAAGCTACATGATGAGATAAAAAGCCTTACTGCCGCGCTTGTTGCGCTTGGTATTGCCGATGCAGTGGCACTGACATTAGTAACCGTAGCAACGATTGCTGCTTGGCCAGAAGGTGCACTTGTATGGCTGGTATTAGGTCCTATTGTCGCAGTTGCTACAACTTATATAGCCATTGATGGTGAAAAGATTGTGGCTGACAAAAAAGCGATTGAACAAGACGAAGCGCAGATCACCGGCTTAACTGCCGATGTTGCGACATTGCATATTCTGTCAAAGAATTACTCCGCCATGGCAACACAAACGGATGAGATAGAAGCGAATCTCAAAGCGATACTGGCTGAGTGGCAAATACTTGAGAATGATGTGAATCTGGCTATAACGGATATTAAAGATGCCGTTACTGATACCAGCACAGCAGACTTTGGAAAAGTCGCTTTGGATCTTGATGATGCCATCACTGAATGGGCTGCGACTTATAAACAGGCTGGTGATTTAAATATCACGCTTAATGTGAATGACGCACCGTTAACGGTTGGCATGTCTGAAGCTGATGTCAAAGCCGCTACTGCCAAAGGGAAGACCACTGATATCATTGAGTACTATAATCAAGTGCAAAATATGAAAACATCAAAAGCAGCATAAAAGTTAAGCCGGATAAGCGAAATCTTATCCGGCTTTATTTTATTCAAAGAATTGAGCATCAATTCACTATCCAAAAAATAGGAATTATGTTTTAGTAGCGCTTTAACAATTTAAGAAAGTATCAAAACAAGGAATCAACACTCTTGAATACAACAATGAAACTATTCGCTCTAAGCTCTTTTTTATTATTATCCGCTTGCGTTCCGTTTGTACCTATTATTTAAGGCGCCTATTATTTAAATATTAGCTATTAACATCAATCACAACGCGGCCTTTTATTTGCCCTGCAAGAATTTTTTCGCCGAGTATAGGCAGTTCAGATATTGGCTTGACCTCATATAAGGAGTTCAGCAAATCGATATCCACTAACTCTGCTAGCGTCGCCCAAGCACGCGCACGACGCGCCTGACTGGCCATCACCGAATCAATGCCACGCAATGTTACGCCGCGTAAAATAAACGGGGCAACTGTGGTCGGTAAATCCATTCCTGCCGCTAAACCACAAGCCGCAACAATCCCTTCACGCTTCACCTGCGCCAATATCGAAGCCAACGGCTGAGCACCCACAGAATCGACAACCGCGGCCCACTGCTCAGCCACTAACGGTTTAGACTCGGCATCAAATACCGCACGATCGATCACTTCACTTGCGCCAAGCGCCATTAAAAAATCACGCGCACTTTCAACTCGCCCTGTCGATGCGGTTACTTGATAACCCAACTTAGCCAATAACATAACAGCCATCGAACCGACGCCACCCCCAGCACCCGTCACTAATACATTGCCATCATCGGGCTTAACACCATGATCCTGAATTGCCATAACACTTAACATGGCCGTATAACCTGCTGTGCCAATAGCCATGGCTTGCTCAGTGGTAAAACGATGATCTAACACTACTAAGTAGTCGGGGTTGATGCGTTGCATCTGGGTATAGCCACCCCAATGACTCTCTGATAAACCATAGCCATTCACTAACACCTTATCGCCTGCTTGATAACGCTCATCGACAGATTCAAGCACCGTACCCGCCAAATCAATACCAGCAACCATGGGTAAACTTCGACAAATACGACCTTTACCCGTAATAGCTAAACCATCTTTATAATTCAATGATGAATACTCAACGGCAACGAGTACTTTTTCATCAGGCAAATCAGCTTTTGAAAGCTGAGTTATTAAACCGATAGTTTTAGCTTTTGACGTTTCATCTTCATTCTTACTAATAACAAAAGCATTAAAATTTTTAGACATAGCTTTATCCAATTTAAAAAGAGATCTTTCTAAACATACTTAGCTAACTCCGCACGCGCTACCTGACGACGATGAACCGCATCAGGGCCATCCGCCAAACGCAGTGTTCTAGCGGCAATATACATATTCGCTAATTTGAAATCTTGCGAGACACCCGCAGCGCCATGAACCTGTATTGCCTCGTCGATAATTTTAAGCACCATATTTGGCACTACCACTTTGATTTTAGAGATCCAAGTGCGCGCCTGTTTCGGATCACCACCATCAATCAATGCCGCTGTTTTCAAAGTTAACAAACGCGCCATTTCAATGTTCATACGCGCGTCGGCAATAATGTCAAAGTTACCACCCAGTTGAGCTAAAGGCTTTCCAAAAGCGGTTCTACTCGTTGCTCGCTTACATAACAATTCTAACGCCTGCTCTGCCACACCAATGGCACGCATGCAGTGATGAATTCGACCCGGCCCTAATCGCCCCTGAGCTATTTCGAAACCACGACCTCGACCTAAAATAATATTAGACGCAGGCACGCGTACATTAGTAAAGCGTAAATGGTAATGACCGTGTGGCGCATCATCAGCTAAGAAAACATCCATTGGTCTTACTTTTTCAATACCATCGGTATCAAGAGGAACTAATATTTGAGAATGCTGCTGATGCCTGGACGCATCAGGTTCTGACTTAACCATACAAATAAGAATTTTGCAGCGTGGGTCGCCTGAGCCTGAACAGTAAGTTTTCTCACCATTAAGTACCCATTCATTACCGTCTAAAACCGCAGACATAGCTACATTGGTTGCGTCACTTGAGGCGACATCAGGCTCTGTCATTGCAAAAGCCGAGCGAATCTCACCAGCTAGTAATGGTTCAAGCCACTGCTTCTTTTGTTCATCAGAGCCATAGCGCGCTAACACTTCCATGTTGCCTGTATCTGGCGCGCTGCAGTTAAATATTTCGGGGGCCAAATGGGATTTGCCCGTTGCCTCTGCAATATAGGCATACTCGACCGTACTTAACCCACCACCTCCATCAAAATCCGTTAAGAAAAAATTCCATAGATTTTTAGCGCGCGCTTTTTCTTTTAAAGTTGATAATATTTCTTTTTGTCTGTCTGTATGTTGCCAACGATCACCAACATTCACCTCGTCCAAAAATTCTTGGTCAAGCGGCATGATTTCATTTTCAATAAACGCTATTGCCTCGGCTAAAACCGGCTTTAATCGTTCGCTTACTTCTAAATCCATGATCTAACACCTACCTTATTTTTGTATTTTAAAAACGACTGGTTAAACTCTCACTATAAGCGGGAAGCTGCAATTAATACTCGACAGTGCTGGCACAAAGCATTAACGCCAGCAGAAAAATTAGCAAAACGCTTATCACTAGTCTGGCCATGATAATAGCGATAATAAATTTGCTGCAAGATAACAGCATTACGGAAATAACCATAAACCGCGTAAAAATCAAACTGACTAATATCAATACCCGTTTTAGTACCGTAGTATTCAAGCAGCTCTGCGCGTGTCGGCATGCCATCTGCATCACTTGGCTGTATCGCAAAAGCCTTGAGCGCAGCAGAATCATCCGCCTGCACCCAATAAGCTAAGGTGTTAGCCAGATCCATTAAGGGGTCGCCTAAAGCGCTAATCTCCCAGTCTAATACGGCCTTAACATGAAAAGGATTATCCGCATCGACAATCATATTATCGATTCGAAAGTCACCGTGTAAAATAGCGGGTTTATTTTCTTTATCGGGAATCCTATCCAGCAACCACTCACGCACATCAGTAAAGGCCTCAACATCATCAGTTAATGCTTTTTCAAATCGCATCGTCCAACCTTCTATCTGACGACGAACATAACCCTCTGGTCGACCAAAGCCAGCTAAATCAAGCGCCGTATAGTCCACTTGATGCAACTCAATAAGCTTATCAAACATCGCCATAGCTAATTGATGGTTTTCAGTGGCACCAAAGCCCCAGCTAGCTGGAATCTGATTGCTCACAGAGCATCCCTCAACCTTTTCCATCAAATAAAATTCTGAGCCTAGAATCGATTCATCATCGGTATAAAAAAACGTTTCTGGCACAGCCGAAAATGCCGGTTTTATTTTATTCATGATGGTGTATTCACGCAGCATACTATGTGCGTTTTTTGCTTTTGTACCAAAGGGTGGCCGTCGAAGCACGATGTCACAATTAGGATAGCTGAGCAAATAGGTTAGATTGGAACTACCCCCTTTAAACTGCGTTAACTTAGGCTTACCTTCAACACTCTCGATATGCTCTTTAACATTCTCTTTAAGATGTTTTTTAACGACGGCGTCAATAACCTCAACATCTAATTGCTGCCCTTCACGGACGGCGATGGTCGGATTTAAACTATGTTCTTCTAAGTTATTCACTTTACTCGCTTCACTCACAAACCACCTCAACTCACCATCATTTTTTTATAGTCAACAATTGGTTAGTCAAATTATTTGACCATTTGTCGACAAAGCCATTCACAAACTAGTGCTGGCCGTTTTGAATGCTCAATCTCTATGGTCACCTCTACTTTAAAATCAAATTGCCCCGGCTTCTTTGTGGTTATATCAAGGTACTTAGCTCGCGCGCGGATTCGACTATCCACCTTTACCGGTGAAATAAATCGCAATTTATCAAAGCCATAGTTGATACCCATATAACAGCCATCGATAACCAAACTAAATTCTTCAGCGAAGTGTGACAACAACGAGACACTTAAAAAACCATGCGCTATGGTGGTTCCGAAGAACGAATCCTTCGCCTTTAAGGGGTCGACATGAATATATTGATGATCCAAAGTGCAATCTGCAAATTGATTAATTTGATCTTGCGTGACCGTATGCCATTTTGTTGGGTCAGGCTCATGACCAAGGTGCTGATCAATCTGACTGGGTTTAATTATTGTCGTCAATGCTTTATTCCAAATAATATAAAATAACACTTACCATTTTAGGGCTTATGCCATGACAGCTTGAATCAATCGCTACCCACTTAAAACCACTCCTTTTGCATCGTATAACAAGTGTCATCTAAATCACTAAGTAACGCGGCCCAAGGGTATATTTCTGGTAATTCGAATCGATAAAAATACTGCAAAGCTTGTAACTTACCCTGATAAAAATCTCTATCTGAACTCGAGCCTTGATCAGCTTCTTCCGCTACCCTAGCAAGCCCCGCTTCAGCCACCAGCCCTAGCTTCAACCAAGTCCAAGCAATCACGACATTACCAAACACCTCGAGATACTTAACCGAATTTGATAAAGCTAAATCAATATTTTTTTCTGCCATTGCCGCCGACAACAATTGCGTCGTCGAGGTCAGTAATACACAAGCCTGCTCTAACTGCTCAGCAAAACCACTAAGACGCTCACTCTGACTTGCGTAACCTATCGTTTCGCGCATTTCGGCTAACACCGCTTTTAAGCCAGCACCGTTTTTTATTTGTGTTTTGCGACCAAGCAAATCAATTGATTGAATCCCCGTAGTTCCTTCATGAATAGGGTTTAAACGATTATCGCGAAAGAACATTTCTACCGGATGCTCATTAACATATCCCGCGCCACCTAAAACTTGTATCGCCATTGAGTTAGCCTTACAACCATACTCAGAGGGCCAGGTCTTGATAATCGGTATCAGTGTATCCAGTAATAAACTGGCATAGTCGCGTCGCTCTTGTGATTCAGCGGTCTTAATATCATCAGCCAATTGCGAACCAAGCATACAAAGTGCAAAGCCACCTTCAGCATAGGACTTTTGCGCGAGCAACATACGTTTAACATCAGCGTGTTCAATAATATTAATCGGTGGTGTTAGAGGGTCTTTACAAGACGGTAAACGTCCCTGCAGACGCTCTTTAGCGTAATCCAAAGCGTATCGGTAACCCGCCAGCGCATTAATTGCACCAGAAAAACCAACCAAAATACGTGCTTCATTCATCATATGAAACATATACATCAGGCCTTTATTTTCCTCGCCAACTAAATAACCAATAGCGCCCTCATTTTCGCCAAAATTTAACGCAGTAGACGTTTGGCCTCGGCCACCCATCTTATGAAACAAACCCGCCAGTGCGACATCATTACGCTCACCCAGCGAGCCATCATCGTTAACTAAAAACTTGGGCACAATAAACAATGAAATGCCTTTAATGCCTTGCGGTGCACCCTTCACTCGCGCTAAAACTAAATGAACAATATTTTCATTCAGCTCATGATCGCCGCCAGAGATCCAAATTTTGTTGCCCACTACTCGATAGGAGCCATCATCATTTATTTGAGCACTTGAAGTCAGATCAGCTAAACCGGAACCCGCATTTGGCTCGCTCATTGCCATAGTGCCAGCAAAGCGCCCCTCTCGCATGGGTCTAACCCATTTACTCTTCTGCGCCTCGGTACCGTAAGCATCAATTAAGTTAGCATTAGCTGTGGTTAATGACGCATAAGCCAATGTTGTACTTGCCGCTGCTGATAACCAAGCATCACTGCAACTGGCAACAATTTCTGGTAGCTGCATACCGCCTATATCGAAATCGGCTCTTGCCGAAGCTAAGCCGGAGTCAATCACTGCATCAAGGCCGACTTTGATTTCTGGAATCATCGTCACCACACCGTTCTCAAACATCGGCTGGTTAGTATCCGCCTTAGAACGAATCGGTAAAAAATACTTTTCTGCAACTTGTCGAGCAATAGTCATTGCCGCATCAAAGGTCTCACGATTGTGCTCGGTATAACGATCTCTCTTAGTTAATGATTCAGCATCAAAAACTTCGTATAATAAAAAATCTAAATCGCGTTGATCTAATATAGGTGCTGCCATTGTTTATCCTAATTATTTTCCCTAATTATTTGCCCTAGCGGTTCGCCCTGATTATTCTATTAAGCAATTGACTCACGAAAATCATCCATACTTGTACCCATTACAGATGATGAACCACTTTCTATTTGCATCTTATGCATGTGCGCGCGAGGTAGTATTTTCTGAAAGTAAAAACGTGCAGTTTCTACTTTAAGACGATAAAAAGCACTGTCGTTCGATTTACCATTCACCAATGCAACCGAAGCCATTCTTCCCCACATCCAAGCCGTAATGATGTAACCGGAATACATTAAATAATCAAAGGCACTGGCGCCTAACTCATCGATATTAGCACCAGCCTTAGCCATAATCTCCTGAGTTAATGTCTGCCAATCAGTTAATTGAGACTGCAACACAGTTTGAAACTCCGCATCAATTTCCGGCAAGCTGGTTTGGATAATGTCAATAAACGCATTCAATGTTTGAGCGCCATCAAGCAAAACCTTACGGCCTAATAAATCCATTGATTGGATACCCGTCGTTCCCTCGTACAAGGTCGCGATACGCGCATCACGAACATTTTGCTCCATACCCCACTCACGAATATAACCATGACCACCATAAACCTGCATGCCTAAGTTAGCCGCCTCAATACCGCACTCGGTTAAAAAGCCTTTACTGATCGGCGTCAATAAACCCATTAACTTACCAGCTAGCTTATCGCCTTCTTTTTCAAGATCCGACAACTGCGCTAAATAATAAATAAAGGCACGCGATCCTTCAGAAAACGATTTAATCGTTAGAATCATGCGACGCACATCGGGGTGAACCATCAATGGGTCTGCAGGTCTCTCTGGCGCTTTAATACCGCTTAACGAGCGCCCCGCTTCACGATCAAGCGCATAAGACATAGCCCCTTGAAGCGCCAGCTCTGAGTGAGTAAGCCCTTGAAGTGAAGTGTCGAGACGCGCTGAATTCATAAAAGTAAACATGCAATTTAATCCGCGATTTTCTTCGCCAATTAAAAAGGCTTTTGAGCCGTCAAAATTCATAACACAGGTTGGGTTAGCATGAATACCCATCTTATTTTCTAAAGAGCCACAACTAACCGCGTTATCAACCAGCGACCCATCCGCTTGCGGTAAACGTTTTGGTACGACAAACAATGAAATACCTTTTGTGCCTTCAGGAGCACCAGGAACACGCGCTAATACAATATGAACAATATTATCGGTGTAGTCATGATCACCACCCGAGATAAAGATTTTTGTTCCGGTAATAGAATATGAGCCATCGTTATTGTTTTCGGCACGAGTTTTTAAAAAGCTTAAATCACTTCCGCATTG
This sequence comes from Pseudomonadales bacterium, assembly GCA_028223755.1. GTDB lineage: Bacteria > Pseudomonadota > Gammaproteobacteria > Pseudomonadales > UBA7434 > UBA7434. The sequence continues at coordinate 16,096 of JAOIUY010000004.1, read as the reverse complement.
TGGCTCTGTTAGACACATAGTGCCGGTCCATTCACCCGATACAAGTTTAGATAAATAGGTTTCTTGCTGCTCTTTAGAACCATGAGCAATCAGCGTTTGTCTCGCACCAGAGCTCAAGGCAGTAATCATTGCCCAAGCATGGTTAGCCTGCCCCATTAATTCACCTACGGCGAGGTTAAGTGAGTGTGGTAAATTCTGGCCATCAAACTCTTCAGGCATAGTGATACTTGCCCAGCCGCCGTCGACATACTCTTTATAAGCATCAACAAACCCAGCAGGCGTTGTCACCCCTTCAGGGCTCCAGTGGCAACCTTCTTCATCACCGCTTTGATGCAGTGGCGCTAGAACTTGCTCACAAAACTTAACCGCTTCATTTAAAATCGCATCACGAATATCTCGACTCACGGCATCGCCATTCGATAACTTCTCATAGTGCGCTTCAAAATCGAAAAGCTCATTCATCACAAAATCAATGTCTTTCCGTGGCGCTTTATAAGCTGGCATATCTGTTACTCCTAAAATTTTATTCAATGACTAATACAAGCAATAAATTCAGCACAGTGAATGCCTAGCTCTATTGTGTATCGAGTGTTATTCGACAATTTACTAATTTATGTTCCTGAATATAGGAAAAGGACGCCAGTTTATCTGAATTACTCACCACAATGAGCAACATTAATAAGCTGTAAAAAAGGCATTTATTATAATGATGAACCAAAGCAAAATAAATGAAGTTTATCTAATTATATCAATCACTTAAAATGCTTTGTTAATATCGATCAACAAACCGTCAAATCACTCACTAAGCACAACGACTGGAGCGATATTCGCTGCTCTAACGGCAGCCTCTATTGACTTCAAATCGCCGACTACCAACCAAATGGTTTGCTCTGGATGAATCTGCTCACTAATCACCGGCAGTAAGTCGTCAACCGTCAACGACGATATCTGCTGCTGATTCAATGATAGATAATCGAGCGGACGATTAAACTTAACCATTTCAGACAGCGCACCTAAAACAGCAGCGTTAGTTTCGAACTTACCGGGCAAGCTACGAACAAAAGAATCTTTGAATCTCGACAACTCTTTATCAGTGGGCGGGTTAACACCGTCGTATTCATTAGCCTCACGCAATAACTCTAACAGCGACTCAGCGGTCTTATCACTTTGAACCGGCGCGTAATACAAAAGCGGTCTAGCACCTAGCGCATCAAAAGTAATCGTTCTAGCACCATAGGCCCAGCCTTTATCCTCGCGTAAATTCATATTAATACGCGAAGTAAAAGAACCGCCCAATATATCGCTCGCCATATCCAGAATATAAGTATCACCCCAACCGGTAGGTGGTAATAATTGCCCACCTAAAATGAGTGATTGAGGCGAACCAGGCTTATCAATTAAATAAATAACCGATTTATTATTAGCCACTGTCGAAGTAGGTATGGAAAGAGCCGCTCTGTTTTGATCTTCGCTTGCCGCGGTTGAAGTCGCCTTCCAGCCACCTAAATGCTTTTCTAACAATGGCTTTATTTCTGCTTGAGTCACGGCACCCACAATCATGAGTGTGGCGTTATGAACGGTAAAATGCTGCTTATGAAACCTTTGTAAGTCGGCGCGATCAATTGTCGCTACCGTAGTTTGGTAACCGGAACCGGTAAATGGAATCCCATAGGGGTGGTCACTACCGTAGAGAATTGGCGGCAAACGTCTAAGCGCGATAGATGATGGCGTGCTCTCCTCTTGGGCAATACGATCCTGCCAATTGCTTTTCACTCTAGCCAACTGCAATTCAGGAAAAGCCGGCTCAAGTAATATATCAGCAAAGAGTGCTAGCGATGCATCAAGGTTAGCATTGAGTGCTGATAGCGAAACCGTTGAGGAATCTAATGACGCACTCGCCCCGATATTAGCGCCTAATAATTCAGTCTGCTCGGCAATCTCTAATGCGGTTAATGCTTTAGTCCCTTCATCAAGCATTGCGGCTGTCATTGAAGCAAGACCCAACTTATCTTTTTGATCAGCGGCATAGCCACTATTAAATTGTATAGCCATTTCCGTGACCGGCACTGCACCACGCTCGGATAACAACACACGCAATCCGTTAGATAAAAAGAATTCTGTGGGCGACGCCAATGACAACTTCGGCACATCGCCAGCGCTTGGCAGTGCAGAGCGATCAGCACCCGAACTTGCTACGGTGTATTGTTTCTCTGGGTGTATCTCTAAATTGTAGTCACCGCTAGACAGCCATTTAACCGCCGCTGCTTTTAGATCATGTCGAGTTAGATCTTCTAAACGCTGCAGATCGACTTTAAACTTTGAAGCGTCACCAAGATAAGTTTGGTAACGCGCTAATCGTTGCGCCTTACCGCTAAACCCGCCTATTTTTTCAAGCGAGCGAATTTGCGCAGCAAACAAAGTGGCTTTAACCCGCTGTAGCTCGGCTTTGCTTGGGCCTTTTTTCAAAAAGCGGCTAAGCTCCTCATCGATTATCGATTCAACCACAGCCATCTCGACATCAGGTTTTAAATAGACTTCGATTTCAAACATGCCGGCTATCTCAAAACCCTGCTGTGCAGCATTTACTGAGGTTGCTAATTTCTCTTGGTAAACTAAACGCTTAAACAAACGCGAGCTTTTACCTTGAGCCATAATGGCGGCTACCACTTCTAAGGCAACATTATCTTCGTCACCAAAAGGAGGTGTATTCCAAGCACGCGTTAAACGTGACTGCGGCACTTTGTCATACATAACATCGCGACGACTTTCGCTATGTTTAGCAATCCAGCGCTCACGCTTTGATTGTGAAGGCCCTGCTTCGATATCACCAAAATAATGTTTTACTTTAGCTAACGCTTCTTCAGCGCTGACGTCACCAGCGATAACTAACGTAGCATTGGCTGCGCCGTAATAATCAGCGAACCACTGCTTAACATCATCAAGTGACGCCGCATCTAAATCTGCCATAGAGCCAATCGTGCTCCATGAATAAGGGTGTCCTTCTGGAAACATAGCCGCAAGTTGAAGGTACTGCGCCTTACCATAGGGACGGTTATCGCCTTGGCGTTTTTCGTTTTTAACAACATCGCGCTGCTCATCTAAGCGCTCTTGGGTAACGGCATTAATAAAATGCCCCATACGATCAGACTCCATCCACAACACCATATCAAGTGCTGGCGTTGGGACGTTTTGAAAATAATTAGTTCGGTCAAACCAAGTCGTGCCGTTAAGGTCTGTGCCGCCAGCTTGCTGAAGCGGCAGAAACCATTCGTCGTTGTAGTTTTCTGAACCATTAAACATAAGGTGTTCGAATAAATGGGCAAAACCAGTAATTCCTGGGCGCTCATCTTTAGAACCAACGTGATACCAGATATTGACGGTGACAATAGGCGCTTTGCGATCTTCATGGACTAAAAGCGTCAAACCGTTTTCTAATTCATAGTGCTCAAAAGGTATGTCGATAGCATCAGCGTATTGAGCGTTGGCCAGGTTAGCTAGAGCAGCGAATACCATAGCGATAGCGGGTTGAATAAAAAAACGACAGCTAATGTTTAAGCACGTTAATATCATAGATTTTTCCGGCAATATTAGTTTCATAAATTAGGCATCAGTATTGTTTGGCTACAGGTATTAATTGAATAAAGGCTATTGTAGACCATTCAGAGGAGGATTGGGTTCGTCTATTTTGACTTTTAGCTTAAACAAAAAAAGGCTGCAAATGCAGCCTTTTCTCTTAAGTCTTAATGCAAGTGTGTAAATGATTAAAGCGAACCGACTTCCTGAATCTCAATCGCCGCAATACGCTTACCTTCTTCCGCACCTTCTTGAAAACGCTTCATTTGATCAAAATTCAAATAACGGAAAATATCATCCGACATCGAATCGATCTTATTCGCGTAAGCCATATATTCATCACGCGTTGGCAACTTACCTAAAATAGCACCCACCGACGCTAATTCAGCAGAGGTCAAATAAACATTCGCCCCATTACCTAAACGGTTAGGAAAGTTACGCGTAGAGGTCGATAAAACCGTAGCGCCATCTTCAACGCGCGCTTGGTTACCCATACACAGTGAACAACCCGGTATCTCTGTTCGCGCACCCACTTTGCCGAAGATGCTGTAGTAGCCCTCTTCAATCAGCTGAGTCTCATCCATTCGCGTGGGTGGTACAACCCACATGCGAGTAGAAAGATTGCCTTCAAACTGCTTAAGCATTTCACCAGCCGCTCTAAAGTGGCCGATATTCGTCATACATGAACCGATAAAAACCTCGTCAACACTGTCACCAGCAACATCCGATAAAGTTCGCGCATCATCAGGATCGTTAGGCGCACAAATAATCGGCTCAACAATTTCATCCATGTTGATCTCAACAACTTCTGCGTATTCAGCATCTGCATCGGCTTGTAACAAGCTTGGATTCGCTAACCACTCTTCCATCTTTTGAGCTCGACGCTCTAACGTTCGCTTATCACCATAGTTATCGCTAATCATCCAACGCAACAAGGTAATATTTGAACGCAAATACTCAGCAATAGTGTCTTCGGATAATTTAATAGTACAACCAGCTGCAGATCGCTCAGCGGAGGCATCTGATAATTCAAACGCTTGCTCAACAGTTAAATCGTTTAAACCTTCAATTTCTAAAATACGACCCGAGAAAGCATTCTTTTTACCTTTTTTCTCGACGGTTAATAAACCCTGCTTAATACCGTAAAGCGGAATCGCATGCACTAAATCACGCAAGGTCACACCAGGCTGCATTTTGCCAGTAAAGCGAACCAAGATAGATTCAGGCATATCTAACGGCATAACACCGGTGGCCGCAGCAAAGGCAACTAGACCAGAACCAGCAGGGAAAGAAATACCCATAGGAAAACGTGTATGTGAATCACCACCGGTACCTACAGTATCTGGCAATAACATACGGTTTAACCAGCTATGGATAATGCCATCTTTAGGTTTCAACGAAACGCCACCACGGGTCATAATAAAATCAGGTAGCGTATGCTGAGTTTCAATATCAACCGGTTTAGGATACGCCGCTGTATGACAGAAAGACTGCATGACTAAATCAGATGAGAAACCTAAACAAGCAAGGTCTTGTAACTCATCGCGCGTCATTGGCCCCGTTGTATCTTGTGAGCCGACAGTCGTCATTTTTGGTTCGCAGTAAGCGCCTGGTCGCACGCCTTCCCCTTCGGGTAAGCCGCATGCGCGACCAACCATTTTTTGTGCCAAAGTAAAGCCTTTATCCGACTTTTCTGGCTGCTCGGGCACACGGAATAATGTACTCGATGATAAACCTAGCTCTTCTCTAGCTCGTGCTGTTAAGCCACGACCAATGATTAAGTTAATACGTCCACCCGCTTGCACTTCATCTAACAACACATCGGATTTAAATTCGTATTCGCTGAGCACTTCGCCCGACTCGCTAAGAATCTTTCCGTCGTAGGGACGCACTTCAATCACGTCACCCATGGCTAATTTTTCTACCGGCGCTTCAAAAACTAATGCGCCAGAATCTTCCATGGTATTAAAAAAGATAGGTGCTACTTTACCGCCAATACAAACACCACCACTGCGCTTGTTCGGTACACCTGGCATATCATCGCCGAAGTACCAAAGCACAGAGTTAGTGGCTGATTTTCTTGATGAACCAGTACCAACAACATCACCGACAAAAGCAATCGGTAAACCTTTGGTTTTTAATTCTTCAATTTTCTTCATTGGACCAAGCTCGCCCTGCTTATCTGGCTCAATACCTTCTCGTGCCATTTTAAACATAGCGAGAGCATGCAGAGGAATATCTGGACGACTCCACGCATCAGGTGCAGGCGATAAATCGTCAGTATTGGTTTCGCCTGTCACTTTAAAGACAACTAATTTTGTTGATTCAGGTACTGAATCACGCGAAGTAAACCACTCGCCATCAGCCCAAGATTCTAAAACCGTCTGCGCAAAGGCATTACCGTTTTTGGCTTTTTCTGCGACATCATAAAAAGCATCAAACATTAATAGTGTATGTTTTAATTGTTCGGCAGCTAACGGCGCTAATTGGTTGTCATCTAACAGATCAACTAAAGTCTCAATGTTGTAGCCACCGAGCATATTGCCAAGCAACTCAACAGCTTGCTCTGCCGAGATTAATGCATTGCTTTCAACACCCTTTGCAATAGCCGATAAAAAACCCGCCTTAACATAAGCGGCTTCATCCACGCCAGGTGGAACACGATTAGCAAGTAAATCTAACAGTACAGCTTGCTCACCGGCAGGAGGATTTTTAAGTAATTCAATTAAGCCTGCAACTTGCTCGGCAGTTAATGGTTTTGCTGGGATACCTTGGGTGGCACGCTCGGCTTCATGTTGGCGATAAGCTTCTAACACAATGAACTCCTAAAATAATAATTAACAATTTGAACAGTACACAGCAGACAAGTTCATGCATTAGTCAGGTTTTAACTTCAGATTAAGTCGACTTTTAAAGTAAGTATTTTCGTTAGTAGATAAGGGTTATCAATTAAATTGATAGTGCTTAAGTAGCGAAAGAACTCTGTCTGATGCATTTATCGGCTGTGGATTGTCACAGGCGGCGCATTATACCTAAACCACGACAAAATTTAATCCATGGTTAACTGAATTAATTCGGTTTTTATTGATGCAATCACATCTCGGCGACCTTTTAGCTGAAATCTATTCGCCAAAAGAGTCCAATTGGGTGCCAGCGTTAAACTGGCCTGAGTCACAGCGTAATCCGCTGTTGGGTGATGGGCAAAAAATCTACACAGCGAAGGGTAGATTTTTTCATAGGTGAGCTCAGCATTAATAAACCGCTGAATTCTGAGGCTATCATAGCTGTAGAGATCATAGATGCCATTCTGGCCATCAACGATCCGCTTATTTTTTTCGTTAGATTGTATAGTAATTAAATCTGAGCTTATCTCAGGCAAATACCGATCAGCCCAATAAGGCAGGTCATTGATAAAATAATTATGCAATGAGCCGCTCATTTGCTCCAATACTTTGGATAGCGGTTTAACCACCATCATATTTCGCATACCACTGGCTTTATCTCGATGCAGCCCTAAATAAACGGCGAATGCTTTATGGCTTTTCCAAAAAGCCAGTAAGCTTGAGTCAAAACCAAAACTACTGCCCCAGTAATCACAACCTTCTGTTAGCGCAAATTTTTCTAACGATTCAATTAGACGAGAAGCGATACCTTGACGCCGGTAAGCTTGTGCAACAGCAATACGTGTAACCCGTAAAGATTTAACGCGGCACCAATTCGCATCCGCTGACTGGTTAGCTAATGATTGAGAGAGCAAGTTACCTTGTGGCCGACGCTGGCCGCTGACAATACCGCTAAGTAAATCATTATCTTCAACAAAGCCAGCTTCTTTAACAAAGCCACCTTCTTCAAAGGCGAGCAAAACACCAACGACCTGCCCTGAGTTCGATTCTTCCGCTATCCATAAGTGCAAGTAAGGCACATCGAGCAACTGCCGCAAATCAGCAGGCCGTGTTTGATAATGCGCCTCAACTAACAATTCAAATACAGCACGAAGTAATATCTCATTAACAAGCAAAACCTGACTATCGACTCTACGAACATTTATGCGCGCACTCGGCTTTTCGTTAGAACCAACTGTGTTATTTTCTGTATCCAAAAGAAGCCAGCGATTAAAAAAAGATTCTAATGGGTCACCATTAGCCCAACGCATTGGCTGACGCAGTGTTAATGTCTGCAATGATTGATCCCGCGCCAAAAGAAAGTCTTTAAAGCGCAAAGTAAATCCTCGTCCACTACCCTCATAACCATGCAGGGTAGACGAAAAAACTAGCCGCGGTGCTGCATCTACCAACTGATATAAAACAGGCAAAGGAATCGCAGCCGCCTCATCAACAATCAGCAAATCACAAATGGCATTATCATCGCGACTTGCTCGATCACTATCATGCATTGTCTTAAGCGCTTCAGCATTTGCGATAAGTTGGTCAACAGCAACAAAGCCGATATTTTTATGACCCGACAAATCACCTATGGCAGAGAACAGATTATCAACTTGACTACGTAAAGGCGCGACTACTGAAATTCGATAATTGTCGCGCTTCAACAATGCCTTTACTGCTAAACCTAAAGCCACGCTTTTGCCGCGACCGCGATCAGCATTTAACAAAATAATACCCTCAGGTTGTCGGCTTAAATCGTCAACAGCCTGAATAACTAATTGCTGCTCACTCGAAGCAATAAATTTTTTCGTCAACTGAACTTGAGAACCACAGGTGTTTATTGAACAAGTTAGATCAATACTTTTTTCGCAATCGTGCTCGCTTATAACCTTTAACCAAGCTGAATCGTCATCTACTGCTGCCTGCTTAACGAGCTTAATGGTTCTTCGTAAAAAATTGCCATGCATTGAATAAGCTGTAGGTCGCAATGCTTTATAACGAAGGTAATCAGGGTCATCATAATCTGACCACTGCTCAAAGGGAGGCGTAAGTAATAGCAGTAAAGCCCCTCCTCGCAGCGTGCCAGAAGTCATGCCAAGCATATCGGGTGATAGTCCGCTCCATGCGTCAATGACAAGATAATCGGTATCGCTACCCAGCAGTTGCTGTGCAGCATGAGGCGGAATAACACGGATCATTGATGAGTTCGGCGCTGACGACCCAACCCAGCAAATAGCTTGTTGAGTATTAGCAGAAGGAGCATGAAGAGCCAAGCAATCTAATGCACTTTGCTGGCACCAAGCTTGACTACCGGATAAAACCAAGCAGCCACGAAAGTTATTCTCGCGAGCAAATTCGAGCGTCTTGTTAAGTGTTTGTTTGATTAAATCAGACATAGCCGACAATTAAGCCATAATTGAACGGTATTTCAAACTGGAAGAATCATTAACCGGCAAATCAAAAAATGAGGTAATTATCAATTTTTAACCGATATTAATGAGTTTTGAAAAGGCATTATCTATCAGGCAGAAAAATACCTAATCATTGCTTTGGCAATGATTAGGTATTTTTAAAAAAGGCGAGTTAGCTATTTAGCTGATATTCAAGCTATCAACGTTCAATAGCTCAAAAGTTAAACTGCAAGCGCCCTGCTTTAAAGTGATCAGCTATTTAGAAATCAATAATCAACTTCATTATCGACAGGCGTTGATTGTTCTTTTTCCTGTTGAATTCGTTGGTAGATTTCTTCGCGGTGGACGGCGATCTCTTTAGGTGCGTTAACACCCAATCTTACTTGGTTACCTTTTACTCCAAGAACAGTAACTGTAACGTCGTCTCCAACCATTAATGTTTCGCCTATGCGACGAGTTAAAATCAGCATTACGCATCTCCCGATGTCCTGCTGGCTTTCAGCACAAATGTGCGTGTAGCCTCCGGCTAACTTCCCTCCCATTACGGCAACCACCGCAAAAAAATAGATCAAGATAAACTCGATACACCTTTATGCATACAAACTGTCACTTAGCTTTTAATTCTCACAATATCGTCCATCTTGGATTCTATTGCGAATGGTTACCTAATCCCTGTGAGCAGTCTGTGCTTTCTTAACCGTTATCACCTGACACATCAACATCGGTATCATCTAAACCAAATGCCGTGTGTAAAGATCTAACCGCTAATTCCATATACTTTTCTTCTATAACGACAGAAATTTTTATTTCTGAAGTCGTTATTAATTCAATGTTTATTCCCACATCAGCAAGGGTTTTAAACATTTGGCTGGCGATGCCTGCGTGAGACCTCATTCCTACACCCACCAATGAAACTTTGCATATACTACCATCAACCGACACTTCGCGCGCATTTAATTCATTCGCAATTTTTTCGGTAATTGACTGAGCTTTCTCAAGCTCATTCCGATGAACGGTAAAAGTTAAATCGGTTGATCCGTCTGCCGCAACGTTCTGCACAATGACATCAACTTCGACATTGCCATCACTCACTGGCCCTAAAATTTTATAAGCAACACCTGGCGTATCTGGCACGCCACGCACAACAATTTGTGCTTCATCGCGATTAAAGGCAATACCCGAAACCAGCGGCGCCTCCATATCTGTATTATCATCAATTGAAATCAATGTACCCGGCCCCTCTTCAAAACTTGATAGCACCCTTAACGGCACTTGATATTTTCCTGCAAATTCGACAGCGCGAATCTGTAACACTTTTGAACCCAAGCTTGCCATTTCAAGCATCTCTTCAAAAGTAATTTTCTCTAAACGACGCGCGCAATCAACGACCCGTGGATCAGTGGTATAGACCCCATCGACATCGGTATAGATCTGACACTCGTCCGCATTTAATGCCGCAGCTACAGCAACGGCTGTAGTATCTGAACCACCACGACCAAGCGTTGTGATATTGCCGTGTTGGTCAGCACCTTGAAATCCTGCAACCACAGCGACTTTGCCTGCATTTAAATCAGTTAATACTGACTCACCATCAATCGCTTTTATTCTGGCTTTACCGTGAGCATCATCGGTAAGAATGCTTACTTGTGAACCTAGGTATGATCGCGCATCTAATGAGCGCTCTTGCAATGCCATTGATAACAACGCAATGGTTACCTGCTCGCCCGTTGATAACAATACATCCATTTCACGTGGACTTGGGTTACTGCTCAATGCCTGCGAGAGTGCAACTAAACGATTGGTTTCGCCGCTCATTGCAGAAACAACCACAACCACCTGATCACCGCGATCGACATAACGCTTAACGCGATCGGCTACTGCTTGAATGCGCTCTGGCGTACCGACAGATGTGCCGCCGTATTTTTGGACGATTAATGCCATTTAACTTCTACTAATTGTTCGAAAATGAATAAATATTTTATCGGTTATAACCATTACCATAACCAATGTCATGACGACTGTAATAAACACTTTAATAACCGAAACTTACGTCTTAAAGCCGATATTGGTTTAAAGAAATCTATTAACGGCTAACTGGACGCGAAATCTACACTATTCAATAACAGATGAGAACCAAAACTGGTGAATAAATAACCAGCATGGTCGTTTTTACACTATTTAATGGGGTTTCTAGCTTATTTGTCGAAACAGTAGGCTTTAATCTGCTTTGTTTAACGTCAACACACAACTGACAATTCGTTCAGCCGCCTCAATGCAGAACTCTAAAGGTTGCACTAACGCTAAGCGAATATAGCCCGCACCGGGGTTATAGTTATTCACTGATCGCGCTAAATACTGGCCGGGTAAAACCTTTACATGCTGTTCGCTAAAAAGCGTTTGTGCAAAAAGCTCATCATCCATCGGCAATTTAACCCACAGACAAAAACCCGCCGCTGGGATCCCCACCTCTAACACTTGCTGCAAAATAGGCACAACCGCCCGCATCTTCTCTCGATAAAGAATACGATTTTCTTGTACATGCGATTCATCATTCCACGCAATAATACTCGCAGACTGATGATGATTAGGCATGGCTGAACCATGATAAGTGCGGTAAAGAAGAAACGCTTTAATCGTCGCCTGACAACCAGCAACAAAACCTGAACGCATACCGGCTAAATTAGAACGCTTAGATAAACTATTAAAAACCAAACAACGCGAAAAATCCTCACGCTCCTCAGCATAACAAACCTCTAACAAACCCAGCGGCGGCGACAGCTCATCAAAGTAAATCTCTGAATAACATTCATCACTAGCAATAACAAAATCATACTTATCAGCAAGCACAAGTAAGCGTTGATAGAACTCACGTGTAGGCACAGCACCCGTAGGGTTAGAGGGGTTACAAATATAAACTAACTGGCAACGCTGCCACTGCGACGGACTCAACGCATCTAAATCGGGAACGTAGTTATTATCTTTATCACAAGGCAAATACAAAGGTTCGGCACCAGCCATAATCGCAGCGCCTTCATAAATCTGATAAAACGGCGAAGGCATAATGACTAACGGTGGCTCTTCAGATACAGAAGTATCAACAACCGTCTGAGCAATCGCAAAAAGCGCTTCGCGAGTACCAACCACAGGCAAAACCATCGACTCAGGATCAAGTACACCTTTAGGAAAATGATAACGTTGCCCCAGCCATGAAGCGATACTCTCTCGCAACGCTATACCGCCCTGTGTAGAAGGGTATTTATTTAATCGCGCCAATTCAGCAACTAAAGCATCAACGACTGCAGTGGGTGGCGCATGTTGAGGCTCACCAATGGTCATCGCTATGCTTGGCTGTTCAGTTTTAACATTAACGTCAGCCAGCAATGTAGCTAACTTAGTAAAAGGATATTGATGCAACTGTTTTAAGTGTCGGTTCATAAGCGTCGATTGATATCAGTTAATTATTATTGTTGTCTATGCTCATCGAGTTCAGCTTTTAAGTCTTGCTGAATCGCTTCAATCAATTCAGGGTCTTCAATCATCTGATCTTTACGATCCGTGATAAAAAAGACATCTTCAACGCGCTCGCCTAAGGTTGATATTTTAGCGTTATGAACGCGTAATTCATGTTTAAAAAACACCTGCCCAATCATCGTTAATAAGCCAGGACGATCAGGCGCAACAACCTCTAGCACACTCAAACCAGGCGCATAATCATTAGAAAAATCCGCCTGGCAAGGCCAGTCGAAACTTCTTATGCGTCGGCTTGCACGACGATCAGTCGATAACCATCGCTCATTAGGCTCCATCATAACTTGCAGCAACTTTTCTCGAATATCATCAATACGAGCTGAGTCATGGTCAATATCCTCATCATCTGCATCTTGCACATAAAAAGTATCTAACACATGACCACCGCCAGCAATTAATAAGCGAGCATCATAAATGCTTAAATTTAATTGCTCTAATGCTAGCGTAATAAACGAAAAGCGATTTTCAATTAACTTACAATAAATAGTAATTTGAGTGACTGACGCTTCAAAGACATCCGACGATTTTTTAATGATCACTAACGGCATATCATTATTTTTATGTGCCAATATTCCTTCGGCGTGCAGTACTAAATCCTCAACTGACTCACGTAGAAAGTAATCATCAACCCTCTCCTGCCACTGCAAATGAACATCAGCAGCATTAATGCCCGACTGCTCAAGCACTTTTAAAGCAGCTTGTTGTTTCTCGGCAATCAATTCAGATTTATCGACAGGGTTTTCTAAACCACGACGTAATGCGCGCGTTGCCGCTGCGTAGAGTTGACGCAACAGCGAAGAGCGCCAAGCATTCCAAAGCTCAGGGTTTGTACCTTGAATATCGGCAACGGTTAAAACAAATAAGTAATCAAGACGCGCACGGCTACCGACCGCAGTAGCAAACTCTATAATGGTTTCAGGATCAGATAAGTCCATTTTCTGCGAAATCGTCGACATCACCAAATGACTCTCGACTAACCAAGCCACTAAGTTGCTGTCGCGCTCATTGACGCCATGATGCAAACAAAACTCTCGTGCATCAACGGCGCCCAATTCAGAGTGACTACCGCCACGACCTTTAGCAATATCATGGAATAAGGCAGCGAGATACAGTAATTCAATTTTTACATGACCATTGATGATCTTTGCTGCCAATACATAATCTTGCTCTGAACCCTCATGAGCAAAACGATAAACATTTTGCACCACGGCTAAGGTATGAATATCCACCGTATACATATGGAATAAGTCATACTGCATCTTACCGATAATTTCGCCAAAAGCCGGAAGATACTTACTTAAAATACCGTGCTTACGCATGCGCTTAAACTGCAATGGCACATTACGATTTGATTTAACCAACTGCATAAATAAATCGATAACCTTAGGATCATTTCTAAATTCATCATCAATACGCTCACGATGCGTTCGCATTAAACGCATCGTAGATGCTCGCACACCACGAATATAATTATGCTCGGCCATCAGCACAAAGATTTCAATCAACGCCCAAAGGTGATCGACAAACACCTGCTCATCGACAACATCAATATAACCATTGCGAACACAAAATCGTTCGTTAAGGCTAATTAGCTCTTCTTTTTCATCCGTTAGTACACGGTCCTGATCAAAATGCTGAATCAGTACGTCATTCAACTCCGCTAATAACAGTACGCGTCGATAGTACTCATGCATAAACTTTTCGACGGCAAGGTTGGCATCATCATCAGCATAACCAAATAGCGAGGCAACTTTTATTTGGTACTCAAACAGTAAGCGATCTTCATGGCGCTGCGAAAGCATATGCAAGGCATAGCGCACCTTCCATAAAAAATTAATTCCCTCGACCAAATTAACCGCTTCAACTTCGGTTAAAAAACCGCTTTTTTCAAGGCGCGATATATTGCCCTCGCCTAAATGCCGCTGTGCAATCCAAATAATGTTTTGAATATCACGCAAACCACCCGGCGATGTCTTGATATTCGGCTCGAGGTTGTAGTCATTGCTGTTTGTATCGCGGTGACGATCTCGCTGCTCTTTCCACTTACCCACAAAGAACTCACTAGAGCCACATATGTTCAGTGTCAGTCAGTAATTTTAAACGTGTAAACAATGACTCTTCACCAGCTACTGGTCGCGACTCCAGCATATTCGTCATAACGGTAATATCTTCTTTGGCGTAATCCAAACACTCATCGAGCGTTCTAACGCTATGACCAAGGTCTAATCCGCAATCCCATAGATAGGTGACCATTCGCCCAATCGTTTCACCATTGCTTTTGCTAACCGCTTTATCCAGTACAAATAATAAATCGATATCCGAGCGAGGATGAAGCTCACCCCTGCCATAGCCGCCAACAGCAATTAAAGCGATTTTTTGCTCGCCCCAATCTTCTTGCGCCCAAAGATAACGCAGTAAAATATCAATTAATTGCGAGCGCGCCTGAATAAGCAAATATGGGTCAACACCGGCTCTAAAAGCCTCATCCATTTGCTCTTGATAGTTTTGCAGCAAAGCTTTGCATTCAATAGCGCTCTGCGTTTTGGCTAACTGAGTAATAAAAGTATTGTATGAAAGTTCGAACGCCGCCCCCCTCTTCGACATTAATTAAGGGCGTTACTGAAGTGTTAGAAGCTTTAAGAGAGTCACTGTTAGTACGAGAAACCATTGAGCGGGTGCCATTTTAAAAATTAAAAAAATAAGAATAAAAGAAAGAAAGGTCGAGCTATCAAAGTCAGAAAGATTCTTCGCTTCTTGCCGTGAGTACTTCAACACCCGTTGCGGTTACTGCTAAGGTATGTTCCCACTGAGCAGACAAGCGACCATCTTTAGTTTCTACGGTCCAACCGTCACGACGGTTTAATTTAACATGACGCTTACCAGCATTCAGCATTGGCTCAATCGTGAAGGTCATACCCTCTTGTAAGACCATGCCTTTACCCGGATGCCCATAGTGCAAGACTTGTGGATCTTCATGAAAAACCGCGCCAATGCCATGCCCACAATACTCTCTAACGATACTGTAGTAGTGCTTAGAGGCATGTTGATAAATAATATGGCCTATATCACCTAAGGTCGCGCCAGGTTTGACTGTCTCTATACCTAAATATAAACACTCCTGCGTCACCTGAATCAAACGGCTAGCATGAGCCGGCGTTTCGCCGACAATAAACATTTTACTGGTATCGCCGTGATACCCATCTTTGATGACCGTAATATCGATATTAATAATATCGCCGCTTTTCAACACCTTTTTATCAGCGGGAATACCGTGACACACCACCTGATTTACCGAGGTGCAAATAGACTTAGGAAAGCCGTTATAATTCAGTGGTGCTGGAATCGCATCTTGCGTATTAACGATATAGTCATGGCAAATACGATCAAGCTCGCCAGTTGATATACCCGCAACCACATGATCACCAATCATCTCAAGCACTTCAGCCGCTAAACGACCAGCAACACGCATTTTATCGAGCTCAACAGCACTTTTAATCAGGGTAGTCATATCGTCGTATCCGGCGGTTATTCACAGGCATTGCATTGAAGCAATGCGTTTAAAGTTTTCAATAGGTTCATGAGCTAGCCACGACCTAACATGGCCAGCAAGAGCTCAAGCCACTAAAGCGGTTAATTTTATACGAAACTAAGCATGAATGCCCATTCGACATGCCTGATTCGATCAATTCACTCGATTATTCA
>JAOIUY010000036.1 GCA_028223755.1 Pseudomonadales bacterium | reverse complement strand
TCAATACGGCAGCTATTGCAAGATAAGATGCTATGTCCACACCACTTCCTCTTTCGACTCTCTACTATTCATTAAAAGGTTAAAGTTTTTTACTGCTCACTTAAAGCTAACGGTAAAGACTATCCAGACGATCTAAAAATTGATCCAACATAGCTGCTGGCAAGGCATTAATACCTGCTGCTGCTTTACGGCCTCCGCCCGTTGGGAATTCCATACACAACGTATCTGCATCGACTTTATTATTCAATGGTGCTCGCACGCTAACAAGAAAGGTATGGTCTGGCCGTGATGTTAACACTGCATGGGCACGTTCGGGATGTTGATTAGCCAGATCATTACCATAAACGCCACTCACCCGGCGCGCCCATTTTTCATTAGGCAGTAAAAACGCGGCTGAATGTGGTGTCTGTCGTAACGTATCCGAGCTTTGCGCTTTCGCCATATCATCTTGGTAACCAGATTCAAGCTGGCTAAAGTGCACCGCGTCATCTGTAATAAAATCTAGCGGGTCACTGTAACGAAGTAATAAACGATACAAGTCCACCGGCTCAAAATGCAGGTCAGAAAGACTAGCACCGTAGCCATTATAATTAATATATATTCCTAAGTTTTCTAACAGGGTAACTTGCTCGTTAGTGAGATCAACTGTTCGCGCTAACGCCTGCGCACTGTTTTTTAAGTTATCACCAAAAGCACCTACTATCGCCCAACGGCTAAACGCACCCTTGAGATGACCATTGATCAAAAGACTGGTGCACACATCAGCCGCAGGGTTAATTAACGCAGACAAATTAGTATGGGTAGGAATGTCACCAGCAACATGATGGTCACAATAAAAGACACTCGCCCCCGCATCAAGAATGCGAACCAAATCGGCTTTATTTTTATCCATTGAAACATCGAGCACATTAACGCGATCGCCCTGACCAGCATCAACCTGTGTCAGTAATTTAATATCACGTTTAACACCGGTGATTAATTGTGATTCAACCGCCTCAGCATGGCGCAACTGCAACAGTGCGCAAATACCATCCGCATCACCATTAAATACATCGTAAATTGTCATGCTTAACCCTACTCGCATCTTTTTATAACAAGACGGGCTACGATAACAGGGTTTTAAGGTCAGTGGAACCACTGCAATACATGGATAAAAAGGCGCCGATCTAATACAGCTGGCTTGCCGTCATTCAGATATGCGCCTAATTATTAAAAGCATTAATTTAAGCGGATTTTCGATTGATTGCGCTTAACCGTTCGTCCGCCAATACCTTTAACTGCGGCCAGATCATCTACATGACGAAACGGCCCATTAGCCTTACGATAGGCAACAATATCCATCGCTCTCGACATACCGATACCCACTAACTGGTCAGCTAATTGTTCGGCCGAAGCGGTATTGATGTTGATAGGCGCAGCTTTGATTTGCACTACCTTTTGGCCAATCTTGCTAGCCGTTTTGTCAGCGGCATAACTGGGCAAGGTAAGACTGTATAAACCGATAAATAATACGAAGAGAGAAAAGATAACTTTCATGATAACAACTCCTTGTTAAAAAATTTAAATAAACTGGCAATCCCGCCAGTACTTACAATTTTATTTTTTGCTCGTTTACTCGATCAAATATAAGGCCGTATAGATAACCTTATTAAAAATCCTGAGCTAAAATTGCCAAGCAATGCTAGCACAAAAAAAAACCAGTTGTACAATTTTTGTGTTATCGATATAGTGCCTTTCGTCAGGCCATGGAGGCTAGACATCACACGTCAATCAAGGAGGAAATTATGATGACGCATTTATTTTCAGCAGTTCCATTCGTATCACGATTAAAACCACAGGTAACAACTCCACTTCTACTGGCACTTTCAATCAGTCAGGGCGCCCTTGCAGCACCGGTGTTTATTAATGAATTTCACTATGACAATGCTGGCACCGATAGCGGCGAAGGATTAGAAATTGCCGCTATTGCTGGCACGAGTTTAGATAACTGGCAACTTTTATTTTATAACGGCTCGAACGGTGAGGTTTATAAAAGCCTTGATTTAAGTGGCACGATCAATGATCAAGACAACGGCTACGGTGTTTTAGATTTTCCAACTTCAGGTATTCAAAATGGCCCAGCCGACGCCTTTGCTTTAGTGAATAGCTTAGGTGATG
>JAOIUY010000035.1 GCA_028223755.1 Pseudomonadales bacterium | reverse complement strand
CGTTAACATCTAATACGTTGTCATTGTCATCATCCGTATCACACGCATCACCTGCACCATCGCTATCAGCATTGTCCTGATTAGCATTAGCTACTACAGGACAATTATCAGCGTTATCGCCGGTTCCATCTGAATCCGTATCAGCCGTTTCCGAATCATCATTCGGGAATGCATCAGCATTGTCACCAACACCATCTTCATCCGTATCAGCCGTTTCCGCTGCATCATCAGGGAAAGCATCCGCGTCATCACCCACACCATCCAAATCGGTATCAACAGTTTCTGATGGGTCATTCGGGAATGCATCACACGCATCACCTGCACCATCGCTATCAGCATTGTCCTGATTAGCATTAGCTATAGCAGGACAATTATCTTGCGAATCTATAATGCCATCACTATCAGTATCGGTATCACATGCATCACCAATACCATTTTTCGGATCATCAGAATCGACTTGATCACTATTAACAACAAAAGGACAGTTATCGTCAGCGTTATTAAAACCGTCTGCATCGGCATCAATCACAAAGCTCGGCGCAACATCCACTGAGGCATCAATAATATAAGAAGCTAAACCTGTCGCATCTGAATCAAGTAATTGAGCTATGGAGGTTACACTCGTATCAGCAACACGATCCGTTAAGTCGTCAAAGTTAATAATTTGAACAGCATCACTAACAAGAGCATTATTAATAACCGTATTATCACGCGCATCATCAATAACTTCCGCGAAAGTTAATGGCGATAATGCATCAATGACTGTCGCAAGGGTTTCGGTTGCTGCTCGGTATTGAGCAACATCGTTTTGAATAGCGACCGATTCTGTTTCTTCATCCAGTACCGGCGGCACTAGGAAAATATCAATATCCGCATCCATACCAAAACCAAAGAATGCTTTCGCTTTAATCTGTGCATCCACTAGGTTCGCTAAAACATTATCGACAACTGCTTCACCTTCACTTGCTAAAGCAACAGCAACCGTTGTTAATGGCGTTGCGTAAACACGCGCATCAGAGATTACTTCGACAATAGTTTTTACTTCAGTCACAACGGGCGCTATACCAGTTGATAAATCCGTAGTTGCGTCATTAGCCTTTACAACCACCATAAATGGACCAACACCGACATCTGGTGTTAGTAATAAACCATCGGCAACGGCATTAGCATTAGACGTACTTTCTTCAAAGAGAACCGAAGATTCTGTTAATGGATCAGTGATATAAGTTTGTAAGTCATACACTTTAATCTCTGCGCCGGCCATAGGGCCATCGATACCCATTACATTTATGCGGTTACCCGATGTAGCATTTGGATCTTCCGGGTAATCATCACAGACGTCGCCTGCACTATCACCATCACCATTTAACTGATCAACATTAGCAACCGCTGGACAGTTATCGGTAGCATTATCAATCGTATCGTTATCATCATCACCGTTCGGCGTGCTATCACACACATCACCTGTACCATCAGAATCCTTGTCAGACTGATCAGTGTTGGCAATTAATGGACAATTATCTGGGAACTCATCGTTAACCGTATCGTTATCATCATCGGCATCGCAGACATCACCTGCACCATCAATATCAGTATCTAACTGATCAGTGTTTTTATCTGTACGACAATTATCGACTAAGTTATCAATCGTATCGGCATCGCTATCAACTGTAACTGTAGGGTCAAGATCATTAGAGTCGGTGAGACTAAAGCCACCAAAACCATCACCGTTAGCTCCATCGCCATCAGCATCAAGATCACAGGCATTACCAATGTCATCTTCATCAAAATCTAGCTGATTAGTATTAGCATTTGAGGGACAGTTATCTGCTAGGTTATCGATTGTGTCTGAATCATCATCACCGTTCGGGGTGCTATCACATGCATCACCTACACCATCATTGTCAGCATCTAACTGATCAGAGTTGGCAACTGTAGGGCAATTATCCTTCGCACCACCAAATATTGGATTAAAAGTACCGCCACCAACATCATCAACGCCATCTTCATCACCATCCGTCGCAATGGTGTTATCAAGGTCATCTATATCACTATTGCTACCTACTGGACCTTCAACACCATCGTTATCTGCATCTACATCACAGGCATTACCTTGTGCATCTAAATCAAAGTTAGCTTGATCAGTATTAAAAACTGAAGGACAGTTATCAATATGGCCACTAACGGTATCCCCATCGATATCATTATTAGCATCTTGCGGAAACGCATCACATACATCACCGGCACCATCGTTATCAGTATCTAATTGATTGGTGTTAGCAACTGAAGGGCAGTTATCGATATGGCCACTAACCGTATCTCCATCGGTATCATTATCAGCATCTTGCGGGAATGCATCACACACATCACCGGCACCATCGTTATCAGTATCTAACTGATTGGTGTTAGCAACGGCTGGGCAATTATCGGTAAGGTTATCAATCGTGTCGTTATCATTATCACCGTTCGGTGTGCTATCACACGCATCACCTAAACCATCATTGTCGGTATCTGTTTGATCGGCATTA
>JAOIUY010000034.1 GCA_028223755.1 Pseudomonadales bacterium | reverse complement strand
GAATATTATTAATCTAAATGGATGTATACCAGATATGGGTTAAATGTTTCTAAGGTATTGTTTATTTAATATATTTTCTTAAAAGATGTAGGCGCAGACTGTATGCATACGTATTGAGTAAATTTAGTACAGAATGTATAGTAAGTGAATAATAAAAACTATAGAGACCCATCTCCCCCGATGACTCTATTTAAATGGAACTTGGAGAATAATAATGACCTTTCTATTACGCTTGAGTGCGTGTCTGTTTTTTTTACAATTAAAGAAAAAGTTCACAAGGAATTTATTTATGAATCTTGCCTTAGGGCTCAGACTTATACTTGCTATTTTATTCTTTGCTTCCTTTAAAATTTCTGCAGCTACCGAATTTGTTCCAGAGGATGGTGCAGGGGCCGATGAGTTTGGATATTCAGTCGCACTCAAAGGGGATTATGCCTTGGTAGGTGCGCCAGGTGATGACGATAACTTTTCAAATGAAGGAAGTATTTATGTCCTAGAAAAGTTAAATGGAGTGTGGACCCAGAAAGAAAAAATCTATGCGTCAGACTCTGATACAAATGGTAGATTTGGAACGGAGATTATTTTATCTGAAAGTGGTAACTCTGCAATCGTTGATAGTAAATATTATTTCAGGCATCTAGGCGATAATAACTGGTCTGAAATATCCCTCATCAATATTGGCAACATTCCAGGGAAAATTTATGGAAAAGAGGTAGTTTTTCAAGATGACCTAATCATTTATGGATCTGAAAATTCAGTTAAGATTTATGAATTGACTGGCGATGATTGGCTATTAGTACAAACTTTTCAATCTGCAGATATAGATAGTAATGATAGATTTGGTGAGTCAGTCGCATTTGATGGTCAATACTTATTGGTAGGCGCACCTGGTGATTACTACACTTCTGGAAATGCAGGGTCTGTTTATGTATTTGAATATTTAGATGGTGCATTTACTCAAACGAATAAAATCTGGGGAGACGATAGATATGCTGGAAGACAATTTGGTAAAGAATTAATTATTTTTGAAAATCATGTTGTGATTGGAAGGAATTCTGGTTTTGAATTATTTCAGCACCCCAGTCTCGGTTGGGATTTATTTGAAATCCCTCTTACGTCTTTAGATGATTATGATGGTTGCTATAGTACATCTTATGATGAAGATTGCTTAGGTTTTAATACTCTAAGAGGGCCTTATGTGCCACTTAATAATTATGACGGTTATCAATCTGGCAGGACTGTGTCTGCTAACTACGTATCTGACAGAAAGATAGAAAAAATAGGTGACAACTTAATTTCATTTTTAAGTGCGAACCGCCAATCCGGTCGCCACTGTTTGACGTTTAGCCATATTGGGCAAGGCGAATTGAAAGTTGATGGTATCCATAATGTAGATGGAAATTATGGATCATGTAATTACGCCACTGCTGCTGAGAATGGCAGCATGAATGATTATTATATTGATGGGGCAAATTTAATAAGAGGTTTTAAAAATAAAAATATTTGGGGTAGCAGTAGTGGTGCTGTTTACTTTGAGGATATAAGTCCAAGTTTACCTGAAGGAGAAGAGCAAAATAATTTTTCAGCGATAACTGGCGACCTTACTGCAAGCGTTAAACAAGGAGGTAATACCTCTGGTTCGATAAGCGCTACTGATCCTGATGGTTTGACAGATGGGTCCTACTTTTCAATTAAGACGCAACCTTCAAATGGAACTGCTTTTATAAATGATCCTTCAGGTCTTTGGTTTTATGTCAGTAATGCTCCCTATGAAGGTCCAGACCCGTTTGTTGTAATTATTACAGACGATCAAGGAAATGCGACAGATCAGACTATTGATATTACGGTTACGGGTTTAACTATAACCGGAGATACCAATATTATTTTAGATTCGAATACTCCCTTTAATGGAGATATTAACGCCCAAGATGCAGACGGGCTTGATTCTCTAATTTATTCATTAGATGTCAATCCAAGTAATGGGGCAGCTACTGTTGATGCTGTCAGTGGTAATTGGTCTTATGATCCTAATACAGATTATATTGGTAATGATTCTTTTACTATCTCTATATCAGGAGTGGGTTTTGGACAGCAAGTTATCAGTCTAACTATAGAGTATCCCGATACTGACAGCGATTCTATAAAAGATAACATTGATAATTGCATTAGTGATTCAAATACAGATCAACTTGATACAGACGATGATTTATTAGGTGATGTTTGTGATATTGATGATGACAATGATTCAGTGGAAGATAATATAGACAACTGCCCTATCTCATCCAATATAGAGCAGTCCGACTTAGACCAAGATGGTACGGGTGATGCTTGCGATCCCGATAAAGACGGTGATGGTATCAGCAATGATATTGACAACTGTTTAAATGATGGAAACTCAAATCAGAATGATCTTGACAACGATAGTATTGGTGACGTTTGTGATGTAGACATAGATGGTGATACTGTCGCCAACACCATAGAAGAAAAATTTGGCGGTGACCCAAGCGACCCTTCTGATGGAGAAGACATTTTAAATGATATTGAAGCACTCAATCTATCAGCTTTTGAGGTTGTAATTCCAACTATGGGCGGCATGGGTTTATTAGCGTTGGGCCTGTCAATGCTGGGCTTGGGTGCAGTTAGGTTGAGGAAGAAGTAACTTTTAATCATTG
>JAOIUY010000033.1 GCA_028223755.1 Pseudomonadales bacterium | reverse complement strand
GCTCGATTTGTTGATACCATCGCCACTCATTTGGCGTTAGAGGTCAGTCAAAAGCAAGAAATTTTAGAATCGACAGAGGTCGCTGAGCGTGCTGAATTGTTGATGGGTTTTATGGATGAAGAAATTGATCTTCATCGTGTGGAAAAGAAGATTCGTGGCCGTGTTAAAAAGCAAATGGAAAAATCGCAGCGCGAGTATTATTTAAATGAACAGATGAAGGCCATTCAAAAAGAGCTTGGTGACATGGAAGATGTCCCCAGCGAATTTGATGAGTTGCAGAATAAAGTGAATGAAGCCGGTATGCCTGAAGAGGCCGAGAAGAAGGTGAATGCCGAGTTATCAAAGCTTAAAATGATGTCGCCAATGTCGGCAGAGGCATCAGTAGTAAGAAGTTATATTGATTGTCTGGTTGGTGTGCCATGGAAAAAGCGCAGCAAGATTCGCCACGATTTGATACGAGCAGAAAAAATTCTTAATGAAGACCACTTTGGACTTGAAGAAGTAAAAGATCGGATTGTTGAATACCTTGCTGTTCAGAAGCGCGTTAAAAAACTAAAGGGTCCAGTGCTTTGTTTAGTTGGTCCGCCAGGGGTAGGTAAAACCTCTTTAGGTGAGTCTTTGGCTCGCGCGACTAATCGTAAATTTGTGCGCATGGCTTTAGGTGGTGTACGTGATGAGTCTGAGATCCGCGGCCATCGTCGAACCTATATTGGTTCTATGCCCGGAAAAATTATTCAAAAGCTATCTAAGACTGGGGTTAAGAACCCATTATTCTTGTTAGATGAAATTGATAAGATGGGGATGGATAATCGAGGTGATCCAGCGTCTGCCTTGTTAGAAGTGTTAGATCCAGAGCAAAACCATACCTTTAATGATCACTATCTAGAAGTTGATTACGACTTGTCGGATGTGATGTTTGTTTGTACATCCAACTCAATGAATATTCCTGCTCCATTGCTTGATCGTATGGAAGTTATTCGTATTCCTGGTTATACCGAAGACGAAAAACTCAACATTGCCGAGCGCTATCTATTACCAAAGCAGCTTAAAGATAACGGTGTTAAATCCGGTGAGTTGGAAGTAGATAATTCTGCTCTAGTTTCTTTGATTCGACATTATACGAGAGAGGCTGGTGTTCGGTCGTTAGATCGACAGATTGCTAAAGTAATCCGTAAAGTTGTTAAAGCTATTACTGCTAAAGAGGTAAGTGCGCCTGTTGTGGTTACTGAAGATAACTTAGCAGTCTACAGTGGTGTTGAAAAGTTCAAATACGGTCAAGCCGATGAAGAAAATCGTATTGGTCAGGTGACTGGTCTAGCGTGGACGCAAGTAGGCGGTGAGTTACTCACCATCGAAGTGGCTACCGTTCCAGGTAAGGGGCGTCAGGTTAAAACAGGTTCGCTCGGTGATGTGATGCAGGAATCAATTCTTGCTGCAACAACAGTTGTTCGTTCTCGTGCGCAGGTTTTAGGGATCGCAGCTAATTTTCATGAGAAAGTAGATTGTCATTTCCATGTGCCAGAAGGTGCAACACCTAAAGATGGGCCAAGTGCAGGTGTTGGTATGTGCACGGCGCTGGTTTCTTCGTTGACACAAATCCCGGTGCGCTCAGACGTAGCCATGACTGGCGAGATCACATTGCGAGGGCAGGTGCTGCCGATCGGTGGATTGAAAGAGAAATTACTAGCTGCACACCGCGGCGGTATTAAAACCGTGGTCATTCCCGATGAGAATGAGCGCGATTTAAAAGAAATTCCTGAAAATATCAAAGAAGCGCTGACGATCAAGCCAGTAAAATGGTTAGATGAGGTGCTTGAAATAGCCTTGGAAAGAATGCCTGATCCGTTAAGCGATGAGGCATTTAATCAAAGTTCGGCAGCGACAAACAATGTTCAAGCCGATAATGGCACAGATAATAGTCAGGACGGTCGCGTAAAAACGCACTAGAAATAGTTGATACTTCTTAGCTGGAGGCAGAGAGATCGCTCCAGCTACTGCTTTAACTCTTTTTTAGCCTTTTTTTGGATAAATAGCCTAGTAAATACGTGGTTTATTGACCGTTTTGGTCTCACTTGGTATAAAATACCGCTCGACAAAAGTTGAACATAAGTTCGGAGACTGAAAGGCTCCCAGCTTCAAATAAATTTTACTTCTCAATCTTAATTTTAGGGGATAACGAATGAACAAATCAGACTTAATTGACGCGATCGCACTGTCTGCGGACATTTCTAAAGCAGCGGCTGGCAGAGCACTTGATGCGACTGTTGATACCATTGCTGATGCATTGAAAGAGGGTGATCAAGTTGCTTTGGTCGGTTTTGGTACATTCCAAGTTAAGGATAGAGCTGCGAGAACAGGTCGTAATCCTCAGACCGGTGAGCCTATTGAGATAAAAGCATCTCGCGTGCCTGGCTTCAAAGCCGGTAAAGCTTTAAAAGATGCCGTTAACTAGTCAGTACTCTTGAAAGTAGGGTTAGGCAATGTGTCTATGCTTAGCTCTACAATCGAATTAAATTCGATTGCTTTTAGATAAACTAAGTTAGAGTAACCCGATTAAAGAGAAACGTTAAATACCGCAAAATGGCGCATCAATTTTATTGAAATGATGCGCTATTTTTTTTTGAGAAAATCATTATGCTTCGATCAATTCGCAATAATTCAAAAGGCATGGGCGCTAAAATTATAATTGCAGGTATTGCAATTGTGTTTACGCTAACTGGTCTTTCTACGTGTGAGAGTAAACAGTCATTTCTTGAAGTGAATGGTGAAGCTTTTGAGCAAGATCAGTTGCTTCTAGAGATTCAGTTGGTGAGAAATCAAATGCTGTCACGTATGGGTGACAATCCTGATTTTGCTCAGCTCACAGAAGAAAAATTAGCCCCTATGGCAATAGACAGTTTAACGCGTCGATCGTTGATTTCTCAGGCGATGGTTGAAAAGCTCATTACCGGCACGCCAAACTTTCAGGTTGATGGCCGTTTTTCTATCGATCTTCTAAATGGTTTTCTTGCTAATCAAAGAATTACACTGCCCTTGTTAAAAGCGAGAATTATTAACGACCTTAAAGAGCGTCAGCTAGG
>JAOIUY010000032.1 GCA_028223755.1 Pseudomonadales bacterium | reverse complement strand
GAGTGGTTTTGATCCCGGCGCTAACTACTCTTCACACAACCATCCGAGAGGCTTACAGATGACGGTATTCGGTGCCTCTGACGCTCTTGCTTCGGTTGGTATTGATTGGGATGTACTATCACAAGCTGTTGTAGCTGATCAGGTAAGCGTCTACGCCGGTAGTGGAATGAGTCAGCTAGATGCCAATGCAAACGGCGGCATGATGTCAGCGCGCTTTAATGGTAAGCGAGCGACGTCTAAACAATGTCCATTTGGTTTTGCTGAAATGCCAGCTGATTTTATTAATGCTTATATTCTTGGCAGCTTAGGCACTACAGGCACGAGCATGGGCGCTTGTGCATCGTTCTTATACAATCTTCGTCAAGGTATTACCGATATCCAAAGTGGCCGTTCTCGCATTGCTATTGTGGGTAATAGTGAAGCGCCTATCCTGCCTGAAATTATCGAAGGCTATAGTGCGATGAGTGCACTAGCCACTGATAAAGAACTGCGTCAATTAGATAATAATGGCGTGTTAGATTATCGTCGAGCGTGCCGTCCTTTTGGTGAAAACTGTGGGTTTACATTAGCTGAGTCGGCGCAATTTATCGTGTTATTTGATGACAGCTTAGCGTTAGAGTTAGGTGCCAAAATGTATGGCGCAGTAACGGATGTATTCATTAATGCGGATGGCCATAAAAAATCTATCTCTGCGCCGGGTGTGGGTAATTATCTGACTGTTGCTAAAGCGATGGCAAGCGCACGAGGTTTGCTCGGTGAAGCGTCTTTACAGAAGCGCAGCTTCATACAGGCACACGGTACGGGCACCCCGCAAAATCGTGTAACAGAGTCTGAGATATTGAATCGTGCCGCTGATGTGTTTGGCATTGATAGCTGGCCCGTAGTGGCTGTAAAGAGTTATCTGGGTCATTCGGTGAGTGTCGCTGGTGCAGATCAGCTAGTGGCGAGTCTCGGGGTTTGGGAAGAGGGTATCTTGCCAGGTATCAATACTATTGACGGGCCTGCGGACGACGTTGCCTGTAGTCATTTGGATATTAGCAATCACCATAAGGAAGTTGGTGCGCAGAGTATGGATGCCGCTATTATTAATGCGAAAGGCTTTGGTGGTAACAATGCCTCAGCAACCGTTATAGCCCCGCATATTGTAGAAAAAATAGTGGCAGGTAAACACAAGTCATTGGCTTGGTCGACTTATCAGTCTCGCGCTGAGCAGGTGCAAGAGCATGCCAACGCTTATGATCAAGTAATGTTAAGTGGAGAGGCAAAGCCGACTTACCGTTTTGATCATAATGTTTTAAGCGGTGACTCTTTAGATTTTGATGATAAGAGTATTAAAGTTCCAGGTTATGCCGAACCGATTGATCTCAATATCACTTCTGAATATAAAAAATGGTTAGATTAATATGGATGCAATAGAAGCACTTCATGCTCGTAATTCAACACCAAAACTCACCGAACCAGCACCGCAAGGCGAAGACCGCGAAGCGATTTTTCAAGCAGCCTTACGTGCACCAGATCATGCGCGTTTGCGACCATGGCGTTTTTTAAAGGTTGAAGGTGATGCTCGCTTAATGCTTGGAAAGAAAATGGCAGCAGCGGCATTGCTCGACAATGCTGATTTAGATCCTGCTATTCATGCAAAACAATTAGTAGCGCCGATGAGAGCACCGTTAGTTATTATTGCGGCCGCCAAAATTGTTGAGCATCCTAAAGTGCCAGAAGTAGAGCAGTTGTTATCAACGGGTGCAGCGGTTTCACAAATGCTAACAGCCGCTCATGCTTTAGGTTATGCCGGTATATGGCGAACGGGTTCAGTTTCTTTTAGTCGCAGCTTTATGAGTAGTGTAGGTTTGGCATCTAACGAAACTATTGTTGGGTTTGTTTATTTAGGAACAGCTGAAGGTCGGCGAAAAAGTTTACCCAGCATTGACTCAAAAGATTTTTTTGAATCTTGGCCAAAAGTTTAAAGCTAACGATATTTTTTATGTTTATTTTTAGCGGCAATCAATGCCCACTACCTACTAAGAACTGTGGACAAGTAATGGGATAAACTTGTTGCAAAAAAGCTGAGAATCCGAGTGTTTAAGATGTATTTTCTTAAGTATAAAAAAGAAAATTTATTCATTTATAACAATGACTTACGATACCTTCTTGATAGTGAGTATCGATCACCTCTAATAGTTATACACTCTGAGATCTGCTAATTCAGCTTGTGAATAAAAGTCACGGTCTCTTTATTCGTTTCGAATTCTTTTATTATTAAACGCCTCGATATATACAACCCGAAGTACAGGTTTCCTTAATTTCTACAGCGGATAAAAGTGGTAGTGGCTCATGGAGTTGCGACCAAATCCAGCGAGCTAAATTTTCACTGGTTGGGTTTTCAAGGCCAGGAATATCATTTAAATAATGGTGATCGAGTTGATCATAAATGGGTGCGAAGACCGCTTTAAGATCAGAGAAATCCATTACCCAGCCACTAGGCTCTGGTGCATCACCACTGATATAAATTCGAATTAAAAATGAATGACCATGCAGCCGTTTACATTTATGCCCCTCCGGAACATTAGGCAAATGATGCGCGGCTTCAATTGTAAAGTCTTTATAAATTTCCATGATCGATATATCTCCCTGTTGCGGGTTAATTAAGTTAACGAGATTATTTTTTTATTCGATCGCTTCGGTATCAACTATGGGCAAACTAATTCTAAATGTTGTGCCTGTTTCTGTATCATTACCTTTTTCTATTTTGGTGCTGCTTGTTTGGCTAGGTAATAAATCTAATGAGCCTCTATGGTGTTCCGTCATTATAAAGTAACTCACAGCCAAGCCGAGACCAGTGCCGGTACCAATTTCTTTAGTGGTAAAAAAAGGTTCAAAAATTTGTGCACGTAGCTCGTCCGGAATTCCTGGCCCATTATCACTAATGTCGATGAATACAAGTGATGCTGTCGTATGAATCTTAATAGCAATCGTTGGTAAGTAATCATTATCTGTTTCAAGCGCTTCAAGTTCGGCAACGGCTTGCGCGGCATTGCGTAATAGATTAATCACTACTTGCTGAACTTCATTAATAGAGCCTAAGGCTTGCGTCGTAAAATTTTCGTTAGCATCGTTATCTTCTCCGGTACTTCCTAAATTTATCTGTACCTGTGAGCGCAGATGAATAGGGAAGTCCTGTTCGGCAATCGTGACAGCGTTTTTGACCATAGCGCGGACATCAAATGGCGAGTGTTCGACTTGGCTTGAGTGAGAAAAATCGAGCATTGTTTTGACGATATTTGCGGCGCGTTCACCGGCGGCCTTGATATTGGACAATAATTGATCTACTTGTCGATGTTTTGCATAGTCTCGAATGGCATCAAAAGAGAGGTTTTGTTTTTCGGCTTCATTTTTATTGGCATCTATTTCTTCAAGAAGACGTCGTTCAATTGTTTGGCTACCTTGAATAATAGCAGCGAGTGGGTTGTTGATCTCGTGAGCTAATCCGGCAGCCATTCGGCCCATAGAAAGCAGCTTCTCATCTTGCACCAGCATATTCTCTAATTTGATACGTTGGGTAATATCATCGATACGAACAACGGCGCCGGTCATACCGCCTGAGGTTAATGGGTAGATAACAGCAGATACATAAATGTTTTTGGCTCCCATAGGAACCTGAATGGCATCGAATGTGCGCGAGCGACGCTCAGCGATTGCACTATGGATGATATCGGTTTGAAAGGGCAGAGCGGTATAGCATTGAATAAGTTGCTGGCCGATGGCTTTATCGTGGGTGATACCTGTCATATGTTCTGCAGCGCGATTCCAGCGAGTAATAAACAGTTCGGTATCAACACCGATGACAACAGAGGGCATGGATTCCAAGATGCTTTCAGAGTAGGCCTCACTCTCGACCAGTTGTAATTGCGTTGCTTCGTGCTGGTTAATTAAGTCGTAGAGGCGGTTATTAATTTCGCGGAGCTTTTGGGTGCGTTGGTCAACTTTATGTTCGAGTTCGCGTTGTTTGTGGTTCAGCTTTTGGCGGAGTGTTTTATTAATTCCCAGTGTTATTGATTGAACGATGATAGCTATCAATACGACGGCTATTAGTCCAATAATAGCGGGAGAGATGTTATCGCTGTAGTTGGCATTGGAGGCGTCGCTAGCGAACGGCAGTGTTAGGCCGATGATACTGAGCAATAGGCATCGAAGAGGGCGCACACAGCCTGAAATCGTGGCTTGTTGAGCTGGTTTAGGGCGAATTGTAGAAAGGTTTAGCATTGAGACAATATACCGTTATCGGCGCTAATCGACCAGTCAGATTGGGGGGAGGTGGCTAGAAGTCAAAATGGTGGAGTTAAATAGTTATAAATGTTTGACAAGTAGAGGTTTTTCGGTAGAATGCCCGGCTCTCAAACGGGTGGTTAGCTCAGCTGGGAGAGCATCGCCCTTACAAGGCGAGGGTCACAGGTTCGATCCCTGTACCACCCACCATATTTCCAGTGAAAGTATCTTGAGATATGATTGACACCTAGTAAAGACATACGGACCGGTAGTTCAGCTG
>JAOIUY010000031.1 GCA_028223755.1 Pseudomonadales bacterium | reverse complement strand
TAGTGGCTCGTTAGCCACGGTAAGTGTTTTATATTGCTTGATTGGTACACTGACATTAAAGCAAGTGCCTAATCCTAATTCGCTTTCAAAATCAATAGTTGCACCCATTCGTTGGGATATTGTCGCGACAATAGAGAGTCCCAAGCCTAGTCCTAAGCCGGGATTGTTATCACTTTTTGTACTGCTGCCTGTACTAAAAAAAGAAGAAAAAACCTTATCCTGTTGATCTTTGGCAATTCCCACTCCGGTATCCTCAACACAGAGTAATAAAGTTTTTTTATCTTTGGAGCTGTTACCTTTATTTTTTTCCTTATCAAAGCGTGCAGATATTTTTACATGACCGTTGTTCGTGTAACGGATAGCATTAATAGCAAGATTGGAAATTAACTGCCGCAAGCGCAGTGGGTCAGTATGAATTTCATAGCCAAATAAATCGTCAAAATCGGTGATAAAAGCGAGATTTTTGCTCTGTGCTTCATAAGCCATGCTATTAGAAATAGACAGCAGTAAAGCATGAATATCTGTTGACTGATAGTTAAGTGGCAGTATGCGGTTGCTGCGGATAGAAAAATCAAGCAGGTCGTTTACTAAGGCTGAAAGGTGTAAAGCATTATCGTTGATGCGTGTTAAAAGATTACTTTTTTGTTCGTCGCTCACTTTTTTATCAAGCAAAATATTAGAAAAACCAACAATGCTGTTAAGCGGTGTTAGTAATTCATGGCTGGTATTAGCAATGATTGTTGATTTTATTCGACTCGCTTCTTGAGCCGTTTTCTTAGCTAAAAAAAGTTCTGTTTTTTCACTATCGTTGTTGTTGTTTGTTTCAGAAGTGATTTCTTTCTGCTGTTGATTAAAGGTGGTTTTTTTGTTTTCCGTTTCTCGTACCCCCGTCTCTTTAGTCACCCTAAAAGAGTAGAGCGTAAAAAAAACTGAAATGAGTATTGCTAGCAATGCAACACTATGGCCCAGTAAGTAGTTAAAGCGATATTGGATTTGTGTGCTTACTATTAACTGGCCTGAAATTGTTTGGCCATCCAATGCATAAATTGGTGCATTAAAGGTTATTTGTTTGTGCGCCTTACTCTGAGCATCCGTCTGTTGAGTGGAGTTTCGTGCGTGATTGAATTGCCACTGTTGATCTTGCCAAATAATTTCAACCCTATCGACGGTGTTGAGCGCGGAGTTAGCGGTGAGTAAGCGGCTAATTTTTTTCTGGGTCAGCGGTGAGATTAACTGAAGCTGGGTGGCAATTTCGCTATTGACACGATCAAGCGCTATTCGTTGCTGTTGAGGCGATAAATACAAAGCTTCAAAAAAAATAAAGAATAGACTGATGGCAGCTAAGCCGGTTTGTAGTAATAGAAAACCCCGTGCCGAATAGGGTAGCCCGCGTAAACTTATGTCCATAATAAAGCAGTTATGTGCTTGTTAATACTACAGTCGACGAGTGCCTAGCTATTGAATTTCCGCCTTCAAATGTCTTGCGGCATCAACTCAATCGACTACTAAATAGTCGGGTTTGATCGACTATTATTCAATTAATTTTGCTATTATAGCGTCCTTTAATCAGAACGATATGACGTTCTTTGATCAATACTTGAAGCTGCTGGAAAGTAACCTGTGAATTACCCCACCATTGAACAGTTTGTTGGCAATACTCCTCTTGTGAGGTTGCAACGCCTATATTCAGGATCTAACGATATTCTCCTTAAATTAGAGGGCAATAACCCTGCTGGTTCTGTTAAGGATCGTCCCGCGCTCAACATGATCGCGCAGGCGGAGCTGCGTGGTGAAATTAAACCTGGCGATACATTGATAGAGGCCACCAGCGGTAATACCGGTATTGCACTCGCCATGGCAGCTGCCATTAAAGGTTATCGCATGGTGCTTATTATGCCTAATCATATGAGCCGTGAGCGAAAATTAGCCATGGCAGCCTATGGTGCCGATCTGATTGAGGTTGATGCCGACGTTGGTATGGAAGGTGCGCGAGATTTGGCTCAGTTAATGGAGTCGCGCGGTGAGGGCAAGGTCTTAGATCAGTTCGGCAATATTGATAATCCGGATGCGCACTATCACAGCACGGGCCCTGAAATCTGGCAGCAGACCGAGGGCAAAATCACTCACTTTGTTGCCTCAATGGGGACAACAGGCACAATCATGGGTGTGTCGCGATTTTTAAAAGAAAAAAATCCAGCGATTCAAATTGTTGGTTTGCAGCCTATGGATGGTGCGAGTATTCCTGGCATCCGCCGTTGGCCCGAAGCCTATTTGCCAAGTATCTATGATCGCCAAAGTGTTGATCAAATTATCGATATTGATCAGCAAGCCGCAGAACAAAGCATGCGTGAGCTAGCGACTAAAGAAGGCATTTTTTGTGGTGTCTCTTCAGGTGGAAGTATTAATGGAGCTTTGCAAGTGGCTAAGACTGTCGAGAATGCAGTGATTGTAGCGATTATCTGTGATCGAGGTGATCGCTATTTATCGACAGGCGTTTTCGATGGTGACAACTAAGTCTTTAATCAACAATATGTATATTCTTCTTTAAGATGAATTCGACACGGATGTGTCAATAGACGCTTATGGTACAAGTAAGAAAAACTTATCCTAAACGTGAAAACGGTACGTTAGATGTCGACGCTTGGTTGTCATCACTGCCGGGTTTCACCACAGCTGATACGGCCGCGCGTATGGCTGTCGCGTGCCAGTTATCTTCTCAGGCGCAATCAAGCAAAATTAAGTCCGGACAAAGACCCCATGGGTTGATTGGTTGCTTTGACGCAGGCCTCGAAATGGCAGGCATTCTTGGCGGCCTCCATATGGATGAAGAGGTATTAATTGCCGCCATCATTTATCGTGCCGTTCGTGAAGAGCGAGTTGCCATAGACGATATTGAGGGTAGCCTTGGCAGTGAAGTGGCTAGCTTAGTGCAGGGTGTGCTGCGTATGGCGGCTATTTCTGATCTGCGTACCGAAACTAAACCGGTGTTAGGTCAGGGCAATGCGCAAGTAGAAAATATTCGAAAAATGCTGGTTGCGATGGTTGATGATGTTCGCGTTGGCCTTATCAAACTGGCCGAGCGAACGCAGGCTATTCGTGCGGTTAAAGAGCATCCTGATCCAGAAAAGCAAAAACGTGTCGCACGTGAAGTCTTTGATATCTACGCGCCCTTAGCGCATCGTCTTGGTATCGGACAAATTAAATGGGAACTAGAAGATGTTTCCTTTCGCTATCTTGAGCCCGAAGCCTACACCTCTATAGCAAAAATGTTAGATGGCAAACGTCTTGATAGAGAGAGCTATATTGGTGAAGTGGTTCATGTCGTTGAGAGCAAGCTCAAAGCGGCGGGAATCGATTCAGTTGTCAGTGGGCGTGCCAAACACATTTATAGTATTTGGCGAAAGATGCAGCGTAAAAATCTCGCCTTTGATCAAGTTTATGATATTCGTGCACTGCGTATTATGGTGCCACAATTAAAAGATTGTTATGCCAGCCTCGGTATCATTCATACCCTGTGGCGCAATATCCCTCGTGAATTTGATGATTATATTGCCAACCCTAAAGACAATGGTTATCGCTCGCTTCATACCGCTGTTATCGGCCCCGATGCTAAAGTGTTAGAGGTGCAGATACGCACTAATGATATGCACGAAGAATCAGAGTTGGGTGTTTGTGCGCACTGGCTATACAAAGGCACGGATACTAACGGCAACAGCAAAAGCTATGAACAAAAAATAGAGTGGTTAAGACAAGTACTCGAGTGGCATGAGGAAACAGGTGGTACTGCTGATATTAGCGAGCTGGCCGGTGAGCTCACACATGATTTTGGTAAAGATCGCATTTACGTCTTCACGCCTAAAGGACATGTTGTCGATATCCCCTACGGGTCCACTCCTGTTGATTTTGCCTATCACATCCATACCGAAGTTGGCCATCGTTGTCGCGGCTCAAAGGTGGATGGACGCATTGTGCCTTTGAGTACAGTTCTGCGTAATGGACAAAAAGTAGAGATTATTTCTGGGCCTGAATCAGCGCCCAACCGCGACTGGCTGCGAGAGAGTCTGGGTTACTTAAACTCATCGCGTGCTCGATCAAAAGTGCGGGCATGGTTTAAGAAACAAGCGCGAGATCAAAATGTTCAAGCGGGTCGAGTACTGCTGGAGCGCGAAGTAAAGCGTCTTGCATTAACCAGTATCGATTACAAAGTGCTAACAAAAAAATTACAGTACCTAACGGTTGATGATTTGTATGCAGCGTTGGGTGCTGGTGATGTTTCTACCAGCCAAATTGTACGTATTGCTGAAAACTTATTTGGTCAGCCAGCATCTCCCACTTTATTAGTGACAAAGTCGTCTTCAATTACTGAGAGACGACAGTCAAAGAGTGATATTACAGTGTTAGGTGTCGGTAATTTACTGACGCAAATCGCCCAATGTTGTAAGCCTGTACCCGGTGATGATATTGCTGGTTATGTCACCGTTAGTCGAGGCGTGACAATCCATCGTAAAGATTGCAGTCATTTTTTACAGGTCGATAGTCAGCAGCTAGAGCGTGTTATCGAAGTGAGTTGGGGCGCAGAAAAAAGTGGGCTTTATTCGGTCGACATTGGTATTGAAGCTTATGACCGCACAGGTTTGCTAAGTGATATTTCTGGATTGTTAGCGGCCATGCGCGTCAATGTTATCAGTGTTAATACGATTACAGATAAAGATAAACACACAGCCGATATGAGGCTTACGCTTGAGATTCACAATATTGAAGAGTTGGTTCGTATTTTGGCGCGCTTAAACAATATGCCAAATATTATTAACACCGAGCGGTTAAGTTAATGTCAGCCTATTCAATAGATGACCTTCTTTATTTAATGTCACGCCTTCGAGATCCACAAACTGGCTGTCCGTGGGATTTAAAACAAACACCGCAAAAAATCATTAACTATTCAATCGAAGAAGTTTACGAATTAGCTGATGCGATTGAGAGCGCTGATATTGACGATATTAAGGGCGAGTTAGGCGATGTCTTATTTCAAGTTATTTTTCTTGCGCGTCTAGCCGATGAAGAGCAGCAGTTTAGCTTTAATGATGTCGTCGATACTTTGTGTTCAAAATTAGTAAGTCGACACCCACATGTTTTTATCAATGGTCATCTTTACCCAAGCGAAAGTGATGGTGAGCAACCGCCTGTTGATAGCATTAACCGTATTGATGAAGAGCAAGTGGCAAAAAATTGGGAAACTATTAAAGCCAGCGAACGGGCAAAAAAAAGTCGTGTCGGTTTGTTTGATGATGTGCCATTGGCTCTACCGGCATTATCGCGCGCAGTGAAGTTACAAAAGCGAGCTGCGACAATTGGTTTTGATTGGCCTGATGCAAAAGGTGCCTTAGTTAAATTAAAAGAAGAGGTGCTTGAGCTTGAAGAGTTAATTCATCAAGTTGAACAAAATAGCGATTTATCAGTCGATCTTTTACCTCGATTAGAAGACGAGTTAGGTGATGTACTTTTTAGCAGTATTAACGTCGCGAGAAAAATTGGCATCAATGGTGAGCAAGCATTGCGCCATGCCAATAAAAAATTTGTGGGCCGTATTGACGCTGTTACGCATAAACTCCAACAGCAACAGCTTGAGAGCTCTCAGGGTCATGCATTCGGGGCTGATGGCGAGGTTTCCGTTGATATCGGCAAAGTCGATGCAGAAAAGCTCAATGACTTGTGGGATGAGGTTAAACACGAGGAAAAATAGCTTTAAACAGAGACTAACTGGAAAAGTCTCTTGTTAATGTCAGATTGACTGTGTATCTTTGCCGATCTTAATTATTTGGCCCTGATATTGACATATCGTCTATTATTTGGCGCTTTTCGAAAAGCAACGCATACCATCCATTCTTTTTTATAGCGTTGTTATTTCCCCGTTACGTCGTAGCGAAATTTAAAACAGTTTTACGTTTTTACGTATAGATACATTGTAAGAGGCAACTTTTAATGCGAATTATTTTGTTAGGTCCACCAGGTGCAGGCAAGGGAACGCAAGCGCAGATCATCATGGAAGCATTTAATATCCCGCAAATTTCGACGGGTGATATGTTGCGAACAGCAATTAAAGAAGGCACAGCACTTGGCTTGCAGGTTAAAGAAGTGATGGCTTCTGGTGGCTTAGTATCCGATGAAATTATTATTGCCCTAGTAAAAGAGCGTATTGCTCAAGCGGATTGCGAACAAGGTTTTTTGTTTGATGGTTTTCCACGCACTATACCTCAAGCGCAGGCCATGCTTCATGCAGGTGTACACGTCGACAATGTGTTAGAAATTTGCGTAGAAGATGAAGAGATTGTTAAGCGTTTAAGTGGCCGACGGGTACATGAAGGTTCAGGGCGTGTTTATCACATTCAATTCCATCCACCAAAAGTGGCAGGCAAAGATGATGAAACCGGTGACGATCTCATTCAACGTGAAGACGATCTTGAAGCGACTGTTAGAAAGCGTTTATCGGTTTATCATGAGCAAACCGAAGTGCTTGTCGGTTTTTATCAAGGCATGAGTCAACAAGAAGCAGAAAAAGTACTCGCACCTGCCTATCATCGTATTGATGGTGTTGGTGATGTTAAAGAAATAGGGACAAAAATCCTATCAATGTTAAAGTAAAATCGTTTTGTCAGTCGTTAAAAGGCTCCTTAGGGAGCCTTTTTTATTGGCTAATGTTTTGTATTTTGCTTTTTATTTTCTATTTAAGGATATTTTTTGTTTAAAAACGCGATTATTGGTCGATTATTCGTGTTTAACGATTTAATTTATTGTTTTT
>JAOIUY010000030.1 GCA_028223755.1 Pseudomonadales bacterium | reverse complement strand
GTTAATACGTTTTAGCGTCTTCTTTTTTTAATTTTCCCATTCGACTTTATTTTTTTCGTTAGCCGTCGCAATTAAAACGTATTTTCAGAAGATTGCTGACCCAGCGGATATGGCATCGACCGCTGGCGTTGCGTTTACGATTAATCATATTGCCGCTGTGGTGATTCCTGTTATTTTTGGTTTAGTATGGCTTGTTTCACCATCCGCTGTATTTTTAATGGGTGCAGCTATGGTAGTTGTTAGTCTTATACTTGCCCGCAATATTCCTTTAAACCCTGACCAGGGAAATGAAGTGCTCATTGGTAAAGTCGAGACCTGCTAGGTCGTTTGGGGGATTGCCCGAAAGACAGCTTGATTGATTTTTGCCTAAACATAATAAAATTCATAGATTAAACTATGGTATTTGCTCTTTGTTATGAATAGCTGCATGATTAGTTCAACAACGATTAAACAATGTACTTAAAGTGCTAGTTTGTGATGTAGAAAGCACCCAATAATAAAAGTGAAAATTGAGTATGAATAAAAAGACAATAGTGATTACCGGTGCAAGTAGTGGTCTTGGTAAGGCAACCTCGCTCGAATTTGCGCGTCAGGGTTGGTCGATTGCAGTCGCTGATATCAATCAACAGCGAGGCGAAGAGACGGTGGCAGAAATTGAGGCTTTAGGCAGTGATGCTTTTTTTCAATTCTGTGATGTGACCAAAGGTGAAGATATTCAAGCCTTGCACGATCGCTGCTTAACCGTTTGGCCAAAAATAGATGTGTTAGTTAATAATGCGGGTATCGTTTCTGCACTTGGAGCAATTGATCGCGTTCCGATGCAAGAGTGGCAAAGAGCGATTGAGGTTAATTTATTCGGCGTTGTGCGCGGCTGTATGATCTTTGCGCCTACTTTTAAACAGCAGCAGAGCGGACATATTGTTAATATCGCTTCGATTGCTGGTTTAGTAACAATACCAGGAATGACAAGCTATAGTGCGTCAAAAGCAGCAGTGGTATCGCTATCAGAAATGCTGCGCTCAGAATTAAAATCTAAAAAAGTTGGTGTCACCGTTGTTTGCCCTTCATTGTTTCAAACTAATCTTGCTGAGTCATTGCAGCATGCCAAAGAAGGACAACAAGATTTGATCGATGAAGCGATGGAGAAGTCATCACTCACGGCCGAAGATATTGCGGCATTGATATTTTCAGCTGTTCGGAAAAATCAGTTTATGTTATTGCCACATAAAAGCTCATGGTTGCAGTGGTGGTTAAAGCGTTTATCTCCAAGCCTTTATCAATGGGTGATAGCTCGCTGATTTGTGCATTGCGATTAAATATATATTTGTTAGGGAGTAAGTATTGATGGGTACAAAGCTATTTGATTTGACCGGCAAAGTGGCATTGGTCACCGGTGCGAGTCGCGGTATAGGCGAAGCTATTGCTAAGTTGTTAGCGGAGCAGGGTGCTCATGTTATTGTTTCAAGTCGTAAGATTGATGGTTGCCAAGTGGTTGCCGATGCTATTGGTGAAGCGGGTGGTAGTGCTGAGGCTTTTGCTTGCCATGTCGGTGATATGAATGATATCAGTAATGTTTTTAGTCATATCCAAACACAGCATGGTAAGTTAGATATTTTGGTGAATAACGCGGCGGCTAACCCTTACTTTGGCAATATTTTAGATACCGATTTAGGCGCCTATACAAAAACGGTAGATGTCAATATCCGCGGCTACTTTTTTATGTCGGTAGAGGCGGGGCGTTTAATGCGTGACAACGGTGGCGGTACGATTGTTAATACGGCTTCGATTAATGCATTGCAACCGGGTATGTACCAAGGCATTTATTCCATCACCAAAGCGGCGGTGGTCAATATGACTAAATCGTTTGCTAAAGAATGTGCGCAATACGGTATTCGCGTTAATGCTTTACTGCCAGGCGTGACAAAAACAAAATTTGCGGGTGCATTATTTAGCGATAAAAATATTTATGATGCCGCTATGCAAGAAATCCCTATGAACCGTCATGCCGAGCCGGAAGAAATGGCTGGCACTGTTTTGTATTTGGTTTCTGATGCGTCGAGTTACACCAATGGTGAATGTATTATTGTAGATGGTGGCTACACACTTTAGTCTTACTATGAAAAAAATTAAAATTTTAGCGGGTGCCCAAGCGTACCAACATATTCAAAAGAATGGATTATCTCCGCAAGATATCAGCGCTATCTTTGGTGCGTCCGGTGCGGCTAAATGGTTAACTATTTATGGTTTAGATAAAGCTATTTTTTCTGAATGGCTGCTTAATAGTCATCATTCTATTGATTTGTTTGGCACCTCGGTTGGCGCTTTTAAATTAGCCGCTGCCGCTCAAAACAATCCCGCCGAAGCCATGACCCAATTGGCTAATGCATATATTGCTCAATTTTACGGTGATGAAATATCGGTAGATAAGGTCGATATTGAAACGCGCCGTATACTTGCTGCGTTTTTGACTGAAGACAGTGTTTCTGAAGTTTTATCTAATACGCGATTTAATTATCATTGTGCGAGCGTGCGATGCAATGGCCTATTAGCGAGTAGTAATGTCACGCTACAAAAACTAGCCATGATTAAAGCTTTTTTTGCAGCTTTGTTAAGTCGTGAAAACCTTCGCAATACATTTGAGCGCACCGTATTTTATACGGGTTCACCGGTTAATGATTTTATCGGCGCAGATCAATTTACTACACGTCGGGTGGCGCTGTCGGCCGAGAGTTTTATTCCCGCTGTATTATCGTCGGGTTCGATTCCTGCTGTTATGCGCGGTGTGACTGATATAGCCGGTGCCGCACCGGGTGTTTATCGCGATGGTGGTTTGCTCGACTATCATCCGCTGCCCAGTAACATGGGTGAGATTAAGCAAGGCTTGGTCTTATATCCGCACTTTTACACGCATTTAACTGAAGGTTGGTTTGATAAATTTACGCCATGGCGAAAAGTGGGTGTCGAGCAGATCGACAATACAGTTTTGATTGGTCCTAGTGATACATTCGTAGCGTCACTGCCCGATGGCGTGATTCCTGATAGACATGATTTCTCTCGGTTTAAAAACAATGATGCTGAGCGTGTTCGTCGCTGGACGTTAGTGAAGGATAGAAGTTGTGAGCTGGGTGAGGAGTTCCTTCGTTTAACTGAGTCGGGTGATATAGCAAGCGTTGTTGAGCCATTAAGTTAGTATTAACTCTCAAAATAAAACAGTCTTTCTTTTTATATTAAAGTAGACTGTGCTTGAATAATCAAAATTAACGACGCTAGGAAGTCTGCATGACCAATAACGATATTTTACGCCGCGTACGCTATATCTTCGATTTTAACGATAAGAAGATGATAGCGATGTTTAGCCATGCCGATTGTGAAGTGACGCGTGAGCAAATCAGTGCTTGGTTAAAAAAAGACGATGACCCTGATTACAAAGGTTGTAACGATACGTTAATGGCAACTTTTCTCAATGGTTTAATTGTTGAGAAGCGTGGTAAGCGTGATGGCGACCAGCCGGTGCCTGAAAAAAAGCTGAATAATAATATTATTTTCATGAAGCTTAAAATTGCCTTAAATATGAAAGCAGAAGATGTATTAAATACACTTAGTTTGGCTGGTTTTCGTTTAGGTAAACATGAGCTCAGTGCTTTTTTCCGTAAGGCCGATCATAAGCATTTTCGCCAATGCAAAGATCAGGTGTTAAGAAACTTTCTGCAAGGCTTGCAGTTAGAGTTACGCAAGGATGATGGTAAGGATGAAAAAGTACCCGCTGATTTTGAATGGCAGTCAAAATCTTGAGTTAGCTATTTTGAGTCTTAGCATTAAAGCTAGCATTGATATCTAAAGCCATAGCCTCAGCCACTTTAATACCGTCCATCGCCGCCGACATAATCCCGCCCGCATACCCAG
Source organism: Pseudomonadales bacterium (assembly GCA_028223755.1). GTDB lineage: Bacteria > Pseudomonadota > Gammaproteobacteria > Pseudomonadales > UBA7434 > UBA7434. Next base: position 3,148 of record JAOIUY010000030.1, on the reverse strand, counting down.
CACCTTCACCTGCTGGGTACAAGCCAGCCGTATTCACACTCTGGTAATCATCACCGCGCTTAATATTAATGGGCGCAGATGTACGCGTTTCAACACTGGTTAGCAAGGCATCATCCAGTGCAAAGCCCTTAATCTTTCGGTTAAAAGCCGGCAACGCTTCACGTAGCGCCTCAATACAAAAGTCAGGCAGCGCACCCGATAAGTCAGTTAATTTAATACCGGGCTTAAATGATGGTTCAACACTACCAAGCACTTCAGAGCTTTTGCCCTTTAAAAAATCACCGACTTTCTGCGCCGGTGCATCGTAATTTTCACCGCCCATTGCATAAGCTCTACTTTCTAACTCACGTTGAAAATCAATACCGGCCAATGGGTGGCCTGGGTAATCCGATGGATTAATACCCACCACAACAGCACTGTTAGCATTGCGTTCATTGCGTGAATATTGACTCATGCCGTTAGTAACAACGCGTTTTTCTTCAGAGCTGGCGGCAACTACAGTGCCACCTGGGCACATACAAAAGCTATAAACAGAACGGCCATTTTTGCAATGGTGAACCAACTTATAGTCTGCAGCGCCCAATATTTCATTGCCTGCATTAGGCCCAAAGCGAGCTTCATCAATCATCGATTGTTTATGCTCAATTCTAAAACCTACTGAGAAAGGCTTGGCTTCTATATAAACGTTGTTGTCGTATAACATTTGAAAGGTGTCGCGGGCGCTATGGCCTATCGCTAGTGCCACATGACGCGTATTGATTTTTTCACCATCGGCTAAACTCAAGCCAGTGACTTGACCATTTTCAATATGAATGTCTTCGACGCGACTGCTAAAGCGAATTTCACCACCTAACGTAATAATCTTGGCGCGCATTTTTTCAACCATAGTGACTAATTTAAATGTGCCGATATGCGGTTTGCTCACATACAAAATCTCTTCGGGCGCGCCAGCTTCAACAAATTCATTTAATACTTTTCGGCCATACTGCTTAGGGTCTTTTACTTGGCTCCAGAGTTTACCGTCAGAAAAAGTCCCGGCACCACCTTCGCCAAATTGCACATTCGATTCGGTATTAAGTTCTTTTTTGCGCCAAAAATTAAATGTGTCTTTAGTGCGTTCGCGCACTTCTTTACCGCGCTCAAGAATGATCGGCTTGTAGCCCATTTGTGCTAATAGCAAGCCAGTTAATAAACCGCAGGGGCCAAAACCAATAACGACGGGTCGCTCGGTTAAGTTCTCAGGGGCCTGTGCGACATTATGATAGGTGAGGTCGGGGGTGGTTTTAATTAGTTGGCTATCGACAAATTGTTCAAGTAGTTCATCGTTAATTGTGGTTTCTATATCTAGAGTATAGATAAGAAAGATATTAGTTTTTTTACGAGCATCATAGCCACGCTTAAATATCTCAACGCTAACAAGCTGTTCTTTACGGATATTGAGGGTAGACAAGACGGCTTTATTAATTGCTGTTTCATCATGGTTAAGCGGTAGCTTAATGTTGGATAGGCGAATCATAGGGTGCGGCTCAGCAGTAATGTGTGCTGGTTAGGCACAAAATTAGTTGGCACAAAATAAGTGGTTTAATTTATGTGGGGCAGGATAAACGAGAACCTAATAGCTGAACAAGTGTTAGACTGTTTAAAAGTAGGTTAAATATAGAAGGTATACTGAGTCAATGACCGATAAACAACCGAATAACCCTTTACATGGTATTACCTTAGAACATTTACTAACGCAGCTAGTTGATCATTACGGCTGGGAGTATCTAGGCCAGCGTATTAATATCAATTGCTTTAAAAGCGATCCTTCCATTAAATCGAGTCTTAAATTTCTACGTAAAACGCTTTGGGCTCGAGAAAAAGTCGAGCAGTTATATATCGCGACCTTGGCACAACAGGAGCCTGATCCATGGCAAAAAGCGCGCGATATGCTTTGATGACTTCTGATCCTCTCTTGATCCCCCGCATCTGATCACCTTCTCACTGGCACCATTTGCATAGTATTTTGGCCCCAATTGCTATGGTGAAGCTTTCTATCTACCGATAGGCTCAAACAGCAATTAATTTGGTATAGATCTATAAACTTTTATTGAAAATAGAAATACGTATTCAACATACAAATAGGGGGATAGTGATATGTTAAAAGGTGTCATTTTGGCGATTGTTGCAATATTTATTGCGTGGTCAGCGCTCGATTTTGTTATTCACGGTATGTTATTGAAAGAAGCTTATGAAGCAACGGCTCACCTTTGGCGACCGATGCAAGATATGAATGTGATGTTAATGCATGCTGTAACACTTTCTGTAGCGATATGCTTTGTACTCATTTACCAAGCTTGTGTTACTCAAAAATCGATATGTATTGGTGTAAAGCTAGGTGTTTTATTTGGTTTGGCAGCAGGGATTATGGCGGCAAGTGCTTATGCTTATATGCCTATTTCTGTTTCTTTAGCGATTCATTGGTTCGCGGGTGTGTTTGTTGAGTTTATTGTCGCTGGCTGGTTAGTGGGTGTATTGATAAAGTCTGAAGAGCTACCCGCTGTGTAAGTGATTAAAAGTAGCTTGTAACTCAGAGGGCGTTCATCGCTTTCTGGGTTTATAAGAATGTTTAAATATAATCCTTGAGGATTCTTCACTAATGAATCATTTAGATACTGAGCAGCTTGAGAAAGGATTGAATCAGATTCTTCAATCACCTAAGGAGGAAGGTCAATTAGCGTTAATTGTCTGTCGTCCTAAGGTTGATCAGCGTCAAATATTATTGTCAGCAGAGTTAGACGTTGAAGAGGGCTTGATTGGTGATAATTGGCGATCTCGTGGTTGCTCTGCTACTGAAGATGGTTCTGCGCACCCTGAGATGCAGCTTAATATTATGAACGCTAGAGTGGCCGATTTAGTAGCCCAGAGTCGTGAGCGTTGGCCGTTAGCAGGTGATCAGCTTTATGTTGATTTAGATTTGAGTGATGAGAATTTGCCGGCGGGAACAAGGCTTGTCATTGGTGAGGCTATTGTTGAAGTGACTGCGGAGCCGCATACGGGGTGTAAAAAATTCGTCGAACGCTTTGGTTTGGATGCGATGAAGTTTGTTAACTCGGGTTTGGGTAAGCAGATTAATTTGCGCGGTATTAATGCGAAGGTTGTTCAGGCA
>JAOIUY010000003.1 GCA_028223755.1 Pseudomonadales bacterium | reverse complement strand
AAATTGTCCCAACCCACCGGCGGCTGATGTTTACTATTTTGATAATGTGCAGGTTCCGCTGGCACCAGCGCTCTAAGTTGCAAATAATTTAATAATAAGCATTCTCATAAGTAGTCTTTTAAGACGATTATTGCTAAAGAATTTATAGATTCGGAATAACATATGAAACATTTTAATTATTTATCTTTATACCTTTTTACTGCTGCATCTATGCTGCCACTTTTTGCCGCAGCACAAGACTCAGGTGACGATGAAGGTCGTGGTATCGAAGAAGTTGTTGTAACTGTAGAGCGTCGGGAGACTAACCTACAGGACTTTGCTGGTACTGCTGTTAGCATTAGCGCCGAAGAGCTTGATATGGGTGGTATTATTAATATTGCTGATTTGGCGGAAAGCGTGCCAGGACTAGATATCGGTCAAAGTGGTAATAACCTAGAAGTTTGGGTAAGGGGTATTGGTTCATCTAATAATACCGAGCTCGGCGATCCAGCGGCAGCTTTCCACTTTAATGGTGTATATATTCCGCGTCCTTCAGGCATAGGTTCAGCCTTTTTTGATATTGCACGAGTCGAAGTTAATGTTGGTCCTCAAGGGACTCTTCGTGGTCGAAATGCAATGGCTGGCTCCATTAATGCTATCACCTGGGATCCATGGTTAGATAACTGGGTCTTTAATGTAGAGGCTGAAGTCGGTAACTACGGTCAGCAAGTTTTTCGTGGCGTTGTTAACGTACCGCTTGGTGATAGTTTTGCTGCACGTTTAGCGCTTTATAAAATGGATCATGATTCTTACTTCACTGATGTTAGTGAGAAAAATATCGGTGTATCAGAAAAAGAAGATAACTTTGGTGCGCGTCTATCATTCCTTTACGAGCCCAATGAGGACTTACGTATTCTTTTCTCTGCAGATTATCTGTTAGAAGAAGGTACCGGTTGGACGGGTAGTAACTATGCAAACCTGCTTGGTAACGATATTGACCCTCAGTCTGTAGATAATCCAAGAACGGTTTATGCCCGCGCTTTCGAGCCTGAATTATACAATCCGCATTGGGGCACTAAATTACAAATCAATTACGAATTAGGTTTCGCAAATCTCGAGTACATTTATGGGCATCGTGATTTATTAGCTAATTACAAAGCAGCAACACCATTAACGCCTGATTATCCGGGTGTCCGTGGTAAATTAGATCCGATTGGCCAATCACTGGATAACTGGTCTTTCTATCAAAGCAGCACAGGTTCTGTTTCTAATATTCATGAGTTAAGACTGGTATCGCCATTTGATCAAACGGTTTCTTATACTATTGGTTTGTTCTACTTCGAAGAAAGCCAGCATAGCTTTTTAGGCTCGACGGGAGATAGAGCAACATACTTCCAAGGTTTTGAATTTAACCAGCCAAATACTGATTCCGATTCGATCTCTATTTATTCTGACATTACATGGAACTACTCAGAGACAACGCGTATAACTGCTGGTTTACGTTTCTCTGATGACCACAAAGAGCGTAAAGGTGTAAATGCCTCTTACCGCTTTTGTCTAGGTGCCGAAAATGAAGACGGTAACTTAGGTGTGTGTCAGGGCGCTAGAGTGGGTACGCCAGGGTTTGAATTTGCTGGCTTAGATAGAACAATTTACGATCCAGACACCGATGGTAATGGTGAAGTCTCTGATAATGAATTTTTGGCTTTTTACTACAACGGTATAACCAGTTTTGGTGTTAACGATACGATTGATGACATCCTAGCTAACGGTACATTTCAGGTTGGTCAGAATACATTTCCAGCACCTGATTGCCCCGATGTAGACGTCACAGATGGTGTTTACACTCAGGCCGATGGCAAGTGTGCTTATATCAGCATTATCGATCCAGCTAACGCCATTACCGTTCAGGATGGTGAGATTGATGATAACTTCATTGATTGGCGTTTGCGCGTAGAGCACGATATCGATGATGATTTCCTTACCTATGGCTTAATTGCTACAGGGCATAAAACCGGTGGCTTTAATGATAATTTCCCTAATTTAGAGCGTCCAGTAAGTTATGGAACTGAGCAAGTCACTCTTTATGAGCTTGGTTTTAAAAATACTTTCGATCTAGGTTCAGTTCCAACGCAGCTTAACGGTTCTATTTTTTATAACGACTATACCGATCAAGTATTTTGTAACGTTGTTACCGTTGAGCAAGCTATTGAAATTGCCGAGGGTGGACAATCGTCTACAGACGAAGCACCATTGGCTTCATTGGGCGTAAACTTCTGTTTTAACGCGGCTGATTCTAGTGTTAGTGGTGGCCAGCTTGATGGTAAGTTCTTCTTACCTTGGGACTTAACATTATCTTGGACTTACTTGTACTTAAAAGCACAAATAAACCAAGCAGACCCGATTCAAGATTCGCGTTACCAAGCTGATATTGATCCATTGAATGCACGTTTTATAGATATCTCTGGTAACCGCTTACCGCGTACTGCCGAGAATCAATTTAACTTTTCTCTTGGTCAAGCAATAGATCTGCCTACTGGTCGATTCGACTACTTATTATCAGTCGGTTATCGAGATGATCACTTCCTGTCTATCTATAACAGCTTAGATTACAGCCGTGAATTCGAAGAGACAGGTATTGTTGATCCTCGATTAGACGACCGTGTTAAGGGTTATTGGACAGTCGATCTAGGTGTTGGTTACAACCATGGCGACGGTAACTTACGTCTTGAAGGTTATGTGAACAACCTTACTGATGTTGTTCAACCAACGGCGATGTTAATTACTCAAGACAGTAATACACGATTCTTTACTCGCCCTAAAATTTACGGTTTCCGTATTAAGTGGGGATTATAATTTTTCCTTATAAGGCACTTTGATTGTAATTCAAACAAAGATCCGACTTAAACGGCCTGCATTGCAGGCCGTTTTTGTATCTGTAGATGGTTAACTATTATTTAATAAGCGTGTAAGATTGGCGATCAATTAATAATAATCTAGCGAGAACCTTCAGATGATCGATCATTCAAGTGCTTCACAAAAGAATAATGGTTACGGCTTCGCCTTAGTTTCTTTAACTTCACTGTTCTTTATGTGGGGTTTAATTACCAGCCTTAACGATGTTCTTATTCCACGCCTTAAAGCCGTATTTGAGCTGAGTTATACCGAAGCGATGATGGTGCAGTTTTGTTTTTTCTTTGCCTACTTCGTTGTTTCACTTCCAGCAGGCAACTTAGTAAAAAGAATTGGTTATAAATCAGGCATTGTTGTTGGGCTAATTATTGCCGGCATTGGTTGTGCGTGTTTTTATCCAGCTGCGGCCTATCAATCTTACAATTACTTTTTAGCTGCGCTGTTTGTTTTAGCATCAGGTATTACGCTATTACAAGTTGCTGCAAATCCCTATGTCACCATTCTCGGTGCTGCAGAAACAGCCAGTAGCCGATTGACAATGACGCAGGCGTTTAATTCATTAGGCACAACCATAGGGCCATGGTTAGGCGGCATATTAATCCTTTCCTCGGCAACGAATGCAGTTGTCGATGCCAGCTCAGTGCAAATGCCTTATCTTGCTTTAGCCGCAGCATTAATTTTAATGTCAGCGATCTTTGCCGTATTAAAGCTTCCTAACGTTGAAATTGAACATGATGTCTCAGGTTCGGAAGCAGCAGATGGTTCTGCTTGGGAATACTCACACTTAGTTTTAGGTGCGCTCGCGATCTTTTTATATGTTGGAGCAGAAGTATCGATTGGTAGTTTCTTGATTAACTTTTTAAGTGAGTCAACTATTGCTGATTTAGAAGAAATGGATGCCGCCAAATATGTGTCTTTTTATTGGGGTGGGGCGATGGTAGGTCGCTTTATCGGTGCTGTTGCTATGCAGTATATTGCTGCTGGAAAAGCCTTAGCATTTAATGCTCTTGCGGCGTCATTGTTGGTTGCATTAGCGGTATTTACTGATGGCCATATTGCGATGTGGTCGATTCTGTTTGTCGGCTTATTTAACTCGATTATGTTCCCAACTATCTTTAGTCTGGGTGTTTCAGGATTGGGCCAGCACACAAGTCAGGGTTCAGGCATTTTATGTCTGGCTATTGTCGGTGGTGCGATTGTGCCACTATTGCAGGGTCTGCTCGCCGATCAGTTTGGCGTTCAACTTTCTTTCTTGTTGGCGATTGCATGCTATATGTATATCGTGTTTTACGGTCTAAAAGGTTCGGTGGCTAAGGACTAAGGTTTGTATGCGGTTTCGATAACCGCTTTCGATTCGAGAAAGGCCCTGCTTTATTGAGTGGGGCTTTTTTTTGGGGGGTCTTAAGGGGAGGGTTAAAATCAAGGTCAAGTTCGTCGGGGTGGCCCGACAGCCAGTCACTTTTTTCTACAGCCAAAAAAGTAACCAAAAAGGCCGCAAACCGAGGGTCTTGACCGTGACCTTAAACCTTACCTGAAACCTGAAAGGCAAGACAAACCCTACCTGAAAAATCAAACCGGACTAAATGCAGCCGCCCCAATCAACCCAGGTTGCGGTTCAACAATCAACTGCGTCGAAATTGCCTTATTATAATCCGACATCACACCCTTGCTTTCAAAGCGATGACGAAAATTACTCGCCGACAAAAACTCAACAAACTTCGGCAAGATACCACCCGCCAAAATCAAACCACCCTGAGCGCCTGCACATAAAGCCTGATCACCAGCAGCACTGCCTAGCAAGGTACAAAAGGCATGCATGGCTTGTCGGCAATAATCATCTTTAGCTGTAGTGCCATCCCCACAGCCACGTTGCTGAATTTGTGGAGCCGTTAAAGACTTCGCGTCATCCAGTGCAGCGCCATTGTTATTGATAGCAACAATCGCTTCATATAAACGCTCAATGCCCGCACCACAAACAAAAAATTCGCGGTTAATACGGCTGCCCTTAGCGCGCCAATAATCAAAGATGGAAAGCTCAAGCGAACTGCGAGCACTGATAGCTGCATGACCCCCTTCAGTTGCAACCACTTTATAATTGCGCTCTTCGGTATCGCTTGGTAATGGAATTAATAATGCCGCACCAAGACCAGTACCCGGGCCAAATAAAGCAATCGGCGCATCAGGATTAGGCTCACCATCACCAATAGAAATGAGTTGTGAATCATCGAGGAAGGGCACCGCATGAGCAATGGCTGCAAAATCATTAATCAACCATGCGTGCTCTATGCCTAAAATATCTTTTAATAAGTCGGTAGATATTTCCCAATCATAGTTGGTCATCTTTACCTTGTTATCAAAAATAGCGCCGGCAACAGCAAAGCAGCATGATTGAATGCTTTGGCCGCTTTCGTTTAAACCTTTGTTCGATAAGTAATGCTTAATTAAATGCTTAAGATCTTCGTAATCGCGCAAGCTAAACTGTTCGATTTCGCGTAACTCAACTTTACTATAACCTGTGCTATCAACCGCATCACAGATCGCAAAGCGAATGTTGGTGCCACCTAGATCGGCAACTAAGCGCGGAAATAAATTTGTAGTTGTCATGGTGTTTATCCGTGAATTGAAAGAGGGTGGTTAAACCGTTTCCCAATGTTGAAAAACTGTAGCACCTTGTTCTGCACCACAAACCTGACCACGCATAAAACCAAATAACTCTCGGCCAGTACCGAACTCTGAGCCGCTTGGATTATAGGCTGCAAGCTCACGGCTTTCCCATTCGCTCTCTTCGACTAAGGCACACACTTCACCAGTGTTGGCATCTAAGCGAACCATATCGCCATCTTTTAATTTGGCTATTGGTCCGCCGCAGACAGCTTCGGGAGTTATATGAATAGCTGAAGGCACTTTACCTGATGCGCCAGACATTCTGCCATCAGTGATTAGCGCTACCTTGAAACCCTTGTCTTGAAGTATGCCAAGAAAAGGTGTCATTTTATGCAGCTCAGGCATACCGTTAGCCTGTGGCCCCTGAAAACGCATGACAGCTACTAGATCTTTTTCCATTAAGCCTTTTTCAAAGGCGGTCTGTAATTCTAGTTGATCATTAAAGATCATAGCCGGTGCTTCAATGAAACGGTGATCTTCGGCAACGGCTGAAACTTTTATAACACTTCGACCCAAGTTACCTTTTAATAAACGGATACCACCATCGGCTTGAAAAGGCTTTTCTGCGGTAGCGACTACAGCAGGGTCAAGACTGTTTTTGTTGATTGGATTCCATTCAACTTTATTATTTTCCCAGCTTGGGCGCTGCGTGAAATGCTTAAGACCTTGCCCCCAAATGGTTGTTACATCGTTATGCAAATAACCAGCATCTATTAATTCGCGAATAACAAATTCACTGCCGCCAGCTTCGTGAAAGTGATTCACATCAGCACTGCCGTTAGGGTAAACGCGAGTCAATAAAGGTGTTACAGCTGAAAGCTCAGAGAAGTCATCCCAGTTGATAATAATACCGGCAGCACGTGCAATGGCTACCCAGTGAATAGTGTGGTTAGTCGAGCCGCCGGTAGCCATTAAGCCTACTAGAGCATTAACAATAGTTTTTTCGTTAACGACTTCGCACAGTGGCGTGTAGTTTTTACCAAGGTCAGATATTCTGCAAGCTTGCTCTGTAGCTGCTTCAACTAAACCAGTACGAAGGTCTTCGCTAGGATGAACAAAGGCAGAGCCAGGGACATGCAAGCCCATTACTTCCATAAGCATTTGGTTACTGTTAGCTGTGCCATAAAAGGTACATGTGCCGGCGCTGTGATAAGCCGCGGATTCAGCAACAAGAAGCTCATCGTCTCCAACTTCACCTTTGGCGTATTGCTGGCGTACTTTTGCTTTCTCGCTGTTTGATAAGCCTGATGCCATAGGGCCAGCAGGAACCATAACCAACGGTAAGTGACCAAAACTCAATGCGCCAATGAGTAGGCCGGGTACAATCTTGTCGCAGACACCCAAGCAAACAACGGCGTCAAACATATTGTGGCTCAGTGACACGGCTGTTGCCGTAGCAATAACATCACGACTAAACAGGCTAAGTTCCATGCCGGCCGTGCCTTGTGTTACGCCATCACACATCGCAGGAACACCGCCAGCAAATTGTGCGGTACAACCCATTTGGTGAGCCGCTTTTTTGATAACTTCAGGATATTCGGTAAACGGTTGGTGCGCTGAAAGCATATCGTTATAAGAACTAACGATGCCTATATTGGGTGAATTTTCTAAGCGCATGGCTTTTTTATCATCGCTACTACAAGCAGCGAAACCGTGGGCAAGGTTACTACAACCGAGTGCGCCACGTTGTGGTCCGTTATCTCGCATTTCTTCGCAGCGGGCTAAGTATGCTGCGCGAGTTTTTGTTGAGCGCTCAATAATGCGCTGGGTAACTTGTTCTACTATCGGGTTCATGCATTGGCCTATTTAAGGTTATTAGCTGGTCGTTATTAGGTAATACTGTTGAGCTATCTTGAACTTTGTTGATCGATATAAAGCGTTTCTACTGTGCTGATTATTTATTCAGCCCAGTAGATATCAACGGCTTGCTCTAGCTGAGAAAGTGTACGGTGAATCGGGAGAGCATCCGCAGTGCCTAACCCATTTTCTAATACTTGACGCTTATCGTCTCCAGTAATGTGTAAATAAATATTTTTTGCTGCAGCAACACAAGGGTAACTCAGTGTGATCCGCGGCATGGGTTGAGAGGGTGGAAGCGTGATGAGGGTCAAGCTGTTGGCTTTAGGATCAAGCGCGCTGTCGATTTCAGGTGCATCAGGAAACCAAGAAGCCGTATGCCCGTCGCCACCCATACCTAAAATAACAACATCAAAAGGTTGTTTAATTAAGTTTGCTAGCTTGTGGTTGTAATTATCAACCCCATAAGCGACTTCAGCATCTGCTGATTTCATACCAATAATATTTGCATTAGCGGCGTGATTAACGGCAAAGCATTCTCGCAGCATGCGTTCATTACTTTGATCGCTATCAGTATCGACCCAGCGTTCATCGACAAGGGTTACATCGACCTTAGACCAATCAATATCAGCCTGACTGAGTGCAGCAAATAAAGCCTTTGGTGTTGAGCCACCTGATACTGCAATGCTGGCTTTGCCATCTTGCTCAATGCCGTGGGTAAGCTGCGAAACGATGGTGTCAGCTAATTGAGTCTCTAAAGTAACACGACTGTCGAAGTTATATCGTGCATGTTTGCTGATCGCTTGGCTTGCTGTATTTACGCTACTCATGATTCGTGCCAGCTTCTGTCGTCACGCTCAGGCAGTGCAAGTGATTTAGTGGGCCCCATAGTGCCTGAGGCATAAGGTTTTACTTTTAAGCCAACGTCTGTCCAGCTGCTGATAATACTATCCGTCCAGCGCCATGCGGCTTCAACTTCATCACTGCGCATAAACAGTGTTTGATCACCATTAACGATATCAAGCAGCAAGCGCTCATAGGCATCGTAGCTTTGCGAGCCGTCTTCGGAGTCGTTGCTTAAATCAAGCGCAACCGGTTGTAGTTTTAGCTTGCCTGATAGGCCGGGTTCTTTATGCAGTGTGTGTAGACGAATATTTTCTTCCGGCTGAATAGTGATAACCATTTTGTTCGCGAAATCATTTGGATCATCTTCAAACAAAGAGAAGGGCTGACGTTTAAACTCAATAACGATTTCAGAGTAGCGACGACGTAAGCGCTTACCGGTACGCAGATAAAAAGGTACGCCGGCCCAGCGCCAGTTGTGAACTTCGGCTTTGAGTGCAACAAAAGTTTCAGTGTTAGAGAATTCATTACTGCTACTACTGGTTCCTTTGTAGTCATCTTCTTGCAAGAAGCCAACGACTGCTTCACTGTCTACTGCGCCTTCAGAGTATTGACCACGAACGACATTGTCTCTAACAGTATCCGAGGTGATAGGTGTTAATGCTTCAAGAACTTTTACTTTTTCATTACGGATAGCGTCAGCATTTAATTTCGAAGGTGGCTCCATAGCTACCATGCTGAGTATTTGTAATAAATGATTTTGAACCATGTCGCGAAGTGCGCCTGTCTTGCCATAAAAAGCGGCTCGACCTGCAACACCGATTGATTCAGCGACAGTGATTTGTATATTGTCGATATAGCGGTTGTTCCAAAGCGGATTGAATAGGGCGTTACTGAAACGAAGTGTTAGAAGATTCTGTACCGTTTCTTTGCCGAGGTAGTGATCGATTCGGAAGGTTTTTGATTCATCAAAAACTTTGGCAACAGCGGCATGAATCTCATTGCAGGTTTCAAGGTTATGGCCAAGCGGTTTTTCTAAAACTACTTGATCGTCTTCGGTTGCTAAATCATGAGATTTAAGGTTTTCACAAATGGTGCCGTAAAGTGCAGGTACTGTGCTGAGGTAATAAGTGACTGGTGCACGTTTGCCGTCAATGCAAATCATATTGGCAAGGTCATCATATTGAGCTGAGTTGTCAGCTTCTAGTTTGCAGTAGTCGACACGATCAATGAATTTTTGCCAAGCAGCATCAATGGCGGCATTTTCTTTTTCACTATTGCCAGAAAAGAATTTTCTTTTTTCGTCAACAAGAGCGATATAGCTCTCTCGATCTAAAGAGGCGCGGCCGGTACCGATAATTTTGCCTACCGAATCGATTAAGCCGCGTTGGTCTAGGCCAAATAACGCAGGTAGTAATTTGCGAAGGGCAAGGTCGCCGTTGCCGCCAACAATCACGATGGTGGTTTTTAATTCGGTGTTAATTATAGCTGTCATAGAGCAATCCAATGGAGTTTTTCAATAGGTCGTTATGTAACACTTCGTGTCAAAATTTTTTATGGGTCATTTTAAGCGCTTTTGCTTACATATACTTATAGTGAGAAGCAATTCGATCGAGATTTAAACGCTTAAGCTTAGCTTCAAATTCTAGCTTCAGCTTCTGGTTTAATCTCTAGCTTAACTTCAAGCTTATCTTCAAGATTAGGTCTTTTATCTTATGTCGACCATTATAATGCGTTAAGCACATAATATGATGCATTAGTTTAAACAAAAAACCCCACTATAAACATTATATTAGAGCCTTTTCACCCGTATAATGTCACATTCATTGATGTGTGGTATCCAGTACTTTAATTTATGCCCCAGATCTGCCCAATTTGGTTATATCTTTTCTAGGTTGTTCATCGCCTAGGAAGTTTAATTTATAAATATCTAAGCGCTCATAACAGGAATTTCAATTCATGCACGATCAATCTCAAGAGAAAAATAAGCATTTATTAAGCACTATTGGCCCCGTTGTTCCCGTCGCTGATTTCGTAGATGAGGGGCATGCAAGTGCATGTTGCGAACTATTTACAGAGTCAGGTGTGCCTAGTGTTGAGGTGACGCTTAGACGGCCTAACGCTTGGGATAGTGTGCGAAAATGCATCGAGCTTATGCCTAATGCTGAAATCGGCATAGGTACGGTTATTGAGGCTGATCAGTTGCGACAGGCGAAAGACCTTGGTGCCGCTTTTGCAATCAGTCCTGGTATCTCTGAAGAGCTAGTACAGCTGGCTCAAGATCTTGACTTGGCATACTACCCAGGTGTTGCATCGGCGAGTGAGTTAATGCTGGCGCGCAATCTTGGACTTAGAGCGGTTAAGTTTTTTCCTGCTGAAGCGGCAGGTGGTATTCCGATGCTGAAAAGCCTTGGTTCACCTTTTCCCGATATGGCCTTTTGTCCAACGGGCGGCATTAGCGTAAAAAACTATCAAGATTACCTAGCTCTCCCTAACGTTAGTTGTGTGGGTGGTAGCTGGGTTATTCCAAGTCAGGCTATGTTAGCGGAGCAGCCAGAAACGGTTATCGCTAACCTGCAACAAGTCTATGGCTAGTTTGTCTGTGTGGCTTTATCTCTGATTACAATGAATTGTATTAACTCATCGTTTAAATAGTTGAGCTTTTTTTATAAATAGTTACGCTTTTGTATTTCAGGCAGATTTTGCTCGCAGTTTCAGGCTATGCTTCTTTTTTTATATTTATTTCAAGTTAGCTAAGGTTTAAAGTATTTTATGACCCCCAAAGATATCCGCAAAAGAAGAACGAAAATTGTTGCTACATTAGGTCCAGCATCTAGCTCACCTGAGGTTATTGGCCAGTTACTAGAGAATGGCGTTAATGTTTTTCGCTTAAACTTTTCTCATGGCACGCATGATCAGCATCGTCAAAACGCCGCTACGGTTAGAGCTGAGTCTGAGAAGCGAAATCGTCATGTTGGTATTTTAGGCGATTTACAGGGCCCGAAAATTCGAATTGGTGAATTACAGACCGAGCTAAAACCTCTTCACGAAGATCAAGTGATCGTCCTTACAACCGATAAAGATACTGCTGATAGCGAAAAAGACAGGGTTTATGTGGTCTATAAGCCGCTGCCAGAGAGTGTCGGTGCTGGTGATACATTACTATTAGATGACGGTCTGATTCGCATGCAGGTTGAATCGGTTAAAGACCAGGATGTGACTTGTAAAGTTATTCAGGCGGGCGTGCTTAAGTCTCGCAAAGGCATTAATCGCTTAGGCGGTGGTCTATCAGCTGATGCTATTACTGAAAAAGATCTAGAAGATTTACAGGTTATTATTGACCTTAATCTTGAGTATGTTGCGGTTTCTTTTCCATGCTGCGGTGATGATTTATTACCTGTAAAGACTGCGCTTAAAGCGGCAAATTGTGAATCGAAAATTATTGCTAAGATCGAGCGAGCGGAAGCGGTTGAAACCGAAGAAGCCGTTAAAGAGCTTATCAACGCAGCTGATGGCGTTATGGTTGCTCGAGGTGATCTGGGCGTAGAGATTGGTGATGCGCAATTAATTAGTATTCAAAAACGTATTATTCGTTTATCACGACAGGCGAATAAGCCGGTTATTACAGCGACTCAAATGATGGAGTCAATGATCACTCAGCCGGTACCAACACGTGCTGAAGTTTTTGATGTGGCGAATGCTGTTCTAGACGGTACCGATGCGGTGATGTTATCGGGTGAAACTGCCGCGGGTAATTTTCCAGCTAAGGTTGTAGAGGCAATGGCCGAGACAGCATTAGGTGCTGAGAAGCATCCTATGATGCGTCAGTCTAGCTATCGTGTTGATCGCACCTTTCATCTAGTTGATGAATCCATTGCTATGTCGGCCATGTATGCGGCGAATCATGTGTCAGGTGTTACTGCAATTATTTGTCTTACTGAGTCGGGTATCACGCCTTTATTGGCCTCTCGATTAAGTTCTATTTTACCTATCTTTGCTATCTCTCCTCATGTTGCCACTTGTAGAAGAATGGCGCTTTACCGTGGCGTTATCCCTATTTATTACGATGTAATGGATGGTGAGCCAGACCTTTGGGCAAAAGCAATTGATTTAGTTGCAGAGCGCGGCGCTTTAGAAGTAGGCGATAGAGTGGCTATTACCTGTGGTGACCTGCACGGTAAAGGTGGCTCAACTAACACGCTGAAAATTTTAGAATTTAAAGGTTAAGTCATTATAAGAAACACCTCGAAGCCAGCTTAAAAACCTGGCTTCTTCCCATCATCAACGCATTATTCTTATCTTGTCACATTAACGTCATATTGCTAGGCTAGCCTAGTAGTTGTCGTGTAAGGGGCTTGTGTTTATATGTATGAGTATACGTACGTTTACATAAGTCTTCTTGTATGTCTGAGCCTGTAATTTAATAAGCTTGTCTTTTTTATACTGTTGAAGATTGCCTAATAAATGATTGCACATAAAATACTTATTGTTGATGACGAACCCTCTATAAGGGACATGATTAAAGTTGCACTCGAACTTATTGGTTTTGAGTGTATCGAAGCGGCCTCAGCCATTGAGGCAATGCCTTTAATTGTTGATGAGCGTCCTGACCTTGTTCTACTTGACTGGATGATGCCAGAAGTCAGTGGAATTGACTTGTTGCGTCGCCTTCGTCGTGAACAAGGCACCCAAGAAATCCCTGTTATCCTTTTAACGGCTAAGGCCGATGAGCAAAATACTGTACAAGCTTTAGATGCTGGCGCAGATGACTATATAACTAAACCTTTTAGTGCGCGTGAGCTGACTTCACGCATCAAGTCGGTGCTAAGACGTTCTGAGGGCATGGGCAATAAAGACCTTATTACTGTTGAAGGGTTAAGCCTTGATCCCGTTGGTCATCGTGTCTATGTCCATGAGAAACCGGTGAATATTGGGCCAACAGAGTTTAAGTTATTGAAGTTTTTTATGAGTCATCAAGAGCGCGCTTTTACTCGAGGGCAGCTGCTTGATCAGGTATGGGGCAGCAATGTCTATATCGAAGAACGCACTGTTGATGTGCATATCCGCCGTCTGCGAAAAGCGTTAACATCATTCGATACTAAAGGCTCGGATCTCGGTGATTATATTCAAACTGTCCGTGGTACTGGGTACCGTTTTTCGGCTACACTAGCCACCTAATATGACGCGGCAGTATTAAACCTGCACCGTCTTTTATTTTCTAAGACGGTTAATGTTTAATGACCTGTAACTTCTTCTTTATTTTAGCCAGCGTATGAAATCTCTTTTTAGATCTGAGCTTGGCAAAATTATACTGATGTCTTTTATCGGACTACTGGTCGGTTACCAGTGGGATAATATCTGGCTCGGTCTTTCTACCGCATTAGCAATTTATATATTAAGCCATCTCTATTATTATCGCCGCTTAGATGAGTGGTTAGCTAAAGGTGGCTCGGCCGAAAAACCCTTCACTGATTTATTCTGGTCAACCATTATGGATCAGGTGCTTCGCTTGCTTAGCCAATTACGCCGAGATAAAGCGCAGCTAAAATCGGATGTAGAATACTTTAAAGAATCGTTTCAAGCCCTTGAAAGTGCAGTAGTGGTAGTGGATGCCCGTGGTGCTATCGATTGGTGTAACTTAGCGTCTGCTAACTTATTAGGAATAGATATTACGCGGGACAAGTCGCAGTTATTCAATAATCTTATTCGATCTCCCGAAGCGATTAGTTATCTAGAGGCGCGTCAATTCGATAAACCGCTAGAAATTGTTTCGCCACTCGCTATAGATATACGTTTAGAGTTACAGGCAACGACATTTAGACAAAACTATACTCTTATTTTTGCTCGAAACGTTACCGAGGTTTTTAAGTTAGAAAGTATGCGTCGCGATTTTGTGGCTAACGTGTCTCATGAGCTGCGCACACCATTAACGGTAATTACTGGTTACCTAGAGACGCTGCGTGATCATGGCGAGGATTTAACGCCTGTTTGGTCTCGCGCTATTGCTCAAATGTTAGAGCAATCGCACCGTATGGATTCAATGGTCGAAGACCTTATTTGGTTGTCTCGCCTTGAGGCTTTACCGGCTAAAGACGATGAAATTGAAGTTATTGACCTCAAAGCTATTTTAGCGAGTGTAGTCAGTGATGCTCAGCTGTCTGCGCCCAATAAAATCGTGGATATTGATATTGCGATGGATAAATTTATAGCGCTTGGTACGGGTCTGGCAGAGCCTTTGCAGATAATGGGTAGTTATTTAGAGCTGCGAAGTGCCTTTGGTAACTTGGTTCAAAACGCGGTTAAGTACACCGCAGAAGACGGCCATATTCAGGTGCAGTGCTTTCCTCGGCATAATAAGTTAATTGTCCGTGTGGTTGATAATGGCGACGGTATAGATTCTCTTCACTTGCCTAGGCTTACCGAGCGTTTTTATCGGGCTGATTCTAGTAGAACTACAGCTACAGGCGGTACCGGTCTTGGCTTGGCCATTGTTAAACATATTTTGGCTCGTCATGATGCCGAGCTGGATATTGCCAGTGTGGTGGGTGAGGGGAGTCAATTCTCTTGTGTATTCCCGCTCTCACGCCTTTCAACTCCCTCAGAAGAAAAGCTATAAGTTATTGATTATTAATTTGTTTTCTTTATTTTGCTAATATTTTTTGCCGTTCTGGTTTATTTCACATAATTGTCATATTTGTCTCCTATTATGTCTCCACGCTATCGCTAGCGACGAGTTGCTTATACGTGTCTAGTGAGTCAATTATTTAACACTTTTAAATAATCAGTTTCAGACATCCATATCTGAAGAGGAAATGAAAATGAAATTAGCTTCTGTATTAGCTTCGCTTGTTCTTATTACATCAAGCAGTTTAACTGTCGCCAGTAATCGCGACTATATCGAAATTGTTGGTTCATCAACGGTTTATCCTTTTGCCATTGCAGTGGCTGAACGTTTTGGTAAAGGTACTAAATTCAAAACCCCAAAAATTGAGTCAACTGGCTCAGGTGGCGGTATGAAATTATTTTGTAATGGTGTTGGCGTTGCGCATCCTGATGTGACTAATTCATCACGTCGCATCAAGCAAAAAGAATTTGAAATGTGCCAAAAAAATGGTGTTACTGACATTATTGAAGTGCTTATTGGTTATGATGGTATTGCATTCGCTAACTCGAAAAAGACTGATCAATTATCATTAACACGTCGTGATATTTATTTAGCACTTGCTAAGGATATTCCTAACCCAGATGGTTCAGAAACCTTTATAGCTAACCCTCATACGACTTGGAAAGATGTTAACAGCGCTTTACCAGCAACCAAGATTGAAGTGTTAGGGCCGCCACCCACATCAGGTACACGTGATGCGTTTGCCGAGTTAGCTATTGAGGGCGGCTGCAAGTCCTTCCCATGGGTTAAAGCGTTTAAGAAAGTCGACAAAAAGGCTTATAAAGCGCGCTGTCACACTATTCGCGAAGATGGTCCTTATATTGAAGCGGGTGAAAACGACAACCTTATTGTTAACAAATTAGACGCAAACCCATCTGCATTTGGTGTGTTCGGTTTTAGCTTTCTTGACCAAAATACCGAGAAAGTTCAAGGTGCTTTAATTGAAGGTTTTGCGCCAACATTTGAGTCTATTGCGCAAGGTGATTACAGCATTTCACGCCCTTTATACTTTTATGTTAAGAAGGCTCATATCGGTGTTGTGCCTGGCATTAAAGGTTATCTTCGCGAGTTTACAGCCGATGGTACATGGGGTGATGAAGGTTACTTGACTGATCGCGGTATGATTCCATTGAATACTGTTAAGCGTAAAGCGGTAGGTGATGCAGTTAAAAATCAAACGCCTCTTTCAATGTAATTGGTAATTGGTTATGAGTAATGGGCACTTTGATTTTAAGATACCCAATTGTATTTTCATTAGCTGATTGACTAGCATTTTTATCAGCTAACGGTTATAAAGGGCGGCTTTAAAAGGTCGCCCTTTAATTCGTTTATTTTTCCTGTTTGGGTCATTTTTATTAACTTAACTCAAGCACTACAATAGCGCACAATAGAAATTCGGTTATCGATATAGCATGCCATTTAATACGCTTTTAACTATTTTTATCGTTGTCATAGCTTTTGCTTTTTTTGCGGGTCAGCGCAGGGCACTTAAGCTTAAAAGCGATGGCTCTTCACTGCACTCGTTACCGTTTTATCATGGTACTTGGCTTATTATTGTCGGTGTTCTGCCGGCTATTATTATCTTGTTGGTCTGGTCTTTACTCGACAGTAGTGTTATTCGCTCCGTCGTACTCTCTGAGCTACCCGCTAGCTTAATGTCGGTTTCTGCCGCTGAAAAAAACCTTTTATTTAGTGAAATAGCCAACCTTGCCGATGGGCAAACGGCTTCGCCAAATGCTGATGTCTTAGCCCCTATAGCCGATCGTTATCTATTGCTGCAATCGATGAGTGGTAAGCTCAAGTTAGGGCTGGCATTAATTGTCTCAGTTATTGGTTTTGGCCTTGGCTGGCTGCGCTTAAAGCCGGATTTTCGCGCGCGTAACCGTTTTGAAAGCACGGTTAAAATAATCTTGATGTCTTGTGCCAGTTTAGCGATTTTAACGACCGTAGGCATTGTATTCTCGGTGTTGTTCGAGGCGATGCGCTTTTTTGATTCTGTTTCAATACTTGAATTTATTTTTGGTACCCATTGGAGCCCGCAGATAGCGATACGTGAAGACCAAGTGGGTTCTTCTGGCGCATTTGGTGCGGTACCGTTATTTGTAGGAACAATGCTGATTTCTGCTGTTGCTATGATAGTAGCCGTGCCAATAGGTTTAATGTCAGCTATTTATCTGTCTGAGTATGCAGGGCCTAAATTTCGCGCCTACGCAAAACCGTTATTAGAAATTCTTGCCGGTGTTCCCACGGTTGTTTATGGTTTTTTTGCTGCCATTACCGTTGCGCCTATGTTGCGTGATTTTGGTGAATCGATTGGTATGAGTGTTTCGTCCGAGAGTGCATTAGCCGCGGGCTTAGTGATGGGCGTGATGATTATTCCTTTTGTTTCTTCGCTGTCAGATGATGTTATTAACGCCGTACCACAATCATTGCGCGATGGTTCTTTTGGTCTTGGTGCTACGCACTCGGAAACCATTCGACGCGTCATTATCCCTGCGGCCTTACCGGGTATTGTGGGCGCTATATTATTAGCAGTCTCTCGCGCTATTGGTGAGACAATGATTGTTGTAATGGCAGCAGGTTTATCTGCCAATTTAACGATTAATCCGCTAGAGACAGTGACCACTGTTACCGTACAAATTGTCACGCTACTAGTGGGTGACCAAGAGTTTGATTCACCCAAAACATTGGCTGCATTTGCCCTTGGGCTTATGTTATTTGTTACAACTTTATGCTTAAACATTGTTGCGCTATATGTGGTGAGAAAGTATCGCGAGCAGTACGATTAATTTTTATTGCTATTAATTTAACATCAGTTAACTGAGTTTATTTATGAGTCGTTCGACCATCGACATCGTTAATAGAAATCTTGCCAAGCGTTACGCTAAAGAAAAGCGTTTTCGATTATTTGGCTTGGTATCTATTCTTGCCGGTTTAGCCGCGCTATGTTTTTTAATGGTAACCATTGTGAGTACTGGCTGGGGTGCTTTCACCCAAAGCTACATACAGCTAACACTTGACCTTGACCCAGAGGTGTTATCGATTAGCGACCCACAGGATGATGATCAGTGGAGTTATGCGAATTATACTGGTGTAATTAAAAAATCACTTCGTGAACGCTTTCCTGATGTGACATCGCGCAGAGATAAAAAACGCCTATATCGCATTGTTAGCCCTGGTGCGGGTTATCAAGTTAATCAGCTAATGCAAGATCGCTCTCTACTAGGCCAAACGGTGACTGTTTGGTTGCCCGCAGATGATGATGTTGATTCCGTGATTAAAGGACATATTGATCGTTCTCTGCCAGAAAACGAACGGCGTGTGAGTGATAAAAAACTCTCTTTAATTGATGAGCTTGTTAACAGCGGTCAATTAAAGCGCAAGTTCAATAATATTTTCTTTACGGCTGGTGACTCGAGCGAGCCAGAGCAGGCGGGTATAAAAGGCGCTATGTTAGGTTCGTTTTTTACGCTTATAGTCGCTTTGTTACTTTCGTTTCCTATTGGTGTTGCTGCAGCTATTTACCTTGAAGAGTTTGCGCCCAAAAATGCTTGGACAGATTTTATTGAGGTCAATATCAATAACCTTGCAGCTGTGCCATCGATTGTTTTTGGTTTGCTAGGTTTGGCCGTCTTTTTAAATTGGTTCGGCTTGCCTCGCTCTGTGCCGTTAGTTGGCGGTATTGTTTTAACTTTAATGACCTTACCAACAATTATTATTTCAAGCCGTGTCGCGTTAAAGTCGGTGCCGCCTTCTATTCGTGAGGCTGCACTTGGGCTAGGTGCATCAAAGATGCAGACTATCTTCGACCATGTTTTACCATTGGCTTTACCCGGCATGTTAACCGGCGGCATTATTGGTATGGCGCAAGCCTTAGGTGAAACTGCACCGTTGTTAATGATTGGTATGGTGGCGTTTATTGTTGATATTCCGGGTTCGTTTACTGACCCAGCTACTGTGTTGCCGGTGCAAATCTTCCTTTGGTCCGATAGTCCAGAGCGAGCATTCGTAGAGCGGACGTCGGGTGCGATCATGGTATTATTAATGTTCTTGATTTTAATGAATTCAATTGCTGTACTGCTGCGTAAACGCTTTGAGCGTCGCTGGTAGCCTTTAATTGATTTAGCACTATCGTAGAAAGAGTTTTTATAAAGAGAAATTTTATAAAGAAGGATCGCATAAAAAGCTATCCTACAAAGAGATAACGTATGACTACAATGACAGTTGATTCCAATACAAGCCCGCAAAGTAGCCAAGAGGCCACTCAGCCTGTTGCAGACATTTCTAGCAATGGCTTAGACAGTTCGCGTGATTACCGTCAAACCGTCGGTAAGATTGAAGTGGCAAACACTAAAATGTCGATGCGCGACGTCAATGTTTCTTACGGCGATAAACAAGCTGTTTTTGGTGTTGATTTAGATATTGCCAAGAACGAAGTGATTGCCATGATTGGCCCATCAGGTTGTGGTAAGTCAACGTTTTTACGTTGTATGAATCGCATGAACGACACCATAGAAGGTTGTGTAGTATCGGGTTCTTTAAAATTAGATGACCAAGATATCTATGACCCTAAACTGGATGTCGTGCCTTTAAGAGCGCGTGTGGGTATGGTGTTTCAAAAACCTAATCCTTTCCCTAAATCTATTTATGACAATGTTGCCTATGGGCCGCAAATTCATGGCCTAGCTAACAGTAAAGTTGAGCTTGATGAGATTGTTGAAAATAGTTTACGTAAAGCGGGTCTATGGAACGAAGCAAAGGATCGCCTAGACCAACCGGGTACCGGATTATCTGGCGGCCAGCAGCAGCGTTTATGTATTGCTAGAACTATTGCCGTTAGTCCTGAAGTTATTTTAATGGATGAGCCATGCTCGGCCTTGGATCCTATTGCTACAGCGCGAATAGAAGAGTTAATTGATGAATTAAGCGCTAATTTTACTATCGCTATTGTTACTCACTCTATGCAACAAGCTGCACGTGTTTCACATCGTACCGCTTATTTTCACTTAGGCTACTTAGTTGAGATTGGCGATACCGATGATATCTTTACCAATCCCAAACATCGTCTAACAGAAGACTATATTACTGGTCGTTTTGGTTAAGCCAACAGATAAGGATCAATAGCAATGCCTACTAAAAAATCTTCACAGCATATCTCGCAGCGTTATGACGACGAGCTAGCGGCGGTAAAAAGCCAATTATTCGAAATGGGTGGTATTGTTGAAAAACAAGTTACCGACGCCATTAAAGCGCTGCTAGAGGTTGATAGTGAACTCGCTAAACGTGTCGTTATTGATGATAATCGAATCAATGATATGGAGGTTGCTGTCGATGAAGATTGCGGCTTGATTCTTGCGCGTAGACAGCCGGCGGCTAGAGATTTACGTTTAGTGTTAACCATTATTAAAACCACTACTGACCTTGAGCGTATTGGTGACGAAGCGCGTAAAATGGCCAAGCAAGCTATAACGTTAGCCGAAGAGGGTAAGGCACCAAGAGGTTATGTCGAGATCCGTCATATTGGCGAAAATGTCGCTAACATGTTGTCTCAGTCGCTAGATTGTTTTGTTCGTCAGGATGTTGAGTTAGCGCTTAAAGTCGCGCAAGAAGATAAAGCCGTAGATCTTGAATACGCATCAGCTATTCGCGAAATGATGACTTACATGATGGAAGACCCGCGTAGTATCTCACGTGTTATGAGTATTATGTGGTCATTACGAGCGCTTGAGCGTATCGGTGATCATGCGCGTAATATTGCAGAGCATGTTATCTATTTAGTGAAAGGCGATGACGTACGACACGTTGGCCTGAAGCAGATGGCAAAAACCGTTCATGATGAATAGTCATAAACGGTTTTTGTAAACAGCCATGAGCGGCCTTAATAAAAAGTCATGAGCGGTCTTAATAAATAGCCATAAACGATTTTGTTAATGGCTATCTCTAGATCAAGCAGTCAATTAGCAGTATGAAATAGCTTAAGCAAACACACCTTTAAAGAAGAAGAAGAACAATACGGCTAAGCCAGCGCCAGCGGGCAATGTAATAAGCCAAGACATAAAGATAGTGCTAACAACCCGTAGGTTCAGCGCACCAATTCCTCTAGCTAAACCCACACCCAGAACGGCACCCACTAAAGTATGCGTAGTTGAAATTGGCAAACCGGTTGCCGAGGCAAATACAACAGTTGTCGCTGCGCCAAGTTCTGCGGCAAAACCTCTACTGGGTGTTAACTCGGTAATCTTTCTACCGATTGTGGCCATAACTTTAAAGCCATAAGTTGCCAAGCCTAAAACAATACCTCCACCGCCAAGTAAAAGAATCCACGGTGGCATAGCAGATTTTGCAGCTACGTCGCCACCACTGCTAATAACACCCACTACAGCTGCAATAGGACCAACAGCATTAGCAACATCGTTAGAGCCGTGAGCAAATGCCATAGCGCAGGCGGTAAATACCATTAGTACAGCAAATATCTTTTCTACATTTGCAAAGCGGTTGCCAGAAAAATCGATAGGTGTATCTTTAATCTTATGAAGAAGGTGCTTACCGATAAACGCCACGACAACGCCAATGACAATAGCAGCCGGAATGGCATTAGCAAACTTCGATTCAAAGCCAAAATCTAATTCAATACCAACATGTTTTAAGCCTTTAAGAAGCGTAACCATGGCAATCATAAAGCCCACCGCAAACATATAAATGGGCACATACTTTTTAGCATTAGCGAATGGGTTATCGGTATCTAAAATTAAGCGCTGAACACTCATAAATAACCAATAGGATATTGTGCCTGCCAGAACAGGTGAGACAACCCAGCTAGCAACAATTGTTCCTACTTTGCCCCACGCTACTGCGTCAACACCAATGCCGACAGCGGCAAAGCCAACCAATGCGCCGACTATAGAGTGTGTAGTGGATACCGGCCAGCCTTTCATGCTGGCAATAAGCAGCCAGGTTCCAGCGGCAAGCAGTGCAGACATCATACCGAACACCAGTAGCTGAGGTGTGTCGGTGAGAATAGCGGGGTCAATTATGCCTTTGCGAATCGTTGATGTGACTTCACCGCCCGCTAAATACGCGCCGGCAAATTCAAAAATCATTGCGATAAGAATGGCTTGTTTTACGGTGATAGCTTTTGAGCCAACAGAGGTACCCATGGCGTTAGCGACATCGTTAGCACCGACGCCCCAAGCCATAAATAAACCAAAACAACAGGTGAGAACTAAGAGTAAATAGCCGTGTTGAGCAATAATATCCATAAATAACTACCTATAAGATATGAACAAAAAAGAATTAGATTAATGAAATACTTTTATTATTAGTACTAGCTGGCAATCAGTAATTGCATCCGCGAGCCTACTTTTTGGGCTCGGTCGGCAAGTTCGCCAATGCCATCGATAATGCGGTACAAAAACATCACATCAATCGGCGGTAGTTTACTTTCTTGTTTGAATAATCGTGCACGAACAGCCACTTGTAGCTTGTCGTTTTTATGTTCTAAATTATCTAGCTCCTCAATAAGTCCTTCTACTAAAACCAGTTCGCGACCACGAAAACCGGTAGAGAGTAATTCGTCCATTTCATTAATCGCTTTAAGCGCTTGAGCCGATGTAGCAATAGCGGTCTCTGCATATTCGAGCATGATTTCAGCCATGGCTTCAGGGATAACCATTTTTCGGCCAAGCATGATGCCGGTAATATCTTTTGTGCAATTAGCGATCTTATCTTGTCGACCAATAAGGTCGAGCATATCGGAGCGATGCACCGGCATTAGTAAGTTTTTAGGCAGATTTAACCGCAAGTCTTTTTTGAGTTTATCAGCTTTACCTTCGAGCTTAGATATAGAGCTACGAATTTGCTTAGCTTGAGCCCAGTCATCATCCATGCTGGCTTGTAAAAAAGGCAAAAGCTGTTCGGCGCATTCATGCACACGTGCCATATGCGTTTGGATTGGACGAATAGGGGATTGACCAAATAAATTGGAAAAAGGGTTGCCTGCCATAATACTCGCTCGCTTGGGAGTGGTGCCATTAGGTTAAGGTTGGCAATTATAATTATTCTACTGCCAGCGTACAGCATTTTGTTACATTTTTATTACAGCAAAATCTGGGTGTTTATTGAGCGGTTTATTGCAAGCAGTTAAAGCTGAAGGTCAGTTGATCTTGTTGCTTGTTCTGACGCGATGATTCCTGTGTCTTTACCCAGCCATCCGGACATTGAGAGTCCATGGCTTTGTAAAGCGCAAGCTGTGATTGCAAAAATGCTAAGGCATCTTGAGTGTTGTAAGTCTTACTGGTTGTTTTTTGCTTTGTCGCTATGATCCTTTTTACCCAAAAGCGGTTGTTTTTTTGCGGCTTGTTGAGATTTGTCTTCAGCATGAAACGATTCAAAATCTAAAGAATCTGCATCGTCAGTGTCGGCATGTATTGGCATGGATATTAAAGCCAGCGTTAACGCAATATTGGCATAGAGTTTGGTATAGGATTTCGGTCGTACCTGAATTTTAATATAAGTATTCCCTTTTTGAATTAAAGAAAAAAAGCAAAAAAAAGAGGGCGGTTAGGCCCTCTAAATAATACTGTTAAACAATATAAAAAAAACAAACATCAATTAAAACTTAATTTCGTAACCTACAGCAAAAGTAGAGTCATCTGCTTTAGAGGTCTGTTCTATATTGCTGTAGTAGGCATAGATTTTAGACTTTTTATTAAGCTTATAATCTGTACCAAAAGCGGTCTGCGTTTTCTCAGTTGTGTCGTCATCAGAATGCGCATACTGTGCTTTAAGGACTAATTGCTTAGATAATTTATATTCACCACTTAGCACATAAGCCTCATCATCAGCAGTACCTTCGTCGGCTGTTTGAAGTAGAGCGCCAAACTTATAATTGTCACCTTTAAACTCAGCAACGAATCGAGTGAGAGACTCATAGGTGCCATCTTTAGAGTTGGTATCTAACGAGCTGTCGTTATCATAGGCGAGAGTAAAAGAGTAGTTATCAGCTTTATATGAAACGGCAGTAGAGATGCCGTCATTTGCGCCATCTTCTTTTTCACCAGAGGCAAATGCAACTGTTGCTGATAAGCCATTAAATTTAGGCGTTGAGTACATGACAATATTAGATACACGGTTTTCACCTTGTACTACATTTTTGATATCGCCTTTGTCTAGATCATTAAAGCGGTCAATTTTACCCTGTGCTAATTTAGTTGGGGTGTCGTGATTACCTGCAATGATAGTACCGAAATCACCTTGAAAGCCTGCGTAGATATTGCGCTGCTTAAATTCGCTGTTATTTTCTTCACCGTCATCACCATCATCAATAAATGTTTCATACTCAAATTTATAGATCGCTTTAACCGAATCAGTCGCATCTATTGAGCCTTTAACACCAAAGCGTGACGCGTTGCTATTAACTTTAACTGAGTCCTCACCGTCATTGTCATATTTGTTTAAGCTAAGATTAGCCTTACCGTAAACTTTTGGGTCGCCTGCTAGAGCGCTTGCTGTATTTAAACTTGCTGCAATTATTGCTAAAGATAGAATTTTTTGTTTCATCTTTGTAACTCTCCACATGGGTTATATCTTGCTTAAAGACCATCAACAGGTCGGGTTAACGAGGTGCATACTATGTCTAAAAGATGACACTTATGTGACAAATTTCGTTTTTTATGACATTTTTAGGTTTTTTGCATTGTGTGATTAATAGTCTTAGCTTGTATTTATACAGCGATGACTAAGCGGTCTGGGGCTCTGCTAAAGCTTTACTAGAAACCAGCCATACCTAAACAAACATTGTTATCTATTTTAATTATGCTCGGTAAGCATCTAATTTTACTCTTTTTTTTACCCCCCTAAACAGAGTAATATGCCGCTATGCAAAATCATGATGAAATCACCAGCCAGCTGACCACCGTCCGCGACTATGCTCGCTGGAGCATGGGCCGTTTTACTGAATCTAAAATATTTTACGGTCACGGTACAGATAACGCTTGGGATGAGGCGCTAACGCTTATATTCCATTTGCTGCATTTGCCCCCTGAGGCTAATCAGCATGTGTTTGATGCTACGCTAACAATCGCCGAGCGCCAACTGATACTGCGTGTCGTTGAAACGCGTTGCCTTGATAGAATACCTTTGCCTTATCTAACGAATGAAGCATGGTTTACCGGCATGCCATTTATTGTTGATGAGCGTGTGTTAATTCCTCGTTCGCCAATAGGCGAATTAATAGAGGCTGGCTTTTCGCCTTGGGCGCCATCAACCATCAATAAGGTGTTAGATCTCTGCGCTGGCAGTGGCTGTATTGGCTTGTCATGTGTTGAGCATCTTGATGTTGATGCCGATTTATTAGATTTGTCTGCAGACGCTTTAGCGGTTGCGGCTAAAAATATTGCTAAGCATGACATGGCGGATAGCGCGCGTTTAATACAGTCCGATTTATTTGCGCAGGTAAGCGATCTATACGATGTCATTGTTAGCAACCCACCTTATGTGGATGCTGGTGATTTAGACTCTATGCCTGCTGAATTCGGTCATGAGCCACGAATTGCTCTGGCTGCTGGCGAAGATGGGCTTGATCTAGCACATAAAATTTTAGCCGAGGCGAGTGAATATCTAACCGATAACGGCATACTCGTTATAGAGGTCGGTAATAGCTGGGTCGCTTTAGAGCAGGCTTATCCATCAGTTCCGTTTACATGGGTCGAATTTGAACGGGGCGGCCATGGTGTTTGTGTATTTAACCGGCAAGAGCTTATTCAGTACTTCAAGTAAGCTTTATATCGGGTAATTTTAATTTAAGCTTGGGCAGGAAAGGTGATAGTTCGCGTCTATAATGAACGAAACAGCTTTGATAATCCCGTATAATTAAACTAACAAGCGTTATATTGATTAAACATCTAACATACAGAAGAGGCGATTCAAGCATGTCCGGCAATACGATTGGCAAGCTTTTCACAGTAACCAGCTTTGGTGAAAGTCATGGGCTCGCTCTTGGTGCGGTTGTAGATGGCTGCCCACCGGGTTTAGCTATTTCTGAAGCTGACCTTCAAGTTGATTTAGATCGTCGTAAGCCGGGCCAGTCTCGCTTTACAACTCAACGTCGTGAGGCGGATGAGATTAAAATTTTATCGGGTGTCTTCGAAGGTAAAACAACAGGCACATCAATCGGCTTGTTGATTGAAAATACCGATCAAAAATCTAAAGACTATTCAAAAATTCAAGACCGTTTTCGTCCAGCACATGCTGATTATACTTATCAGCAAAAGTATGGTCTGCGTGACTACCGTGGTGGTGGTCGTTCTTCGGCGCGCGAAACAGCTATGCGTGTTGCGGCTGGCGCAATTGCCAAAAAATATCTGTTAGAGCATTTTGGCATTACTATTAAAGGGTATCTATCTCAGCTTGGTCCATTGGCTATCAATAATGTTGATTGGGATGAAATTGAAAACAATGCTTTTTTCTGTCCCGATGCCGCCTTAGTGCCTCAGTTAGAAAGCTATATGGCTTACTTAAACAAAGAGGGCGATTCTATTGGCGCTAAGATTACGGTTACCGCATCATCTATGCCTGTTGGTTTAGGCGAACCTGTATTTGATCGCTTAGATGCTGAAGTTGCTCATGCGTTAATGGGTATTAACGCGGTTAAGGGGGTAGAGATTGGTTCAGGCTTTGATGTGGTTGCACAAAAGGGTAGTGCACATCGTGACGAGTTAACCCCTGACGGTTTTAAAAGTAATAATTCAGGCGGTATTCTAGGCGGTATTTCTTCTGGCCAAGATATTGTTGCGCATATTGCTTTAAAGCCAACATCCAGCATTCGTTTACCTGGCGATAGTATCAACGAAAAAGGTGAAGCCGTTGAGGTTATTACCACCGGCAGACACGACCCTTGTGTTGGTATTCGCGCAGTACCTATTGCCGAAGCAATGTTAGCTATTGTATTAATGGATCATATGCTTCGTCACCGTGGGCAAAATGCTGATGTTGCTTCTATCACGCCGGTGATTCCTGGTTCGACCGATTAATATTATTGGTTTAACGGGTTAATCTTTTATGCCCTATTGGCGGCTATCTAGTTTCTATTTTTTCTATTTCGCCTTACTCGGCGCAATTATTCCTTTCTGGACTTTGTATTTAAGTGATCAAGGCTATAACCCTTTAGAAATAGGGGTGCTAGGCGCGATTATGATGGGTACAAAAATACTTTCACCCTCGTTATTAGGCTGGCTGTCCGATAGAAGCGGGCGGCCAATGCGTGTTATTCGTTGGTCAGCTTTTATTGCTTTAGTTTTTTTTCTAGGAATATTTTTATCCAGTGGCTTTTATTATTTAGCCGTTATTATTGCTAGTTTTACCTTTTTCTGGAACGCTGTTATCGGCCAATTTGAATCGGTAACACTGTCTTATTTAGGGGTAGATTACGCGCAATACGGTAGGGTGCGTGCATGGGGCTCTATTGGTTTTATTATCGCGGTACTTTGTTTAGGCTGGATATTTAACAGTATATCCATAAGTTATTTACCACAATTTATGGCGGTTATGTTGTGCGCTATTTGGTTATCGAGCTTGCTGGTAAAGGAGAGGGCGGTTGAACACTCTTCAGAAAACACAGAAGGGCTGTTAGATATACTCAAGCGGCCGTCTGTTATTGCATTTTTTAGCGTGTGTTTTTTACTGCAACTATCACACGGCCCATATTACACTTTTTATTCTATTTATCTCAGCGATTTCGGTTTTAGCAAGTTAACCATTGGTTTGCTCTGGGGTTCGGGTGTTGTTGCTGAATTGCTGCTGTTTTTAGTCATGTCACAGTTGTTACAGCGCTTTAGCGTTCGTGCCATTCTTTTAATCAGCTTATTCTTTTGTAGTATCCGCTGGCTGCTTATTGGTTGTTGGCCAGAGTTATTAAGCGTTCTTGTTTTTGCCCAGCTAATGCATGCTTTTACTTTTGCCAGCTTTCACGCAGTTGCCGTTCAATGGGTTCGCCAAGCATTTGGTTATGCGCATCAAGGTCAAGGGCAGGCTTTATATTCTGCCATGAGTTTTGGCGCTGGCGGAGCTGCTGGTGCCATTGTTAGTGGCGCAATTTGGTCTTACAGCCCATTAGCAGTCTGGCTGCTAGCAGCCATTAGTGGCGCACTGGGCTTCTTCATTATCCTGCGCTTTATAGCTGATGAGTAACGAACTATGAAGGTATACATTCCTATAAGACATACACCTCTATTTAACATAATATACATTATACGCATAGTTATGTGTTTCAAAGGGGGCTGCAAAGCTATCCCTCTTACTCGTATCAATCGCATCGATTGATGCAGATTAGCTATCTACGATAGCTTAAACGTTAATCTAGAGATTGTTAGGCCGTTAATACAAAGTTATTTGAGGCGAATAATTTCCTAAATACGGCTTACATGCTGCTCTCTTAGTTTAAAAAAGGTATCATTCCTAAGTTATTGAAATATAAATAATCGACGCTATCCTATATCAGTTGCTATTTATCTTTGGCAAATGACTCTTTTTGAATAGCTGCTAGATATAAATAGCCACTACATACAAATAGTCACTATGATGATGTCATTTAATGTTGAGACTCGTTACATTGAAAGCTTTTACCGATAACTTATTGGCTATGCTGCGCCCAGCTGTTCACACAGCTGTGTTTTTGTCGTTATCTATCACGGCATTGCCTTTAGCTCTTATTTCGGACAATAGTTATGCTCAAGCTAACACCCAAGCTAATGTACAGACGAATTCGTCTAATCAATCCTTAGACGATCGCTCGGCAACTGTTCGAATTAATATGAATAACGCTGAAATCCGAACTGTGATTCAGTGGATAGCAGAAAAAACCAATAAAAACTTTATTATTGATCCGCGCGTTAAAGGTCGAATTTCGGTTTTATCGAATCAACCTATGACGATGGCTCAAGCTTATCAGGTGTTTTTAACGGCGCTTGATGTTTATGGTTTTGCTGCTGTTGAATCAGGCAATAACGTTAAAATTATTCCTAACGCACAAGCTCGCTCTGCCGGCCTTCCTATTGTTGAGACTTTTAATAACCCTGATGCTGACAATTCTGAGTTAGTCATTCATGTGATTAAAGTGAACAATATCGCTGCTAATGAAGTTGTTACTATATTGCGCCCACTGGTTCCGCAGACAGGCCATTTAGGTGCGTTTCCTAGCAGTAACAGCGTTGTTATTGCTGATAGAGCGAATAATATAAACCGCCTTTCTCAGCTTATTAATTATATAGACAGCACGGGTGATCTTGATATTGAGGTTATTCCTTTGTTGCATGCTACTGCTGATGATGTCGTTAGCGTGCTTCAACCATTACTTAAATCTGGCAGCACAGCATCGTCGACCAATATGCAAATTAATTTTGCTACTGATACGCGCTCTAACAGTATCTTAATGACAGGTAATGAAGATAAGCGCGCCCTCGTCCGTGATTTAATCAGCAGCCTCGATCGACCACTGCAAGGTAGCGGCAATACAAAGGTAGTTTTTCTTAACTATATAGATGCCGATGAAGTTAAACCTATCCTCGATGGCATGACTGGCTCGATTCAAAAAGAAGGAAAAAATGTTACCTTGGCTGATGCGGATATTAATATCCAATCATCAGAAACCAACAATGCATTAATTATTACTGCACCGCCTTCGATACTGGATTCTATCGAAAAGGTTATTGCAGAGCTTGATGTTAAGCGCTCACAGGTAATGATAGAAGCGATTATTGTTGAAGTAACCGATAGTTTTTCTAATACGCTCGAAATTTTATGGGGCACTTCGCCAACCCAGAGTGGCGGCGTTAGCAGTGCTAACTTACTAGGCTCAACGACGTCGGCGTTGGCTGTTAGCGATAACCCAGGCGCGGCATTGGTTCAGTCTGGCCTTAATTGGGGCTTCTTCAGAAATGGAAGTCTACGCACCCTACTTCACGCTGTATCCAGCGATAACAACAATAACGTTTTATCAACGCCATCAATTATCACTATCGATAATGAAGAAGCTGAAATTCTTGTGGGTAGTAACGTGCCCTTTGTCACTGGCAGTCAAACCTCGGCAGCGACGACTACGAATAATCCGTTTAGAACTATTCAACGTGAAGATATAGGCATCACTTTAAAGATCACGCCTAAAGTCAGCAAGCAAAGAACTATTACCCTTGCCGTTGAACAAGAGGTTGAGTCTGTTCGAGAAGAGCAGCTATCAGCAGCGCAGGATTTGGTGACTGATAAGCGCAGCATTAAAACCAATGTGCTCGTTGATGATGGTGCCATTTTAGTTCTGGGTGGTTTAATTGAAGACCGCACAACTAACAACCAAACTAAAGTGCCAATACTCGGCGATATTCCTTTAGTAGGTCGCTTTTTTAGTAGCGATTCTAAGACCGTTCGCAAACAGAATTTAATGGTATTTATTAAAACAACCATCATTGATGATTTAAGTCTTGCTGAGAAGAAAACACGTGAGAGTTATAATTTAATTCGTGATAAGAAATTAGATAATTCGAAAAATAGAGTGCCTGCCTCCCTGCCCGAGTTTGATGTCTATCAATCAGATGAGCAATCAGATGAGCAAGCAATCAAGCAGATAATCAAAAATAAATGATTGAAGATCTTAGCCAAGGCGACTATATCGCCTTACAAGCCGAGCTTGATCGCTTTGTAAAAAACCACCTTCCGCTTGGTCAAGCTATGGGGCTTGAAGTTAGCCACTATGACGCTAAAAGCATCGCGCTATCGGCTCCGCTAGCACTTAATGATAATGATAAAGGAACCGTTTTTGGTGGCAGTCTCTACTGCTCTGCCGTTATGGCGGCCTGGAGCTTTTTTTATTTGCGCTGCCTGCAATATAACTTAAAAGAAGGAATGCCTAATATCGTTGTCTCGAAAGGGGAAATTGAGTATTTGGCGCCGGTAACATCCAGCAATATTATTGCTACCTGTGAAAACACTGATAAGACAATGTGGGATGAATTCTTAGCAAGATACGAGCAGAAAGGCTCTGCTAAGGTGTGTTTATCATCAATGATAAATAGTGAAGTTAATGGTGTTGAGCAAGTCGCTGTTAAATTTACTGGTACCTACGCGCTTATTGGCTACAGCTCAACCTAAGCTTACCTCGAGATCAACTTAAGCTAAAACACCATTAACATAACTCACTCGTCGATATTGCTGAACCACTGAGTATTCCAGATCTTTTAATTTCTGTTTTAAATTGTGCAAATCCAAAGAGGTTTGCATGCTCTGTCTGGCTTCTGCTATTTTTTCGCGTTTAGCCGTCATCCAAAGTGAATGAGTGCACTTCCACTCATCCAGTAATTCGGTTAATTGCTGGTGTTCACTTTCAATTTGTTTTTCAATAGTAGCCATCCAGTTTGCATACTCAATGGCACCAATTCTTTGTTTGATCGTATTCAATAGTGTTTGGTTAGTCAGCTTATCGCGTGTTAATTCTAACTGACGAGCAACCATTGCTTGTCGAATTTTGAATTTGGGTGTGGAGCGCAAGTCATAACTTAAGCCAACCCAAGAGCAGGCTTTAATAAGCCATTTAGTAGGGTCGTATTGAAACCAGCGAACACCATTACGGTAATCGTTTTGAAAAATATGGTGGTAGTTGTGATAACCCTCTCCATAAGTAAGCAGTGATACAAAGCCATTATCTCGTGCAGTATTTTCGTTAGTATAAGGTCGTCGACCCCAAGCGTGGGCAAGTGAATTCACTAAAAACGTTGTATGGTGAGAATAAACCAACCTCAGTACGCCCATGAGTAAGAAGTACGCTAGGTAATCCCCTGTCAATACACCCATAATTAATGGCGGTAAAAAATTCATCATAAGCGCAATTAAATAATAATATTTATGTTGCCACATAACGATTTTATCGCGCTGTAAGTCTTTTGCATTACTAAAATCATCTCTCCCGTTAGGGTATTTTCGCAGTAGCCATCCGATATGCGAAAACCATAAACCGCGATTGGCTGAGTATGGGTCTTTATCGTTGTCGTCAACAAAGCGATGATGGCGACGATGCTGTGACGACCAAACTAAAATACTATTTTGAAATGATGCAGCGCCAAACAGAGCGAGTAATAAGCGTAGGATAGGATGCGCTTTGTAAGCATTGTGTGCCCATAGACGATGGTAGCCAGCGGTTATAGCTAAGCCGTTAGATGCGGCGAATAAGAAAAAAGCCAGCCAGTGAGTCCATTCAAAGCCGATAGTCAGTTGATACCAAGGAACACTTATCAGAGCAACTAATGCTGTTATTGATAACATCAGTGCTGTAGGCCAAACAATTTCGGGTTTTTGTTCGCTTTTTAACATATCACTACTCGCCCTGTTTTTACGTTCGTGTTTTACGTTAGATGTTTTACGTTTATATAGTATGTATAAAAAATGATATGAGGGAGTTTAAAAGCTAAGTGTGACACTGTCTATCCCCTGTTAGCGAATATAGAGCTTACGGTAATGTTTGAGGCTCTCTGTGCAAATTAAAGCCAAAACGATGCTGAACAGTTGAAGCAATATGGTTAGAAAACTTGAGGATATCAGATGCATTAATTTTTGCCTGCGCTTGATCACTGTAATTAATAAGAACGAGCGCCTGTTTTTCATGCATGCCAAGATGGCCATGACGCTCACCTTTAAAGCCACACTGCTCAATTAACCACGCTGCTGGGATTTTGTAGGCACTAGTCTTCGCTGCACTTTGTATGGTCTGTGTCGCTTCATAAGAAAAGTATGGCGCATCAGGATAGTCTTGAAGTAATGCATCTAGCTGTTGCTGATTGGCGACAACGTTTTTAAAAAAACTGCCTGCATTGGGCAGATGGTCAGGATTAGGTAGCTTTTCGCTTCGAATATTAATAACCGCATTTGCGACAGTTGTTGCATCAATAGTCCCCGCCTTATCCATATTAATTTTTTGCTTTAAAGCGGGATAGCTTAATTGCGGCGAAAAAACTTTATCGAGCTTAAAAACCACAGAAGTAATAACCGTGAGGCCAGCCAATGATTGTTTGAAAATACTATTGCGATATGAAAACTGACACTGCTCGGCAGTTAAGACACTTTGTGATAGGTTAGTCTCTATGACTTTATCGAGGTGAATATAATTAACGCAATCGATAAAAGTAGCCACTTCGCAACCATAAGCACCAATATTTTGAATAGGAGCTGCGCCAACACGACCAGGAATCAAGGCTAGGTTTTCGAGGCCGTACCACTGCTCCTCGATGCTCTGCATAACCCATTGGTGCCAATTTTCGCCTGCGGCTACTTCAACCCATACATGTTCGTCGTCTTCTTTGATTTTTTTTATACCGCGCAATTGTATGTCGACAATATGGGCATCGACGGTCGGCTGTAAAATAACATTACTGCCCTCGCCTAGCGGTATTAAAGGAATATTTTCTTGCTGACTAAATGTAATTGCTGCGGATAGGCCGTCCAAACTATCAACTCTACTGTATGCATTGGCAGTCGAGGTTAATCGCAAAGTGTTATGTGATTGTAGATCCACATTACGCTCTATCATAAATGCTGTATCTCAAGCTTGCTCTGTAAAGCAGTTAACAAACTCTGTGAGGCGTCTTCAACTAAATCGATAACATTATCAAAGCCACTTGCGCCGCCGTAATAAGGGTCTGGGACCTCTGTGTAGTCAGAGAAGTTATTAGCATAGTTAAGAAATAATTCTAACTGGCCTGAAAAGCTTTTAGGGCATAACGCTTTAACGTCCGTTAAATTCTGCTCATCCATTACCAAGATATAGTCGAATTGATTAAAATCGTTAGGCGTGATTTGGCGCGAGCGCAGATGATTTAAATCATAGCCGCGAGTTAATGCCGCTTTAGCCGAGCGCTCATCCGGTGAGTGACCGATATGCCAATCGCCGGTGCCACATGAATCAACCACAATTTTATTTTCTAGCCCCGCTTGAGAAACCATGGTTTCAAATACACCGTGTGCGGTTGGCGAGCGACAGATATTACCGAGGCATACAAATAATACGGAAATTTTCGACATTAGCGCTCATCCTCATTAAACAGAGCGCGAACTCGGTCTAGATCTTCTTGAGTGTCAATTCCACCCGGCAATCGACATTTGGTTTCTTCGCAGTGAATAGCAATACCATTATCGAGCGCACGTAACTGCTCAAGCGACTCGGCCTTCTCGCCTGCCGACATCGGCCAACTAACAAATTGCTTTAGCACATTAACACGATAGGCATAGATGCCAATATGACGAAACCACTGAATAGCGTCGTCAGGAGACATCGCAAAAGAGCTGTCTAGATGGCTGTCTGAACCAATGAAATCTAACGATGGCCAGTTGCGTAACCATGGAATCGGTGCTCGTGAAAATAATTGCGCAAAATTGTGCTGGTTGCGAACCACTTTTACGGCGTTGGAATTGACTATCTCTGACTGATCAGTAATACGCTCGCAAAGCGTTGCAATGCCAGCATTAGCATTCGATAAAAGATTGGTCGCGACTTGATTGATAGCTTCTGGTGGAATTAATGGCTCGTCGC
Organism: Pseudomonadales bacterium; assembly: GCA_028223755.1. Taxonomy (GTDB): domain Bacteria; phylum Pseudomonadota; class Gammaproteobacteria; order Pseudomonadales; family UBA7434; genus UBA7434. The sequence goes on along the minus strand of JAOIUY010000003.1, from coordinate 148,364 downwards.
CTTGGACATTAACGACGACATGATCTTTTGCATAGGCTTTTTTAGTGACAACTTCTTCAAGACGATCTGTACCCGAGGGGTGTTTGTCGGATGTCATTACTACTTGTCCGCCAAAAGCATTTACTGCATCGGCGATACGAGAATCATCGGTTGCTACTAACACCTCGTCTGCATCGCTTAAGCAAGATTGTTCATAGACTCGCTGCACCATTGTCTTGCCAGCAATATCAAGTAATGCTTTACCCTCTAAGCGAGTCGAGCCGAAACGGGATGGTATGACAATAGAAAATGACAAAGTGGATCTCCAGAAGATTAATTAACTAGCTGCGAGCAAATAGCATCAATAAGCGCTGTATCACTAGGTTCGAAACGAGCACTAACATCAACAGCATAAAGTGGCAGTGGGTTGTTGATAAAGCCAGCGCATTTAACCGCATCTTTTGCCGTCATCACTATAGCCTCATTGCCATCATGCTGGGGAAATTTAAGATCACTTTCCTTATAGCAGTGATGATCAGGATATGCATGCTCAATGACTTCGGGCGCGTTTTCATTATCAGATAATAACAGATGAATAGCGTTAAAAAAGCGTTCAGGATGGCCAATACCAGCAACGAGATGAATGACGCTGTATCTGTTTAGCTGAGATAAATCGTTAGACACTAAGCCAGAACTATCGATAGAGCGTAATGAATCAACAGCCATGCTGATTGAATAGTTTGCCAGCGGGTATTGAGCCACGGTAGCTTTTAATTGTGGCGATGGCTGACCATTAAAAATAACTATATCGGAATCTTTAAGTCGTTCAATAGGTTCTCGTAAAGGACCGGCAGGTAATAATTTTTGGTTACCAAATCCGCGAGCGGCATCAATTAAGACAACTTCAATATCGCGAGGAAGCGCATAGTGCTGCAAACCATCATCGCTTAAAATAATATTGCAGTCTGTATCTTTGAGTAGCAAAGCAACCGCTTCGATGCGGCGAGGACAAACAACAACGGGCATAGTCTGCAAGGCCTGTGCGATAAGAACGGGTTCGTCACCTACCCAAAATGGATCGCTATCAAGCTGAACGCGTGTGGCGAGTGCTTCGCCTTTTAAGTAGAGTCCACCATGACCGCGGCTAATAATGCCAGGACTCCATCCCTTCGAAGCTAACTGTTTTGCCACAGCAATCAATAAGGGCGTTTTACCTGTTCCGCCGGCAGTGATATTGCCAATGACAATCGTTTTTATAGGCAGATCATCAACTCGGTTAGCAAGCGCCTTGCGCTTGTTTTCATCAGCAATGGATCGATAAATAATAGATAGCGGCGATAATAGTAATGCGGCCGCGCGAGAAGCTACGCCCTGCCCGTACCAGATGCGAGATATGAATGTTTCAATGGTTTTCTTTATAAGCTGCATTTTATTCGTTGAGTATTATCTTATGGTAATTACTGCTTAATCTGCAATTTGGGCTAAATAATAAACAGTTATCTATAAAGCGCCCATCTATTTAAAACATCTATAGATAGATTCCTATTTAGAACCCTTTCGATCAAGCCTAAGCAGCTATTATCATTCAGCTTCGGGCTGGGTGGTAATATTTATTTTAGTAAATCCTATTGCTCCAGCGGTATCAATAACTCGTACTACCGCCTGATAAGGTACTGCAGCATCGGCAGTGAGTGTGAGGGGTGTCGATAAGTCACCCTCAGTTAATTGATTCAGCGCAGTCTCAAGCGTATTTCTATCAGTGTCGATAAGTGCTCGGCCATCAATACGATAAAAGCCCTGCTGATCAATAATGACTTCTAAAGGGGCAGATTCTTGTGTTGGCTCATTCGAGCTCACCGCTTTATGCATACCTTAGCGTCGTTGCCGGCAAAATGTTAGCAGCGCGCCAAGCGGGATAAAGTGTTGCCAAGAAACTCATCCCCAGTGCTGCTAGACAAACTAAAGCAATGTCAGAAACTTTTAGTTGTGAGGGCAAATAGTTAATCGGATAAACATCCGTTCTTAATAAATCTACACCTAATAAAAACTCTATCAAGTCCATTAATGAGGGCGCTAAATAAGCTAATAAGCTGCCGAATAGCGCACCAATAACACAACCAATACTCGCAATAAGCATGCCCTGCATGACAAAGCTAAACAACACACCGCGACGAGTAAAGCCCATAGTGCGCAATATCGCGATATCCGACTTCTTATGTTTCACCACCATACCCAAGGTGACAAAAACATTAAAAACGGCCACTGCAATAATTGTTGTAAGAAGCAAAACAACCATCTGTCGTGACAATTGAATAGCGGTATAGAGGTTACCAAATGACTGTGTCCAATCAGTGATGCGAACCGGCAGCTGATGATTAATTGCCTGCAAAGTCGCTATGCGGCGAGCTTGAAACAAATCGACAACCTGCAATTGAATACCTTGTATACCATTGCCTAGATGAGTAATAGCTGCTGCATGTCTTAGCGGTATTAAACCAACGACATTGTCAATTTCAGTGCCAGTTATTAGCGTATCACTTAATTGAAATGAATAACTGTTAGCGCGACCAGATGAGCCGAGTGCAACAGTGCTGGTGGAATTGTCTGGCACCATTAAGCGGATATTATCACCCTGCTCCAGCCCCAATTGTTTAGCTAGCTGCATCCCCAAAACAATGTTTGAGTGAGCAAGTTCTTTTGTATCCGTTTTTTTAAGGTCTTTCTTTTGATGGGTGCCGAGATAAGGCTGTAGAAGCGGGCTGAGTTTTGCGTAATCAACGCCCTGTATTAAGACTGGTCGAACTTGATTAGCCGCAACTGCCATCGCCTTAAACTCAATAATTGGCTGGGCGCGTATGATATCTCTTTCGCCCTCTAGTGATTCAACAATGCTTTGCCAATCTTCGACGGGTTGATCAAACCAAAGTGTCGCATGAGGTGCTAGTCCAAGAATACGATCACGGAATTCTTTTTCGAAGCCATTCATTACGGACAAGACGACAATCAACAATGCAATAGCAAGAGCGAGTCCAAAGATAGAAACCGCAGAAATAAAAGAGACTAAGGCATTGCGCTCGCGGCCAGCAAAGAATCGCCAGGCTAAAAATAAGCTGGTACTGCCGAAGCGTTTTGTCGCCATTGAATTCAAGCTTGACGCTCCAAGCGACATGCGTCTAGTCGATAAACGGCATCCATTCTACTGGCAACATTTTCATCGTGCGTTACAACAACAAAGGCCGTGTTCAACTGTTCCGAGAGTGTATCCATAAGCTGCTCAATACTATCTGATGCCTGTCGATCCAAGTTACCTGTGGGCTCGTCCATTAAGACGCAAGCGGGGTCATTGGCCAACGCTCTCGCAATAGCAACGCGCTGACGCTCTCCACCAGAAAGTGCTGAGGGTCGATGAGTGCTGCGCTGTGAGAGCCCTACCGCTGCCAATAGCTCATTAGCTTTATTGATGGATTGCAGCTTATCTTGCCTTGCAATCATCAACGGCATAAGTACGTTTTCGAGTGCAGTAAACTCCGGCAATAAATGATGGAACTGATAGACAAAACCAAGCGTATAGTTGCGAATATCGCTAAGCGCTTGGTCATTAAGTGAAGCGAGTGATTGGCTAAGTATTGAAACGCTACCTGTACTTGGCTGGTCGAGACCCCCTAATAAATTAAGCAGCGTACTTTTACCCGAGCCAGAAGCTCCTACAATAGCAATACGTTCAGAAGGCTTAATGTTGAGAGAAATATCTTTAAGCACTGTTAATTGCTGATCGCCTTCAGAATAAATTTTACCAAGATCGGTACAGCTTAAAATTGGACTGTCTGTATTGAGTGTTTTATTGAGCATTTAAAATCCATTAATGTTCGTAGGCTAGCGCTTCAGCAGGTTCAATCGCAGCCGCTTTTGCAGCGGGATAAAGTGTTGCAAGCAAGCTAATCAACAGAGCAGAGCCACTGACAATAAACACATCACTTGCACGTAACTCTGAAGGTAAATAAGGAATAAAGTAAACCGTCGGATCAAATAATTGCCAGCCTAACAGGGCTTCAACAGCTTGTAATAGACTGCCGATATTCGGTGCTACTAACAAGGCGAGTAATACGCCACAAAAAGTCCCTATCAAACCGATAAGCAAACCCTGCAAAATAAATAGACGGCGTATATCGGTTGCGCTTGCGCCCATGGTTCGCAGCACAGCAATATCGCTACGTTTATCAGTGACCGTCATTAATATAATTGAAACTATGTTGAAAGATGCAACGGCGACAACGGACATTAACAAAACAAAGATCATAATTTTTTCCATAAAAATAGCACGAAACAAACTGCTATTTTTTTCTCGCCAATCGATAAATGTTGGCGGAATCTGAAATGTACCATTAGATAACAGTTGCTCAACGAGCGAATCAGTAATCGCAAATGATTGATATTGATCCATAACCGCTAGGCGAATACCGGTCACCTTATCTCCAAGCGCTAATAATTTCTGACTTGCAGCCAAGTGGCTTATTACTAAGTTCTGATCCAATTCAGCACCGACTTCAAAGACAGCTACAACTTCAAAGCGCTTTTGACGTGTAACTGGACCCAGTGGCGTTATGCCGACCTTGGGCATAATGATTGTCAGTTTATCACCGGGTACTACGCCTAATTGCCGCGCCAACAAGCTGCCGATCACAAGGCCATAACGAATATCTGATAAGCGACTAATATCGCCAGCAATAATATGCTGGTGGAGTATTGAGACACTTTGCTCACTACTTGGATCAATGCCGGTAAGCGTTGCGCTATGAAAGCGTTGATTTGCGCTTAACATGACGGTCGCCTCAACATAAGGCGCAGCACCCATTACCTGCTCATGCTGCAAAATTTCGTCACGTAAAATGGGCCATTCGGGATTATTTGGAGAATCGCTTGGTAATAACAATTGCGAATGAGGTAACAAGGAAAGTAATCGATTTTGAAGTTCACGCTCAAAGCCATTCATTACGCTAACAACAACGATTAAGGCAAATACTCCCAGAGTGAGGCCCATCAGCGATACTGCGCTTAGAAAGCCAGAGGTGCCCATACCTTTAGACGGAATGCCATAACGCAGCGCAACAAAGAGCGGGAAAGATTGTGACTTCATTGTGTTATGAGGATCCCAGCTTTTTTGTTGATATTTTGAAGCCTCTTTTGCATAAGCGAACATTTCGTTGACATTAGAAGCCCTAAACACGGCAGGCTTTGACGGTATTAACTGTTAAATCGGTCACATTTTAATCACAACTGATAAGCTATTAACGGTTGATCAATTGACTCAAGTGAAATGGCATAAGTAAATTAACTCAAGTAAGTTAATGTGAACCGTGAATAAACAGCCTTAGTATACTAAACTGAAAGTCTAATTAGGCCTTAATTTAACGACAATTGATAATTCTATGGACACGACAAGCGATAATAACGACTCAAAGCAAGATGAGCGCCGCCAGCTTTACCGTATCGACGATACGGCAATCATTGACCTGACACTCGTAAGTGCTGAGGATGTCGAAAGTAAACCGGCAGAGGCATGCTTTGTCGAGTCTGAAGCTTTTCGACTAATGCGTGAGCTACGCGGTATAGATACCGATAGTGGCAGTGTTTTTAGAGCGATTCACGAGAAGACGCCAGAGATTGCTCTTTATTTGCAGGCCATTAATAAAAAAATTGAAACTGTCGGCAATGCGGTTGCCGCTTCTTTGGTCGGTATAGAAGCTGAACTGCAGTCGGTAGATATTAGTGAAGGTGGCATTGGCTTTAACTTTAACAGCGAGCTAGAGGCCGATAGTTATCATGCGGTTAAAATTTGGTTTCACCAAACCTTAATAGGCATAGCGGCTTATATAAGAGTGGTTGCCTGTCATCGCGCCATTGATGGGGGCTATCATATTTCTTGTGCCTTTCAATCATTACCTGATGTGGACGAGCAAGTCATTGCCCGACATATCATGCAAGTACAAGCTCGCGAACAACGAAAGAAACACTCACTGGATAAATAGGATAGAACCTAATGATGAATTCTCGTATATCTGTCTCGGGCATATTAGCAGCGTTATCTTTCATAATAGCTTCTGCCCTGTTTGTAACTAGCCACAGTAATGCCGAGATCATTCAAATTCCTGTTGCATCACAAGCTGCAGATAAAGCATCTATCCCGCGCCCCGAACAAGGCGACACTAAAGAGCAAGTGTTAGAGGAGTTCGGCGAAGCCGTCATTATTAATGAGAGCAATAAGCGCAACGAAAGCTATGGCAACCCCCCTATTAGTCGCTGGGAATATTCAGACTTCGTTGTTATTTTCGAAAAGGATACAGTTATACATACTGTTTTAAAGCACGATCCAAAGCATCTTTCTCAATAAGGTCGCTTTTTATATTTACATTTATCACATCAATTAAATAAACTCTGTTCGTCAATAAAGTCTGATTGATTTATCTCGAATAATAAAAAGTTATCACCTATGCCGCCTGTATTAAAAAACTTTGATCAACAGTTATTTCTCAATGAGTATTGGCAAAAAAAACCGCTGCTTATTAAAAGCGGATTACCCGATTGGCATAACCCCATTACTGCTGATGAGTTAGCTGGGCTCTCTTTAGAAGGCGATATTGAATCGCGTCTTATCTTGTCTAAACCTAACCCTCAGCAACTCATTAATAGCCAATGGTCGCTTGAGCATGGCCCTTTTGCTGAGCAAAGATTTAGCACCTTAGATGAAAAAAATTGGACTCTACTCGTACAAGCAGTTGATCACTATGCGCCAGAAGTTGCTGAACTACTCACCTATTTCGGCTTTATCCCTGGCTGGCAGGTTGATGATGTTATGGTGAGTTATGCGACTCAAGGCGGTGGTGTTGGCCCACATTTTGATCGCTATGATGTATTTCTGGTTCAAGGTCAGGGTCAGCGTGAATGGCAAATCGGCCAGCGATGCGATAAGCAGACCCAGTTACAACCCGATCAGGCGCTAACCCTTCTAACCGAATTCAATGTTACTGAAACCTATGAATTAACTGCCGGCGATATCTTGTATGTCCCTCCCTATGTCGCGCACTGGGGAACAGGATTAGATAATAGCTGCATGACCTATTCTGTCGGTTTTCGCTCACCATCTCAATCTGAAGTGCTGGATGATTACACTGCCTTTATACAGCAGCAATTATCCGAAGACGATCGCTTTAGAGATACTACTGTGAACGGCTCAGGATTCGGCGCAATTGATAAGCAAACCATAGATAACATCGCCTTAATGATCAGTGAAAAACTCAGTGATAAAACACAGTTGCAGCAATGGTTTGGGCGATGGGCTAGCCAGACAAAATACACTGATGCTAATGATGAGCAAAACGCCGTTAATGCATTTGTTATTGAAAACGACGCAGTGATTAACACTATCGATTTCACTAATATAGAAATAAATATTTATAGAGATACTGCATCACGCTTTTATTATATGGATGCCGATACTGAAACAAAATCACCGCTAATGTTTTTTGTTAATGGAAGAGAGATTGATTTAGGTAGCCGAGCTGGGGAATTAGAAACCTGTATTAAACGGATATGTAATCAGGAATCATTGACGGTCGAAGATTTACAGCCATGGTTGAATCACGATAAAACCAAAAGTTTACTGGCCGAGCTTTTTGAAAACGGTGAGTTATATTGTGCGGATGAAGACTAATCGCTTATAGGCTAATCGTTTGAAGGCTAATCATTTGTAAGCAAGAATCGTTCAATAAAGCCCTTCTCATCCAATACTTCGATGCCTAAACTTTCAGCTTTTGCGAGCTTTGATCCCGCACCAGGACCAGCTACAACGCAATGCGTTTTTTTCGAAACACTACCCGCTACCTTCGCCCCTAAAGACTCAAGTTGCGCCTTAGCCTGATCGCGCGTCAAGGTTTCAAGACTACCGGTTAAAACCCATGTCTGGCCATTAAGAGGTAACTGATCAGCTGATTTAACATCAATATCAGGCCAGTTTAGGCCTGCAGCTTGCAAAGCAATAATCACTTCTAAATTTCTTTCTAAACTAAAAAAAGCATTAAGATGTTTGGCAACAATAGGCCCAACATCATCTACATTGATTAGTTCCTCAGAGTTTGAATGATCGTCATCACTCTCAAAACCATAAGCAATAGCCGCTTTAATAATTGCCGGCAAAGAACCAAAATGATTAGCAAGATTCTTCGCGGTAGTTTCACCCACTTCACGAATGCCTAGTGAGTAAAGAAATTTAGCTAAGGTGGTAGATTTACTCGCCTCTAGTGCGGCGATTAAATTACTTGCCGACTTATCGGCCAGGCGCTCTAGGCCGGCGAGCACATTCAGTTCGAGTGAATATAAATCTGCAACCGTAAGAATAAGTTTTTGTTCAACTAACTGATCAACTATCTTATCGCCAAGCCCATCAACATCCATGGCTTTACGAGAAACAAAATGCTTTATTGCTTCTTTTAGCTGTGCCGAACAAAGTAGACCACCCGTACATCGAGTTACAGCTTCATCATCTAAACGCAGCACCGGCGACTGACAAACGGAACATTGCGTTGGGACTTTAATAGCTGTTGCATCTGTTGTGCGCTCTTCGATAATTACGCGGGCAATTTGTGGAATAACATCCCCTGCTCGCCTCACAACAACGGTATCGCCAACACGGACGTCAAGACGCTGAATCTCATCGATATTATGAAGCGTCGCATTACTGACTGTCACACCGCCGACAAAAACAGGTTCGAGCTTGGCGACGGGCGTAAGTGCACCGGTACGACCGACTTGCCATTCAATACTATTTAACTGGGTGATAGCTTCTTCAGCAGGAAATTTATAGGCGATAGCCCAGCGCGGTGCACGCGATACAAAACCTAACTCGGCCTGCAATAAAAAAGAATCCACTTTAAACACAATCCCATCAATCTCATAACTTAATGATGGGCGCAGTGCAGCCAAGGTAGAACAAAATCCAATGGCTTTATCAATTGACGAAAAGCGAGTGATTTCACTATTGGTAAAAAAACCCCACTCAGCAAGTTGTTGAATGCTGTCGTAATGAGTATCGGCAATATGGTTATTGGCAATCTTATGGTTAGACGTGCGAGGCGTTGCTTGATAGTCAACAAAGCCCGTTGAGTAAGCGCACATTGTTAATGGGCGCTGTGCAGTAATCTTAGGGTCTAATTGTCGTAGACTGCCAGCGGCCGCATTACGTGGATTAACAAATTGTTTTTCGTCGTTACTGGCGGCACGTTCATTCAATTGAATAAAATCAGCGCTAGAAATATAAATCTCCCCACGAACCTCAAGTACCGCAGGATAACCACTGCCACGTAATTTAAGAGGCACTGTTTTAATGGTGCGTACATTTTCGGTGATATCTTCACCGGCTGCGCCATCACCTCGCGTTGCGGCTCTAACGAGTACACCATGCTCGTAGGTGACACTCACAGCTACACCATCGAGTTTAGGCTCGCAGACATAATCAATAGCAGTTTCGGCGCTATCGGCGTCTTCACGTAAACGCGTTTTAAGGCGTTGATCAAAGGCGAGTAACTCTTCGTCATTAAAGGCATTGTCGAGCGAAAGCATGGGTAGCTTATGGACGACGGAATCAAAGCGGTCGAGCGGCTCGGCACCTACTCGTCGTGATGGCGAATCATCAGTTAAAAGTGAAGGAATAGCAGCTTCAATATCGACTAATTGGCGAAAAAGTTGGTCGTAATCAGCGTCGGGAAGAATCGGATCATCTAATACATAGTAGTGATGATTATGATCATTGATAAGCTGGACGAGCTCGCTATAGCGTTGTTTTGCGTCGCGCTCAAAATGCTTGCTTGTAGCAAGAAGAGGATTAGCGAGAATCTGTCGGATAATTTTAGAGGCTGTCATCGCTTAATCAAAGTGTTAGATGGATTGTTTTGCACTGGTGTTTAGTAACGCTATTTTTTAGTCTACAAAAAATTATTGCAGGTATAGCTTAAGCCGATTCTAAAGCGCTATTCATTTTTTGATTAAACTGCTTAACACGTGCACGGTAATGATTAATCACTTGCAGGCTTGCGGTTGAATGATCTTCGTCAAGCAAAAGAGCGTTAAGGTTTTTCACTAAGCAGTTAGCGGTTTCAACCATGCATTCAAAAGCTTGTAATGCATCTTCAGGGCCAGGCAAGGTCATAAAAAACGTAACGCCAGGCGTGCGAAATGAATTAATATCTTCGAGATTGAATGTGCCAGGCTCTAGCATATTGGCAACACTAAATTGCAAGCAGCCTTTACCTTCAGCTTTTTCGTGGCGATGTAGAATATCTTTATCACCGTAACGCATATCACAAGCTAAAAGAATTTGAAGTAAATCGCTGCCGTTAAAACCATCCGCTGCCTTAGCTTTTACATGCATCACTAAGATTTCACGCTCAGCATAAGCAGCTTGACGCGCCGCACGATCTTGACCTTGATCTTCGTCGCCATCAAGCTCATCATCTTCGTTATAAAACAAATCGTCGGCACCTTGATCGCTAATAATTGGATCAGTACGAACAATCACACGCGCCCCACCATTAGGTAATTCATGTGTATCAAGCGGTTCACCATCATCAGCAAAGCCTCCGCCCATACCCAACGACATTTTGATGCCACCTTTACGTTCGGCGCGCATACGTCTAAAACCATCAACCAAGACGGCTAACACTAACAATAAGCCAGCGCCAATTAACCACTCACGCACACCAATTTCAGCAAACAGATCCATATCGTCAAAAGGCCTCTAGGCTATATTGTATTTATCAATTAAAAACTGCGTTTATGCCGTGGCTAATGCTACGGCTTCGTCAATATCAACACTGACTAGGCGTGAACAGCCTGGTTCGTGCATTGTTACACCCATAAGGTGATCAGCCATTTCCATGGTGATCTTGTTATGAGTGATGAAAATAAACTGAACACGATCAGACATCTCTTTAATCAAACGTGCATAGCGTGTTGTGTTTGCATCATCTAATGGAGCATCAACCTCATCGAGCATACAGAAAGGCGCTGGATTAAGCTGGAATATAGAGAAGACTAATGCAATCGCCGTTAATGCTTTTTCACCGCCAGAGAGCAAATGAATAGTGCTGTTACGTTTACCCGGTGGTCGCGCCATAATGGCAATGCCCGTATCTAACAAGTCATCGCCTGTCATTTCTAGATAAGCCGTACCGCCACCAAACACTTTTGGAAATAGATCCTGCAAGCTAGCATTAAGCTTATCAAACGTATCTTTAAAGAGGCTTCGTGTTTCTCTATCAATCTTATGAATAGCACCTTCTAAGGTGGATAGCGCAGATTCTAGCTCATCATTTTGAGCGTCTAAATAAGTTTTGCGCTCAGATTCAGTTTCAAACTCTTCGATAGCCGCAAGGTTAATTGCTCCTAAGCGACTTATACGACGGTCGATATCCGCCAAGTTGTTCTGCCAAGTTTCAAGCTCTGCTTCTTCTGGCAAGCCATTCAATACGGCTTCGAGTTTAAAGCCACTCTCTTCGAGTTGCTCTTCAATTGTTTTAGTTCGCACTGCCATTTCTTGACTATCAATACGCAGTTTTTCTAAACGGGTACGAATGTCCTGCGTTTTTTGCTCGCCATCAGCACGGGCTTGTTCAGCTTCACGCATACTCTGATCAAGTGACTCTACAGACCTTCTTGCTTCGCCTAATTCAGCTTCAATAACCATTCGGTCTTCAAGCTGCGAGGCTAAACCCGATTTCAACGCTTCAATAGGCGCATTATTCTCTACTTGTGCCTGCAATAATGAAGCGCTGCGAAGTTCTAACTGCTCAACCTGTCCCGTTAAGCGATCAACAGTACCTTTAACAGAATCTAATTGCGCACGTAAACCTTCTGCTCTAACAGCAACTGCTTGCAAGGCTTCGCGATCGGTCTTAGCTGTCTCTCTCGAAACGGTTAATGCATCGCGGACTTTATCGCGCTCTAACAATAGACTTTCACGCTGCTCTTCAATGGCCTGCATTGAAGCAATTGCAGTATCAAGCTGCTCGCGAGCACCGGTTAACGCTTCGCGCTGTTGAACTTGGTTTTGCTCAGCTAGACTTATCTCTTCTTGCGTACGGCTAAAGCGGGTTTTGATCTGATCAATCTTAGCTGTCAAAGCACTCATATCAGAACGATGTTGAGCGAGTGATCCCTCTTCTTTCGCTTTGTCATTGAGTAACTGATCTTTGTTGTTCTCAACAGCAAATAAGGCGTTTTCTGAATCCTTCAAAGCGCTTTCAAGGCTAGAAATAGTGGATTCACTGCTGGCAATATCTTCTTCTAGGGTAAGTAATGATTTGCGTCTTTCAATAACACCCGAACCTGAATCTGTCTGCTTAAGGACACGAAGCCAGTTAGAGCCCAACCAAATGCCATCAGGCGTTACTATCGATTCATGTTGGGTCAAGCGACTGCGAACACCGGCAGCTTGATCTAGCGACTCAGCTACGAACACACCATGCAATAAAGCACCTGTTTCAACGCCTGCCACTTTACTGCTTAGTAAAGGTAAGCCTGTATCGGACTGCGCACTACTCGGCTGGCTATTAAGTTCGATAAAGCTGACATTACTTTTACCAATTGAACCTATTTTGCCGATAATATTATCTAGGGTATCTAGCGTTACTGCCTGCAATGAATCGCCAAGTACCGTTTCGATGGCAACTTCCCAGCCAGCATCAACCTTGAGTTGCTCAAGTAGACGTGGCGCAGAAGATAGCTGCTGAGTCTGCAACCAAGCGTTAGTGTCACCTGTCGCATCTGCTTGTGCAGCTTGTTGCAATGCCTCTAAAGAAGCGTGACGACCGCGTTGCTGCTGTAAAGTGCTTCGAGCTGCATTCAAGTCAGCAGAGTATTGCTTTTGTGATTCACGCTTTTGCTGTAATTCGGTATTACAAGCGAGCACCTGAGTCTGTAACTCATCAACGTTCACTATTTGCTTTTCAATTTCAGAAGCTAATTGAAGCTGTTGCTCTTCATGCTCTTGAGTATCTAGCCCGCCTAGTTCTTTATTCATACGTTCAAGGCGAATACTTAAGCCGCGTAAAGCATCTTCGATCTGGTCAATACGAGAACGCTGAACTTCTGCATTTTTCTGTGGTTCAGCAGCGATCTCATTAAAGCCATCCCAGCGCTGTTGCCAATCTTGCATATTCGCTTCTGCGCTATGCAGTGCATCACTTGATGCTGATTCAGATTGTTTAAGTGCTTCGTGGTGCGGCTCAATGGTTTCGAGTTCTGCAGACCAAGTAGTGATTTTTTCTTGATCTTCTGAAAGGTGTTTAGCACTCTCTGATGCCGTGTCTTGTGTTTCACGCAGATCATCGCCTAATTGCTGTGCACGTTGTTCATGGTGTGCGATTGACTGTTCGGCACGCGCGATATCAGCGCCTAGGCTGTAGTACTTAGCTTGAATAGCATTGAAAGTATCATTACTCGCGACTTGTTGGTCACGAATCGTCTCGATGTTGGCACCCGTTGCACGCTGTTCGGCGATGGAGGCTTCGAGTAAAATTTCGTGTTCACCAATCGCTTCACGCTGACCACTTGAACGGTCGCGAAGAGATTGCCACTGCAGACTCAAGGTTTGAGCTTTGACAGTGCGCTCCTCAGCCTTAAATTCTTTATATTTAGCTGCAGCTGCTGCCTGACGTTTTAGACGCTGCAATTGACGATCTAACTCTTCACGGATATCCGTTAGACGCTCAAGGTTTTCGCGGGTATGGCGAATACGCGTTTCGGTTTCGCGACGGCGCTCTTTATATTTTGAAATCCCTGCGGCCTCTTCAATGAATACACGCAGCTCTTCGGGTTTAGATTCGATTAATCTCGAAATCATACCCTGCTCAATAATCGCGTAACTTCTTGGGCCTAAGCCGGTACCGAGGAAAATATCAGTGATATCACGACGACGACATTTGGCGCCATTGATAAAGTAGCCTGACTGACCGTCACGAGTCACTTTGCGTTTAATGGATATTTCAGTGAATGCGCCGTACTCGCCACCTAAAGTGCCATCAGAATTATCAAATACAAGCTCAATTGAAGCTTGGCCGACAGGTTTTCGAGCGGTAGAACCATTAAAGATAACATCGGCCATAGACTCGCCACGGAGGTTTTTGGCAGATGATTCGCCCATTACCCAGCGAACCGCATCGATGATATTGGATTTACCACAACCATTAGGACCGATAACGGCGACCATATTGGTATTTAACTGAACGTTAGTTGGGTCAACAAAGGACTTAAAACCGGCTAGCTTGATATTCTTGAGTCGCATGAAAAGTTATTTACTCCCGGCCTTGATAATGTGTAGTTCTATTCTTTTCTTTGAATAGCACTCTATTTTGTTGTTTTTTATTAGTGAGCTTTTGGGCTGAGAGATTGAAGAAAATCAGCACTTAAAGCAGCAAAAATAGTGTCAAAATCGATGACATATTTGCAAAGGCGTATGATGCACTGAACTCGCTTTGATAACAATAATGAAACACTAATTGTTGTTTATGCACACAAGATTTATTAGCGCTTGAAATTCCTTCAAACGCCAATAAATGATGCTTTTAAGCAGTTGTTTTATTAACTTAAAGTAAAGTCTTAGGCTGTTTTTTGATCAACTGAAAGACCTGCTTATAAACGACGATCGATAAGCAGTTCGAGCATTTTCGCATCGGCCTTATTAGTGACGACAAGGGCAGTTAATTCCTCTGATTCTGAGTCACCTGCTACAGCTATAGGTTGCCCACTTCGCGACAATCTTGCGGCAACAATAACCTCACTCTCACCCGCTATCGATTGTGCAGCCATTTTATCGTTATCGGTTAGGTACAAATCTATCGGAAGATCGGCTAGCCGCAAGCGCTTAGCTGCTAGTGGCATACGAGAGCCTGAGCTAGCACGAGCAAAAACAAAGACTGCAGTATCGGGGCCATCACTATCGCTTAACTGGGTCGGATCAATACTGACTTGTAACCGTATAAACGCAGTACTTGAATCCAGTGATTCAGACAAAACGCCTAAGCGTGATTCTGCTGTTTGAATAGCCGCATTTAGTGACGCTGCCTGAGGGCTGGATTCGCCATAAATCGCAAGTGCAGTTCGCCAATGAGCAATTGCCTGTGTGTATCTAGCTTCAGTAAAAGCCTGCATACCGCTCATGCTTAGCGCCAGATACTGTTGTGGATCCAAGCTGAGTGCTTGAGCAAGCAGATCCTTAACGCGCTGTGACATCAGTTCTGCCACTGGCACACTGGATTGAGCGAGTGATGAGTCCCTTAAATAAAGTGATTGAGCCAATAAGGCCATCACTGCGGCATTCTCTTCTTCACGTGCAAGCAACGCAGAATAAACGTCAGCCGCTCGCGTATGATTGTTATTAGCACTATAAATTTCAGCGTGAAGCTGAACAATCTCAGGCTTACTGCGCGTCACTGAAACCTGCTGCTCAAGTTGCGAATTTATCGTTAACAGCTGTTGCTGGCGTTGACGTGGGTCAGCACTTGATTGCAGCATTTGTAATTGTTTGGCGACCTTCAACTCAAGACTGCCACCCAGCGAAAAGCCTTGAGGCAAATAAAGTGCTAAAGCAAAAACTGGGATTGTAATAGCCGTTATCCAAAGCGTTAGACGCGCCCTCTTGTCTTCATCAACAGCCTTGCGGCCAGTCAGTACAAAAACGGTGGTGATTACAGCTGCAGACATTAGCCCTGCAGCTAACCAGAATTCAATCATTTTCTACCTCATCGTCCTGCTGGTTACGAACCACGATAAATGCCACGATAGCCACACCGATAAAAGCAAGGCCAGCAGGAATAATCCAAAGGACAGCAGTGACTTTATTCACTGGTGGCGAGTAAAGGACAAACTCTCCATAACGAGATTCCATAAAGGAAAGAATGTCAGCATCGGAATAATTATCATTAATCAATAAGTAAAGCTCATTGCGAAGATCATTAGCAATCGGCGCATCTGAATCAGAGAGGTTTTGGTTCTGACATTTTGGGCAGCGTAACTCCGAAATTAAGCTGTAGTAACGCTGGCGTTTTTCAGGATCCGAAAAGGCGAGAATTTCATTAGCAGAATCCGCCAATGAATGGCTGGAAAAGCCCAGTGATAAAAGTATTATTAAAAGAACGCGAATCATCATTACCAATCTAATCCCAGCGGTAAGACTCTAGAGCGCCAAACCTTTGCATCCATAACGCCGACATGACGGTAACGAATAATGCCTTGCGCATCGAGCACATAAGTCTCTGGCGCGCCATAGACACCCATATTCAGTCCCAGCTTGCCATCAACATCAAAAAGGTTGAGTTTATAAGGATTGCCTAGTCTCGATAACCATCGCGTTGCTTGCTCTCGATCATCCTTATAATTTAAGCCAAAAATAGTAACGCCCTTATCGGCAAGACTATTGAGATAACCATGCTCAACACGACAAGAAACACACCAGGTCGCCCATACATTTAATAGCGCAGGTCTTCCATTCAGATCAATCGCTGTTATTTCTGTATTGGCATCAGCCAATGTTGTTAAACTAAACTCAGGCAGCGACTTGCCAACCAATGCTGACGGCAACGTCGATGGGTCGTAATCACCGGTGATAATACGGTTTTCAAGATGAAAAAAGACCGCCGACAAAACCACAAAAACCAATACCGGAATAAATAATTTAACGCGCGCAGTTTTAGACATTCGCTGTATCCCTTTGGCGGTAACGCTTATCAAAAACTGCTAGTAAACCGCCGGCAGCCATGAATATTGCGCCCAACCAAATACAACGAACAAAAGGTTTAACATGAACTCGAACCGCCCAAGCACCCTCACCAGAATCTGCGCCCTCTTCTAGGTATTCACCAAGAGCAACATAGAGGTCACGCGTAAGGCCAGCATCTATAGCCGCCTCAGTCATCACATTGCGCGCAGCATAATAAAAACGCTTCTCGGGTTGAAGCGTTGCAACAAAGGCATCGTTTTTATAGACAGAAATATTGCCACGGGTGCCGCTGTAGTTAGGTCCTTCAAAAGTATCTATCGACGTTAATTGATAGCGGTAGGCACTGACACTGACCTCATCACCCACCACCATGCGGACATCTTTTTGCTGTGCATAAATCGAAGTTAAACCAATTCCAAGAGCCGTTATGGCGATTCCCGAATGGGCGATAACCATTCCCCAATAACTGATAGAAAGCTTTTTGATTCCAGCTGAAAACCCTTGTTGGTTTTTCGCTTTAGACCAAAGATGCAAAAGCGTCGCGGCCAGCAGCCAAGTCGAAAGAAGTATCGTCACAAAGGCCATAAAATGAAAAGATTGATCATATTGCTTTGCTAATGCTAAGGCACCAAAGATGGCAGTCAGCAAAGCGATTGCCACAGAACATAACCAAATGGGTACAGCCTGAATAATTTTAGTGCTTCGCTTCCAGTTAATAAATGGCGCAAATCCCATTAACACTAACATAGGAAGCGCAAGCGGCACAAACATCGCATTAAAATATGGCGGGCCTACCGAATAACTTCCTAGATCTAAAGCGCTACTGATAAGAGGAAACAATGTACCCAATAAAACGACGGCAAGCGCAATTGCCAAGATAATATTGTTAAGTAATAAAAAGGTTTCTCTTGAGAGTAAACTGAATTTAGCTGCAGAACGGATTGCAGGAGCTTTTATGGCATAAAGCAAAAGAGAGCCGCCGACCACTAACACCAAAAAGGCAAGAATAAATAAACCACGCGTTGGGTCACTGGCAAAGGCATGAACCGAGACCAATATACCAGAGCGAACCAAAAACGTACCGAGCAAACTGAGCGAAAATGCCAACAGTGCTAACAGAACTGTCCAGCTGCGAAACACGCCGCGCTTTTCGGTGGCCGCTAGAGAGTGAACAAGCGCAGTACCAGCAAGCCATGGCATTAAAGACGCATTTTCAACGGGATCCCAAAACCACCAGCCGCCCCAGCCTAATTCGTAATATGCCCACCAGCTGCCCAGCGCAATACCAACGGTTAAGAAGGCCCATGCCACATTAGTCCATGGCCGTGACCAGCGCGCCCACGCCGCGTCTAGATTACCTGATATCAAAGCGGCAATGGCAAAAGCGAAGGCAACAGAAAACCCTACATAACCGACATACAGCATCGGGGGGTGCATAATTAAGCCAATATCTTGTAGCAACGGGTTTAAGTCATTGCCATCGCTAACCAGATTAAGCAGTAAGCGCTCGAAAGGATTAGAAGTGAAAATAATAAACAGTATAAAGCCAATACTAATCATGCCCAAAACTGAAAGCACTCGAGCTCGCATATCCATAGGAAGGCTTTGGCTCGCGAAGGCTACGGCCAGTGTCCAGGAAGCTAAAATAAAAACCCAAAGCAGTAATGAGCCTTCGTGGTTACCCCAAACAGCGCTGAATTTGAAATACCATGGCAGTGCAGAGTTAGAATGCATGGTGACAAGTTTGACAGTGAAATCATCACTTAAAAAAGCAATGGTTAAACAAATAAATGACACCAGTAAAAATAGCCATTGCCCAAGTGCTAACAATGGGCCTGCACGCATAAATAAAACGCGATCAGTTTGAGCGCCAAGCAGTGGCAGGCAAGCAAGAAATATTGCTATAGGTAAACAAAGCAATAATGCAAAATGTCCAATTTCTGGTATCAAGAGTAACCTTTTAAATTAAGAGACGTTAAATTAAAAAAGATATTAAATTGAAAATAGCTGGCTAATAGCTTTTCGGCTTATCTTTAAGGGCAGCAGCAACCTCGGGCGGCATATAAGTTTCATCATGCTTTGCCAGTACTTGCTCAGCAATAAACAGACCATCCTCATTCAATATACCGGTTGCTACAGTCCCTGCTTGTTCAGTAAACATATCAGGAAGAATGCCGGTGTACTCAACAATAACCTCAGCCTCGTAATCGGTCACAATAAATTGAGCGGTTAAAGAATCAGGAAGTCGAACCAAGCTACCCTCTTTTACCATGCCGCCTACGCGAATTTTGCGCCCAACAGGCGCTTCACCATTAACGATACGCGTGGGCTCATAAAATAGATTAAGATTTTGCTTTAAAGCATTACCAATTAATGCGGTTGCCACACTAGCACCCACTACAATAATGGCGACAATAATAAGGCGTTGTTTTCTAGCCGGATGCATGATCAAACACTCTCTGATTGCTGCTTGCGAATTTGAGCCAGCTGCTGTTGATACTTTTTGGCAGGAATGACAACCGTACCCAGCAAGACGATAAAGCTAATTGCATAGGCACTCCAGACGTAGGGGCCATGTCCTGCCATTGACCACAAGTCAGCTAAATTATCAAAATACATATCTTATCCTTTTTGGAAAATTACAGACCTGAGCGCTCAGCCATCCACTGTGTATTTTTTTCACTACGGGCAATCTGCACGCGTAATTGCAACATAACAGCAGCAATAAAAAACAAATACGCACCGGGGATTGCCAGCAATAGCGGTTGAAGCATCTCAGTAGCAATAGTCGACTCTTCGGTAAATTTAAGTGATGCCGGCTGATGCAGGCTAGACCACCAATCTACAGATTTATAAATAATAGGAATGTTAACCGTACCTACTAACGACATGATCGCAGCTGCACGGTTACCACTCGCGCTATCTTGATAGGCATCATGCAAAGCCATAATGCCCAAATATAAAAAGAATAAAATCAGCATTGAGGTTAAGCGTGCGTCTTGCCAAATCCAATACGCACCCCAAGTAGGCTTACCCCAAATTGCACCGGTTATAAGTGCTAGAAAAGTTAATGCAGCGCCAACAGGAGCAATGGCACGCAACGCCATGTCAGCCACTTTCATTCGCCAGATAATAGAGACAGCCCCAGCTATCGCCATCACATAGTAGGCAGCTAAAGCGACAACAGCCGTTGGAACATGAATATAAATAATACGAAAACTATTACCTTGCTTGTAATCCGGCGGAGTAAAAGCTAAACCCCAAACAACACTGATAATTAGCAGCAAAGTGCCTGCGGATAAAACCCACGGAAGCCAACGATCAATCGTGCCAGATAACCATTTAGGCGATCCAAGGCGATGAAACCACTGCCAACTTGCCATATCTTAACCCTTATAAAACTTCATCTGTTTCGTTAGAAACTATTAAACATCTTGACTTAAACGTAGGCCACCAATAATTGCCAGCGGCGAAAGAACCATTGCGCCAATCAACAAACCTAGCAACATCGAAAAGGTTGGCATTAGCGGCCAACCTTCAATTGCGCTCTCGACAAACTGAGAACCAAATATAATAGCCGGTACATAGAGTGGCAATGTCAGTAATGCAATTAATAATCCGCCGCTGCGTAAACTAACCGTTAGAGCGGCACCTATCGCACCAATAAAACTTAAGATACCGCTGCCAAATAGTAAACCGACAGCAAGTGCAGGCACTGCGGAAAAAGGAATGCCAAGCATTAAACTGTAAAGCGGCGAAGCCAGAACAATAGGTAAACCGGTAATAAACCAATGCGCCAATATCTTTGCTAACACCGAGAGATAAAGAGGCTGCGGAGAAAGCAATAATTGCTCAAGCGAGCCATCGTCATAGTCAGCGCGGAATAATGCATCTAACGATAGCATGATGCCAAGTAAAGCGACGACCCAGATAATGCCGGCTGCATGGTTAGAGAGTGCGCTTGGATCGGGACCAATACCTAAGGTGAACAAGGTTATCACCATAAGTACAAATACTAGAGGATTTAACCAGGTCCCACGATAGCGAAAATAGACGCGTAGGTCGCGAAGCAATAAAGCATTGAAGGCCGCGAATATTGGCGCGTGCTCATCTCGATGTATAGTGCTCATGAGATCGCACCATTGGCCGACATTACTGATAATGAGTGACTCGTAAAACCAGCAATATTCATTGCCTGATGGGTGGTAACAATTGCCATGCCACCTTGTGCAAGATGTTCGGCAATGCGCTGCTCAAGTAACACAACACCTGCAGCATCAATAGCCGTAAAAGGTTCATCAAGCACCCATAAGCGATGCTCACTTAAATAAAGCCTTGCCAGTGCAATGCGTCGTTGTTGCCCGGCCGATAACTGATGACATGGCGTATCGGCAAAGCGATCTAGGCCTACCGACTGCAGTGCCTGTAATTGCACTTCTTGGCTAATCGGTTTAGCGCTCGGAATATGAAGGGAAAGCCACCAAGAGAGATTCTCTAATGGCGTAAGGAGTGCTTTAACGCCGGCAAGGTGGCCAATATATAAGCATTCGGTAGCGAGCGAACTAGCATTTTGGCGAATATCTTCGCCATTCCAGCGAACTTGGCCATCGTATTGCTGGCTCAGGCCTGCAATAACACGTAATAAGGTGGTTTTGCCGCTGCCATTGGGGCCTTCTATACGAACCCCCTGCCCGTCTGCAATATGCAGGGATAAATCTTGAATCAGCAAACGATCGCCACGCTCACAGCAAATAGAATCCAGCGTCAGGCCGCTTCTAGTCGGATCATCATGCGGTTGAACGTTTATGTTAGAAGATTCAATTGACAAATGTGCGCTCACAAAACAGTTATTACTCAGAATAAACAGCCGTTAGTATAAAGGAAAACGTAGCCTACATATGCCTTGAAAGCAGATTAGCGCGATCAATTTTCACAAAAATGACGCTATCTAGTGCTTAGCGATATTAAATTCAGTATTTTGCGAAGCGAATAACTGCGGCTTACGATATAGTTGTTCTGAATTCGAAATACATTTAAGCAGAACTCGCTTTTGATCTAATGAGAATGGCAATTGCCCATGGTTCAACCGCCTAATCCCACTAGTACGGCCCTTGCGAATAATGATATCCAGCTAAAGGCCACGACGACTGATACGCTGCAATATCTTGCAACGAGAGTTGGTGAAATTGTGGAAGCCAAAGTCGTGAAAGTGACGAATCAGCTAGTGAGCGATAAAGCCTCGCTAGAGACTAAACTCGGCGTAAATTCGGCAGGCAAAGCTGATAATAAAGCTGAAAACAAACAGCCGATGGATTTGTCGGGGCGTAAGTCTACAGCGTCAGCAAAGACCGCTGAACAACTCAACCCTAATCGCTATGAAGTATTAATGAATGTTGGCAGCAATAAAACATTGAGTGTTCAGTCGCCGTTAGCGCCAAGAATTGGGCAAATACTGCAGCTGCAAGTTTTGTCTAGCCAGCAAATCGAAATTGTTGGCTTAAGAACTGGTGGTTTGGCCGGTGTAGATGGAGAGCTATCTACAACAAAGACAATGCAACATATATTATCGCCTCAAGCGATTAATTCGTATCTTCGAAAAACTGGCTTACAGAGCAATAATGCCAACCCACAAAATCCGGCTCAAACGGAAAGGACGCTGGCATTATTAAATACCTCGCTCCGTAATAACTTACCGAAACAAGTCTCAAAATCCTCACTGCCCCTAGCATTACAATCGATTCAGCAGTCGTCTTTGCAAGCAGCTTCTCAACCGCCGTCAAACATACGAGCAGCGGTTGCGGATTTACAAAGCAGCATCAGCTCACTTCAACAGCTTATTAAGCCCGAAGGCTTGATGCAGGCTTTTCGAAATAACGGTCTATTTTATGAGGCGAAAATTGCACAGTTACTGCCGCAACAGAATTCACAAATAAATACGCAACCGCATCCTCATGGCTTTCTAACCAATAGTTCACGAGCCAATAACTTCACAGCCACTAGCGGTAATGTCGATCATAAACATGCACTCATCAATCTTATTTTGGCGATTAAAAATCATTTATCAACGAGTCATGTGGCTAACGATAAAGCGATTCATCCGGCATTAAAAAACAATGCTACGCTGGCTTCTCTCTGGGCATTAGTTGCTAATTCAACAAATACAACAACGACTAATGCTAGGGCTAGTACTAATAGCGAAGGCGAAGGGCAATTATTGCAGTTGCTTAGAACGGCGCTCACCATTGTTACACGCTTACAGAGCCAGCAATTATTTAACGCGAATACACAGTTTTTAACGAGCAATGACAATATTACTAATCAAAGTTGGTCTTTGGAGCTACCGGTCTGGGTTGATCAGAAATTAAATTTAATTGACGTTCAAATTGATACTGAAAAAAACAATGATCAACAAAGTGCTAGCAGTGAAAAAGCCTGGAATGCACGCCTTGCTTTTGACCTCGAAGAACATGGAAAAATGGTTGCCTTCGCGACGCTTCGTGGCAAAACTATTGCCGCTGTTTTATGGGTAACAGAAACTGCAACCGTCGATAAAGTCAATGCTGGTCTGGCATCGACGGCAAAAAATCTTGATCGCCTAGGCC
Organism: Pseudomonadales bacterium; assembly: GCA_028223755.1. Lineage (GTDB taxonomy): Bacteria > Pseudomonadota > Gammaproteobacteria > Pseudomonadales > UBA7434 > UBA7434. Next base: position 125,018 of record JAOIUY010000003.1, on the reverse strand, counting down.
TCAGCGTAGAGAGATTACAATGCCGCGTTGGAGAGCCTCAGGATGTTAGGCCTAATGGCACAATCAACTTACTTGATACGGAGGTCTAGGTAATGTCGGATAACAGCGATGAGCTAAATAGGAAAAAACGCGGCGTTAATGCGTATCAAAAAGCGATAGCGCTGCAATATGAAGGTGTTGGAGCCCCAGTCGTTACAGCAACAGGTGAAGGCGCGATTGCTGAAGATATTATTGCATTGGCGCGGGAGCTTGGTATTCCCCTATACGAAAACCCTGAGCTGACCGAGATGTTATCGATGCTTGAATTAGGCGATGAGATACCTCATGAGCTGTATATTATTATCGCGCAAATTATCGCTCTAGCTTATAACATCAAAGGTATTGTTCCCGATTCGGCGCATCACTTCCCACCTTTATAATAATCCCTGTATAGTGCTGCAAACCTTTCTGGATTTAGAGTCATTAATAATAGAGCCCAATGATTAAATTAAACCAAGTCGCATTAAGACGTGGCGAAAAGCTTTTATTTGAAAATGCGAGTTTTACTGTTCATGCAGGCCATCGGCTCGGCTTAACAGGTGCAAACGGCTGTGGTAAATCCAGCCTTGTCGCCCTACTCACTGGCAAGTTGTCTAGCGACAGTGGCGATATCGATATTCCTCGCAATATGCAGCTAGCGACCGTTGAGCAGCATATGGATAGTGTTAGTGGCACAGCCATTGATTTCGTTATCGCTGGCGATGCACCATTAATGGCAGCAAAGCAGCGCTTGGCACAAGCCGAACAAAACAACTGCGGTGATGAGCTCGCATTAGCTCATGAAAATCTTGAAACGGTAGATGCCTATACCGCTGAATCACGTGCCGCACAATTACTCGCAGGCCTTGGTTTTGGTGCGGTTGAGCAAACACAGACAGTCACTGATTTTTCGGGTGGTTGGCGTATGCGATTAAACCTTGCTCGTACGTTAATGAAAAAGTCAGACATATTATTACTCGATGAGCCCACTAACCATTTAGACCTTGATGCCATTATTTGGCTTGAAGCTTGGCTTAAACAATATGAAGGCTCGCTACTACTGATATCTCATGATCGCGACTTTCTTGATAATGTCTGCAGCCATATTGCGCATATTGAACGACAAACTATCGACTACTACAGCGGCAACTACTCAGCATTTGAAAAGCAACGAGTAGCGCGTTTAGCCGGCGTACAAGCGGCTTATGAGAGGCAGCAAACCTCGATCGCTCATATGCAAAAATTCGTTGATCGATTTCGTGCTCAAGCGACCAAAGCAAAACAAGCACAGAGCCGCTTAAAGGCGCTGGCTAGATTGGAGACCATTGCACCAGCGCATATCGATTCACCCTTCTCATTCGCTTTCACTGCACCCGATAAAAACCCACGGCAGTTAATCCAAGCTGAAAAGTTACAGCTAGGCTACGAAGATATTACTGTGATTAACGATATTCATTTGCGTCTAGAAGCCGGCGCGCGCATTGGTTTGTTAGGGGCAAATGGTGCGGGTAAATCAACATTAGTAAAAGCGTTAGCCAACACATTAAGTCCCCAGGCGGGGTCAATAGAGCGTGCTAAGGAGCTTAACGTCGGCTATTTTGCTCAACATCAGTTAGAGCAACTACGAGATGATGACACCCCTCTTTCTCATTTGAGTCGCCTGCATCCCGACGCATCAGAATCCGACTTAAGAAACTTCCTAGGTGGTTTTGGATTCGCAAATAACATGGCCTTATCACTTATCAAACCCATGTCTGGCGGAGAAAAAGCACGATTAGTGTTAGCGACATTGGTTCGCCAAAAACCTAACTTGCTCTTATTAGATGAACCAACCAACCATCTCGATTTGAATATGCGACACGCCTTAAATATAGCACTGCAAAGCTTTGAGGGCGCGTTATTAGTTGTTTCGCACGACAGGCACTTATTGCAAACTGTCACAGATGAATTATGGCTAGTGGCTGATGGTCAATTGACTACCTATAAAGAAGATTTGGATGCTTATGCGCGGTGGCTGCTAAAAAGTCGCGTTACTAATATGATGCGATCGAATGCTCAAGAACAGCCGGCAGGTGAAGAAACTGTCAGCCTTTCTGCCGAACAGCGTCGCCAGCGAAAACGTGATGAGGCTGAACTTCGTAAACGTTTAAGGCCTTTAACACAGCGAACACAGGCTATTGAAAAGAGATTAGAGGCGTTAGCAATCGCGGCAAAATCCAGAGAGGTCGAGCTTTCCGATACGTCTTTATATGAAGATGATAGGAAGGAACAGCTAAAAAAATTACTGCACCAACAGGGTCTTGAAACGAATGAAGTTGATGCGTTAGAAATGGAGTGGATGGACCTTAACGAACAGCTTGAACAAGCCCAGCAAAGTGAATAATGATGAGTAGAGAGAAATAGACATGTCAGATTTTAAACGTATAAGCTGTCAGTAAGCCCATGAACTGAGTCAGAACAGTTCAACTCAAATTATTGATGTCAGAGATGGCGGAGCCTATAGCGAGGCGCATATCAAAGGCGCTGTTCATATCGACAATCAAAGCCTAGCGGCCTTTGTTGAGCAGGCAGACCCAGATGCACCGCTGGTGATTTATTGTTATCACGGTAATTCGAGCCAGCAGGCAGGTCAGCATTTTGCTCAGCAAGATTTCACCGAGGTGTACTCTGTTGATGGTGGTTTCGAGCAGTGGCGTATGGACTTACCCGAAGACTTAGAATAAAACGCTTAAACTGAGGGCTCACACCAGCGCGAGGCCAGTATTGCCGTGGTGAATCCAACGACAATAGCAATCATAGCAACTACCTCGTGCCAAGCAGCAGATGACTGAACCATTTGTGTAATCGTATCTTCAGAAACGCTGCCGCCAGAAAATAAAAACTGCACACAAAAAATAAAATACATGAGAAGAATATAACAATACCAAATGTAGCTACGCTTTTTGCCCGCCAAAAGACCTCTAGCAATTAACAGCAAACCAGATGAAATTAATAACCATAAGACTATTTTGGGCATTAACGCTGTAGGACCAAAAAGCCAGCAGCCGTATAACATTACTGCCAATAATGTCAGATAGCTAAGAACGGTGACTCGATGGACCCAGCGGTATTTTTCTATTGTTGCAGCCATGCTTTTCCTATTTAACTGTGGTTGTTACTAATCAATCATTCAAACGATTCTAACGATTTTTCAATGCTGACGCTATATTCGCAACCCGCTCGCCCAATGCTTTACACAGGGTAATCTCATCTTCGCTAATGCCCATCTTGCCATCAGTCCCAGTTACATGAGAAGCGCCATAAGGCGTGCCTCCACCTTGGGTATGATGCAAAGCAGATTCACTATAGGGAATCCCCACTGCCACCATGCCATGATGTATTAATGGTAAAAGCATCGTTATCAATGTTGATTCATTACCCCCATGCATAGAGGATGTTGAGGTAAATGCAGCCGCAGGCTTATCAATTAAAGCGCCACTAAGCCAAAGACTGCTTGTCGAATCAATAAAATATTTAAGCGGTGCAGCCATATTTCCAAACCGTGTAGGGCTACCTAAAATCAACCCACTACAATCACGTAGGTCTTGTTCAGACACATACAAAGGGCCACTGTCAGGGATATCGGCTTGAGCTGGCGCATCTATATTGTCAGTGACGGGTGGAACTGTTCTAACAAGTGCGCGCTGGCCAGTAACACGATTAATACCCGCGGCTATATGCTCGGCCATTTTCTGAGTCGAACCATTACGGCTGTAATAGAGAACCAAAATATAGTTATCGCTCATTATTGCTGTTCTCTCTACTTTATTAACGCCAGAACGTTTTCGGGTGGACGACCTAAAACCGCTTTATTGCCTTTTATAACAATGGGGCGCTCAATTAACTTAGGAAACTGACACATCATTTTAATTAAATGTGCGTCAGTTAAAGTTGTATCCGCCAAGCCTTGCTCTTTGTAAGCACCCTCACCCTTTCTTAAAAGCGCTCTTGCCTTGATGTCGAGTTTTGCAAGAACAGCTTTAAGTGCAGAGGCGTTGGGTGTTTGCTCTAAATATAGAATAACTTCTGGCTCAATACCGTGCTCTTGAAGGAGCGCGAGTGTTTGACGCGATTTAGAACAGCGGGGATTGTGATAAATGCTAAACAGACTCATGTAATCAATCCTAAGTAAGAATAAAACACTGACAAGGCTTTGCAGCATGTTGTCACAGCAGTATACAATAAAAAGGTCGTAATCGATCAATCGGCTCGGAACTCTAAGGGGATATTTATGGCAGCAACCACCAAGCTTTCTTCAGTATTAATTATTGTATTTTTGTTAATACTAAGCGGCTGTGGGCAATCAGCCAGCAATACCGAGACCGCCGAATTCTCGATAGATAGCTATAAAGGGAAATGGCTAGTTCTTAATTATTGGGCAGAATGGTGCGCACCCTGCATAAAAGAAATCCCTGAGCTTAATAAGCTAGATGATGACTATAGTAATGAGTTAGATGTCTTAGCCGTCAACTTTGATCGTATTAAAGGCGAAGCACTCGCTCAATTATCAGCACGAATGGGGATACGTTTTGACATCGTCGAAAATGACCCTGCTGATATACTGCGACTTTCACGCCCAGCATCACTTCCCACCACTTATCTGTTTGATCGCGAAGGCGTGCTATACGCTAAGCTCGTCGGCCCGCAGACGATTGAATCCATCATCAGAATGACCGATATTCAACCTATAGAAAATCAAGAGAAATGAGATCTGCGTCGAAATAATTTACAGTCGCGATCGCGCCTCGATAAGATCGTTTCTTGGTAAGTCTATTAAATCATTGTTTTTGTTGTAGTAATTCGATCTAGGCTTAAAATTCGCTTCAATAATTATAAGCTCACCTTAATTGGAGCTGAATGTGTAGCTTGTGAAGAGTTATGCATCTGTCGCATCAATGAGCTTGTAAACTCTCTTGGGCTAATACACATCATATTCAAGTAAAGCCATTTGGATAAGACTGCAACGCTATTAACATAGAACAGGGAAACAGCGGGTATGACAAAAAAAACAATAAAAGTAAGAAAGACCGATGCGCCTTTTTTGCAGCCCATACAGTCCAATCGTTATTTAGAAATTAATAATGATTGGTTTTTCTTTACCCGAGAAAAAGATCTATTGGGTCCCTATCGCTCTCACCTTATCGCTGAACACGCTGCCATGGTGTATATCGATAAAATGCTAAGAATAAACCAAGAAGGTATTACAGTGACTGCTGATATAAAGGGCGTAGATACAGATAAAAACAGCAATATCCTTTATTTTAAACACCCAAATTGGAATGTTTAACAACAAAGCCCTTTTCTGATTCCACAATCCGCCTACCATCTGAGCTATACTAGATTGTTAGCCCTATTTTATTGGCTCTAGCTTTAGCTTACGACATGAAAGGCTGTAGCTAATAAGCTGTGGGTAAAGATAATTAACTGGTAAGCAGATAGTGATAAAAAAAACGCCATCAAAAGCTGACTTGAGGCGGGAACTCGACAAGCAAATGGACGACTTCCTCAATCAAGGCAAAAATGTGAATGAAATACCCAGAGGGGTAAGTAGTCGCGATGGCGCAGAAAAACCGTTGAAAGCTGATACATGGCAAATGGATAAAAGCAAAGCCGATTGGACCTATGTGCCAGAAGTGGTCGATTCACTCGAAAAGCGAAGACAATCCAAAGCCGTGAAACCAGAGACAAAAAACAAAGTTAAACGACCCAAGAAAGTGCTGATCTATGATGATTTTGGTGAGCCTCTTCGCTGGGTTTGGGTTGATGAATAATGCTTTACTTCAAGATAAGTTACCCATAAGAATAACTGAAAATCAAAAAATCTAACGGACAATCTCATAACAAGGCGAATAAGCATCCGCATTAATTTTCATCCTACCTTGTTCGGCGAAAGAAATTAATAGCTTATCGATCGACTCCATTAACTTTTCGTCGCCATTGATTTTGTAATTACCAAACTGTGCAATGGCCTGAAGACCTTCGGCTTTCACATTACCCGCAACCAAACCAGAAAACATGGATCGTAAATTAACGGCCATATCGAAAGCTGTCTGCTCATGATTTAGGTTAAGCCCCGCCATATTTTCATGGTTAGGAATAAAAGGCTGTTGAAATTCATTAGGAATGGTCAATGACCAATTGAAAAAGAACGCATCTTTACTCTCGCGGCGCTGAACCCTCACTAGGTCCATACCATTGGATAGACTTCTAGCTACCTGTGTCGGGTCATCTATTATAATTTGATACTTACTTTGTGCGTCTGGCCCAAGTGTTAAACCAATAAAAGCATCAATCGCCTCAAAGTATGAAGCGGATTGAGCCGGCGCTGTGAAAATTAAGGGGATATGATGGTTGGCGTTGTCAGGGTGAAGTAATACACCTAGCAGGTAAAATATTTCTTCGGCTGTACCAACGCCACCAGGAAAAACAATAATGCCATGACCGGTTCTAACAAAAGCTTCAAGCCTCTTTTCAATATCAGGCATGATAATCAATTCATTCACTATTGGATTCGGCGACTCTGCAGCGATAATGCTCGGTTCAGAGATGCCAAGATATCGACCTTCGCCGTTGCGCTGCTTACGATGCGAAATAGCCGCACCTTTCATCGGACCTTTCATTGCACCGGGGCCGCAGCCGGTACAGATATTTAAATGACGCAGCCCAAGCTCATAACCTACTAGCTTAGTATATTCATATTCTGTTCTGCCAATCGAATGTCCGCCCCAGCAAACAATTAAATCGGGTTCTTTATTCGCATGCAAAACATTAGCATGACGCAATATGTTAAATACTGAATCAGTGGTTCCGCTTGATGTGCTGAGGTCATAGGTGTTGTTGGTATAAAGCTCACTATGAATAAAGATAATATCCCTAAGCACTGAAAATAAATGCTCTTTGATGCCCTTAATCATTTCGCCATCAACAAAGGCATGAGCAGGAGCATCAGTTAGCTCAAGTTTAATACCACGCTCGCGTTGAATAACTTGAATATTAAACGACTTGTATTGCTCAAGGACTTTAGTAGTATCGTCTTCGCTACTACCACTGTTAAGTACGGCTAATGCACACTGCCGAAACATACTATAAAGCTCAGTACGACTTGCATCATAGAGCTGTTCGATTTCACGGCGGGAAAGAATCTGCATGCTAGCGTCAGGACTAACAAAAGTACTCACTCGGTCAGATTGAGGGGAATTCATATAGCGCCTGTCTCCAGCTACCTAGCCTAAACAGAAGCAAAATGAATAGGCTGAAATATTTATTAGGAGTTACAAGTATAGACAATTTACGCACTTCTAGTACGCAAAATAAGGTAAAAGCTTAGGGCATATGGTCTTCGTGTTCAGCGCCTTCAACTATAGGTATGGCAAGGTCTTCCTTGGTAATTCCTAGTGCTAACAGCATATTAGCCGCAACAAAGATCGACGAATAGGTACCGATAAACACACCAACAATCAATGCAGTTGCAAAACCATGAATGATTTCGCCACCAAAAATAAACAATGATGAGAGCACCAATAAGGTGGTTGCAGAAGTCATTAATGTGCGGCCAAGCGTTTGTGTTAGAGAGCGGTTGATAACGTCCTCAGGTTGAGACTTTCTAATAATACGAAAGTTTTCACGAATACGATCGGACACAACAATTGTGTCATTTAACGAGTAACCGATAACAGCAAGAATAGCGGCTAAAACAGTAAGGTCAAAATCGAGACGGAAAATTGAAAAGAACCCTAAAGTAATAATAACGTCGTGAGCCAAGGCAACAACAGCGCCAATTGAAAACTTGAATTGAAAGCGAAATGTCACATAGATCATAACGCTAATAAGCGCTGCTAATAAGCCAAGGCCACCCTGCTCTCGCAATTCTTCTCCGACTTGCGGACCAACGTATTCAATACGATGTAAATCAATATCACCCTCGTAATCTGCATTGAGTACAGCAAGTAACTCATCGCCTAACTGACTGTTATTACTCTGAGGTAGTCGAACAAGTACATCTTGATCTGAACCGAAATTAATGACTAAAGAATTGTTATATCCAGCGGCTTCAAGCGCAGAGCGAATACTACCAATATCAGCAGTCTTATCGTAGGCAACTTCAACCAATGTCCCGCCAGTAAAATCTAAACCCAATTTAAGGCCGTTGGTTGACAGCGATGCAATCGAAACAATCAGCAAAATAGCAGAAACTATTTGTGCCAGCTTTCGGTAGCTCATAAAATTTAATGTTTTATCAAACGCCATTTTTCTTTCGCCTATTAGTCAGTCGGTAGCTAATAATTTAATTTTTAATAGCTATCTTTAATTTGTTATCTATAAGTCGTCTTATCTATAACTGTGCATTGTATTGATGGTTTTACACCATAACACTTCAGATTAAATCAATAATTTTTTAACACTGCGACCACCATAAGCGATATTAACTAGCGCTCGAGTTCCCATAATGGCGGTAAACATAGAAGTTAAAATACCAATCGATAAGGTAATCGCAAAACCTTTAATAGGCCCTGTACCTACAGCATAAAGAATCACTGCGGCAATTAATGTCGTGATATTAGCATCTAGGATGGTTAGGAATGCTCGATCGAAGCCGGTGTTTATCGACATCTGTGGCGACAAACAATTTTTAAGCTCTTCTCTTACCCTAGAAAATATTAAAACGTTAGCATCAACGGCCATACCAACAGTTAAAACAATACCGGCTATGCCTGGCAGTGTTAAGGTAGCTGAAAGCATCGACATAATGGCAATGATTAACAATAGATTCATTGCTAGCGCTAAGTTGGCTGCAATGCCGAAGACCTTGTAAAACACAACCATAAAGAAAACAACTAGTGCTAAACCAATCACTACTGACTTAACACCAAGAGCAATATTCTCTGCGCCTAGTGATGGGCCTATAGTCCGCTCTTCAACAAACTCCATGGGTGCGGCGAGTGCACCTGCACGTAATAGCAATGCAAGCTCAGAAGCTTCAGCAGCACTATCAATACCTGTAATTCTAAAGCTAGCTCCAAGTGGTGATTGAATAGTGGCAAGGTTAATAACTCGGCGTTGATCGTAACGTTCATAGACGGCTTCTAATTCACCATCATCGTTAACAACGTTACCCGCTTTACGTGTTTTGCGTTCTATAAATAAAACGCCCATCTTTCGCTTAACGGCGTGGCGTGTAACTCGGTGCATCATCTTGCCACCGTCGGCATCTAAATCGATACTCACTTGTGGCTGAGAATTTTCATCAAAGCCTGAGCGTGCGCCAGAAACGCTTTCACCGGTGACAATAATATCGCGCTCTAGCTGCACTGAACGATCTTCATAATCGAACTGTTCGCGATTAAAGCTGCCGGCATCCACACTTGCCTCAAGACGAAACTCAAGGTTAGCGGTTTTACCGAGAATTCGTTTGGCTGTGGCAGTATCTTGAACGCCAGGTAATTCAACGACGACACGGTTTCTGCCTTGACGCTGAACAAGAGGTTCGGAAACACCTAATTCGTTAACACGATTTCGCAAGGTTATTAAGTTTTGAGCAACTGCCTCATCTTCTAGGTTGATGATGGCTTGCTCACCTAACTTAAGCTCTAAAACAAAGACGTTACCATCGGTAAACTTGCGTCGACTCATTTCAGGCATTTCTTTAAACGCTAACGAAGAGGCATCATCGCGTAACTCTTCAGTCTTAAAACGGCCAGTAACAACGCCCTCTTCTAGCTGAATCGTGCCACGGATCTTATCTTTTCTTAGAAGCGTTTTATAATTAGAAACGCTGGATCGCAAGCGAGTGTCAATAGCCGCAGCAGTATCAACCTCCATCAAGAAGTGAACGCCGCCACTCAAATCTAGACCAAGCTTTAATGGGCCAGCGCCAAACGAGCGAAGCCAATTAGGTGTTGTAGGCGCCAGATTTAAAGCAACAACGTAATTTTCTAAGCCGAGAGTGTCTTGGGTAATACGCTTTGCAATTAATTGTTGGTCGCGGTTATTCAAACGAATCATCAATTTATTATTAATAACGGCGGCGCTAATCACACTAACATCTTTTGCAGCTAGTGCCTCAGTAACAGAAGTAAGTTCGCTGTCGCCGAGAATCAATGTGCTACTTTCACCAGAAACCTGAATCGCAGGATCGGGTTCATATAAATTCGGCATTGAATAAATAACGCCTATCGCTAATGCAGCAACAAGAATAAGGTATTTCCAAATAGGGTATCGATTCATAGTGTTGTTCTTTGTCGGACTCTTAAAGTTAACTATTTAATGAAAATCTAATTCGTTATGTGTTTTCACATTATATGAATCGCGGCATTTCATCGGCCACGCAGTATAAGGTGATAACGGTAACAAGGCTATAAAAGCTAGAGATTGGGCCAAATCTGTTGATTTAAACCCAACAACCACTGAATTATTAAAATTTTAGCCGAGTTTTACACGAGCATTGCGGAACATCCGCATCCAAGCACTATCATCACCCCAGCTATCAGGTGCCCAAGAATGCTGCGCCGTTCTGAAGGTTCTTTCGGGATGCGGCATCATAATAGTGACTCGCCCATCGTCACTCGTTACACCCGCTAAACCGGCTGGAGAGCCATTTGGATTAAGTGGGTAGCGTTGAGTTGATGCGCCATTATGATCAATATAATTTAATGCTATCTTGTTTCCTGACTTTAGCGCAGCAAGGTCTGTGTTATTTAACTCGGCACGACCCTCACCATGTGAAACAACTATCGGTATTTGCGAACCCGCCATACCATCAAGCAATATTGAAGCCGTCGGCTGAACTTCAACCATTACTAGGCGAGCTTCAAACTGTTCTGATTCATTGCGGACAAAGCGCGGCCAATGGTCACTACCCGGAATCAGACTTTTAAGGTTTGATAGCATTTGACAGCCATTACACACGCCTAGTGAAAATGTATCCTGACGAGCAAAGAAAGCAGCAAACTGATCTTGAGCAATACTGTTAAACAAAATCGTTTTAGCCCAGCCTTCACCTGCTCCAAGAACATCACCATACGAGAAGCCACCACAAGCGGCTAAGCCGGCAAAATCATTTAAGGTAACGCGACCTTCAAGAATATCGCTCATATGAACATCATGCGCTTCGAACCCTGCACGATCGAAGGCAGCAGCCATTTCATATTGACCGTTAACACCTTGCTCTCGAAGTACCGCAAGCTGTGGACGGCTACCTGTATTAATAAACGGTGCGGCGGTATTTTCATCGCTATCGAAACTTAGCTTGGCAAACAGGCCATTATCAGCAGCGTCGCGAATAGCGTCGAACTCGGATTTCGCGCAATCAGCATTATCACGTCTAGACTGAACCGCATAACTGGTCTCATGCCAAATAGCATGTAGAGCTGACAAAGGTTTATCTAAAAGTAAATCACTGCCGTTATTCACCCGAACTTGATGATCTTTATTAGTTCGACCGATAACAGAGACAGATGAAAGACCGTGTGTTTGATACGCTTCTGTGACGTTGGCTAGGTCAGAATCTTTAACTTGAATAACTGCGCCCAGCTCTTCATTAAATGCCCAGTCTAAAACCGATGAGCCAGCAAAATCTAAATCGATACCCACTCTTCCGGCAAAAGCCATTTCGAGCGCGCTAACTATTAAGCCGCCATCTGAACGATCATGATAAGCGAGAATTTTTTGCTGCTGAAGTAATGACTGTGTAGCGGCGAAAAAGCCCGCTAGTGCGTCCGCTGAATCAGCATCAACGCCCTCGCTACCTAATTGATTGTAAACTTGCGCGAGTGCACTACCACCTAATCGTTGACGACCAGAAGAGATATCGACTAACACTAGGGATGTGGGCTCTAAACTATTTTGTAGCTGTGGTGTAACGCTTTTGCGTACGTCAGTGATTCTTGCCGCAGCTGTAACGATTAAGGACAGCGGCGAAGTTACCTGCTTGTCGGTATCGCCATCACGCCAGCGCGTACTCATCGACATTGAATCTTTACCAACCGGAATAGCAATGCCTAGCGCTGGACATAACTCCATGCCAACCGCTTTAACCGCTTCGAAAAGTCGAGCATCTTCACCTTCATGACCCGCAGCAGCCATCCAGTTTGCTGATAACTTTAATTCGCTAATTGATTCAATCGGCGCAGAGGCGATATTAGTAATACACTCAGCAACAGCCATTCGAGCTGAGGCCGCCGCATCTAAAAGTGCAATGGGCGTTCTTTCACCAATAACCAAGGCTTCACCGGTAAAACCATTAAATGAGTTGAGTGTAATAGCTGCATCGGCAACGGGTACTTGCCAAGGGCCAACCATTTGGTCGCGGTAAACCATACCCCCAACACTTCGATCACCAATAGTAATTAAAAAGTTTTTACTGGCAACTGTTGGCAAGCGAAGCACGCGCTCTAACGCTTGCTCTAAGTTAACACCAGAAAAGTCGAGATCATTTGAGGGTGCTGATGTGCTCGTCACATCCCTATGCATTTTTGGCGGCTTACCAAACAGAACCGACATAGGAAGATCAACAGGCTTGTTATCAAAATGACTATCGGCCAATGATAAATGCTCATCGCCAACGGCATTACCTACAACGGCATACGGCGCACGCTCACGCTGACAGATAGCATCGAAAGTTGATAGGTCTTCGGGATTAACTGCTATAACGTAACGCTCTTGAGATTCGTTACACCAAATAGCCAGTGGTGACATGCCTTTTTCATCACATGGCACATCACGCAAAGAGAAAGCACCACCGACCCCACCGTCTTTGACTAGCTCAGGTAATGCGTTAGATAAACCACCTGCGCCAACGTCATGGATAAAGGCAATTGGGTTTTGCTCACCAAGCTGCCAGCATCGATCAATCACTTCTTGGCAACGATGCTCCATTTCTGGATTGTCACGCTGCACAGAAGCAAAATCGAGAGATTCACTACTCTGGCCAGAAGCCATTGATGAGGCCGCACCGCCACCAAGACCAATAAGCATTGCAGGGCCACCTAAAACGATTAAGCAGGCACCAGCAGTAATATCTTGTTTAATAACATGCTCACTTCGCACATTACCAATACCACCAGCAAGCATAATCGGCTTGTGATAGCCGCGCACTTCGCTACCGCTATTGCCATTTATGGCTTGTTCGTAGGTACGGAAATAACCATTGAGATTTGGGCGACCAAATTCATTATTAAACGCTGCACCACCTAGCGGGCCTTCAGTCATAATTTCTAAAGCATTAACTATGCGACCAGGCTTGCCATAAGGTACTTCCCAAGGTTGTTCAAAACCTGGAATGTTAAGGTTGGAAACACTAAAACCGGTTAAGCCAGCTTTTGGCTTTGCGCCTTCACCAGTAGCGCCTTCATCGCGTATCTCTCCGCCTGAGCCTGTTGATGCGCCAGGGAATGGAGCTATCGCTGTTGGGTGATTATGCGTTTCAACTTTTAATAGGTAGTGAATGGGCTCTTCAATAAAACCGTAATGCTGATTATCGGCGGCGGGAAAGAAGCGCTCAGCAATATTGCCTTCAAGTACCGCTGCGTTATCAGAATAAGCGCTTAAGACACCCTTGCCTTCAGTGGAGCTGTAAGTATTTTTGATCATTGCGAATAACGATTCGGACTGATCAACACCATCAATGGTCCAGCTAGCATTAAAGATTTTATGACGACAATGTTCTGAGTTTGCTTGCGCAAACATCATTAACTCAACGTCGGTCGGGTTGCGATCTAAAGCAATAAAACTTTCTAGTAAATAATCGATTTCATCGTCGGCTAGCGCTAAACCTAACTCTGTATTAGCTGTAACTAGAGCACTACGGCCAGATGACAATATATCAACCGTCTGTAAAGGCACAGGTTCGCTTTGTGCAAATAGCTGACCTAACTCTGATGAGTCATTAAAGACTGTTTCGACCATTCGATCACATAGCAGCGGTTGAATTAATTCGTACAACTCAGGGCTGTCAGCGCCCTCACCTAATAATTGAATGTTGTAACTAATGGCGCGCTCGATACGGTTAACCATAGCAAGGCCACAATTATGAGCGATATCAGTTGCCTTACTCGACCATGGCGAAATAGTGCCTGCTCGAGGAGATACAATCCATTGCAGCTGATGGGCTGACTTATTGCTATCGTTAGAAGACGAGTAAACCGGACCGTATATGAGTAATTGCTTTAATACCGCTAATTGATCCGAACTCAGGGCAGAATCAAGCTCAACCATATGCAGGTAGTCTGCTTGAATCGCATGGAACTCAACCGACTTAAAAGCGGAATCACTCAGCAGTGAACGCAATTGATCGCGAAGCTTGGCTAACTTAAAGGGTGAAAGTGCCTGTGGGCCGGCTAAAATCTCGAGCGTAGACAGAATGGAACCTCATATATGCTTAATTGACTATCATGCCAGCGACATAACTCAACAGTTATAGGGCTGAACATATAATGACTAATGGATTTTAAGGTTGAGTATTTTATTCGTATTCGCCTTCAGGCGAAACACACACGAGCGCTTGTTGGCCGTAAAACGAGGCTTTATTGCTAGTTTACGGGTGTGAAAAATCACACTTTTAACTGATTGAAGATAAAAACAAAAATATCATTAAATTCAGCGAGATACCGAAGCTAAAACTCTATCAAAATCTGGCTATCATAACGCCAGACAATCGACAAGCTAGCAACAAGAAGCTGGCTAACCTACTATTGGCGCGTTCTTTTTTATTAAGCCCTTATTGGCTGATAAATAAGCGAACGAATAAGTTACTGGAGCTTTAACTTGCTTAATCACACAGGCGATAAAATTATCCGTCGAGGTCTCAATTCTTTGAGGCATATGCGCGTGTCAATTTTATTTGGCTGGTTCTCGTTTGCCTTGCTTGCTGTCATCGTTATTGTCCAGCAAAAAGATTCATTTCAAGCTGACAAAAACGCTGAGGAAAAAGACACAGCTTCATACCTAAAGGTTATTACACGCATTAGTCCTAACACCTATTATGAAAGCGATGAAGGTCCGAGCGGTTTTGAGTACGCGCTATTAGATCGATTTGCAAAATCGCTGGGTAAGCAACTAAAGATAACCACCACCGACTCATTGACCGATTTATTTAATCGCTTGGAGCGAAGAGAAGTCCATCTAGCCTCCGCTGGCCTGAGTGCAACACAGGAACAGCGAAGACGCTTTGCCTATACACAGCCCTACCTCGAGAGCCAACCTTATGTTGTCTATCGAGTTGGCAATAAAAGACCACGAAAACCGGCAGACTTAATTGCAAAAGATATTATCGTCATTGCAGATAGTACGCATACCGCAATACTTGAAAATATGCGAAATACACTGCCAAATATTCAATGGCGTGAACTTAACAACGTTGACTATATTGATGTGTTAGGACGCATTGAAGATGGAGAAATCGACTATGCCTTAATAGACTCTATCGATTTCTTATTGCATCAAGGATTTTTTCCTCGTGTAAAGAAAGCTTTAAAAGTTGGCGGCCCTTCTTCGTTTGCATGGGCGTTACCCAAAGAGCTAGAAGGTTCCGATCTCCATCGGGCGGCTAATCAATTTATGACGAAGATCAAAGCCGACGGAACACTGGCAAAGCTTGAAGAACAGTATTACGGGCAAGCTGCTCATATCAATCAAGTGGCCGCCAATGAATTTGATAAAAACATCAGTACACAGCTGCCTATCTACTTAGATAATATAAAACTAGCCGCCGAACTGTTTGAAATGGATTGGCGCTTACTTGCAGCTATTAGCTATCAAGAGTCGGGATGGAATCCATTAGCAAAATCTCGCACAGGCGTGCGTGGCATGATGATGTTAACGCTTCCTACTGCGAAAGAAGTTGGCGTTACCGACCGCTTAGATCCTGATCAAAGTTTACGTGGAGGCGCCCACTATTTTAATTATCTGAAAAAACGCTTACCTAAAAGTATTGTCGAACCAGACCGTACTTGGTTTGCACTAGCAGCTTATAATGTAGGCTTTGGACATTTAGAAGATGCACGCGTTATTACCCAGAAGCGCGGTGGCGATCCAAGCAGCTGGTATGATGTTAAGCAAAGCCTGCCGTTACTGACACAAAAGAAATGGTATTCAAAAACACGATATGGCTATGCCCGCGGCTATGAACCAGTACAGTATGTTCAGCATATTCGTCATTATCAGAATGTACTCACATGGCATGAAATTGCGCGCAACTGGCAACCCAAGGTAGATAGTCTTTTTTCAATTGAACCGGCAATAAGCAATCAAGCTGATGATGCGATACCCGTCATCTCTAGTAATGAAGATCAAAACTTAAAATCAGAGAGTCACTCTTCACTATAAGCAGGCTTTATGAGAGAAAACTAAAACAGTAGTTCTATTTTCTTTTAGCTTTAAAGAACTGTTTTAGCTTGTCACTAGATTCATTGGCGAGCACACCACCACACCATTCAATACGATGATTGAAAAAATCTTGATCAAGCAGTAATAGCTGAGATTCAACAGCACCTGCTCGCGGCTCCTTTGCACCAAAAACTAATCGACCAATGCGAGCATGGATCATTGCACCTATACACATGGTACACGGCTCTAACGTTACATAAAGCGTGCACTCTGGCAGTCTATAGTTACTGAGTTTATTACCCGCATCTCTTAATGCGTTTATCTCAGCGTGGGCACTTGCATCGTTATCCAGTATCGGGCTGTTAAAACCTCTGCCAATAACTTCTCCGTCAAGAACAACCAGCGCACCTACCGGCACTTCATCTTGTGCTGCGGCAGTATCTGCCAGCACTAAAGCCTGACGCATAAATGCTTCATCAAGATTATCACTATCAATTGATGATGGATCATCCATCATAATTAATCTCTCTTCTTGCAGGGTAGTTTTTTCGATAGCGGTCAAAAATTTCAGCGGTGTTTGGGCTGCTTAATAACTGCTTTTTAAATAAAGCTGACTCATCAACAGCGCTGTATATCGTCGATAATGCATTTCGATAATCGTCGAGGCTGTTTAAATCTTCGAGTTTAATTGTATTAAAACCATCGGTATCAGGCGTTTGATTCAAATTAAAATGCTGCATTGCAGCTGAAACAATCGTACTAGACCCTCTATGCTTGCCATCGAGACTATAACCAGCAATATGCGGCGTACCTAGCTTACAGAGTGAATAGAGTTCGGTATCAATAGCGGGCTCACCTTCCCAGACATCTAAGGCCACATTTAAGTCACAGCGATTATTAAGAAGGTTTTTTAGATCAGGATTATTAACCACAGGGCCACGGCTGCTATTAATCAACAAGGCATTATCGACAAGTTGGGATAGGCGCTGGCTATTAAAAAGATGGTAACTAGGATGCTCACCATCTTTCGTTAAAGGCACGTGGAGACTAATAATCTCACAGCTCATGATCTCATCTAACGTTTCTACAAAATGACAGCCAACAGTTTTTTTAGTTGACGGGGTAATTAACGGATCATAGACGACATGAGGGATAGAAAAATGATTTAGACATCTAGCAAGTCGACCGCCCACATTACCATGACCAAAAACGCCAACGGTTCGGTTCTGCAAGGCAGTATTGTCATAGTGATCCAATATAATCGACATAACATAATCGACAACCCCATTTGCATTACTGCCTGGCGCATGCGCAAAACCAATGCCCTGTGCAGCAAGGTAATCGGTATCGATATGATCAATGCCTATGGTTGCACTGCCAACAAACTTAACGCTGCTGTTAGCGAGTAACTTTGCATTTACTTTCGTTACAGAACGCACCAATAAAATATCAACGGCCTCTAAATCACTGGCGCAAATATTTCGGCCCAGAGCTGTTTTGATGTCTGCCCAATCAGCACAAAGCGAATTAAGATTAGGGATGTTCTCATCGGCGAGGATAGAAAGCTTTTTCATTATCTAGTGACTATAACCTTGTTATATTTGAGTTATTAAATGCGCTATTAAATTCGTTCAATGGGTCTTGCTGGCTCGGTGACTTGATGGCTTTTAAGAAATTCAGTAATTTCAGTTATTGTTAGACCCCTATAATGCTCACAAAGCGCTTTAAAGAAAATGCTAGCTCTCTGGGGTAAGCCATAATTGCAGTAGAACAGTGCTTGTTGGAAAACGGTCTGTTGAAATTGTTCGACGCTTTTTGTTGAGCCATTGAGATTATCGACACTGATTTGAAAGCGATAATTAGCGGCAAGTGAGAACAATAATTCTAACGCCTGCGGCTTTACTTCTACTGATTCAAAAGCAGCCTGATCTGTGTCGCCTCTTCCATCTTCAACATACCAATAACCAAAATCTTCTTGCAAGCGCCGTTTGTCACCAGCGATACACCAGTGCGAAATCTCATGAAGCGCACTGGCAAAAAAATCTTCGCGGTAATATATACGACTCTTATCATCTGCGTTAATCGCAGGCGTATAGAGCGGTTCGGCTGCCCCGCCGACTAAGCAAGTTTTATAAGCCGAATAAAACTTTTCGGCGAATATCTCTTCAAGTCCTGATGCCTTGTGGCAAGCGTCTGAATGTAGGGTTTCTGCTAACATATTTGAGTCATTGTAATGAAATCATGGCATTGAAACTCTATATAGGATGCTAATAGTCCATATAAATCAATAATTTACAAAAATTTGAAAATATTACGCATCAAGTTGAGTGAAAAACAGTCTAAAAAGCTATAATTAACTCTGAAACCCACACAAATCACTCACCCAATAAGCCGCTCTAAGGATAATAAGGGCAAACAGTTAAATTGATTTAATCACTTGATACACCCTTAAACTGACAAGGTAACAAGATACAGAAAAAGTGACGATGTCGCGATAGTCCTGGAATTAATAGCGTGATTCTTTTTTAAAGCGCTAAAAACGATTAGGAGTCTGTCATATGCAATCTGAAACTACTTCTACAAACAACAATAATAACGTGATTAACCTATTCACAGGTCAATCGATCGTTGAACCCACTCAATCCTCAATTATTCAAATATGCCCTGAGAACTCAGGGATTAAAATGCTTTATGCCAATCATAATAAACCCGAACGCTTAATCTCCGTGCCTGTGTTGTGCTGGGGTATTCGTAATGATGGCGAAACCGTTGGGATTGTTCCATGGATCGGCAAGATTAGGGACTGTACTCGCATTGAGGAAACCCATGATATTAGCTGGGAAGGTTATTATCTTGAATCGACAGGTACGATATTTTCTGCACCACCAGAGCCGATGGTTGCACAGTTGGCTACCGCCATGCGGTTTATACCCGACAATAAAAAAGGTGAACCGAGAAACCCATTACCTAACAAAGGCAGTGATGACGAAAAAAATGTAGCACAAGAAATTCCAGACTTAATAGGCACACATGCCCTAATCATTAATGCTGATGCGCAGTCACTATTACTAACGCCTGTAGTCAGTTGGGCGCTTGACGAAGTAGGTGAAATACATGGCATGTTAGTTAATGAAGACACTGTCGAGAAAACGCCAGTAATACCGAGAGATGACTGCCTTTATTCAGCGGCTAGTAACCCAAAATTCTGCTGTTATTTTCAGCGTGAAATCGCCGAACAAATACGCTTAGGTCATCCGGAAACTATTGAAGCCATAGAGAAGTTACTGAACCAACGATAGGCTGTTATTTTTTTTGAATCCAATACTCATATTGACCACCCACTTCTTGCCAAAAAAGTAGTGGGTGTTTAAGGAAGTCACAAAAACGCAGTATGTCTCTTTCTGTTGAAGGATCGGTAGCGAAGACTTTAATGATTTGACCACTTTCTATTGCACGAATACGATTATGTAAAAGCATAACAGGCTCGGGGCAAATTAAGCCATTGGCATCGAGCACTTCATATTGCTGCTCAGTTAAGCTATTAGGGTTAAAGTCATCAGCCATGCTCATCGCCTTTAGGTGCATCACCCTCAGGCACATCAGATGACAAAGACTTGAGCAATCTCGACTCAACAATCTGACAGCGTTCGCTAACCTCATCAAAGACAAT
Source organism: Pseudomonadales bacterium (assembly GCA_028223755.1). Taxonomy (GTDB): domain Bacteria; phylum Pseudomonadota; class Gammaproteobacteria; order Pseudomonadales; family UBA7434; genus UBA7434. The sequence continues at coordinate 104,971 of JAOIUY010000003.1, read as the reverse complement.
AACCACCTTTCCCGATGCTAATAATGCGCGAGCGCTATCTAGCTGAGATTCGACACTTCGCTCGACCATCCCGTAATCCGTACCTTCACGAGTAATATATTCTTCTAACACGCCATTAAGCGCCGGCTCAGACAATTGCTCAAAAGGAATCTCTAAGGGCTCAGTAGTAGATTGATCGGGAAGGTCTGAATCGAATGTATTTGACATCATTATCTTCGTTTGAATTGCGAATAACATTGTGACTATGGATTGAATGCTACCATTTACTGATAAAAAACGTAACGGCTTAAGAGACATATGATTAAAGAACTAAGCATTATCAATAGCTGATGAAATCATGTGCAGTCAACATTAGCAATATTCACGACTCTCTCTGCTAAAAATCAGGTCTATAATTAAGACAATCTTAAATCACCCTTTTGATCAACGACTGAGTCTTTAAAGTATGAATAACACCGTTATCTGCAGTTTTATTGGCAATGATAAAAACGGACTTGTTGAGCTATTAGCAAAAGCGATAAGCGACTCCGATGGCAACTGGCTTGAAAGTAACATGGCTAAACTAGCCGGCCATTTTGCTGGAATCATTTGTATCGATATTGATGAATCGAAGATCGCCAACCTTCAAACAGCGTTAGATCAACTCGCAAAAGATGGCTTAGCGATACAGTTAAGTAATTCTAGCCATGCTTTTGCTAGAGAGGCTTCGAGTCAAAGCGCAGGTCAGAGCGTCTTACAACTAGATATCGTTGGCAATGATAGACCAGGTATTGTTTACGAGGTCAGTCAGGCCTTAGTTGCCGCTAAGATCAATGTGGTGAATATGCAAACGCATTTAAGTAGCGCGCCAATGAGTGGTGATAGCTTATTTCATTCAACCATGTCCTTAAGCAATGAGCATGATTACGATCTGGATGAATTAGAATTTCAACTGGATAAAATTGCTGAGCGTTTATCGGTCGAAATCGATCTAGGAACGCAAGACGAGTAAAAACGTTAGGCGATTATTCATCGGTAAATTCTATCAATAAAGATCAGTGATTTTTATTTTTAATGAGTCGTCTGAGAGCAAGAAAGCTAAACGTAAATAGAAACCCAGCTATCGCTAAAACCACCACAATCACAACGGCAACACTTAATAGAATAAACACTTGTCTTGCCGGTATACCAACAATAAATATCAAGCCATACAAGATAGCTAGCAGCGCAGAAAACCCAAGCAAGAGTGTTTTGTTTCGCTTATAACGCTTACTTCTTAATAGTTTTTTCACTTTATTTCCTGGCGTAAAGTACTAATGCTTGGCGAAAAATGGGCTTATTTTTTTGGCCAGACTCTCACAATGCTTAAACTCCATATGCATATGATGGCCGCCGTCATGAATAATCACTTCAATATCTGAATACTCTTTAACCACTGCTTTCATATCTTCCCATTTAGAAAATCCATTCTTTGCGAGAATCATTAAACTGGGCGTTGTTAATGCCGATAAAAAAGCCTTTTGATAAGCACTGCTTAACTTAAAGGCTGAGGATCCTGTTGCTCGGGGATCATGACGCCAAACATAACCTTCGCCCTGCGCTGGTTTTATCGAGCGGCGCGCTAGAGACAGGCATTCCTCGGCAGAAATATCGATTTTAACAATACGTCGCTGAACAACTTCATCAATTGAAGCCATAACTCTCGAAGGTTTCTTGTAAAGGCTACGCTGGTCTCGAAGATAGCGAGATAAATTTTTAGGTGAATCTTCTTCATCAATAGAAAGCGACACAGCACCATCGAGCATTAAAAGCTTTTCAATGCGATCGGGTGCTGATGCAGACAAAAGTAGAGCAACAAAGGCACCACGTGAATGGGCTAACAGGTTAAAGCTTGGCCATTCAAGGGCGTCGGCAATAGCAAGAATATCCAGCAAGTCATCCCAAATATTATAAGCACCGTGCTGTGATCGATGGTCGCTCTCACCATTACCGGCAAAGTCCAAGGCGATAATGTCGCAATCTTCGATATGGGGAGCGATTGTTTCAAAGCTAGCACTGTTATCTAACCAACCATGTAAGGCGATAACACGGTGTTTGTTTCCAATTCCCCACTGCTGCGCGGCAATGGTAAGTCCATTGACGTTGAACTTTCGCTCTAGGGGTGGCGCTTGCAAAGCTGGCATTTAAAATCCTTAAATAATACGACTATTTCGCACAGTGATGAGTCATTGATACGAGTTCTGCACAGCCTTGACTAACTACCTCTGCAGAAAGTATTGCTAGTGATGAAGGGAAAAACGGATGGCTATCAACCCCATTTGAACTGGCCGAGCTGGAACCTTGAACTAACCATTCAACAAGACCAGACACTAAGGGCTCATGGCTAATTAATAAAATACGTTCATAGGGTAAAGTATCAAGCCACTGACAAACGGCATGTGGCGTATTGTCACCGAGTAAAGCTTTCTCAGCGGCAAAATAAATTGGATGATCACTTCGAGTGTTTAATATCTTAAGCACAGCATCTGCGGTTTGATGAGTACGAACAAAGGGACTATAAAAGACAGCATCCGGACCCATTTCAGATACTTGTGATGAAAGATGCGCCGCTAGTGTTTCTGCTGCGACTTGACTATTACGCATTCCTCGCGGGGTAAGAACGCGACCAGCATCGGAATTACCGGCAAACTCTGCCTCACCATGTCGCAGTATTGCAATCGTTTTCATACAGTTTTAATCATACTATTTATCAGCTAACAAAAATTCTACGTCTTCACTCTGCTCACCAAGCATTAGCTGGCTGATAGTTTCTTCAACACTCACATGATTAAACAAAATCTCGTATAAACCGGATGCAAGCGGCATATAAACATCATTTGCATCGGCTTTAGATTTAACCAGCTTTAAAGTGTTAACGCCTTCTGCAACTTGGCCTAACTCTTGAGTGGCCTGTTCTAGGGTCTTACCTGTTCCTACAGCAAAGCCTACCTGATAATTTCTAGACAGTGATGAAGAGCAGGTAACAATTAGGTCGCCAACACCGGCAAGACCAAGGAACGTCATTGGATTTGCACCCATGCTCACAGCGAAACGACTCATTTCTGCAAGGCTTCGCGTCATCAACATAGCGCGTGTATTACCACCTAAATGCATTGCCGCACCTAAGCCAGATATAATTGCATAGATATTTTTTAATGCGCCACTAAGCTCAACCCCATAAACATCTTGACTGCCATAAACTCTAAAGTAGTGACAATGCAACGCATTTTGAACATTTTTAATCAAGTCAGTATTGCTACTAGCAACCACTGTGCCGGTTAAATGTCTGGCGGCAATTTCTTTAGCTAAGTTAGGACCACTTAAAACACCTAGTGGATTTTTCGGTAAGGCCTCTCGTAAAACCTCACTCATCAATTTAAAGTTTTGATGCTCAATACCTTTAGTCGTACTGATAACCATCGTGTCGTCACTGATATATTTTGCCAGTTCGACGCTGACTTCACGGCAGGAGCCGCTAGGCACGGCAACAAAAATCAGATCAGCATCAACAATCGCTTCTTCGATACTTGTGGTGGCATGAACATTATCATTTAACACATAGTCAGGCAGGTAATAACTGTTTCTATGGTCACGATTAATTTCTTCAGCTCGTTCAGCATTGCGTAACCAAAGCATGGCGCTATGGCCTTTATCAGCGACAAGGTTACAAAGCGTTGTGCCAAAACTACCACCACCAAGAACGGCAATGCGATAGGTATGATTCATTTAATAGATCCCAATTAAGGCTAGCGTTATTAATTTATACGCAATTAAAAAAGCGCCCGTGGAATTACCACAGGCGCATTTAGGATACTAACGGTTTCACTGTCGACTGCCAATAGCTGACAGATAAAAAGCTAGAAACTGCTTTAAGATTACAGGCTAGCTACTTAACTCTAGTAACAGCTTGTTCAATCTAGCAACAAAGGTCGCTGGATCTTCAAGGCTATCGCCTGCTGCCAATAAGGCCTGATCAAATAACAAACGACTTAACTCAGCAAAACGCTGCTCATCGGCTTCTTGATCTAGTCGAGCCACCAAAGGATGGCCAGGGTTTAATTCAAGAATAGGTTTAGTCGCTGGAAGCTCTTGCCCTGCCGCTTCCATGATACGACGCATCTGTGCACCCATATCGTGATCACCAACAACAAGACAGGCCGGTGAATCCGTTAAGCGATTAGTCACACGAACAGTCTCAACTTTTTCGGTTAATACTGTCTGAACTCGCTCTACCATGTCCTTATTATCTTCTGACAGCTGCTCTTGTTCTTTCTTATCCGCTTCGTCGTCAAGACTACCTAGATCCAATTCACCTTTAGCAACATCTTGTAGATGCTTGCCATCGAATTCCATCATATGGCTCATCAACCAATCATCGATGCGATCATGAAGTAAAAGCACCTCAATACCTTTCTTTCTAAACACTTCTAAATAAGGGCTGTTCTTCGCGGTAGCGAAATTTTCGGCAGCCACATAATAAATCTTCTCTTGGCCGTCTTTCATGCGCGAAACATAATCTTCTAAAGACTGATCTTGCTCTTCCTGCTCACTCTGGGTGGTTGAAAAACGCAATAATTTAGCGATTTTTTCTTTGTTAGCAGCATCTTCGGCAGGACCTTCTTTCAAAACACTACCAAATGACTTCCAAAAAACGCTGTACTCTTCAGGCGCGTTCTTAGCCATCTTCTCGAGCATATCGAGTGAACGCTTAGTTAATGCGCTACGCATACTTTCAGTCGTTGCATCTTGCTGTAATATTTCGCGTGACACATTAAGCGGCAAATCATTGGAATCAACAACACCTTTTATAAAGCGCAGGTAAACCGGTAAAAACTGTTCTGCATCGTCCATAATAAAAGTACGTTGCACATAAAGCTTTAGGCCTCTTGCGCCATCACGATTCCACAAATCCATTGGTGGTTTCGATGGGATATAGAGAAGGCTTGTATATTCGAACTTACCTTCAACGCGATTGTGACTCCATTTAATCGGATCTTCGTAATCATGTGAAAGCGCTTTATAAAACTCCTTATATTCATCTTCAGATACATCACTGCGTGGACGCGTCCAAAGTGCAGTAGCATCGTTAATGGCTTCAAACTCGGGGGCTACATCTTCAGTTTTTTCTGCGTCAGCATCTTCATCAGCTGCCGGCATAGCCTGCTTTTCCATCATCACAGGAATAGCGATATGATCCGAATATTTTTTAACAATACTGCGAAGACGCCAGTTGTCAGCAAAGTCATTTTCATCATCTCTTAGATGCAAAATAACGGTGGTTCCGCGACCGGCTTTTTCGACACTGGCAATATTGAAATCTGCATCACCTTCTGATTCCCAATAGGTACCATCAGCAATGGCAGCGCCAGCGCGACGAGTGAGAACTTCAACACGGTCGGCAACGATAAAGGCTGAATAAAAACCAACACCAAACTGGCCGATTAATTGACTATCTTGTTTTTGATCACCGGTCATGCTCTTAAGGAATTCTGCGGTACCTGACTTTGCAATGGTACCCAGATTATTAATCACTTCTTCGCGCGACATACCAATGCCGTTATCAGAAATAGTCACTGTGTTAGCGTCTTTATCAAACTCGATCTTAATAGCAAGATCACTATCACCTTCAAACAGCGAATCATCTTTTAACGCTTCGAAACGAAGTTTATCCGCCGCATCCGATGCATTAGAAATTAACTCTCTGAGAAAAATTTCTTTATTGGAGTAAAGTGAATGAATCATTAGCTGTAAAAGCTGTTTTGCTTCAGCCTGAAACCCCATGGTTTCTTTTACTTGATCTGCTGTGTTTTTAGGTTGATCGCTAGCGGTATTGGTTGATGCTGTCATTCGAGCCTCGCATTGAGTAAATCTAAATATCGCCAGCAAACGCTATCGCCACTGGCAGCGGTGAAACCTTATCAAATAGGTGTTCAAGCTTACCGATATGGAGTCAAAAAAAATGATTTCAAGCGTGTTGTGGCTTTTATTGGAATAGTTTCAGAGTTTTATTGATATAAATGCCCGACACACCACTCGATCTGGTCAAATAACGTACGGCTTATTTTTACATGCTTTTAACATTCAATAACAATGGTTGATGTATATTTGAAAACATGGAAGCTGAACGAGGGGGTCCAGCAACAATTGTTACACTGCCCTACAACTCGTTCAGCTTTCAGACCAAAAAGAGTTAATAAGCGTTATCGATGTCTGTAAGGAAACAGTAGCCACATTGTTTTGAAAGTCCGCGCTCCCTGGTAGGTGTGCCCTAAAAAAGCAAATGGCTACTCTTTACACCCTCTTTTTCATCAGTTAGCTTCTTCTTTCCTTACAACACTCTTAAAGTCAGAAATTTTCCTCATAAAGATCAATAATCATAGGCTTAGCGGTTGACCTGTGGGGCGAGCTTCACTATAGTACGCGCCCTCTCGAGCTTACTTATCAATCGTTAAATTAATTAAGTGATTCGAGACGATTTACAGAACGACACGCGCTCGTAGCTCAGCTGGATAGAGTACCTGGCTACGAACTAGGGGGTCGCAGGTTCGACTCCTGCCGAGCGCGCCATTTTTCATATCTAGGCCAATAGGTCTATTCTTTTGGCTCTAGTGTTCAGACACTAAAATAACGATTCGATGCTCTACTCTCGTTAGTCATTGCTAACACTTTAAAGGGGCCATCTACTTGTCAAAACTTCCTGTCGAATACCGATTTATAGATCTTTCAGATTATGGCCGTCCCGTCGCCAGATGGATTGCATACGGCTTTCAAAATACACGTGTAACACCTATCCACGTTACCGTAATGTTTATCATTTCTGGGCTGCTTGCCATTCTTTGCATGCTTAACCATCAATATCTGTTGGCCGGTTTTTTTCTGGTCTTAAAATCTATATTGGATGCCGCAGATGGTGAATTGGCGAGAGTAAAAAACACACCCTCTTATACTGGCCGTTTTTTCGATTCTGTATCAGACATCATACTCAATGCCCTATTTTTGCTAACGGTATGCCATATCACGGATGGGTCGCTACTAATGACGGTAGCCGCATTTTTTGGCATCCAGTTACAAGGCACGCTTTACAACTACTACTACGTCATACTTCGTAACAAGGTTGATGGCGATACAACGAGTCGTGTATTTGAGGATACGGTTCCGGTTGCACTGCCAGGAGAAAAGCAGCGAAATGTCGATCGCTTGTTTTGGATGTACACACTTTGTTATGGCGTTTTCGACAAAGCTATACAGGCATTAGACAAGAATGCCGAGCAGGCTAAACATTTTCCTAAATGGTTTATGACAGCTCTATCTTGTTTCGGCTTAGGCTTTCAACTATTGATTATTGCCGTGATGCTTATCTTAGGATGGGCAGACTATATCCTCACCTTCTTTATTGGCTTTACCGTTTTAATTTTTGTCTTTATAGCGATACGTAAAATAATAAATAAAGATTAGGCTACATTCCGTTACGATAAGTCGAAAGGCTCGTCGTATCGCTCTCTCGAATGTGCTTAAAGGCCTGAGCATAGGTTAATAACTGTTTCAGACAGTAATCTAAACGCCCCTCAAGATAAGCTTGAGCTTTGGCATCATTATCATCAGCACTTGAATTGAATACCGACTCTACCTTACGGATAATTAAATGCTCCGGCAGATAGCAGATACGGTTGTTTTTATAACTGCTCATGCGCAGTTCAGCAATTGGATAAGCACCGCCATCACCAGAAGAAACGCTCACCAGCAAGGCCGGCTTATGAGCCAATTCACCCTTGCCCCACATTAAAAAGAAGTTTTTAAGACCAGAGGGGACCATGCCGTGCCACTCAGGCACAATAATGACCAAAGCATCACTGCTAGAAAGTTGCTCTGATATCGGCGCTAAACGCTGCTGCCAACTAACGTCTCCCGACCAGATTGAATCATCCCAGAGTGGCAAAGGATTATCGGCTAGATCTAGGAGATAAGATTCATCACATGAAGTGGATTCAGAGAGTGATTGAGCAATAACCCCTGCTATTTTTCCACTTTGCCCGCTCGATCGATGACTGCCAGAAACAATACTTATCTTCATATTTATATTTGCCTCGTTAGACACCTAAGCAAGCTGAATATCATGCTTAGGTGTAACACTGGGATATAGAGTGAATTTGAATCGCTAAATATAACAGATTAAAGGATTAAAAATAGACAGCTATGGTGGTTCCAATCAATGATTTCGATAAACAGCAATAAGGTGTATCATTCCTGCCAATGGAAAATTTAAAAGAAAAAACAGTGCCTAATCGTATAGATACGCTTTTACAGTATTTGCCTGAGATAGTCTTAGGCCTGCTCATCGCTGGGTTAATTTTCATATTTGATCAAACTCAGCTGCAAGAAATCTGGCGCTTTGATCGGTATCTATTTAGCGATCAGCCATTACTTGCATTAGGTCATGCCTTGGTACACCTTAACGCTTATCATTTGGCACTTAATATCACTGCACTACTTTGCCTGTATTTACTGTTTACGTCGGCCTTTAAATCATTGTGGTGGCTAGCCGCGCTAATGGCATCTGCCGCTGCTTCGGCTTATGGCGTATTTTACTATTCGCCCGACACCGATTGGCTAGTTGGATTGTCTGGCGCATTACATGGTTTATTTGTCTATGCCGTCTTGCGATCACGTTCAAACTTATTATGGATTGTCGCAGTCGTAATTAAACTCGCTATCGAACAAAATGCCGATTTCTTCTCGGCTAACGGTATACCTCAGCTTACTGAGCATCTTATCAATAACACCGTGATTGTTGATGCACATTTATGGGGTGCTGCTGGCGGTCTAGCATTCTTTTTTATCGCCAGAAGCATTTCTACACTATTCGTTATTATCGAACTAAATCGAGAGTAATAAATAGTATTGAATAGAAATAAAGAGCAATCAGCGGTTATAACAATCTAATCACTACTTAATCACTATCTAACATTATCAAAGCAGAACATAAAATATACTGATGTCACTGGAACTCCTACCCGCCTCTATTTCTCCACCGATAGGACGAATCCATGCATGGCATTCTTTGCCTGGTGCATCGGCTGCTGTTGCTCTCTTGGCTCATCTAAAACAAGACAAGCGCTTTGCCTTAGTCATCACAAAAGATGCTAATGATACTCAGGAGTGGTTTGAAGCACTTAAATTTTTTGCAGCTGATAACGCTGACTTTAAACTGCATATTTTTCCTGATCGCGAAGTTTTACCCTACGACCATTTCTCACCGCAACCTGATATTATTTCAGAGCGCCTAAGCACCCTTTACCATCTACAAAGTCAGAGTTTTGGTGTTTGCCTTGTTACCGTATCAACATTGCTCGCCAGAATTTGTCCGCGCAGTTATGTGAATCGCGACAGCTTAGTCATTGGCAATGGTCAGCAATTAGATACGAAGCAGATTAAAATTCAATTAGAAAATGCGGGTTACCAACATCGAGATACGGTTTTTGAGCATGGCGAATATGCTGTTCGCGGCTCCATCCTTGATATATTCCCTATGGGTAGCGACTCGCCATATCGAATAGAATTATTTGATGATGAGATAAGTAGCCTGCGAACATTTGATGCAGACTCACAGCGCTCACTGGATAAAATTGAACGTATCGAAATACTGCCTGCGGCTGAAGTTTGTCTCGACCAAGAAGCAATAAATACTTTTCGCGATCAATGGCATGATGAGTTTAACCATAACCCATCACACTGCCCGATTTATCAAGACGTTCTTGCTGGCATACCCTACGCAGGCATTGAAAGTTATCTACCAATGTTTTTTAATCACACAGAAACGCTACTCGACTACTTACCCGAGAGCAGCCTTATATTTAGCAGTCCTGATTTTGAAAAAATTGCATTGGATTTTTTAAATAATGTGAATGATCGTCACGAGCAACAAGCGATAGACCCAACCCGTCCGCTCTTGCCGCCTGCAAACCTCTATCTAAAAATTGAAGAATGCTTTGCTAATATGGCAAAGTTCTCACGGATTACTACAACAGCGAATGTGTTAGATCAAAAACAAAATACAGCGCGCGGCATATACAGCTGTAATGCCGCGACCAATCCGAAGCTGCTTATTGATGATCATGCCGATAACGCGCTTACACGACTACAGGCATTTCTAACTAATTCACCCAAAGAGCCGAATCAAAGCAGCTCAGCAACGCGGCATGTTTTATTCTGCGTTGAGTCACTAGGCCGCAGAGAAATTTTCTCTGAAAAACTCAAGGCTATTGGTGTCGATGCAATTAATTGCGACAAATGGCAAGACTTCAAATCTGCAGTTGAACTTAATAGTGATTCACCACAAACAGGTATCGCTGTCGCTGCATTTAACCGTGGTGCTACATTTCCAGAAACAGGTATCAGCATTATTGCTGAACCAGAATTGTTTGGCGTTACTATAAAGCCTAAAGCTCGCGCTAATAAAGAACGCAACCTACTTTCGGACGCAGCGATACATAATCTAATCGAGCTCAACGTAGGCTCACCTATTGTTCATCTCGATCATGGTGTTGGCCGCTATCGCGGTTTAGAGCATATGCCGGTTGATGGCGGCAATGGAAAAATTATTGATGCAGAGTTTTTGACGCTCGAATACGCTGGCGGTGACCGTCTCTACGTACCTGTCACGTCACTGCATATGATCAGTCGCTATATGGGTGGCGATGAATCACTGGCACCGCTGAATAAACTGGGTAGTGAAAACTGGGGCAATGCAAAACGAAAGGCGATTGCCAATATTCATGATGTCGCTGCCGAACTTCTCGATATCTATGCACGACGCAAGTCAATGCAAGGCCATCCTTTTGAGATTGTAGATAACGACTACCAACGATTTACTGATAAATTTCCTTTTGAAGAAACGACAGACCAAAAAACCACTATCGAAGCTGTATTACTTGATATGCAAAAAGAGACCGCTATGGATAGGCTGGTTTGCGGTGATGTTGGCTTTGGTAAAACCGAAGTTGCAATGCGAGCGGCTTTTGTTGCTGCCAGCAATAGCAAACAAGTGATGGTGTTAGTGCCGACCACACTACTTGCACAACAACATTTCCAAAACTTTCAAGACCGCTTTGCTGATTGGCCAATCGCCATAGACACCCTCTCACGCTTTAAGACAACTAAAGAGCAAACCAAGGTAATGGCTTCGTTTAGTAGTGGCGCGACCGACATTCTTATTGGCACTCACAAACTGATTCAAAAAGATATTGCACCTCATGATTTAGGCTTAGTTATAGTCGATGAAGAGCATCGCTTTGGTGTAAGGCAGAAAGAACAGCTTAAAAGTCTCTGTGCCAACGTTGATCTTTTGACCATGACGGCTACACCAATTCCTCGCACCTTAAATATGGCAATGGCCGGCCTGCGTGATCTATCAATTATTGCTACTCCGCCGGCAAAAAGGCTATCGGTTAAAACCTTTGTTCACGAAAAGCAAAAAGGCATTCTTAAAGAAGCGCTGTTACGTGAACTTCTTCGAGGTGGCCAGGTTTTCTATTTGCATAATGATGTAAGCAGCATTGAGCGTGCAGCTCAGGAGTTGCGTGAGCTATTACCCGATGCGCGTGTTGCTGTGGGTCATGGACAAATGCCCGAACGCGAACTTGAACAGGTGATGTCAGATTTTTATCATCGTCGTTTCAACATTTTAGTCTGTTCGACCATTATCGAAACTGGTATTGATATACCTAACGCCAATACCATTATTATTGAGCGCGCCGATAAATTTGGCCTTGCGCAGCTTCATCAATTACGTGGTCGAGTCGGCCGCTCACACCATCAGGCTTATGCTTATCTATTTGTACCTAGTCGCAAGCTGTTATCTCGTGATGCAGCCAAGCGTCTTGAGGCGATAGAAGAAGCACAAGATCTCGGTGCAGGCTTTATGTTGGCAACTCACGATTTAGAAATACGCGGCGCAGGACAACTGTTAGGCGATGAGCAAAGCGGACAAATGCAGTCCGTCGGCTATACCCTATATCTCGATATGCTAGAGCGTGCCGTAACCGCACTTAAAAATGGCGAGTCTATCGACCTTGCTGCGCCGCTCAATATACTCGGCGAAATTAATCTTCATTTACCTGCGCTCATCCCAGATGAATATCTTCCTGATGTTCATAATCGATTGATCCTTTATAAGCGCATTGCGAGTGCAGACAGTCGAGATAAGCTTAGAGATCTTCAAGTAGAAATGATTGATCGTTTTGGCCTGTTAACTAATGAGATCAAAAATTTATTCTCGATTATGGAGATTAAATTGCGATGCATTACGGTGTGTATAGCCAAGATTGATGCGGGCGAGAACGGTGGTTATATCGACTTTACCAGTAATACCTCGGTAAACCCTATGACAATCGTTGGTTTAGTCCAAAATGACTATGAAACATTCAAGCTTAAAGGGGCCACCCGCTTGACGTTTAATCAATTTCTGCCAGAATCTCAACAACGAATTCAATGGATATCACAGTTAGTTGACCAGCTAGGAAACAATAGCGACGACAATGCCAGTAATTAACGTGTCATATAAATCAAAAGTAAAATCCAATCAGCGGCTAATTATTCTTGCTGGCTTTTTATGTGCTAATTTTTTAGTGAATGCTGCGTTTGCTAATACCATTGAGAAAAGACTGCCAGAGTTTGAAGACGTTTATCGTATTGAAGTTATTATCTTTACCAACCGAAATAATCTTGATAACAGTGAAGCCAATAATGACAGTGATGTCACCGAGTATTGGCATGACAACCCTGAACTCGGCTACCCAGATAATCTTGTTTTTCTCCATCCACCACAAAAAGAACTTCCGCTAAGCGACACCACTAATGAGCCCGCATTAACTGAAGAAGTTATCAGCTTAGATATTGAAGCGCCTATTACAACTGAAGCTATTGATAATCTTTTATTAGCACCTTTACCTGCAACAACTGCAGTAGAAGATACACGAACTCATAAAGAAAAAACTCTTGCTTCTTTGCCTCTGCTGGAAAAGCTTGAGGCTGAAACGTTTCTGTTAAACGATATGGCTAACGCCATCGATAGACGCTCTAACCATAATGTATTGTTTCACCATGCTTGGCATCAAGAGCTTGGCGCAAAAGAAACCGCACCTTCAATTCCTGTTGCCGGTGGTGATATTTATGACGATCACCGCGAGTTAGAAGGTAGCATTAAGATTAATAAAGATCGCTATTTACATATCACAACTGACCTATGGTTAACGCAATATACTTTACGTAATGATGAGCAATGGCAAGAGCTTACACGCGAACCCAGTGAAAACAGCCTTTTAACGGCGAAAATTATCGACATCAACTCAGTACCTGACTTCCCTGTTGATTCAGTCCGAGTTGCTGAAGACAAGCTTATCCGTGAAGCAGAAATAGCGGAAATGATCGAGCAAGAAGCACTCTATGAGTTTAGCCTTGAACACGGCGAGCAAGCGAATAATGATCGAGCACCACCGAATCAACATGATGAGGCAGGCAAATACGATAATGAGTTAGAAGATGATTTTTTTGAAGACGATAGCGAATCCGATTTGAATTTTGATCAGTTCGAAGCAAGCAAGACTTTTGTCTTAAAAGAGCATCGAAAAATGAAGCGTGCAGAAATCCATTTTCTCGATCATCCAATGCTGGGTCTAATCATCCAGATCACTAAATACGAAATCCCTGAAGTACTCGAAACTGTCGCAGACGAACTTGTAGCAGACGAATCTGAAACAGCTGAGCCAGAAGCAATAAAAACTAATTAAGCTTTTGCTTCAGCCTGCTGCAAGCTAATCACTTGCGTCGGATAAGCCACATCGGCACCGTGTTTCTCGACAATATTTAAAATATTAACTAACACGTCTTGCTTGACCACATGGAAGTGCTGCCAATTCACGGTTTTTGTAAAACAGTAAATGAAGAAATCCAATGATGACTCACCAAAAGCATTAACGTTAACCATTAAGGTTTGACCTGTATCAATTTCTTCATGTTGTTTTAGCATGGCTTCAACGTCTTTAACCACTAACTCCAAAACAGCAGCATCGTCATAACGAAGTCCAATGGTTTCGTAGATACGTCTATGCGTCATTCGCGAGGGGTTTTCAACCGAGATTGTCATAAAGGTAGAGTTGGGAATATATAGTGGCCGCTTATCAAAGGTACGGATACGTGTTTGACGCCATCCCACATACTCTACAACACCTTCAATTTCTTGATCCGGTGAGCGCACCCAGTCGCCAATAGAAAATGGGCGATCTAAATAAATCATCAAGCCGCCAAAGAAGTTAGCCAGTAAATCCTTCGCTGCAAAACCAACCGCAATGCCACCAATACCACCAAAGGCCAAAACACCGGATACGCTATAGCCCAAAGTTTGGAGCATGACTAATACCGAAGTGATAATAATAGAGAGACGAACCAACTTACCTAGCGCATGAACTGTAGATTCATCAATCGGAGCTTCATCATTAGCATCAGGCGCTTTCGCTAATATATTGTTCTCAGCCTCACGTACAAAGCGCACCAAAAACCAAGCGAGAAGAAAGATAACCAATACATCACGTAATGGGCTGATCGCCGAAAAAATTACCGCATCAGAAAGCGATTGAACCACTTCTGCGGCCCATGAGATACCGATCACCCATATTAAGATCGCCAATGGCTGCCTAGCCGCTTTAATTAACGCATCGTCCCAGAGTGTTGATGTCTTGGCTAACTGCCGATGAACACGATCCAGTAAGCGCTTAGCCATAAAATTAGCGACTAAAGTCAGCAGTACAATGATAAAGACATGAACGACCCAAGCGTGTTCGCCGCTCCACTGTGCCAGATAATCTGTTATTGATTCCATAAGCCATTTTTGTATGATGAGTGCTGTTTAGAATAGAAGCAGAGCGTGTAGAATAAGCCTGCATTCTGGTTGAAGTAGAGTTTACCCGCTTTAGATCATCCAATCTACTCAGGCAATCGACTTAGACAATCTGCTAAGAGAGCAGCTCATCCGACATAGAGTGCTTAATAATCAACCCCTCAAGATGGTAACCGCATGTTAAAAAAAGAGCGTGCAGCTTTTGCTCACAAGGTACTCAATCGACTCTACAAGAGCACACCTGTGCCGTTAGACCATAGCGATAATTACACCTTACTAGTGGCCGTGCTGTTATCAGCCCAATGTACGGATATTCGCGTCAATCAAGTGACCCCTGCGCTCTTCAAGCTGGCTAACAATGCTAAAAAAATGGCCACAAAAACCCCAGAACAACTCTACCCCATCATTAAGCCCTGCGGACTCGCACCAAGAAAATCGCGTGCTATTGTCGAGTTGTCACAGATTTTAATGGATAAATATAATGGTGAGGTGCCAGAAGATATAGAACTGCTTGAAGAGCTACCAGGTGTTGGGCATAAGACAGCTAGCGTTGTTATGTCACAAGGCTTTGGCCACCCCGCCTTCCCTGTCGACACACACATCCATCGCCTTGCTCAACGCTGGGGTTTGACTAACGGCAAAAATGTGGTTCAAACAGAGCGCGATTTGAAAAAGCTATTCGATAAAAAATATTGGAATAAACTGCATTTACAAATTATCTTTTATGGCCGAGAGTTTTGTAGCGCCAGAGGATGCGATGGAACCGTTTGTGAAATTTGTACCGGCTGCTATCCGAAACGAAAAAAGGCTTTCATCGCGAAAAAGCCCTAGCTATTGTTGAAGTGATAATTGAATCGCTAATTGAAGTAGAAGTTGAAGTGCTAATTATTTATCGGCATTATAAAAAACAGGCTTAGCCGCTTGTTGCTCTGCTGCAACTCGCTCATTCTCTTCATCGCATTTTGCGGTATCGCCACCACAGATGTCACAGTCTCCGCCAAGTCCTAAAGCCTGTATACCACCACATGAGCCCTTAATGGGTTTATTGGCAAAGATAACGCCAACAGCCATTGCAGCGACTACAAGCAGTAAAAAACCTAATGTAAAAAAGAATGTTGCCATTGGGTAGATCTCGATTACGCGCCTATTAACAAGGCGGCTTATTGTAAAATATAAGGACTAAATTGCTCAGAATACCAAGCTGTCACCGTCTCTTCAGATTCTGTACTTTCAGGCTCATTTGCTGAACTATTCTCGCGCTTAATTAAATAGACCGCAAGACCTTGCTCGTCAACTAACTGCCTAGCGTGCTTTTCTCCCAGCACCGTTAAAGCTGTCGCCCAAGCATCCGCCTCAGCGGCTGTGTCCGCTATGACGCTAACCGATGCAAGATTATGCTGCACGGGATAACCGGTTCTTACATCAATCGTATGCGAATAGCGCTTACCCTGATATTCAAAAAAGTTACGATAATCACCAGAAGTTGCAATAGCTACGTCAGTTAAACCGACTAGCTGCTCAATCTCACCTAAACGGAAAACAGGCTTTTCTATCGCTAGCCGCCAAGCCTGACCTGTCGGGTTGTGACCGGCAACAATCAGCTCGCCGCCGACATCCACTAAGTAATTAGTGGCTGAAAGCGCAGCTAACTGATCGGCAATGCGATCAACAGCATAACCCTTAGCAATGGCAGAAAGGTCTAATTCAATATCGGCCGATTTACATAGGGACTGCGCTGTATCATCAATTGATAACGCCGACATATCTGCTCGAGCCAGCAAGCGAGCAATTTCATTTTCGTCGGGATAAACAAAATCAGCACTAGAACTACCAAAACCCCAGCGCTCAACAAGTGGAGCAACTAAGGGATTAAAAGCGCCTAGTGACTTTGCATTTATTTCGAATGAAAGCGTAACAACATCCAATAATGATTGGGAGACCGGAAGGCACTGATTAGCCTGAAGACGATTAAATTGAGAAATTTCTGAATCAACTTCATAGGTCGACATCGATGCAATAATTTCATCCAATTGCTGTTCGACACGCTGCTTAGCTAAAGTTAGATCAATTCCATCTTGAGCATCAATATCTTCTACAATCGTAATCCGATAATAAGTCCCCATGGTCTCGCCCGACCAGCGATGAGCTGCATATAAATCATCAGCCGCCCTTTGCGAATCGCAACCCAGAAGCAAAAACAGCGACGCTAAAAATAGCATCGCTGTCATTGTCTTGATTCTAATTAAATTACTCACAAGAACGTCAATCAATTAGCCACCAAAATCATCGAGCATAATATTTTCAGGCTCAACACCGAGATCCAGCAGCATTGAAATAACCGCTGAGTTCATCATAGGTGGCCCACACATATAGTACTCACAATCTTCTGGCGCAGGATGATCTTTCAAATAATTATCAAAAAGAACCTGGTGGATAAAGCCTGTTAACCCTTCCCAGTTATCTTCTGGCAATGGATCAGAGAGCGCTAAATGCCAATCGAAGTTATCGTTTTCAGACTCAAGCGTATCGTACTCATCGACGTAAAATGCTTCACGCATTGAGCGAGCACCGTACCAAAAGGATATCTTACGATCGGTATGAATTCGACGGAGCTGATCAAAGATGTGTGAACGCATTGGCGCCATTCCCGCACCACCACCAACAAACACCATCTCGGCTTTAGTCTCTTTAGCAAAGAACTCACCGAAGGGACCATAAACCTTGACCTTATCACCCGGTTTTAAGCCAAAGGTCCAAGAAGACATTTGCCCAGGAGTGAGTGCAAGATTATTGGGCGGCGGCGTTGCACAGCGTATATTAAATTTAACAACGCCCTGCTCTTGTGGATAGTTAGCCATTGAATAAGCGCGAATTACGGTTTCATCAACTTTTGATTCTAAATCTAAAAAGCCAAAACGCTCCCAGTCACCACGGTATTGCTCTTCAATATCAAAATCAGCATATTTAACAATGTGAGGCGGACATTCTAGCTGTACATAACCACCGGCTCGGAAGTTCACATTTTCGCCTTCAGGTAAGCGCAGTGTAAGCTCTTTAATAAAGGTCGCTACATTTGGGTTTGACTCAACAGTACATTCCCATTGCTTAACGCCGAATACCTCTTCAGGTATCTGAACTTTCATATCTTGCTTTACAGCAACCTGACAAGACAGGCGATAGCCTTCTTGAATCTCGCGACGAGTAAAATGTGGCTCTTCGGTTGCGAGTATAGAACCACCGCCTTCCGAAACAATACATTTACACTGCGCGCAAGTACCACCTCCGCCGCAGGCAGATGCCAAAAACAAATCGTTAGAAGCTAAGGTTTGAAGCAACTTGTCACCAGCGGCAACCGAAATTGTTTTTTCACCATTAACATTGATATTTACATCACCAGTGCTTACCAATTGCCCGCGAGCAATTAAGATAATAGCGACTAGTGCCAGCACAATGGCTGTGAACATACCAACGCCTAGAGTAATTTCATTCATCTTTCCTAAACTCCTCGATAACCTGCTCTACAGGTCGATACCACCAAAAGACATAAATCCAAGAGACATCAAACCTACAGTAATAAAGGTAATGCCCAACCCTCTTAAGCCTTCAGGTACATCGCTGTACTTTAGCTTCTCACGAATGCCAGCCAGAGCCACAATGGCTAAACCCCAACCTAAGCCTGCACCGGCACCAAACACGGCGCTCTCGGTGAAGTTATAATCGCGCTCTACCATAAAGAGCGATGCACCTAAGATGGCGCAGTTAACGGTAATAAGCGGAAGAAACACACCTAGCGCGTTATAGAGTGCTGGCACATATTTATCCAAAAACATTTCTAGTATTTGGACACTGGCTGCAATAACCCCGATGTAACTTAGAAAGCCTAAAAAGCTTAAATTAACATCTGGCATACCCGCCCATGAAAGCGCTCCATCAGCGAGTAAATTGTGGTAGATCAAGTTATTGAGCGGTGTCGTAATGGTAAGAACAACGACAACAGCAATACTTAATCCAATAGCCGCTTCGACTTTTTTAGATATCGCCAAAAATGTACACATACCTAAGAAGAAGCTTAACGCCATGTTTTCGATAAAAATGGCACGCACGAATAAACTTAAATAATGCTCCATTACAAAGCCTCCCGTAGCGTTGAGTTTTTGACAATCTTAAACTCTTCAGCTTCAATTTGGGCGGTTTTACGAACCCGTAAAATCCAGATAAAAAACCCGATAATAAAGAAAGCACTTGGCGGCAACAGCATCATGCCGTTTGGTATATACCAGCCACCCTCGGTAGCCAAAGATAACAACTCAACACCAAATAATTTACCTGCACCCAATAACTCACGGAAGAAAGCAACAAACAAAAGCACTACGCTGTAACCTAAACCATTACCGAAGCCATCTAAAAAGCTAGGCCATGGTGGATTTTTCATCGCAAAGGCTTCTGCTCGCCCCATAACAATACAGTTAGTGATAATCAAACCAACAAAAACCGAAAGCTGCTTACTGACATCATAAGCAACGGCTTTAAGGATTTGGTCAACGACGATTACCAGTGAAGCAATGATTATCATCTGCACGATAATACGAATACTGCTTGGCACATGGTTACGAACCAAAGAAACAAATACATTAGAAAATGATGTTACCGCCGTTAAAGCAATACACATAACTAACGTTGTTTCCAAGCCGGTGGTTACCGCTAACGCCGAACAGATGCCCAAAATTTGCAATGCAATCGGGTTATCATCGAATATCGGCGTAACTAAAATCTTTTTTGTATCAACACTCATAAAATTCTCTCTGCTGCTGTTTTAGCAAATACTTATATAGCAAATAGTCAGGCTGCTTAAAGGATATTAAGCGCTACCTGATTTAAGATTACTCAGGAACGCTTGAAAGCCATCCTCGCCAAGCCAAAAGGTCAGCAGATTAGAGACGCCTCGGCTGGTCAGTGTTGCACCAGACAATCCATCAACCTGATAATTAGCTCGATCTGAACCCGCAATTACAGCGCCCTTTACAACCTCAATAGCGACTTCGCCATCTTTGTAGACTTGCTTACCAGGCCAAAACGCTTTCCAGCGTGGGTTATCAACTTCACCACCTAAGCCAGGCGTTTCTGCATGGTCATAAAAGCCCAAACCAGCGATTGTATTGAGGTCGCTCTCTAGAGCTACAAAGCCATATAAAGTCGACCAGAGGCCATATCCATGGACAGGCAAGATAATTTTATCAAAAGTGTCATTGGATTCTACGATGTAAACCACTGCTTGGTTTTCTCGACGGGAAATTTTTGCAATATCAGCATCACTAGAAAGTGCCTGCGAAGTAGCAGGATCTTTGGCTGATTTACGCTGATCAAAAGCATCTACATCGTCTACATCAACAAAAAGGCCAGTCGACAGGTCAACGATACGCGTTTGAATCGCCGAGAACTGCTCATCAACTGAAAGACTTTCTTGATACAAACCCGCGGCTAAGAGAATATTTTTCTTTTTATCGAGGGCTTTGTTGGACTCTTGCATTGGGCGCAAGATAACTGCTGCCGCCGATACAATCACCGAACAGACAAAGCACAGTAGTAAAGCAACCGTTAAGGTTTTTTGAATACTATCTTGACTAGCCACGAGCCAACCTCCTATTAATATTTGCAGTTACCACAATATGATCAATCAACGGTGCAAATAAGTTGGAGAATAAAATCGCCAACATAATACCTTCAGGGAATGCAGGGTTGACCACTCGAATCAACACCGTCATCAAACCAATCAATACGCCGTACCAAAAACGGCCTGTATTTGTCATTGAAGCTGAGACTGGGTCCGTTGTCATAAAGACGAGACCAAACATAAAGCCGCCAACCACTAAGTGCCAGTACCAAGGCAGAGCAAACATGAGGTTGCTATCACTACCAATCCAGTTAAACAAACCTGAAAGAGCGAACATACCGACGAATGTACCCAACATAATACGCCATGAAGCAATACCGGTGGCTAACAAGATCACCATACCGATACCAATAGCAATGACCGACGTTTCTCCTACCGACCCATGAACGTTACCAACAAAGGCATTCATCCAGCCAATAGAGCTTTGTAGCACTTCAACACCGTCCGAGTAGGCAATAGAAAGTGATGTTGCACCCGAGTAGCCGTCAACCGCTGTCCAAACTGCATCACCTGACATAAAAGCAGGATAGGCAAAATAAAGGAAAGCTCGGCCTGTTAATGCTGGGTTAAGGAAGTTTTTGCCCGTACCACCAAATACTTCTTTGCCAACTACAATACCAAAGGTAATACCCAGAGCGACCATCCAAAGTGGAATATTTGGAGGACAGGTCAGAGCAAATAAAACAGAAGTAACAAAGAAGCCTTCGTTAATCTCATGGCCGCGCTTAACAGCGAACAAGACTTCCCAAAAGCCGCCGACAATAAAAGTCGTTAGGTAAATTGGGACAAAATAGAAAGCACCATGAACAAAACAATCCCAAATGCTATTTGGGTCAAAACCGGCAAACATCGCCGTCATTGTGATGCGCCAGCCATCACCGGCTAAAATCTCACCCGCGGCAAGAATATCATTCGCCTGATGACCCACATTGTACATACCGTAAAACATAGCGGGAAAAGTCGCCAACCAAACGGTAATCATAATGCGCTTTAGATCGATACCATCACGAACGTGAGAAGCACCTTTAGTCACCGATGAAGGACGATAGAAAATAGTATCGACAGCTTCGTACAAGGCATACCAACTTTCGTATTTACCACCAGGGGTAAAATGCGGCTCAACATTGTCGAGTAATTTACGTAACCACATTGGCTTAACCCTCCTTCTCTATTTGCGTGAGATTATCGCGAAGGATAGGCCCATATTCGTATTTGCCCGGGCAAACATAAGTACACAACGCTAGATCTTCTTCGTCGAGTTCTAAGCAGCCAAGCTTTTGTGCTGTTGATGTATCGCCAACCAGTAAAGCGCGCAACAATTGCGTAGGCAATATATCGAGAGGCATAACACGCTCGTAACTGCCAATCGGAACCATTGCTCTATCACTTCCGTTGGTAGTCGTAGTAAACGAGAACAGCTTGCTAGACGCTAGTGAAGAAATAAACGTACGAGTAACCGAATGCTTATTCACACCAGCACGTAGATAAGACATGAATTCACGATCACGGCCCTCTTCTAGAACAGTGATCTGCTGGTGGTAACGACCTAGATAGGCATAGGCACCCCGCGCTTTACGGCCATTAAATATTGAACCTGAAATAGCTCTTGGGTCCGCTCCCGAAACCTTGCCGGCAATAAGCTCATCTATACAGGCACCTGTTCGCGTTTGCAGTAACACAGGGTCGTTAACAGAGGGTCCAGCGAGTGAAACAGTACGAGCAACAGAAATACGCCCTTCGGTAAATAATTTGCCAAACGCAATAACATCTTGATAGTTAATCGTCCAAGCAACGCGAGAAGCTGAAGCTGGGGCAAGATTATGTATATGAGTGCCGGCCAGACCCGCTGGATGGGGGCCAGAAAACGCGGCCAGTTCAGCGCCTGAGTTACCGACACTGACAGTAGAATCGGCTGCAACACAGCAATAAACCGTCGATGCGCCAAGACGTGATAGAACGGTTAGGCCATTTTCAAAATCGGAGGCACTCGCTGCGATAATGAGCGCAGGATCAGCCGCTAATGGATTAGTATCCATAGCAGTAACAAATATGGCATTGGCAGTGCCATCAATAGCAGGGACCTTACTGAAAGGACGGGTGCGTAACGAAGCCCAGCTACCGGATTCAATTAGTTGCTCGCGAACCTTGGCGCCGTCTAAGCTCGATAAATCTGCGGCAGCATAAGAATCGAAAGTAATCTCTTCGTCACCATCAAGGTCAATCACCACGGATTGAAGCGCACGCTTATCGCCGCGATTAATGGCACTAACCACACCAGTACCTGGTGAAGTGTACTTAACCCCAGCGTTTTTCTTGTCAGTGAAAAGCATCTGCCCTAATTTGACTCTATCGCCTTCCTGGACGCTCATAGTTGGCTTCATGCCAATGTAGTCAAAACCGATTAATGCAACGGAACGAGCCGTGGCACCTGCCTCAATTGCCTGTCGAGGGGCTCCCTCAATTGGCAAATCTAGGCCCCGTTTAATTTTGATCATATACCTGCCTTTAAAAATGACATATATCTTTCTTTTAGGATGAAATGGTCTCGTGAAATTGAATAATTCAATTTCATAAAAATCAGCGTATCCCACTCGGTAACAAACGGATTTATCGGCTCAATACGAGAATTATGTCTCTCAAAAACCAAACCGCTCAAACCAGTAAAAGCTGATGTAGTTATTAAATATATAAAATCAGCAAAACACTCTGAATCCTGACTAAATCGTCAAAACACAGATACCATGGGGAAACAACGCGCGGCATTATAGAGGTGATACGTTAAGTAAGCCACTCAGGGATGACTTTGTTGATGATTTTGAATACTTTTCCCAAAATTAGATGACCAATTTAAGCCGCAAGTAATGGGCGATTCCAGACGCGCTTCAGGATGAATATGAGGAAAAAGTAGCCGGGAAGTATTGCAGCTTAAAAACAGCCGTCAATTAGGTGTAAAAAACAGGCCTACACTGTGATAGGCCTGTGCTGTTAAGAGTTAGCGGGTGCTATTTAGGGCGAATTTTGCCTATTCGGCAGGATACATGGCATATTTGACCCCCGCCATCTTCTCCATAACTCGGTGCACCTGACAGGTGTAGCCAAATTCATTGTCATACCAGATATAAAGGACCACATTCTTGCCATTGGCAATGGTTGCTTGCGCGTCAAATACGCAGGCCCGGCGAGAACCGACAAAATCAGTTGAGACGACCTCAGGCGAGTTAGTGAAATCAATTTGCTTACGCAGGGGTGAATGAACAGAAATCTTGCGCATATACTCATTGAGCTCTTCAGCCGTGGTTTCGCGCTTCAAGGATAGATTTAATATTGCCATCGACACATTGGGTGTCGGCACACGGATGGCATTACCCGATAATTTACCAAGTAGGTGCGGCAGCACCTTACCCACCGCTTTTACCGCTCCGGTTTCGGTTAATACCATATTTAAGGCTGCACTTCGGCCACGGCGATTACCTTTGTGAAAGTTATCAGTTAGGTTTTGATCGTTGGTGTAAGAGTGAACCGTTTCGACATGACCGCTCTCAACACCGAATTCATCATCCAGCGCTTTCAATGGAGGGGTAATCGCATTAGTCGTGCAAGAGGCCGCAGAAATAATAAAATCAGAATCATCCATAATATCGTCGTTGATGCCTGAAACGATATTTTTCATATCGCCTTTACCAGGCGCTGTTAACAACACCTTGCTCGTTCCCTTTGATTTAAGATGCAAGCCTAGACCATCAAAATCACGCCACATGCCGGTATTGTCGACAATTAGCGCATTGTTAATACCATATTCGGTATAGTCGATCTGGTCGGGTGCATTGGCATAGATCACACGAATCTCATTACCGTTAGCAATGAATGAAGAGCGCTCTTCATCAACTCGCACTGTGCCATTGAACTGTCCGTGGACAGAGTCGCGCTGCAATAATGAGGCGCGCTTAATCAGGTCATGCTCGCCACCGTTTCGAACAACTATCGCCCGCAAACGTAAATTATCGCCGCCGCCGGTTTTCTCGATTAAAAGCCGAGCCATTAAACGGCCGATGCGACCAAAACCGTAAAGCACTACATCTTGTGGTTGCGCCAAAGGCTTTTCATCTTTGCCGATTAATGCAGATACTTGCTGACTGACATAATCTTCAAGCGTTACAGCTTTGCCATCAGCATCAACATTATCACCCTCAAAAAAGTAACGGGCAGAAATACGCCCAATATCGATATGAGCATGCCCCAAGTCATGGGCAGCGAGCGCACGAAGTACCGGGAAAGTTTCAAACTCAGACAATTCGTTAGATTCGATCTGCCGGACAGTTCGGTGATCCTGCATAATCTCAATCACAGATCGATTAACTAGCGGATGACCATAAATATAAGTTTTGACATTATTTTTACGATACAACTTTCCAACAAGGGGAATCATTCCCTCAGCAAGCGCCTCTCGCTCTTTCCAATCGGCAAAGTAATCATCGGGTCGCTGACGCTCTCGCTCTTCATAAAGTTTCATGTATATCCTCTATTAACTTAAAAAATAAATCATAAGTGACAAAGAAAACTGACCACAGAATCGACAGGAAGTGCCAAAAGCCTGTAAAAACAGGTAATAAATCATGAAAAATACAAAATAATAACGACGAAGACTTGCGCTACTCGAAGGTAACACAAGTCATGCCGATAATTGGGAAGTTAAAAATAATACAGAAAAGATAATAAGAAAAAATTTAGCTTGGGGCGCCGCCAAAGTAAAAAACAGATTAGCAGTCGAAATCCATAATCACTGGCGCATGATCAGAGAAACGTTCGTCGCGATAGACCCAAGCAGAGAGTGCCTTATCTTTAAGGCCGGGTGTAATAACATGATAATCCAAACGCCATCCGACATTATTAGCGTAGGCCTGCCCGCGATTAGACCACCACGTATATTCATCAGCATCTTGGTTTAACAAACGGAATGCATCAATATAACCAACCTCATCATAGAGTGTATCTAGCCATGCCCGCTCGATGGGTAGAAAACCAGAATTTTTCTGATTTGGCTTCCAATTTTTTAAATCAATTTCTTTATGACAAGTATTCCAGTCCGCGCAAATAATATACTCACAACGCTTGCGACGGAGCGATTTAAAGTGCGGCATAATTTGTTCGTGAAACGACAATTTACGGGCCAGCGCCTCATCATTGCTTGAGCCAGATGGCACATACATTGAGACAACGCTCACACCATCAAAATCAGCCTGAATATACCTCGCTTGCGAGTCACAGGGCTCCCAACCCAAGCCCTTAACTACCTTGTTAGGCTTTTGCTTGCAATATAAAGCCGTTCCGCTATAGCCTTTTTTTTCAGCATCGTAGTAGTAACAGTGATAACCTTCAGGATAGAAAACCGGATCCTCTAGCTGAAACTCCTGCGCTTTTATTTCCTGCAAACAAACCACGTCAGCGTCTTGCTTCGCCAACCACTCAAAAAAACCTTTTCGTTGCGCCGCACGAATTCCGTTAACATTAATACTTATAATCCGCATGCTTTTTCTTTAAACTCCAAAAATAGATATTTAATAGGTTGGTAGCTGTACGCCAATCAAAACCATTCAATGACATTAAAAACGACAGGTTAAACGCTTGCAAGCTCAACAACCCAAATCAAGAAAGCTCGCAACTGAGCTGACTACAGCCAAAGTGTTAGTATTTGACTCTGGCGTTGGTGGCTTGAGTATCTGTAAAGAAATCATAGCGAGCAATAAAAATATAAAGCTGCACTACCTGTCTGACAACGCTGCATTTCCCTATGGGGAAAAGTCAGCCGATCAGCTGATTAGTCGCGCCACTAAGGTATTGTTACAAGCTTGCGCTCAATTGTCACCTGACCTAGTCGTTATCGCCTGCAATACTGCAAGCACAGTAGTTCTTCCAAGTCTTCGCACACAATTAGACGTTCCTATTGTTGGCGTGGTCCCCGCCATCAAGACTGCGGCAACAATCAGCCAAAGCAAAACGTTTGCCTTACTCGCCACACCCGGTACAGTGGAACGACCTTATACTCAGCAATTAATTGATGAGCACGCAGCAGACTGTCAGGTTATTCGAGTGGGAAGCAGTCAACTGGTTAGAGCGATAGAGTCACATATTCATGGCGATGTGATTGATACCGAATACCTGCAACAGATTATAAGTCAGCTAACTGAGCAACTCGGTGGCGACAAAATTGATACTGTTGTACTTGGCTGTACACATTTTCCATTGATTGCTAATCGCTTTAAAGAGATTAAGCCAGAATGGCAATGGATAGACTCAGGTGCAGCAATCGCCAGCAGAGTTAATGATCTGCTATACAAAAATACTCACAAAGAACACAGTAAAAAAAGCATTAGTCATGATCTATGGCTAACAAAAGAAAGCGACCAACAAACAACACTTGATCGCTATCTTGCTCATGATAACTTTAACGCCAGCTGCATATTAACTATCGATTAAACAGGCCTTTAATCGCCTCTTTATATTGGCCCGCTTTATCACCTAAAGCTTTTTTCAATGCCTTATCAACCTGACCATCAAGCACCTGCTTTTGAATTTCAGCAATAATCTTCTTCATCAGTGGCTGCATCAATGACTGCGCTGCAGACTCAATAGTCACACCCTCCTCTGGCGTGCCGATTTGCTCTAAGACAATATCAGGCACATCAAGTGACTCTTCACCAAACTGCTGTGATTTGACCGTCGCTTTTGCTTGCGTGAATTCGAAAAGCCCAATAGCGATATTGGGCGCATCGGAAGAGTCACCAGGGGTTGATGACGAAGTATCGGAATCGCCACCGGTCATCATCTTTTCTTTTATTATTTGCAAGTTCGTTGTTGTGCCTACCTGCTCAGCAAATACTTTTGCGCCCTCTATCGAAATACGATCTATGACCACAACAGGTCGGATTAAAGAAAGCATATCAAGCTTCACATTAATGCGACCTAGCTCAAAGGCATTGGGCTGGCTAAAGCCTTCTGGGTTCGCCACGTGCAAGCCACTAATAGCCGCGGTACCGTCAAGAAAGCTGACTTCAACATCAGACACAGAGACAGGAACACCAACAATTGATTCGGCATGATCGTTAATACCATCTTTAACAATGCCGCCGATATTATTCGCCACTACGACAGCGACGATAATTAAAATAACAACCAGAAAGCCAATAAGCCCAAACAAACCCTTTACTATCTTTGCCACAATATACGCTCCATTTAGCTGCCCCAGCAGCAATAAAGAAAAGGCCAGAAGTCAATGACTCTAGCGAAGCAACAGCGTAGTACTAACAGTTAAAAAATTAAAGGGAAAAAAGTGTTTTAAGTAAGGGACAATGAAAATCTTGCAAATGGATTGTAAAAGGCTCCAAAAAGGAATAGATAAAGCTAAATAAAACTAGGCAACATTCTGCATCTGCGCAATTTCTGATGCTAATGATTGGTAGCGATGATAGGCCTTATGGACTGATGGGAGTGACTCGAGTGAAGCGATTAATGAAGAGGCCTCGTCCAACATTTGAACGGCAGCAGAAGGGTTAGAATTAGCATTCAGCGATTGCATCATTGCTAGTAATAAATTTAGCTTTAGCTCGACGTTATTTGGGTAACAACTGACCGCCCCTTGAAAATGCTCAACGGCTTCATCAAACTTACCCGCCTCAAATAAACCTTTGCCCTCGGTATTAATTTTACTGGCATTCTCTTTAGCTTTTGCACTAATCGGCTGATCGGCCATGGCATCGATTTTAGAGAGTAATAAAGCATCCTCTGCGAATCGATCAGCTAGATCTTTTAAGACCTCGCGACCTTGCTGAGGCTTTTCTATGGCAAGTAATGCGGCAGCCATATCTAAACCTAAACCTGGCAAGATATTGTCTTCATTTCTATATTTATCAAATAATTTTTGAGCGTGCTCCATAGCAAGCTTAACCTCACCTTGCTGAGCTAAGGCCTTAGCTTCAACTAAATTAGCTTGTAGAGTAACCTGAGATACATTGCTGTATTTCTTTTTAACGCGATGACAAACCGTATAACATTCTTTAAATGTATCGCTGTTACCGCTTAACTGTTGTTTTTCTTTATCGAGCAGGCAACGGACCAAACCAAGCGAGTGCTCATGAGAATCATGGCAGGAATTTAGCCCCAATTTAATCACGCGACGATAAGCTTTTTCGGCAGCCAAATAATCATTATTGGCGAGCGCCACTTCAGCCAAGTTAATTTGTCTTAATATGCCATAAGGAGAAGAAACCGTAGCGCGTTCTAATATAGCCTGCGCAACGCCATTGCGTCCCAGCGCTAACTCTGCCTCTGCCAAAGCATCAAAGACTTCGAGATTCTCAGTACCGTGATCAATTAATTCAGATAGCACATGAATAGCTGAAGACCATTTCTGCAAACCGATGAGTGCACGTGCACAACCAATGCAGGCCCACTCTTGACGGCGTACTTCCATAACAGCCTGATAAAGACTATGAGCTTGATCATATTCCTTAGCCAACAAAAGTGCATGACCTTGAAGTTTTTGGGCGGCCGTACGGTACTCACTTTGACGGCCTACTAAGACCTCGGCATTACTAGCTGCAGCCAAGTAATCGCTATTATCCAGCGCCTTATAAACTGACGAAAAAAAATTTTTTTCAAGAACAATGTTATCTAACCGGCTCTGCAGCAAAACCTGCGTAAAAGGCTTAGTTAAATAATCATCAGGCTTATACTCCAAAGCACCAAACACCATAGAGCGTGTCGTCTCCGCAGTGATCAAAATATAAATAGCCTGATGTTTGAATGATTGGGTATGACGAAGCTCTTCAAGAATTTGCTGGCCGTTTTTACCTGACCCTAAACTATAATCACAAATAATAATATCGTATTCATTTTCTCGACAGCGCATCATCGCTTCACTGCCATCATTGGCTAAGTCGACAATCTCAACACCAAAGCTTCGCAACATACGTCGAATAGATGCGCGCATATCAGGAAACTCGTCAACAACAAGTGCACGCTTTTCGCTGTAAAGCCTTACTAAATCGAGTTTTTGCATCGCCTGAAAACTAATACCTTATTATATTTATCAACCAGAAATAGGACTGATCAACTCACTATCATAAGAAGTATAGACTGACGAATCAGTTATGCTGCGCTTTTATCACTCACGCACCCATATTAAAGTGTTAGATTTGTCGCAAAAAATACAAAGAGAGCACCACAAACAAATACAAACATAAGCAGCGAGGTAGAAGTAGCTTAACTTAATGCGGTTAAGTTATTGATTATTAATGATTAATATGCGTGAGTATTAAAGGGATTAGAGCGTATTGATGATCGTCTTAGCTGCCGTTATCGGCGTCATTCCTCCATCAATAACATCGCGCTCAAGATCCGGCCAAAGCGCTTGCGCCGATGGATTATTCATTAAGAGCTGCTCTAGCAACTCATGGACTAATTTATTTAACCAGTGGCTATTCTGGTCTGCACGCTTTGAAGTAAAAGCGCCCCGCTCTTTTGATTGCGAAATATAATCGAGAATCATACCCCAAACCGCATCGATATTATTATTTTCTAATGCAGAAATAGGCAGCACCTGCGGAGACCACAAGCTGGCCTGTCTTAACATATGAAAAGCATTTTCATAATGTTGCTTAGTGACCTCTGCCAACTGTACACTCTCGCCATCAGCTTTATTAACAAGTAATGCGTCTGCAAGCTCTAAGATACCTTTTTTGATGCCTTGCAGCTCATCTCCAGCGTTAGGTAGCATGAGCACACAAAAAAAATCGACCATACCTGCAACTTCAAATTCAGACTGCCCAACACCTACCGTTTCTACCAGTACAACGTCATAGCCAGCGGCTTCAACCAATAACATTGTCTGTCGCGTTTTGTGAGCGACACCACCCAGTGAGCCAGAAGTTGGTGAAGGACGGATAAATGCATTCTTATGACGAGCAAATTCGTCCATTCGCGTTTTATCACCAAGAATACTGCCACCCGCTAATGGTGAACTCGGATCGACGGCTAAAACGGCAACACGCTTAACCTGCTCTATAAGGAAAAGACCGAAAGCTTCAATAAAAGTAAATTTACCGACCCCCGGAATACCGCTAATACAAATGCGAATACTATGGCCAGTATGAGGCAAAAGCTCATCGAGCAACTGCTGACCACGCTCGATATGATCGGGATGGTGACTCTCGATTAAAGTGATCGCCTTTGCTAAAGCACGACGGTTGCCTGCAAGTATCTGGCTAGAAGAAATCGAAGAGAAAGCAGAAGAGTTTGTCACGATACAACCTATTATTGTTTAGTTGCTGCATCAATTGCTGCCAACACATCTCTAGCCGCTAATGGGATTTGTGTGCCAGGACCAAAAATACCCTTAACACCAACGGACTCTAGAAATTCATAGTCCTGCTTAGGAATGACGCCACCTGCGACAACAATAATATCATCGGCGCCTTCTGCTTTAAGTGCCGTCATCAATTCGGGTATCAATGTTTTATGAACGGCAGCTTGCGACGAAACACCAACAACATGCACATCATTTTCAAACGCTTGCTTCGCCACTTCAGCAGGTGTTGAAAACATCGGCGACAAATCAATATCAAAACCGACATCCGCAAAAGCGGTAGCAATAACTTTAGCGCCGCGGTCATAACTTTCTCCGTCTGAGCGGGTTGCGCGTTAACTGTACTTTTAATGGAATTTTGTAAAGCCTTCTTGATATGGAAGTACAAAAACCAATGCATTAAATAGATTGTTATTAGATGTACGCAAAAGTGGCCCATGGTAACAGTAACATCTATTAATCGAATAACTTTTTACAATGTCTCCCCTAAAAGAAGAAGGAATATATTAGCGGACAACGACTTGCATCTCTACACCAAAGAAATCAAAAAACATAATTATATTAGTCACTTATATAAATATAATGTAATATTAATACTTATCTTGTTAAATATCAGGCTTATATCCATACAACAAATAAGCCATTAATCAGGTATCATCGCGAACCATTAATACAGCACATAAAAAAGACTCAATCAGCACCTTAGACTATGACAACACAGCCTTGCGCTAACATATTCGATATTCCGTATTATCAAGACAGTTGCCACTATTTTGAGCGCGTGCGTCATCTGCCCTATCCTGTCTTTCTTGATAGTAATGCCCAATCATCTAATGGTCGATTCGACATCGTAAGCGCTGATCCCGCTAGTATCATCAGCTCAGAACAAGGCCTTGATAAAGAGGACTTATTCAATCAAATCAATTATGAAATATCGACACACACAACCTATGGGACAAAACATGCAAGCGCTCCATTTGTTTCTGGCGCTATAGGTGTATTTAGTTATGATTTAGGTCTGCAGCTTAACGGCATAGAGACAGAAATAAATTCTGACTGGCCACAGCTTGTTGTTGGCATTTATCAATGGGCAATTGTGCAAGATCATCAGCAACAAAAATCATGGCTATTAATCGATCCTAAACTGGACAAGCAATCCGAAGACACCAGCGCTGAACTCTTAGCGACTATTAGTGAGTCTAAAAAAACAAATGATGAAGGTTTTCAGTTGAATTCGGATTGGCAATTTAACGCCATCGCCGAAGAGTATAAATCGAAGTTCCATCGTGCCATGGACTATATTAAGCAAGGTGATTGCTATCAGGTTAATTTTGCCCAGCAGATGTCGGCGAGCTATAGCGGCGATAGCTGGTCAGCCTATAAAACTCTTCGGAAAATTGCACCCACGCCTTATGCGGGCTATTTTGAAACCAGCAATGCTCAGCTGATTAGTTTGTCGCCTGAACGCTTTATACAAGTACAAGATAAACAGGTGCAGACGCAGCCTATAAAAGGCACGCGCAAACGTGGATCAAGCAGCCAAGAAGATGTAAAACTAATGGCTGAGCTCAGCGGTTCAGAAAAAGATCGCGCCGAGAACTTAATGATTGTCGATTTAATGCGAAACGATTTAGGCAAGTGCTGCGAAAAAGGCAGCATCAAAGTGCCGACACTCTTTCAAATCGAAACACACCCGAACGTCCACCACCTCGTTAGCACGGTAACTGGAGAGCTTCCAACCGCCAGTGTTGCTGCCTCGCTCGACCTGTTAAAAGAAAGCCTGCCTGGCGGATCGGTGACTGGCGCTCCCAAAAAGCGTGCCATGGAAATTATTGATGAGCTCGAAAACTTTGAACGCAGTATTTATTGTGGCTCAATGGCCTATATCGATAATTCAGGCAATATGGACTCAAACATCCTAATACGCAGCTTACTGCTTTCGAAGAGACAGGATGATACTCAAGGCCAAGTTAAATGTTGGGGCGGCGGCGGAATTGTTGCTGATTCAGAAGCTGAATTGGAGTATGAAGAAAGCCTGCAGAAAGTCCGAAACATATTAGAAGGATTAAAAAAAACGCGTCAACCATAATGATTAACGCGTTTTTTTGTGCCTTCATCCTGAATTAATCCATCGTTAGATCACGCACACTCGCATCAATAAATGCTTGTTTTAAGTCAGCAAAAGTATCAACTGATTGAAACTGCGGAAACTCATCTTTAACATTTTGAGGCGCATGAAAAAGAATGCCAACCTCAGCTTCAGCTAACATGGTTGTATCGTTATAAGAATCGCCAGCGGCAATAACGCGATACTGCAAGCCATGAAAAGCCTTAACAGATTGCTGCTTAGGATTTTTTTGGCGTATGCAATAATCGACTACGTTACCCTCTGCATCAGCCTCAAGCTTATGACAAAACAAAGTGGGATAACCCAGCTGCTTCATAAGCGGTGCTGAAAACTCATAGAAAGTATCAGATAAAATAACAACCTGAAAGCGCTCTCTCAACCAGTCAATAAAATCTACAGCGCCTTCTAAAGGTGACATATCAGCAATCACTTGCTGTATATCCTGTAGCTTTAAATTATTCTCTTTAAGCAGCCGTAAACGCTGAGTCATCAACACGTCGTAATCTGGAATATCACGCGTCGTCGCTTTTAACTCTTCAATACCAGTACGGTTAGCAAAGTCGATCCAAATCTCTGGAACCAACACCCCTTCTAAATCCAAACACGCTATTTCCACTACAACCTCTATACTTTATATTATCATTATCTAATTATGACTAACGGCCATGGTAAAAGAAACCATAGCCGTCAGTGATGAAATTTAAAACACGGTTATCGTTTTTATACTTCTCTAACTCAAACCCATTATATTGATTCAATAAGTCATTGCTAGTATTGCTTGGTTCATAGAAGCAACATGTTCAATCTAGAACCGCCAATTAATAGACCGGTAGTTCGATATTTTCAAACAATTCGTCAAGCTCGATCTTGCTACTACACAAATAGGCTTGCTCAACTAGATCTTTCGTTAGATGAGGTGCAAACATTTTTATAAAGTCATACATGTAGCCACGCAAGAAAGTCCCTCTTCGAAATCCGATTTTCGTAATGCTCGGCGAGAATAAATGGCTGGCATCAAGCGCAACAAGGTCGCTATCGGTAGTCTCATCAAAAGCCATTTGGGCGACAATACCAATACCCAAGCCTAATCGAACATAGGTTTTAATCACATCGGCATCAGCAGCGGTAAAGACAACTTTTGGTGATAGACCGTGATCAAAAAAAGCATCATCAAGTTTAGAGCGACCGGTAAAGCCAAAAACGTAAGTCACAATAGGATAGCTGGCCACGTCTTCAAGTGTAAGTTCGCTGAGTTGAGCCAGTGGGTGATTCTTAGGTACGACAACGCATCGGTTCCAGCGATAACAAGGCATCATCAATAAATCACTAAAGAGCTCCAATGCTTCGGTAGCAATCGCAAAATCTACTGTGCCATCTGCAGCTAACTCTGAAATTTGCATCGGCGTACCCTGATGCATATGCAGTGAAACCTCAGGATATTTGTCGATAAACTTTTCTATAGACGGAGGTAATGCATAACGAGCCTGCGTATGTGTCGTTGCAATCGATAGGCTGCCTCGCTTTTCGTCGCTGAACTCTTGCGCTACCTGTTTAATGGTTTCAACTTTCCGAAGGATCTCACCGGCAGTCTTTAAAATCGCTTCTCCAGCTGGAGTAACGCGGGTTAAATGCTTACCACTTCGAGCAAAAACCTCGACGCCAAGCTCATCCTCAAGCAAGCGGATTTGCTTGCTAATGCCGGGCTGTGAGGTGAATAGACTTTGAGCCGTAGCAGAGACATTTAAGTCGTGGTGAGCAACTTCCCAGATATAACGTAGTTGTTGTAGTTTCATAATGATGGGTGCTTTCGTTGTTTGATTCGGTTAATTTAGTTGTAGATTAAAGCCGTAAACTCCCTCTCACCCGACACTGGCAACTATCGACACCGTCTCATTTTTTTATTGTCGCAACCAAAATAACCGCTGACTCATTGAAATAACAGCAACGGTGATAACGACACGCACATTATTAATACCAAGCGCTAAACCTTTTTTTCAGAAGAGACTTTTTTATCGAAAAATCTATTTGAAAATTTGACCTCTCAGCCCTTCTATACAAATGATATTCAACCTGCATTTTCATTGCAAATCCACAGCAACATTTTACATAAATACGATAAAACGATTAAAAAGCCGCGAGCAGGTCTTGCCTAGGGTAAAAAAACTGCGACTCAGCCTATGGGCTCTTTATTTGCAACCCCATGAGGAACATGACCTGTCGCAATATGCTCGGAGGCCAGATCACAGTGACCTCGCTGATCATCAAAAAAGACATCAGCACCATAAGCGCGTAAAAACTCTACTTTCGGCAACCCACCCAAAAATAAAGACTCATCAATGCGAATGTGCCAGGCTCTAAGCGTTCGAATAACCCGCTCATGGGCTGGCGCAGAGCGCGCCGTCACCAAAGCGGTGCGTATTGGCGAATCATCACCAGGAAACTCAGCCTGAAGTTTTTGCAAGGCTGACAAGAAAGATTTAAACGGGCCGCCTGATAATGGCTCTTTTGCTGCAGCGCGCTCTGTCGCTGTAAAAGCCTCTAGGCCGTCAGCTTTATAGACCTGCTCTGCCTCATCAGAAAATAGAACTGCATCACCATCAAAGGCAAAGCGAAGCTGGTCGGCATACTCATCAGCTTCAATATTTGTCCCTGCTTTACTAGAGGGTAAAAACGTTGCAGCCGCCACGCCAGCATCTAACGCAGAGCGGACATCTTCTGCATCCGTCGATAAAAACAAATGACAGCCAAAAGCTTGCACATAGCGATAAGGGCTCTCGCCACTACAAAAGGCTGCGCGCGAAATAGATAGGCCATAGTGCTCAATAGAATTAAAAACTCGCAAGCCGGTATCAGCGCTGTTGCGCGACAATAGAATGATCTCTACGCGCGCCTCACCATGAAGACGCTCATTGATACTAAGTAACTTTTTGACTAATGGAAAGGCATCGCCAGGCTGTAAAGGCTCATCCTCATGATCTATTTGATATTGAGAATACGCAGCCAAGCCCTCTTGCTCATAGACTTGATGGCTATCATCCATCTTAAACATAGCGCGCGAAGAAATCGCTATCACTAGCTTATCGCCAGACTTTGATGTCATTATTGAATAACCTTCATTAACTACTTAGGATTAAGATGACTTGAACTTTTTTGCCGTAAAACGACTTAACGCCAGCAGTATATGTCACATTGCAAAGCTTTTGTAGAAATCAAATTGGATGACTGACTCAAGCTCAGTCAACTAATAGGCTTTGCTTAACCCGCTGAGCCATATCGTGATAGGATACTTGAAAGACAATGGTCAAAGCGCTGAGTCAACGTCCTGAATAGACACAGAAAAACCAGCTTACCCT
Organism: Pseudomonadales bacterium; assembly: GCA_028223755.1. GTDB lineage: Bacteria > Pseudomonadota > Gammaproteobacteria > Pseudomonadales > UBA7434 > UBA7434. The sequence goes on along the minus strand of JAOIUY010000003.1, from coordinate 68,551 downwards.
CGCTTGAACATGACCAGAAATTCACCAGATTGAATGGATAGTTTGATGAATGACCTACAACTTCCCGTTGGCGTAACAACACAGTCTTGGCTTAATGCCAACGGCTTTCAACAAATCACTGAAACACAGATGATTGGCGGCAACGCTAACAGTCAAATATATACGCTTTGTAATGACAAGCAACAAAAGCTAGTCGCCAAGATATCCGCAACCAATAATGACGATGTATACGCAAAAGAAGCACATGGTTTAACGCTCTTAGCCGACACCAACTGCATACGCATACCTGACGTTCTCCATGTCAGTGATAAATGTCTTTTGATCGAATATATCCCTAGCAAACAGCAAACAACCACTTATTGGGGCACTCTAGCCTCTCAAATGGCCGAATTGCATCGTAGTAATAGCCAGCAACTAACAACACAAGAAGAACCACTCGCCATTCAAACGCACTATGGCTTAGAACATAACAATTACTGTGGCGACAACACTCAAGTCAATGGCTGGTTTGACGATGGCCATTCATTTTTTAGTGACCAACGCTTACTGTATCAGGCAAGAAAAGCCTTTGATAATGGCTACCTTGAATCGCCTTGGATTATTCATATTGAATCCATCTGCGAGCGGTTGACAGAACTCGTCCCAACACAGCCTCCCTCACTATTGCATGGCGATTTTTGGTCAGGCAATGTCCTTGTTGACGATGAAGGACTACCTGCATTAATCGACCCCGCCGTGTATTATGGATGGCGAGAAGCAGATGTTGCGATGTCTCTTATGTTTGGTGGGTTTCCGCACGAGTTTTATCTCGCCTATGATGAAGCCTGGCCAATGGAGAGCAATTGGCGTAATCGAGTTCCACTCTACAACCTGTCTCACTTACTTAATCATTTAAATATATTTGGTGTTAGCTATCTTGAACAAGTACAGAAAACCATTGGACGCTATGCCTAATAATAAGCTCTCGATTCGAGCCAAACTAAATAAGTCGCTTTCAAATGCTAGTGTTTATATCAACCGCGCAGCGTTGCAACATAATGCCGCAGTAGCGCAATCGATAGCACCTAATGCGCACTTAATTTCTGTTATTAAAGCTAATGCCTACGGCCACGGGATGCTCGATACCGCTGCAGCCTTGTCGTCAGTTACACACGGCTTTGCCGTCGCCAGGATCGATGAAGCCCTAGAGCTCCGCGATAATGGCTTTCAGCAAATGATTATCGTAATGAGTCCAGCATTAAGTCCTGAAGCACTCAACCGCTGTGCCGAGAATGATCTAACTGCGGTCATTCACACAGCGCAGAATATCGATATACACGCCCTACCCAAGCATTTAGACTACTGGCTTAAAATCGATACCGGCATGCATCGCCTAGGCTTAATGGCTGAAGAATTACCAGCTATGTTGAGCACATCAAATCCAGCATCAACCACATTGATGACACATTTCAGCAGCGCTGAACATAACCACTCTGAACACAGCCACGCTGAAAGTAATAGCTTGCAAATGCAGCAATTCAATCAAATATTAAGAAACAACTTAAAAGAAAAAAGTCCTTCCATATCCCTGTCAAATTCTGCCACACTACTCAGACATAACGATGCAGACAGCTATCAACAATGGCAGGTCGAGCAACTTGAAAATTCTGCATTTTCAGAAGAGTATATTCGTCCTGGCATTATGCTCTACGGCGCTGATCCACTCGACATCCCAAATAGCAGCAGTAAAAGTTTATATCCAGCCATGACGCTGGCCGCTCCTGTTCTAGCAATTCGCCAAGTCAAAATAGGCGAAACGGTTGGCTATAACGGCAACTGGCAAGCTGAACGTGAAAGTACCATCGCAACCATTGGTATAGGCTATGGCGATGGTTACCCTCGTCATGCACCAAATGGAACACCTGTTATGATTCATGGCAAACGAGCCCCGCTCACCGGCAATGTTTCGATGGATACCATTAGTGTCGATATTACTGATCTAGTCGATCAAGGTATTAACGTACAAGCGGGTGACACTGCCGAACTTTGGGGCGAAAATTTATCTGCTAACGAAATAGCTAAGCTGTCAGAAACCATTGCCTATGAACTTTTTACTGGTATTTCGCAAAGAGTCGATAGAATCCTGCTGTAAACCCGTGTAATGTCGCCGACTATTACAAGCACTTATTTATCTGCCCAATAAAATTCATAGGCCAACGCATTGTCTCTAATCCGTCTCGAAGATATCTCCATAGAATTTGGCGATAACCCTCTGCTAAAAAGCGCAAATATTGCCATCGAAGCCAATGAGCGTATTTGTTTAGTTGGCCGTAATGGCGCAGGTAAAACCACACTTCTCAATATCATCTCTGGCGCTATCGAGGTTGACTCGGGGCTTGTGCACAGACAGCAGCATTTACGGGTCAGTCAATTACAGCAAACGTTGCCAGAAGCGATCGACACTACCGTTTTTGATGTCATTAAAGAAGGTTTAAAAGATCAGCTATTACGCATTGAAGAGTACGAGCGCGTTGCAAGCCAAACCGTTACCGACGATAAGCAAATGCAACGCATGCAAGAGCTGCAAGCAGAAATTGATGCGGGAGGTGGCTGGCAAATAGAAAAACAAGCCGAAACTATTATCAGCCAACTTGACTTACCCGCCGAAAAAACATTGGCTGAATTATCTGGCGGGTGGCGAAGACGCGTCGCCCTAGGTAAGGCGTTAGTATCGCAGCCGGATTTACTGCTGCTTGATGAGCCTACCAACCATCTTGATATCGCCACTATAGAATGGTTAGAACACACGATTCGCAGCTATCGGGGCAGTGTTGTTTTTATCACGCATGACAGAGAGTTTTTGCAAAAAATCGCAACGCGTATTATAGAAGTCGACCGCGCTAAATTAATAAGCTGGCCAGGCAGTTACCAATCATTTTTGCGGCTTAAAGAGCAAGCACTTCACGAAGAAGAAGTACAAAACGCTTTATTTGATAAACGTCTCGCCGAAGAAGAGAAATGGATTCGCCAGGGAATAAAAGCTCGACGCACCCGCAATGAAGGTCGCGTAAGGGCATTAGAGGCTATGCGCAAAGAGCGCGCGAAAAGAATAAAACGACAAGGCAAGGCAACCATGCTAATGGATAATGCCGAGCAATCTGGCCGTAAAGTTATTGAGGCCAGAAGTATTTCGCACGGCTACAATAACGAAACCTTGATCAATAATTTTAAAATTAAAATTATGCGCGGCGATCGTATAGGGCTTATTGGTAACAACGGCGTTGGTAAGAGTACATTGCTGAAAATATTACTCGGTCTTATAGAGCCAGATGCGGGCAGCATAAAACTAGGAACTAATTTATCGCTTGGCTACTTTGATCAAGTTGCTAGAGAGCTTGATGGCGACAAATCAATAATGGAGAACGTCGGCCTAGGTCGTGACTTTATCAGCATTAATGGTAAAGACCGCCATATTATTAGTTACCTGCAGAATTTTTTATTCTCACCTAAGCGCGCGATGACCCCAGTTAAAGCATTATCCGGTGGTGAGCGTAACCGCGTATCTCTAGCCAAGCTATTTACTAAAGCGTGTAACTTGCTCGTGCTTGATGAGCCAACTAACGATCTTGATATTGAAATGCTTGAAGTGCTAGAAGAAAAGCTCGTGCAATACGATGGCAGCTTATTGATCGTCAGCCATGATAGAGAGTTTTTAGATAATGTAGTGACCAGTATTTTAGTTTTTGAAGACGATGGAAGTGTTTCCGAGTATATAGGTGGCTATAGCGACTGGTTAAAATATGGTAAGCAGTTAAGGGTGTCGGATGGACCAGACCCGAGTTCTGTAGCATCGAAAAATGCAGTAGCGGAGTCCACGATAACTGCAACAGCAAAATCGCCAGCAAAAAAACTCAGCTATAAACTGCAGCGAGAATTGGATTTGCTACCTGAAACAATTGAGACCTTAGAACTAGAGATTGAGAAATTACAAAAGACTCTAGAAGACCCAGCGTTTTACGACAAACCTTTTGAAGAAACTCAGCCTATTCTTGAGTTGCTTACAAAAAATCAACAGTCGCTAGAGACGGCAACCGAACGCTGGATCGAATTAGACGAACAACAAGGATAAAGCCTAAAACTATTGATCTCGACGCTGGCTGCTAGGCCTTGAACCGAACCACCAGGTCACTGCTGTCGCGGTAAGAAACAACATCTGGTCGATTACGCTATCATAGATATCTTTAAGATGTGACATCTCTATACTGTCGAGGCCGCCGACGAGCTGATTAATTTTAAGCGTTAATAAAGTTGCGATAACCAATAAATAGATAGTAATTAGCGGGCGCATCAAACCTCTTATGCCATCGACAGCCTTAATGCCATAGGTTTTTCTTTGCTCCTTTAAACCCTCGGTAAAAGCCTCGACTTCAGCTTGCCCGACAGCAATACTCCCCTCCACTTCAGCACGCTCAATCTGCTTATTAGCAATCGCTAACTCGTGTTCAGCCTCAATTTTTGCCTCTTCTTTGCGGATCTCAGCCAGCTTAATGTCGCGCTCAAACTGAAGCTGAATATTCTTCCGCTCTTCACGCTTGGTTAACCAGCTACCTAAAACGCCGATGATCCCGCCCGCGCCGGTTGATGTCAGAATTGAAAAAAGTGCTTCCATCAGTTTTTTACTCCGTAAACAATCAATTGAATAGTGATTAATTAGAAAGTTGCTGATTACCTATAATCTGTAATTGAAAAGGCTCAGCGCCCATAACCTGAAATAATTGATGCAATGCTGTACGAGAATTAATAACAGCCGCTTTACCCGCCAGTGAACCGCGACGCAAACCGATAATTAAGCAGCCGCGAGAGTGAGCCACTAAGTTACCGTTATGGATTAAGATGCCAGTACGGCCTGGCACTGACTGAAGATGGTAGACCTGGCGATATTTACCACTAGCTGACCGAGGCAAGAATGTTGTTTGATATGCACCGGCAGGAATACAGCTTTCATTGCGTTTATTATTTTTCCATGGTCGCTCAATCGTATGAAAAAATTTTCCACCCGCAAATAAAACGCCACGGATACTATCAGCGCGTACTTCACCTCTTAATAATATGGCCGTTTGCATAAAAAACCTCCTATTGCGAAAGCGCATGAGGATTAAGAAACAGCATAAAGAAAATATTTGAAACTAGATTAAGACGACTGACAAAGCGCATAAAACTATCCTTATGTTATGTCGAAGCCAGCCCATCCATAGACATAGCATTTAAGTTTGAAGGTGTTTTGTAACTAAGATGTAGCACGATACGCCGGAATTTTTTTTTGAACAAGACATGATGATAAAACTATTTTGTAACTCTGTAACAAAATAGGTCATCTAGAAACTATCGGCAGTTATAACGCTGTCTGAAGTCAATAAGCAGACATAAAAAAAGCCCCTAAAGGAGCTTTTTTTAAAACGATTAAATCCAATCAAGACCGTGATGCTTCTTGCGGCTTATTTCGACTGATCGTTATATGCTTAGTCCCACCGGTATGAGTAATACCACTCGTTCCCACTGGAATCTCTTGGATCTTCTTACCGGACGCTAGAAAAGCCTGAACCTGTGCGTCTATCTCTTCACTACTATTGTCATCAGTAGCTGCTGGCTTAGCAACAATCGGCTTTGGTTTCGCATCGGCTACAGCCTTAGGTCCAACGCGCCCTTTAAGTGACAGGTTAGATTTGGCAGCAGTTTTTGATTTAGCGGCAGCCTTGGATTTGGCGGTAGCCTTAGGTTTCGCGGCAGCCTTAGATTTGGCAGCAGCCTTGGGCTTCGCCGCAGCCTTAGGTTTTGCCGCAGCCTTAGGTTTAGCTGCAGCCTTGGGCTTAACAGCCGCTGTCGATTTAGAAGCAGGCTTCGCTTTAACTGGAGCCTTAATTTTAGCTGCTGGTTTTGCAGCAGCTTTAGGTTTAGCTGCAGCCTTCTTTTTAGGAGCAGCTTTAGCTGCCGCTTTTGCTTTAGGCTTAGCTGCTGCTTTAGATTTAACTGCCGATTTTGCTTTAACTGCTGTTTTGGATTTAGCAGTAGCTTTAGACTTTGCAGCCGCTTTTGGCTTTGCTGCAACCTTTTTGGCTTTCGCTTTCACCTTTGCTTTTGGCTTGGCAACCGGCTTAGCTGCCGATTTTGCCTTGCTTGTTGTGGCTTTCTTAGCCGAACTCGCTGCTTTAGCCATAGTGGTTACTCCTAATATAGGGGGTCGGATTATATGAGAAAATGCTCCTATAAACCACCAAATGGCCGGCTTTTATCTAGGAAAATCCAGAAAGTAGTCGATTTTCTAGACAAACCCTTTTTTTATACCAATAGTCACGACGAGTAAATACCAGAAAAGTAGCGCCTAATACCAATAAAATCATCGATCGTGCGGCTAAATACTCACAAAAGACATAAAGCCAAGCGAGCCAGCAAGTAGCTCTTGTGTTATTTTATATTGCCGTAAAACCTCTTCATCTGGCGTAGTAAAACTCATAACAATGGCACAAAGCTGAAGATCTAAGCCAAGATCCTTGGCTACTGTAGACAATAAGACCGAATCACAATAAAGCCTGTCGCCGACTACAGGGTGCCCCAGTGACGCCAAATGATGACGAATCTGGTGCTTTCTACCCGTTTCGATAGATACATCAAGCACCGAAAAGTGATTAGACTGCTCGGCATCAGCTGACGAATTGTTCTCAGATAAATGCTTATCACTAAGATCTTGCCGAAGCACTAGTGACTGCTTTTTATTAACAATCGTCCGCGCTGACTTACCCTCGATCTCTTCATCAATCATTAATGGAAGCGCTGCATCGACATCGCCAGCCACAATAACTCGATAATGCTTTTCCACTTTTCGGTCAGCAAATTGACCGCTGAGGTAAGCAGCCGTTTTTTTACTATGTGCGACAACTACAAGGCCCGAAGCCATACGATCAATACGATGAACGATAAATGCAGTGCGTTCAGGTTTAAGCTGCTTCTCAGCCCAGCGATTGAGTGTCGTATGATCACCCCAACGAGAACCCTGACATAACATCCCAGCAGGCTTGTACCAGACGGAATAATCGCCCTCATCAGCAATTAGAGTCGCCTCCGGACAGCTTACCTCTAAAACTTCAGGATCATAATTAAGCGTTAACTGATCACCTTGCTTTAGCTTACTTTTGATGCGCCTTAACCGTCTAGGCTTACTGTAACGAAGCTCAACAACCTCATCTTCATTATTGGTCGTCTCAATTACAGTAGGTTTTTCAGCTTCTATTTCAGTTTCTAGAGCAGCACTCTCAAGCGCTCGAGCTCTAACACCATAGTAATCTGGCTCTTCAGGGTCACATTCTTCAGACTCATTCGCCACAGGTACAGGCTTAGGTTTTGGTTTAGGCTTTGGTAACTCTTTTGCCAGCCAAACAGCACCTTTGAGCATTGCATCCTTAACCGCTGCTTTTGACAAACCGCTGGCATCGGCCAAAACACTAACGGGTAGTAAGCCGCTCTCACTGATATTGACGGTTATTTGGATACACTCATCTTTGCTCATATTGTCTCAATTACAATTTAATAAAATAGAGGCAGGCTAAAAATAGCCTTAAAAAGCCATTGCCCGAATAAAATAACACCGCCCAAATAAAAGACACTGTCCAAACCTAGGCACAAACTGATAGAATCTGCGCCGCTCAGCTTTAGGCATTGGGCCGCGCATATCTATATCTACTAGTAGTATGCAGAAATTAACCACACATTAGATTACTCTAAATCGCTTTGCAGGTAATACATTGATTACACTTTACGGCATCAGTAATTGCGACAGCGTCAAGAAAGCTAAGAAATGGCTTGGCGATCATGCGATTGTATACGCTTTTCATGATTTTCGGGTAGATGGTTTAAACGAAGAGCAAATTGAACAGTGGCTACAACAAGTTCCCAGCGATAAACTGCTGAACAAACGCAGCACCACTTGGAAGCAACTGCCAGACACATTAAAAAATGATCTCGCGGCTGATAATGCAGCACAATCATTATTGATCAAAACGATGGAAGCACATCCAACGCTGATCAAAAGACCTATCCTGGTTGTCGCTGATGACAATATTCAAGTTGGCTTTTCAGCGACTAACTATGAACAACTGATTTAATATATTAGTAGTTTTAACAACAGTAATAATATTAAACATTCAAACCACCTAACAAGACAGTTACAGGACAAGTTCAATGACACAATTGTTTAGCTTTAGCATCGGTATAGGCAGCACTAACGAAAATGGTGAGTGGCTAGAAGTTTACTACCCACAACCTAACGCACAGCTTGATAAAGATAGCTCAAAAGCGCTAATTGGAGCACTTTCAGCAGCAGGCATTAGCTGGAATGGGGGCAATGAGGCCATTGATTTAGATGATACCGACCTTAATCAAATTGCCGATGCACTGGTAACATTCAAACAAATTGAACATGCCAATATAGCGGCGCAAATGGTCGGCACAAAACGCAAAGCTGTTTTGACTATTTTGGCAACGGATGATGAACCTAAAAGCGTGCCTGAAGCATATTTAAAGCTACACCTACTTTCTCATCGCTTAGTAAAACCGCATTCAGTCAACCTTAGTGGAATTTTTGCATCGCTTCCTAACATTTCCTGGACTAGCGACGGCCCTATCGATATTAAAGAATTGCCACGTCGTCAATTAGAAGCGCGTAATCAAGGTCGCTGGTTAAACGTTAAATGTGTCGATAAATTCCCAGTAATGACAGACTATGTTGTTCCCTCTGGCGTTCGCATCGCTCACACTGCAAGAGTAAGACTTGGCGCATATATTGGCGAAGGAACAACCATCATGCACGAAGGTTTTGTTAACTTTAATGCCGGTACCGCTGGTACAAGCATGATTGAAGGCCGCGTATCTGCGGGTGTATTTGTTGGCGAAGGCTCAGATCTTGGTGGCGGCTGCTCAACCATGGGCACTCTATCTGGCGGCGGCAACGTGGTTATCTCTGTCGGCAAACAATGTCTAATCGGTGCTAATGCGGGTATTGGTATTGGTCTTGGCGACAATTGCATTGTTGAAGCAGGCTTGTACATTACAGCCGGCACCAAAGTTGCGCTGTTAGATGATAACAACCAATGTGTTAAAGAAGTTAAAGCGCGCGACCTTAGCGGCCAATCCGGCTTACTGTTTAGACGCAACTCAACTAACGGTGCCGTCGAATGCAAAACCAACCGATCAGCTATTGAGTTAAATGAAGCATTACATAGTAATAACTAGTCGCTAATCGAGCAAAGAGATTAAAAGTTCTAGGGGATAATATGCGTTTAAAAAATTACATGTCGGCAAAGATTCATAATGCCACCGTTACGCGGTCGGATTTGCATTATGTGGGCAGTATCACAATTGATAAAGCCCTACTTGAGCTCACTGGCATGCAAAAAAATGAGCGAGTCCTTGTTGTAAACAACACCTCTGGCTCACGATTAGAAACCTATATTATTGAGGGCGAAGCGAACAGTGGCGCAATCGAAATGAATGGCGCCGCTGCCCATTTAATACATCCCGGTGATGAAGTGATTATTATGGCGTTCACACTCGCCAGCGAACCGTTTGAACCATCAACTATTCTGGTCGATGAAGACAATAAGTTCGTTCGATACCTGAACGAAAAAGGCAGCAGCACCGTCGATAATTGTTAACACCAATGAGCGACCATCAAAAACCCACGATTGCTATTTTTGTTGATGTACAAAATATTTATTACACGACTCGACAAGCTCTAAGCGGACAATTTAACTATCAGGCATTTTGGAATTTAGTAAACTCACAAGGAACGATAGTCGCGGCTAATGCCTATGCCATTGATCGCGGCGACAAAAACCAACGTAACTTTCAATCGATACTAAAAAATATCGGCTTTGAGATTAAGCTAAAACCCTTTATTCAACGCCGCGATGGCTCGGCAAAGGGTGACTGGGATGTAGGCATTACTGTCGACATCATGCAAATAGCACAGCAAGTCGATAAAATCATTCTATTGTCGGGCGATGGTGACTTTGACCTACTGCTAGAGCGAATTAAAAAGGATTATGCCGTTACTACCGAAGTTTACGGTGTCAAAGCGCTAACTGCTGACTCACTTATCAATAGTTGCGATAGGTTTAACCCTATCGATAAAGCACTGCTTATATAGCCCTTCTCATAGCTAGCCCGCCCAATCTGATACATGCAATCGACAGCATGAACAATTGCCACAGAGTTAGCTCGACGGTAAGAGCGCAACTCCCTATAGTACGCCGCCTATCAATCCATCAATATTAGGTAATCACCGTTGATCTCCACTGCAAATATCACCATGCAATTTGGCGCCAAGCCACTATTTGAAAACATTTCAGCCAAATTCGGCGACGGCAATCGCTATGGCCTTATTGGTGCCAACGGCTGCGGCAAATCAACCTTTATGAAAATATTGGATGGCAGCCTCACGCCAACAGCCGGCAACGTATCGATTACACCCAACGAAAGAGTTGGCACCCTATCTCAGGATCAGTTTGCCTTTGATGAGTTTTCAGTGCTTGACACCGTTATCATGGGCCATCAAGAGTTATGGACTATCAAACAAGAGCGCGATCGCATCTATAGCTTGCCAGAAATGAGTGAAGAAGAAGGTATGCAAGTTGCCGACCTCGAAGTCCAGTTTGCTGAAATGGATGGCTATACCGCAGAGAGCCGCGCTGGCGAAATTCTACTGGGTGCAGGTATTGAAGAATCACTGCATACAGGCCTAATGAGCGAAGTCGCTCCAGGGTGGAAGTTACGAGTGTTATTAGCCCAGGCACTTTTTTCTGATCCCGATATACTGCTGCTCGACGAGCCTACAAACAACCTCGACATCCATACCATACGCTGGCTTGAATCGGTGCTTAATGAACGCAAGAGCACAATGATCATTATCTCTCACGATCGTCATTTCTTAAATTCTGTCTGTACACATATGGCTGATATTGATTACGCTGAGCTGCGTTTATACCCCGGTAACTACGACGACTTTATGATGGCATCGACACAGGCGCGAGAACGCCTTCACTCTGAGAACGCCAAAAAGAGTGCAGAAATTGCCGACCTGCAACAATTCGTTAGTCGCTTTTCAGCGAATGCATCAAAAGCTAAACAAGCCACCTCTCGCGCTAAACGCTTAGAGAAAATTAAACTCGATGATGTAAAAGCATCTAGTCGTGTTAGCCCTTATATTCGTTTTAACCAAGAGAAAAAACTGCATCGCCAAGCCGTAGTTCTAGAAAAGCTAGGCCACAGCTTTGAAAACGAAAATCTTTTTGAAAATGGCGAGATGATTATCGAGGCTGGTGCTAGGCTCGCCATCATTGGTGAAAACGGTGCCGGTAAAACCACCCTTCTACGCTGCCTAATGAATGAAATTAGCGCCAATAACGGCACTATACAATGGGCTGAAAATGCAACGCTTGGCTACTGCCCGCAAGACAGTAACGCTGACTTTGATTGCGATATGAATTTATTTGATTGGATGAGCCAGTGGCGCAAACCCAGTCATGGTGATCAAATTGTTCGAGCAACTCTAGGCCGCTTATTGTTTTCTTCCGACGACTTCAAGAAACAGGTAAACGTTTGCTCGGGTGGTGAAAAAAACCGCCTGCTGTTCGGCAAATTAATGATGATGGATACCAACGTATTATTAATGGATGAACCAACAAACCATTTAGATATGGAGGCCATCGAAGCTTTAAACTTAGCATTAGAGCACTACGAAGGCACATTGATATTTGTGAGTCATGATAGAGAATTTGTATCTTCATTGGCAACGCGAGTGGTCGAGATTAAAGACCAGCAGCTGATTGATTTTCAGGGAACCTATGAAGAATATCTAGCCAGCCAAGAATCGTCAGCTAAAGCGGTCAATGCTTAAACAAACCACTTTCTTTTTGGCTTTAATAATCGGGTGCTTAATAATTTAAAAGCGCCTATAATCAGCGCCGGATAATTTGTGCAAAAGGGATGATTAAGAAACGATTTAATCTCCTTACCATGATTTTCTCTTCACGCGCCCGTAGCTCAGCTGGATAGAGCATCCGCCTTCTAAGCGGACGGTCGCAGGTTCGAATCCTGCCGGGCGCGCCATCTTTCCAAGCTTTTACTCAAAACCATTCTTTTTGAATTCACACACTGCTTACCCATAGTATTAATCCATAACATTAATGAATAGGGTTAATGGATAACCTTCTCTGACGAAAAGGACAGCTTGAGGATCTTTAAAGGAAGTTAAGAAATAATAAAGTAAATGGGGTGGACGATGGGGATTGAACCCACGACCACCGGAATCACAATCCGGCGCTCTACCAACTGAGCTACGCCCACCATTACTAAACTAAAGAACCAGTTATTAAAACTGGTATGCGGTTACATCTGTGCTATTGAGCGGACAAGATACCGTTTTGAAATGGTCGGGGATGAGGGATTTGAACCCCCGACATCCTGCTCCCAAAGCAGGCGCGCTACCAGACTGCGCTAATCCCCGAATTCTTGATTTCTAACGTTTTTGATCTAAACGACTGAACAACAACGGCTGTCAAAACAAGAGGGCGCGATTCTACTCACCTCCTTCGCTATCGTCAAACAAATCAGAGCGAAAATGACAATTTTATCACTAGTTTTGAAAACCTAGCCGTTTCCAAGCTATTCAAAAGCCTAAAGAAACCTTATTAACACCAAGATCAACTTAATAAGCTATTCACGGCGCCAAGTTGTCCCTTCTCGGCTATCTTCTAAGACCACACCTGCAGCCAGTAATTGCGCTCGAATATCATCAGCACCGGCGTAATCTTTATCCAACTTAGCCTGCTGCCTAGCGGCCATTAACGACTCAATCTGCTCAACACTCATCGCATCATCACTTATCGCCTGTTGGAACCAAGCGCTAGGTGACTGCTGTAACAATCCTAACAGTTCAGCACAGGCTAATAACTGCCCTTTTAACTCTGCCTGTTGTTGGCCACTGGCCTGAACCATCGATTTAGCCAAGCCATGCAGCTCACGAATCGCAACCGGTGTATTCAAATCATCAAGCAGCGCCTGATAAGCTGGCTGATCAAGCAAAGCTGCTGGCGATTTAGGCATGACTGCTTCAATCGTTTCAAGCTGTTTAAGGGCGCCGTATAAAGTATCTAGAGCTGCTTTGGCTTGATCTAACAAATCGACACTAAAGCTTAACTCTGAGCGATATTGAGCACTGAGCAAAGCAAAGCGCAAAGTTTCACCCGCATAATGGTCAAGCAGGTCGCGAACCATTTTAAAGTTGCCCAATGATTTAGACATCTTCTCGCCATCGATATTAATATAGCCATTATGCATCCAGTAGCGGACAAATAACTTTCCATCATGGGCACACTGACTTTGTGCCACTTCATTCTCATGGTGTGGAAAAACTAAATCTCGACCACCGCCATGAATATCAATAGTCTCGCCTAAATGTGTTTCAATCATGGCAGAACATTCTAAATGCCAGCCTGGACGACCACGACCCCAAGGACTTTCCCAGCCAGGTTCATCATCAGCCGACGGCTTCCATAGTACAAAGTCACCCGCATATTTTTTGTAGCTGGCAACTTCGACGCGCGCACCAGCTAACATATCCTCTAAGGAGCGATTAGATAACTCACCGTAATCCGACATACTCTGCACAGCAAAAAGAACATGCCCCTGTCCTTCCGCGCCTTCATCAACGGCATAGGCATGACCTTTATCGACCAATCGCTGCACCATAGAGATCATCTGCTCAATATGCTGGGTTGCGTAAGGCTGAATGGTTGGTGTTTGGTTATGCAGATCATCCATGTCGGCAAAATAAGCTTGCGCAAAGCGCTCGCTGATTGATTCGATCGATTCGCCCGACTCATTCGCTGCAGTAATAATTTTATCGTCAATATCAGTGATATTGCGGGCGTAAATCACTTTCGGATAAAGTGACTTGAGCACACGAAACAAAGTGTCAAATACAACCGCAGGCCGTGCATTACCAATATGCACACGGTTATAGACGGTAGGCCCACATACGTACATGCTGAGGCACTGAGGGTCTAGTGGTTCAAAAAGTTCTTTCTTACGATGACGAGTATTATATAAATGCAATTCCATAATAATTAACTTTGCTCTTGCTTAGGCCAGCTATCACGCAGGCCAATCGTTTTATTAAACACCGGCTGTCCAGCACGGTAATCGAAGCGATCAGAAACAAAATACCCTTCCCGCTCAAACTGAAAGACTTGTTCGGGGCTCGCTTCCAACAGCGAAGGCTCGGCAATGCAATGGGTCAATTCAGAAAAAGAATCTGGATTAACACAAGACATAAAATCATTTTCGCCACTATCACTATCCAATGCTTTCTCTGGCGATTCCTGATCAAACAGTCGGTCATAAAGTCTAACAGTAATTGGCACACCTTTATCAGCAGACACCCACTGAATAACACCTTTAGGCTTTACGCCATCACTTGGATCTTGCCCAAGTGTCCCGGCATCATAACTGACATGGACTTCCGTAATTTCACCATGCTCATCCTTAACGACTGAATCAGCTTTAACAACATAGGCATTTCGTAAGCGAACCTTTTTACCAATCACTAAACGTTTAAATTTTTTGTTAGCCTCTTCACGAAAATCTTCACGATCAATATAAAACGTTTTACTAAAAGGCACTTTGCGCACACCCATCGATTCATTTTGCGGGTGATTAGGCGCATCTAACGACTCAACTTGCTCATCGGGATAATTAGTAATAACAACTTTTAGCGGATTAATAACGACCATGACTCGTGGCGCATGCAGATTATGATGCTCACGCACAGCAAACTCTAACATCGCCATATCAACAATACCGTTTACACGCGTCACACCCGTAGCGGTGCAAAAACTACGAATCGACTCGGGCGCATAACCCCGGCGTCGCATACCCGAAATGGTAGGCATTCGCGGATCATCCCAGCCGTCGACAACAGCGTCATCGACTAACTGCTTGAGTTTACGCTTACTGGTAACCGTATAGTTAACATTTAATCGAGAGAACTCAAACTGACGTGGCTGCGATGGAACCGGTAAGTGCTCCAAGAACCAATTGTAAAGCGGCTTATGGTCTTCAAACTCCAAAGTACAGATTGAGTGAGTAATCCCCTCAATAGCATCAGACTGGCCATGGGTGAAATCATAAGTCGGGTAAACACACCATTTATCGCCTGTTTGGTGATGAGTCACTTTACGTATGCGATAAATAATAGGATCGCGCAAATTAACATTAGGGGCGGCCATATCTATCTTTGCCCTAAGAACACAGGCTCCCTCGTCAAAATCACCCGCCGTCATTTTAGCGAACAACGATGCATTCTCTTCAACACTTCGCTCGCGATAAGGACTGTTGGTTCCCGGCTCGGTTAAGGTGCCGCGATAATTACGCGCCTCTTCCGCTGATAAATCGCAAACATAAGCCAAACCTTTTTCAATTAACTGATTGGCAAACTCATGAAGCTGATCAAAATAGTTAGACGCATAGCGAATATCTCCGTGCCACTGAAAACCCAACCAAGAAATATCATCAGTGATGGCCTTAATAAACTCGTTACTTTCTTTTTCGGGATTGGTATCGTCAAAGCGTAAATGGCACTGGCCTTGGTAGTCCTGCGCTAGGCCAAAATTAAGACAAATCGCCTTAGCGTGACCAATATGCAAATGACCATTTGGCTCAGGTGGAAAGCGAGTCACTATGGATTGCACGGTAGAATCGGCTAAATCTTTATCAATAATCTGACGCAAAAAATTCGATGGTTTTTTGTTCTCGGTGTCGTCATTTGCTGTATCAGTAGAATCAACCATCTTCGCTTCCAGAATTAAACTGCTTATTAATATACAAACACCAGCAGATGACGCCTTTGGTGACTTCTATCGCTGGTGTAAAACGCGTATTATAGCGCCTTAACTACCCGCCCACAGTAGCATAAGGTGGGAAAATTAAGGCAATTCGACGAGTATCCTGAATATGATTAAATTGAACACGAATATGGGCACCATCACTATCGAGCTAGATTTTGATAATGCACCCAAAACAGCGGCTAACTTTCAGCAATACGTCGAAGATGGTTTTTATGACGGTAAGATCTTTCACCGCGTCATTGATAACTTCATGGTGCAAGGTGGCGGATTTGATGTCGACATGAATGAAAGCCAAACGCGTGCAGCTATCGAAAATGAAGCCGATAATGGTCTTAAAAATGAAAATGGCACACTCGCTATGGCTCGAACAGGCGACCCCCACTCTGCCAGCTCACAATTCTTTATTAACGTCACCAATAATGACTTTCTAAACCATTCAGGTAAAAATCCTCAAGGCTGGGGATACGCTGTATTTGGTAAAGTAGTTGATGGCTTAGATGTTGTTGAGGCTATGAAAGCAGTCTCTACTGGTTCTCATGGTCACCACCAAGACGTACCGAGAGAAGCCATTATTATTGAAACCGCCGTCGTTGCAGACTAATTCGACACTCACATAGCGAAACCGTTATGAGCAATTACAGCCTTTTCATCTCTGATTTACATCTATGCGCACAAAGACCCGATATCAGCGAGGCCTTTGTGCGCTTTTGTACCCAACGCGCCATTAACGCCGAATCGCTTTATATCCTTGGCGACCTTAGTGACGCTTGGCTGGGCGATGATGATGACAGTGACATTGCTGAACTGCTGAAATCAGAAATCAAAAAACTGACTGATGCCGGTGTAAAGGTATTTATCATGGTGGGCAACCGTGACTTTTTAATGGGTCAGCAGTTTGCCGCCGACTGCCAATGCACACTTTTAGCCGATCCTAGCGTTATCGATCTTTATGGCCAATCAGTATTATTAATGCATGGCGATAGCCTATGCACTGAAGATGCAGAATATATGGCTTTTAGAGCACAAATTCGCAACCCTGACATGCAACAAGTGCTGCTCTCTAAGTCATTAGACGAACGACGCGGCATAGCTAAAATGTTAAGAGAAAAAAGCCGCAGCGCAAACGCAACTAAGACTGAAGATATAATGGATGTCACACCCAGCGAAGTTGTTAAAGCGCTGAATGAGCATAATGTTGATATTATGATTCATGGCCATACACATAGGCCAGCCATTCATAATTTAATAGTCGACAGTGCCGATGCTAAGCGATATGTACTAGGCGATTGGGATAAGCAAGGCTGGTGTATAACCGCATCTAAAGACAAATCTTTAGAATTATCCCTAGAGTCGTTCGACATTTAAGACTCTAGATATTTAGGCTGCTCCGCTAGAACCTTTCGTAAACGCCGCAGCAACATCAAACCCGAAATAGATAAGCTAACGACCATAGCTAACCAGAATCCGTGTGGACCACTGATACCTGGCAAATCGCTATAAAAACCTAAACCAATGGCCAGCGGTAAACCGATCACCCAATAAGCAAACATTTGCACTTTAGGCGCACTAACGGTGTCATGATACGCCCGTAAAGCCGCAATAGTTGCTGCCTGCAAACAATCGACCACCTGAAAAGCCGCTCCCAATAACAGTAGTTGAGCCGCAAGACGAATAACCTCAGCATCACTGCTGTATAAACTAACCAGTGGCTCTCTAAAAATCCAAAACACAAAAGACAGTAAAAATGCTAACAACAAGTTAAAGCTGGTTCCGACTTTAACGCTGTAATGCGCTCCCTCATAAGACTTAGCCCCCAATTGTTGCGATGCTCTTATCGTCACACCGGCAGAGAATCCGAGATAAATCATAAACGATGCCGAAGCAATACTAATCGCAATGGAATGGGCACCGGCGGCAATAGGACCAAAATAAGCGATAAGCATTCCTGCACCGGCGAACATACTCATCTCAATAAGCACCGACAAACCAATGGGGAAGCCTAACTTTAGCGTTGAAAAAATAACTTTGAAATCAGGTGCTGAAAAATCTTTAAAGACTTTAATGTCGCGTGTATTTTTATGCCACTGCAACATAGCAATGCTCGCAAAAAAACCAACCCATAATAAAACCGCTGTCGACCACGCACAGCCAACAGCGCCCAACTTAGGCAAGCCCCAAACACCATAGATTAAGGCATAATCCAAAGGGATATTAAGCAGGAATGCAGCGAAGTTTATCCAGAAAACAGGCTGCGTTAAGTTCATGGCCTCAAGGCTTCCCCTTAAAGCTGCAAGCATGATCATCGGCACCGCGCCCCAAGCAATCGCCTGTAAATAATGATGTGCACGAAGCGCCATAGCGGGCTCAAAACCACTGACTAATAAAATCTCTGCCGCTAATAAAATACTTAGCGCACCTAGAAGACCGCAGACAAGTGTTAACCAAAGGGACTGATGAACCTGATATCGAAGCGATTGAATATCACCAGCACCAAAATAACGACCGACTAGCGCCTGAGTAATAAGGCCAATACCGAAAAAGAACAAAATGGTGACTGACCAGATATTATTACCGAGACTAAGCCCTGCCAATTCATCTGTACCCGCATGACCTGCGAGTAACACATCTGTAATTCCCATGCCCATAATCGCCAGCTGCGAAAGCGCAACCGGTAATGCTAAACGGGACAATGATTTAATTTCAGAAGAGAGCTTAGACATTAATGTTTAGTTAGACCGAAAGTTATCTATTATTTAATGAGATTATTGTCTAGGCAGTATAACGCTATTAGCAACCAATTCGATCAATGCCCTGAGCCTATACACTCTTAGTCTTTAAAAATACCAAAGGGAAACAGGTGAAAGTCTTAGAATGAAGTAAATAATGATTGAAGGTTGACAGCCAGACTCAGTTCGCAATAATCCATTCACGCAACATCCTTAAAAGAGTAAAGCGACAAATTTATGACTGACAATTTTCTGAACGATTTTATAACCCAGCACCTGCCTTCTATAGATGCAGCTGGTGTCGCCGTTGAGACGCATAATGAAAGCAGCTTGGTTCTTAGTGCGCCCTTAGCGCTCAATCATAATGATAGAGGCAAAGCATTCGGTGGCAGTATTTTTAATATTGCATTGATGGCATGCTGGGGAGCTCTATATCTTGAATGTCGAAAACATATTGAAAACCCAAATATTGTGACGCGCGATGGTCAAATACGCTATCGACATCCCTGTGATGAAAAAATTATTCGCGCGAATTGTAGAAAGCCCAATGAACGTCAGTGGGAGGGTTTTTTTGCTCATTACGAAAAAACCGGCAAGACATCGCTTTCATTGACCAGCAAAATCATGAACGGCGATGATATCGCCGCTTATTTTGAAGGTGTATTTGTATTATTAAATGATTAGGCGATTAAAAAACTATAAAGGCTTCCGAAACTTTAAAGTCATTCTATCGCTTTCACCTATTTGCAAATAACGATTACGCGTTAACGGGCTACCTTGTAACACTGGCGGCAATGTCCATACTCCTCTTTCATAATCTTTAGTGTCTTTGGGATTAGCATTAATCTCAGACTTTGCTTCAAGTACAAACCCTGCCTCTTCTGCCAAGGCAATTACCGTCGCCTCCGATAGATAGCCACTCATTTTATTACTCGAAGGACGCAATCGATTCTCCCCGCGATGCTGTACTACCCCGAGTACACCGCCCGCCTTTAAAACAGTAAAGAAGCTTTTATAGGCTTGACCAGCGCTCCCCGCATGTACCCACCCATGAGAATTTCTAAACGTTAACACTAAATCAGCTGAATTATCGTCCCCCAGCTGCATAATGTCTGGCGGTGTAAACTTCGTGACTTGAACCTCAGAAAAAATAGAGGATTCACTTTTAAAGCGCTCCAACATCTGGTTAGTCAATCGCGCCTGATAAGGGGGCATATTTGGCAAGCTGGCATCGTAAGCAGCGGCGACAAGTCGACCCTTATGCTTTAGAACAGGCGCAAGTATTTCTGTATACCATAAAGTACCAGGGCTAATTTCAACTACTGTCATATCTGGCTGTAAACCAAAAAACGCCAAGGTTTCTACTGGGTGACGATACGAGTTACGAGTGATATTTTCTTCACTGCGATGACCTCCCTCAGCTGCTAGCGCTACAGATTCAAATATACCGTCCGATATTTCAGCGCTGGGTTCGCTACAGGCAAACAGTCCTACAACAAGAAAACCAATAGCTATAGCTTTTAAACATAAGATAGATAAACAACGATTAATCACAATCGGATCCTCAATAGTTAAAAATTATATTGTTAACGTAACAATCGACAGTCAATAGACACACTAGTTTGCAATTATATCGCTTGGAGATCATTAATATAATAAAAATGTCTAAACAATGATGCCGATGTGGGACCCGCTGAATTTATTATAAGGAATACAGTCTGAGCCATATCAGCCTAAATGGTTGAACTAAATGTCTGGACTAGATTGCTACCATTCATAGATGTATGAATAGTGATCAGTCATTTCGCCCCTCATGGATGGAGATAAAAAATGGCTCAAGTAAGAACTTATAACGCAAGTAAGAATCAATGACTTAAATAACACAGCCTAAATAAGAGGAAATCCAAAATGAAAATATTATCTATAGCAATAGCCAGTATTATCTTCACAGGGTCCTGTTTTGCCAGCTCAGAGACCGAGAATGATAATGACACAAAGGATAACAAGAAAAAAAATGAGTCGATCGAATCATTGCTCGCTGAAAAAAACCTCACGCAAGGAAAAATAGCTAAACGCATTCGGACCTACGATATTGAAACGTGGCGACGACTTAATAACTATCATATTTTTATTGAGGGAAAAGGTAAAAACAATGATTACCTAATAGAGTTCAATAATAGATGCTACAACACCAGAAATGGCAGCACATTGATATATAAAACACGAAATAATGAGCTAACCAAATTCGATTCTATCGGTGTACTCGATAGCTTTATCAGTAGTCATGATGTTCTTCGCGCTACTCATAACTGCACGATAAAAAGAAATTTATCATCTTAATAAATCCGATAACGAAAATCAGACCAATAAGAAAATAGAGAAGAAAGAGAAGAAAGAGAAGAATACTAAAGAATGATCATAATAGGAAAAAAGAAAAAACTGCTGGCCTCGAATCAAATCCAAGGCCAGCAGCAAAAAACAATCATTACGAAGTGCGTCTAGAGACACCTACCGCAATAACACCAAGGCATAACAAAGCCAGCGTTGCAGGCTCTGGAACAGCTTTTGGAATATCGAATTTTAACTTAGAAACGAAGAAATCATCTTCAAAGGAATCCGCCCAAAAACAAATGCTGTACCTGTGTAACAAGCATAACAAACAGATTTACTGTCTACCTGAACAGTTGTCCAACCATTGTTATAAACCGCAAGGTTGAAGTCATCAAAATAATTCATAGAGCCAAAACGTGCTCGCTGTAAATTAACTGAATAGTCAAAGCTAAAAACCAACGCCTCATCACGACCCCAGCCATCAACTTGTCCGCTATCAGGGAACCAACCTTCTCTTCGACCCTTTACACCCAAACCTCTATTCGTCTGAAAGACATTACGTCGATTAACCCAACCAAAGTCTCTCTCTTCCTGAGCCGTTGCTGTCATCTCATAACCATCGGAATTGAAGGTATAAGAATTACCTAAACTACCACCGTTGCCCCGCAAATCAAAAGTAACCAACGCAGCAGAAGCACTAGCGGAACCTAGTGTCATTGCTAACGCAAACCAACCAACTAAAATTTTCATCATGTCAAACTCCTTAAAATTGAAAAATACAAAAAGCGCTATATTCGACGGCCAATACGCTTATTCTTGTTAATAGCTTTACAGCTAGCAGACTGCGTAATACATCAAGCAACCAAAGCGCCAAAAATTTCTATTTATGTATGAATAAAAAACCTCAGTCATACACTAAGTCGCTTAATCATTAAGTGACTAATAAATGCTATTTTGTTTTGGGCCCTAACTAGCGACTTGCTGGAAATAACACTATCAATTTCTTAAAAAGCAATATCTGCGCCCACTTCTACAATCGATCATAATTAATTTTTAATTATTATTAGTATCAGTGACTTATAGCGAGATATTTATAAATGTAAAAAGCAAAGTAAGTGCAATAAAAGTGAGCGACTCTAGGATCTGTAAAAAAATCCGACAAGAAAAAAGTACATTGTTTTTTGCCGGATTTTGAAAGAGGTGAAAAAAACTAGTCGGATTTATGGGATGGGATCAAATAGCTTCTGTGGAAATAGTTTCCAATTAGCGAAAATAAAAAAATAATTAAAAAGAGTTTCTAATAAATGCAAACCACTTCGCAAACTGCGCTATTAAAAATAGCCTTTACAGGCAGATAGAAAAAGCAAAAAAACGAAGAAAACCCTATATATAAGTCTTATTACGCAACATCAAAAGATCTAATAATCAAACCCCTCTATCTTACTTAAGCAAAATAGGCATTGCTAATCAGACAAGTGTCTATACTCATAAATGTAACACTGATAAATGTAATGAAGAAATCAATACTCCATCAATGACCTACTAGATACGAAAAGCAATGGAAGAACTTCAACACATCATTCCGCATGCGCAAAACAAGAGTAAGGTGCATCTATCAGTCACCTTAGCTGTGGCAGTGAGTTTAGTATTGATCATGGCGGGCATCTGGAATGCCTATAAAACAGGTTTAATTGCTGAAGAAAATATTAAGGCCAGCCTACAATTACAACGCTTGAGCGACTCCATTCGCTTTCATCAAGAATCAATGACTGGCGCAATTGAATTTGCACTCACCACAGGTGAAGCTCACTGGCACACTAGCTACGAAACAAGCTTGCTTAATCTACAAGATGTCATGCATGCCACCGACATGACTCTCGCTAATAATATTGTTAAAAAAATACAGCTCGAACAAGGAAAAGTTATTGAAATTGAAAGGAAGATTTTTTCGCTGGTTACTAATAAACACCAAGATAAAGCCTTTTCACTTTTTGCATCTGATCAATATCAAGAGATAAAAATTGAGCAGGAGCAAGACGCACTTACACTTCGCGCCTCACTCGATAGAAAAGCCAAAGATATTATCGTTACTTTGAAGTCGAGACTTGATAGGACAACCATCGCCTTAGCTATTCAGATTGTAATAATTGTCGCGATTTGGCTTTACATCATTACGATTGTTCGCCGCTGGCAAATCCATCAAAGTAAACACAGTGAAGAATTAACACGACTTGCACACTATGACGCACTAACAGGCATAGGAAATCGCGCCTTGTTTCATCTGCGACTAGAAACAGCATTTCAACAATCACGCCGTGACGGCAAAGCCGTCGCGCTAGTATTACTGGATATCGATCACTTTAAAGATATTAATGACAACCTTGGTCATGATGTTGGTGACAGTCTACTTATTAAAGTTGCTGAAGAACTGCAAAAAACTTGTCGGGAAAGCGATACCGTAGTTCGTCTAGGTGGTGATGAGTTCGCCATCATCGCCACAAATATTGATAAAAAGCGAGATTGTGCAATCCTTGGCAACAAAATTTTGTCTATTTTTGAGCACCCACTTAGTATTCAAAAACATGAAATCAAGACAGGGACCAGTATCGGTTTAGCCTTTTTCCCCGACGATGCTGATACAGCTGATGAATTACTTCGCAAAGCCGATATGGCCCTCTATGAGGCAAAGCGTAACGGTCGCGCTATTTTTAAATTCTTTGATAAAGCGATAGAGATAGCGGCTCGTAATAAAGCGCAAATGCAGACAGACCTGCAGATTGCTCTGGATAAAGGGCAATTTACTATACATTACCAGCCTATTGTCGATATCGCAGAAAACATCATCATTGGTGTTGAGTCCCTAATAAGATGGGAGCACCCAGAGAAAGGCAATATATCACCCGATGAATTTATACCGATTGCCGAAGAGAGCCGCCAAATTGTTCAAATTGGTGAATGGGTACTTAGGACGGCCTGTCAGCAGCAAGTTGACTGGGAAAGAAAAAACATTGCCTCTATTAACATGGCTGTTAACTTATCTGCAGTACAATTTAATCAACGCGGCCTGCTTCCGCAGGTTGAAAAAATCATGCAAGAAACCGGTATTCGAGAAGATCAACTCACTGTTGAAATTACTGAAAGCACCTTAATGGAAACGGGAGGTGACGTTATTGCGAAACTGCATGCATTAAAGTCGCTTGGACTAAAGCTCGCTATCGATGACTTTGGTACTGGCTATTCATCTCTCGCCTACCTCAAACGCTTCCCTATTCATCATTTAAAAATTGATCGTGAATTCGTCAAGGACCTTCCAGAAAACACTCAGGACATTGCCATCGCCAGATCGATTATTAAAATGGCTCATGAGCTACAGATTAAAGTTGTCGCAGAAGGTATTGAAAGCCAAGCCCAGTTACGCTTTCTAAAAGATGCTAGCTGCAATTTTGGTCAGGGCTTCCATTTTGGTAAACCAATGCCCGCCGCTCAATTTGAAGAATGGCTTGGCCATTACAACCAACAAAATATAAGCAATGTAAGATCCATACGCTAGCACGCTCAATAGACCCAAATAAGACCAGAGTATGACCTAACACTATTACAATGTTTTTTTAAGCTTGTCTCGGTTGCTAGTCACAGTATAATCCCCGCATGAAAACAATATATGCTACTCCGATAGTTCGCCAAATACTGACAATCATTTCTCGTGCTTGCCTTCGCCTTGCTGGCTGGAAGGTTGTAGGAGATACTCCTCAAATAAAAAAATACGTCTTAATCGCTGCGCCTCACACCAGCAATTGGGACTTTATCTTTATGCTTTTAGTTGTTCTTAGTCGCAAAATAGACGCACGTTGGATGGGCAAACAGCAGTTATTTCGTCGACCTTTTCACGGCTTTATGAAATGGCTTGGCGGTGTTGCGATACAAAGAAGTCAGGCCAATAATATGGTCGATCAAATGGTGAGCAGCTTTAAGTCATCAGATACCATGTCATTACTGATCACTCCAGAAGGCACACGCAGTAAAGTTAAAGAATGGAAAACAGGCTTTTACCATATTGCTGTAGGTGCACAAATTCCTATTGTTCTTGGCTTTATTGATGCATCGACAAAGACATGTGGCTTTGCTGAAATCTTTACTCCCACTGGAGATATAGATAGCGATATGATCACCATCAAAGAATGTTATAAAGATAAGACGGGGCTGCGGAAATAAAGAGCATTGACAATGCCGGCTGCCATTAAAATATCGCCATTAAAGACGCTGCCATCGCTACTATAAAAGCACTGTCATTCCATGCTAATCTCTATCCAAAATACACGAATCAATTAACTGGAACACACCAATAATGAAATTTTCTGGTCAAGACGACTTTAACCATCGCCGAAAAGACAAGATTGGCGTGTTAGTCACGAACCTAGGCACACCTGAAGCAGCCACGGGTAAAGCACTTAAAAAATATCTCAAACAGTTTTTATCCGACCCGCGAGTGGTAGAAATCCCACGAGTTATATGGTGGCTAATTCTTAACGGCATCATCTTAAATATTCGACCAAAACGATCAGCCAAACTTTACGCATCCGTTTGGACCGATCGCGGCTCACCACTGCTTTATCATACTCATGATCAAGCCGAAGCTATCCGCAAACATTTATCTGAACAAAATATTCATGGTGAAATGGACAATGTCATTGTCAAATTCGCTATGCGTTACGGCCAGCCCTCTATTACTTCGGTGATGGAAGACTTACAACGTGAAGGCGCAAGTAAGATTGTCGTCCTACCTCTCTACCCACAGTATTCAGGTGCAACTAGCGGCTCGACATTTGATGCGATTGCCGAGCTCTTTACAAAAACTCGATGGGTACCCAATTTTCGTTTTATTAGCAGCTATCAAGATGATGAAAACTACATCAATGCATGTGCCGAAAGAATCAAAGCACACTGGGAAGAAAAAGGTCGCTCAGAAAAGCTTGTGCTGTCTTACCATGGCGTACCACGCAGCTATTTAGAAGCAGGCGACCCCTACTTCTGTCACTGTCAAAAAACCTCACGTTTAATTGCCGAAAAGCTCGACTTGAATAAAGAGCAATGCATTACCACTTTTCAATCGCGCTTTGGTAAAGCCGAATGGCTTCGCCCCTACACCGATGCAACGCTTAAACAACTCGCGAGTGAAGGTACAAAGTCTGTCGATATCTTCTGCCCAGGCTTCTCTGCAGACTGCCTTGAGACTATAGAAGAGATAGGTGAGGAAAATAGAGAATACTTTATGGAAAATGGTGGCGAGAGCTACCATTACATTACCGCGCTAAACAGCGAGCCTTTACATATAGATGCACTAACGAAGATTATTCATCGCAACATTCAAGATTGGCTAGTAGAAAAACCAATAGATACCGAGCATCGCTATGCATTGTCTCACGCTTCTGACTTAGCTTATAAACCTAAGGTTTAGGCACGGCCACTAAGAATAAATTAAAAAGTACTTAATGAGTTAATCCTCTCAGACAACAAAGACGATATTATTATGATAAAAATACACGGCGTCATCCTTTCTCCTTTTGTGCGTAAAGTCATAGCCATTGCCAAGATAAAAAAACTGCCTTACGAAAACGTGGCTGTTTTTCCTGCCACAAAGACGCCAGAATTTCTTGCTGTCAGTCCGCTGGGTAAGATACCTGCATTAGAAGATGGCTCCTTGAGCGTTAGTGAC
Source organism: Pseudomonadales bacterium (assembly GCA_028223755.1). Taxonomy (GTDB): domain Bacteria; phylum Pseudomonadota; class Gammaproteobacteria; order Pseudomonadales; family UBA7434; genus UBA7434. The sequence continues at coordinate 41,846 of JAOIUY010000003.1, read as the reverse complement.
TCGTCCGCTATTTGCGAATACCTTGATGATAAATACCCTGAAATAGCCACCCGCCCCGTATCATCCGAGGATCGCGCTAAAGCGCGATGGTTTGAGGAATATGGCGATACAAAATTAACCGAGCTTTGCGTTGCCGGCATTTACTTTGAGCGCTTTGTAAAAAAATCATTTGGGAAAGGCGACGCAGATGAAGAGAAAGTTGCCAACACGATAGAGAAGCTATTGCCTCCACAGCAAGATTATCTAGAGAGTGTACTGCCAGCAGAGGGCTTTTTATTCGGCGGCATCTGTACAGCCGATATCAGTATTGTAGGGCCGTTCATATCGGCGTCTTATGTTGGCTATACGCCAGATAAAGATCAACACCCTAAGCTAACAGCCTATATCGAACGAGTAAAAAGTCATGAGGCAGTGGCTGAAGTGCTGAAGGCAGAGGGAGATTTACTAAAAAAATTAGCTTAGAGAAAAACACTGACGAGCGTTAATCTTCGTCAGTGTTTTTTGATCCTGCTGAGCTCGGCTTAGGCGCTAGCTTTTTCTTTAAAGGACTATGACCTTCTTTCGAACGCCCATCATTACTTTTCTTATTTGAAGCTGCACGGCGCTTACCAATATTCTTTTTATCTCTATGACGGCCCTTACCTTTATCATCGGCATTTTTCGACTTTTTCTTTTTAGTGCCAGCTGCTTTACCAGAGGCTTTTACTTTTTTCGGACCTTTATATTTCGCCTCTAAACCTTTAATTTTTCGATGATCGAATCGCACACGAAGATAGCGTTCGATACTGGACATCAAATTCCACTCAAAAGCACTAATTAAAGAGACGGCTAAACCTTCTTCACCTGCTCTACCGGTACGACCAATACGATGCGTATAATCAGTTCCGTTACGCGGCATATCGTAGTTCACCACTATATCAATACCTTTGATATCTAAACCACGAGCAGCCACATCCGTCGCCACCACAATATTGATATTGCCACCGCGCAATTTATTAACCGTACCTTTTCGCTCGTCCTGACTCATATCCCCGTGTAGTAAACCGGAGCGTAATTTATCTGTCCCCGATGCACGGTAACGCAACAAACCACACAGACGAGTTGCCTGCGCGCGCGTGTTACAAAAGATAAGCGCTTTCTCGAAAGTTTGCTCTGCAAACAATCCATCTAACAGTCTGTCTTTGTGGTCGCGATCATCGGCTAATATAATTTGCTGGACGATGTTAGTGTGCTTTTCACGCACGCTATTAAGCTTGATAATTTCTGGGTTGTTTAAAATATCTTGAGTGATCGCACTAAAAGCCTTATGCGTTAGCGTGGCAGAAAAAAGCATGGTCTGCCGAGGCTTGTTACAATTGTTAGCAATTTTAACCACGTCAGCACCCAGACCTAAGTCCAGCATGCGATCAGCCTCATCTAGCACGAGGACTTCAATATCTTTAAGGTCGGTACTACCATGGCCAATATGCTCAGCCATACGACCAGGTGTAGCAACGATAATCTCTGGATTTTTTCGGAACATGGCTTGCTGATACTTAAAGCTATTACCGCCAATAATTAAACCCGCTTTAAGATGCGAGCAACTCGCTAAGGTATCGCACTGTTTAACAACTTGAATAGCTAGCTCGCGAGTAGGAACTAATATTAAGGCTCGTGTTCCTGAGTTATCGACACGTCCAGCCTCTGCTGACTTTTCTAACAAACGGTTCAACATAGGCAAAACAAATGCTGCTGTTTTACCGCTACCCGTTTCGGCACCCACCAATAAATCTTTGCCGGTTAATGCCACAGGAATAGCAGCAGCTTGAACCGGTGTCGGTTCTTCAAAGGTCATTTTTTCAAGTGCCTGCATTAAGCGAGGGTCAAGAGAAAAACCTGAAAATACTGAATCAGACAAGGTAGCGCCTTATAATTAGAATAACGTTGAGAAAAATACTCTGCCTGCTAATCACAATTAATGGTCTGTTAGATAACTAGCAATTTATAGTAAAAACAAACAGTAAGAAATGGCGCGCCTGGCAGGACTCGAACCTGCAACCCTCGAGTTCGAAGCCCGATACTCTATCCAGTTGAGCTACAAGCGCAGCGGCCGAAATTGTAATGGATAGCCCTATTCGGTGCAAGAAAAGTCCCTTGGCTGCAATTGTTTATATTGCAGACGATTAAATCGATAGCTAGGCATAGGGATTGGCATTTGGATCAGGATACAACACAGAAACTTTACTCTCACCACAGGTATCGCGTAGCTTTTCAATGAGTGCATCACTAGGTACAACACGCCAGTCATAACCTAATTTAATATCACTGATCGCCTGCCCATTGCGATAACGGATTCTCAACGGACAATTACCGCGACCAGAAAACTGAAAGTCCTCACTCAAAATACCCTGTAATGATTTTAATAAACCATTACCAAAGTCGCCTTCATCCAATTCTAGCAGCAAGGCTTGAGCATGCTTCTGTCTAGCTTCCGCTAAGCCGTAGACGGTATTAACACGAACACTTAGGCCACCGGTATAATCATCCTGCCGAATTTCGCCTTCAACAAAAATTACAGAATCCTTGACCAACAAATCACGCGCAGCTTGGTATGCCTCAGAAAATAGCGAGGCTTCAATTCGTCCTGTTCGATCATCAAGCGTCAAAAAGGCCATGGTGTCGCCACGTTTGTTTTTCATGGTGCGCATAGCGACAATCATACCTGCAACGCTTTGCTTACCCTTGCCGGCCTGCACACCCTTAATGCGACGCTTTACCATTCGCTTTAACTCATGCTCGTAAGCATCAATGGGATGCCCTGACAAATACAGGCCTAAGGTTTCTTTTTCGCCTAACAAACGCTTTTGGATATTCCACGGTTTAGCGGACTTAAAATCACGATAGATATCATCAGCATTGGTATCGGCTAATTCACCAAATAAATCGACCATACCCACATCAGCATTATTAGCACTTTGCTCTGCGGCTTTTATCGCTTCTGGCAACGCTGCTAACAGCACCCAGCGCGACTCACCCAGAGCGTCGAACGCACCGCTTTTAATTAAAGCTTCAAGTGCCCGCTTATTTAACTTTCTTGCATCAGTGCGACGGCAAAAATCAAATAAGTCGGTAAAAGGCTTATCTTGCCGCGCCTCTATAATGCTGGCGACAGGACCTTCACCCAAACCTTTAATCGCGCCCAATCCATAAACAACTTGGTTTTTATCATTAACACTAAATAAAAACTGTCCGTCATTCAAATTAGGCGAAGTGTATTCGACACCGATATGACGACACTCATCAATCAAGGTAACAATTTTATCGGTGTTTTGAGATTCAGAACTTAATACCGCTGCCATAAACGGAGCAGGATAATGATTTTTTAACCACGCAGTTTGATAAGACACTAAAGCATAAGCAGCCGAATGCGATTTATTAAAACCGTAACCCGCAAATTTTTCCATTAAGTCAAAGATGTTTTTTGCTAACTCTTCGCTATGGCCTCTCTTCTGCGCACCGGCAACAAACAACTCACCTTGGGCCGCCATCTCTTCGGCTTTTTTCTTACCCATGGCTCGGCGTAACAAATCCGCCTCACCCAGTGAATAGCCGGCCATCACCTGAGCAATCTGCATAACCTGTTCTTGATACAGAATAATTCCGTAGGTGGGCTCAAGAATAGGTTTTAAACATTCATGCTGATATTGCGGATGCGGATAAGCTAATTCTGCTCTGCCATGTTTACGATTGATAAAATCATCAACCATGCCCGACTGTAATGGGCCCGGTCTAAACAAGGCCACTAATGCGATAATATCTTCAAAACTATTTGGTAGCAGTCGCTTGATCAAGTCTTTCATGCCGCGCGACTCTAACTGGAAGACGGCTGTTGTATCTGCGCGCTGTAACAATTGAAAAATAGGTCGATCGTCAAGTGCAATCTGAGTGATATCAATGGGCTCTTCGCCTAACGCTTTACGCTGGCGATTAATAATGACTAATGCCCAATCAATAATCGTTAGTGTACGTAGGCCAAGAAAATCAAACTTAACCAAACCCGCTTCTTCAACATCATTTTTATCGTATTGTGTAACTAAACCTTCGCCACTTTCATCACAGTACAAAGGCGAAAAATCGGTAAGCTTAGAGGGCGCAATAACGACACCACCTGCGTGCTTACCCACATTTCTTGTCGTGCCTTCAAGCTGAACGGCCATATCCCAAATTTCTTGACCATCACTATCATCAGCTAAGAACTGCCTGAGTGTCTCTTCTTGTTCAAACGCTTTTTCTAAGGTCATACCTACTTCAAAAGGAATCATCTTAGATAGTTTGTCAGCCAAGCCATAAGACTTACCCTGCGCTCGTGCTACATCACGAACAACCGCTTTAGCCGCCATCGTACCGAAGGTAATGATCTGACCCACCGCTTCGCGGCCATAGGTTTCCGCCACATAGCGAATAACGCGATCACGTTTCTCCATGCAAAAATCGACATCGAAATCCGGCATCGAAACCCGCTCTGGGTTTAAGAATCGCTCAAACAGTAAATCGTAAGCCAATGGATCTAAGTCAGTAATCTCTAACGCATAAGCAACGAGCGAACCCGCACCAGAACCACGACCAGGGCCAACAGGAATATCATTTTGTTTAGCCCAGCGAATAAAGTCCATAACAATAAGGAAGTAGCCAGGAAAACCCATTTGCAGAATAGTATCAACTTCGAAATCCAGTCGCTGACGGTACTCTAGTTGTTTGGCAGGAAAATCATCAGCGTTAACGTCGAATAGTTTTTCAAGACGCTTATCTAAACCTTCATGAGAAATCGATCGGAAAAATGATTCCTGCGTCATTCCTTCAGGGATGGGATAGTCGGGCAAATAATATTTGCCCAATTCAACTTCAACGTTACAGCGTGCAGCAATAACGACACTATTTTCTAACGCTTCAGGTATATCGGCAAATAACTCCGTCATTTCTTCAACGGATTTTACGTATTGTTCTTCGCTGTGTTTGCGAGGACGTCGCGGATCGTCGAGCGCACGTCCCTCATTAATGCAGACACGAACTTCATGCGCTTCATAATCATCACGATGCATAAAGCAACAACTGTTAGTAGCAACAACCGGTATGTTCGCTTGCTCAGCAAGCTTAACTGCAGCGTGTAAATGTACTTCATCATCAGGGCGACTCAAGCGCTGAATATCAATATAAAATCGATCGCCAAAAACCTTTGTCCAACTATCGAGATGGCTACGTGCCAAATCTGTTTTGCCCGATAACAAGGCTTGACCGACATCGCCTTCGGCAGCACCTGACAAAGCAATTAAGCCCTCGGATAACTCTAATATCCAGCTGCGCTTAACACTGGGACCACGTAAGCCCTGCCCCTGTTGATAAGCACGCGATATTAACTTTAATAGATTTTTATAGCCGACATCATTCTGGGCTAATAAGGTCAGCGTGTAAGGCGTTTGGTCTTCATCATCTGACACCCATAAAATGTCAGCACCATAAATAGGTTTTATACCACTTCCAAAAGCCGATTTTTGAAATTTGACCAAACCGTAGAGATTATTGCGATCCGTCAGCGCCATTGCAGGCATATCAAGATCAACCATGCGCTTAACTGCTGATTTTATCCGCAGCAAACCATCCGACAATGAAAATTCGGAGTGGCTACGAAGATGGACAAACGATGCAGTCATATTGAAAACTTAATTAAATGGCCGTTGGTTAAACACTATCTGGCCGCCTAGTTTACTACAAGCGAGCGTACTTCTGGAGAATTGAAGAGCAATAGTGTTAGATTTTTATGAGGACTGCTCTAGCACAGCTTTGACAGGACCAAAGGTGGTTCTATGATGCTCAGTGACGCCATAACGTACAATTGCATCTCGGTGCGCCGCTGTTGGATAGCCTTTGTGCTTATCAAAGTCATACTGCGGATATTCGTGAGCTAACGCCAGCATATCGCGGTCGCGAGTGACTTTAGCAATAATCGAACCCGCGCTAATACAGGCGATACGCTGATCGCCCTTAACAAAGGCCTGAGCCGAGTAAGCCCACTTAGGCACACGATTGCCATCGACAACCACATGCTCAGGTTGGATCGCTAAGGCCTCTACAGCCCGCTTCATGGCAAGCATCGAAGCCCAAAGAATGTTTAATTCATCAATCTCAGCCACGTTAGCGCGGCCAATAGCCACGGCAATCGCTTTTTCATTGATTTCGACAAATAGACGCTCGCGCTTGGCTTCACTGATTTTCTTTGAATCAGCCAAACCTTCGATGGGCTGATTAGGATCTAAAATAACGGCAGCAGCAACCACATCACCGGCTAGAGGGCCTCTTCCAGCCTCATCAACACCGGCTAACAGATCACCGGAATAATGGATATCTGGTGGATCAAGAATCATCATTCGCACCCGCAGAGGTAAAACCTGCAAGGGATAAAACAACGGTAGCGGCTTTTTCAGAAGCGTTTTGAGCTAACTGATCATGTAATTGTCGAAAGGCATTTTTAACCTCAACTACCAGTGCCGGTTGCTCTATATAACTGAGTAACGCTCTCGATAATGTATCTGCACTAATATCATGCTGAATAAATTCTTGTACGTAAGCTTTATCCGTTAGCAAATTAGGCAGCGCGACATAATCCACTGTCACTAATCGTGAAATAACAGCATAGCTAAATGGCGCGAGACGATAAGCAACAACCATCGGCTTACCTAATAGTGCCGCCTCTAATGTTGCAGTACCTGAAGCGAGTAATATCAAATCAGACATCTGCATACATAACTGAGAGTCACCTCTAGTCAACAAAATACGCTGTCGAATTAAGTGAATATCGGGCTCTGACAAACGAGTTTCTAACGTCGTATAAAGAGCATCAGAAGCTGCAGGGATAACAAAACGCATATTCGGCTGACGCTGCAAACAAGCGGCGATAGTCTCAACAAACACATCCATCAACTGCTGTACTTCGCTATTGCGACTGCCTGGCATTACGCACAGCAATGGACCCTGTTGTTTCAAGAACGCCAGTTGTTGAGATAAATCAAATTCTACAACCGGCGCATCAAAAGAAAGTTGCTCAGCCAAAGGGTGGCCGACAAAGGTGGCTTTAATATCATGCTTCTTAAGAAAATCGACCTCAAAAGGCAACAGCGCCAAAATGTGATCGACGCTTTTGCGAATACCTTTTACTCGCCCCTGACGCCAAGCCCAAACAGAAGGACAAACGTAATGACAAGTCGGAATTCCATGGCTTTTTAATTTACGCTCAAGCGGCAAGTTAAAATCGGGGGAATCGATTGCCACCACCACATCGGGTTGGCTATCAAGAAAATGGGCAAGCAAGCGACGGCGTAAAGTAAGTAATTGCGGCAACCTTTTGAGCGGCTCAACCAAGCCCATGACCGACAGAAGCTCCATATCACCGAGTGTCTTAAACCCTTCAGCTTGCATCTGCGTACCGCCGAGACCAATAAACTCAGCCTCTGGATACTGCGCCTTTATAGCGCGAATTAAACCCGCGCCCAGCAAATCACCGGAAGCCTCTCCAGCAACAATACCTATTAATAATGGCTTGTCGTAATCCGACATTAAACTAACACTCTGACACTGTGACGCTGCGTAATAAAACGAAAAAAAACGCAACAGAAAAATTTAGCTACGAACGATACCGCGTGTCGAAGACTCTATCGAATCAACTAATACGGCAATCGATGGTGACTCCTCAATCATTGGCTTAAGCGTTTCCACGGCATCGCTTAAACTTAATTTTTTACGATAGATGATCTTAAAGGCTTGTTGTAATTTTTTAATTTCATGATCAGAAAAATTACGACGACGCAATCCTTCAACATTAATCATTTTAGGTGCAGCAGGATGACCATCAGCAAGCACAAAAGCCGGCAAATCTTGCGATAAACGACTCATCATCCCTAAATAACTGTGAGCTCCTATTCGGCAATATTGATGAACGCCAGTATAACCACTAATAATGGCCCAATCACCAACATGAACATGGCCAGCCAAAGCAACGTTATTCACTAAAATAGTGTGATTGCCGATAACACAGTCATGACCAACATGGACATAGGCCATCAGTAAATTGTTATTGCCAATGAATGTATCACTGCGATCCTGGACAGTACCACGATGTATCGTCACACCTTCACGAATAATATTATCATCACCAATCGTTAAGGTTGTTGGCTCATCATTAAACTTTAAATCTGGTGTTGACTCACCAACACTCGAAAACTGAAAGATCTGACAACGCTTACCAATTGTTGTTGGGCCTTTGATAACACAATGTGAAGCGATAACACAGCCTTCGCCAATGGTTACGCCAGGGCCAATCGTCGTCCATGGGCCGACACTAACGCTTGGGTGCACGTTCGCATTTGAATCAACAATAGCAAGATCATGGATCATCTTAGACCTCCCGATCTGCACAAAGAATTTGGCCCGAGGCAACCAACTTACCATCAACTTCAGCACGGCAGTCAAACTTCCAAATACCTGCACGTGCAGTCACTATTTTAGCTTTTAACGTCAATTGATCACCTGGCACTACAGGCCGCTTAAATCGCATTTTATCGCTCCCCACAAACAAATAGATGGAACCATCAGATGGTTTTTTATCTAACGCTTTAAAACCAAGCACACCTGCAGCTTGCGCTAAAGCCTCAATAATTAAAACACCCGGCATAATCGGCAAGTCAGGAAAGTGGCCATTAAAAAAAGGCTCATTGATAGTGACGTTTTTTATCGCCGTAATATTGTCGCCCAACTCAATATCTATCACTCTATCCACTAATAAAAATGGATAGCGATGAGGTAGGTATTCTTTGATTTCAGTAATTTCCATTCATTATTCCAAAACTTATTATTCGCAAATCTATGCAATAAAGAATCGATAATTCAATCTTTTGATTCAAGCTTTTTTATGCGTCGATGCATAGTATCAAGCTGAGAAAATCGCACCGCACTTTTACGCCAGGTATCAACCTCTTGCACACCCGTACCCGATGCGTAGGTACCCGCTTTTTTAATTGAGCCTGTAATACGACTCATACCTAAAACGGTTACGCCATCAGCAATCTCGATATGACCAGCAATACAAACGCCGCCACCAAAGCTACAGTACTTGCCAATCGTTGAGCTACCGGCGATACCAACACAACCAGCAATCGCAGTACCGCGGCCAATCACAACATTGTGAGCGACATGCACCTGATTATCGATAATCACATCATCGGCAATCACGGTATTATCCAACGCACCTCTATCTATTGCTGTATTAGCGCCAATCTCAACACGATCACCAATAACGACAGAACCTAGTTGTGCAATTTTTTGCCAGCGATTTCCATCGCTCTGAGGATTGGGTGCATAGCCAAAACCATCTGAGCCAATTATCGTCCCCGAATCAATTCGAACATCATTGCCAAGTTGAACGGCGTAACCAATATTAATATTGCCCATTAAAGTAACGTTATCACCAATAGATGCTGACGCCTCAATAACCGTGTTAGCACCGATACTCGCATTGCAGCCTACTGAGGCATAATCCATAACAACAACACCCGGCGCAATTCGTGCACCTTCACCAATAGTTGCCGTCGGCGCAATGACTGCCGAAGGATGAATGCCTCTGGCGGGCGCAGGTCTGGTATTAAAATAATGACTTAAAAATGCAAAGGCTAAATAGGGATTACTGTGCACCAAGCAATGTACCGGGCAATGCTCAACTGAGTCAGGCGACACAATTACTGCTAATGCTGATGTTGAGGTTAAATCAGCATGGTATTTTGCACTTGCACAAAAAGACAACTGAGAAGATTCAGCTGAGGACAACCGTGCAATACCCGTGACTTCTACATCAGATCCATCAGTAATTGAGGAACGATTAGACAGCACAAGTTCAGCATCTAGCAATTGAGCCAGCGCAGTTAACGTATACACATTTTTATTGTCGTTTTCAGTATGACGATTCATTGCTCGCTCAACCGTTTCTAACTACACGGAAAACCGTGTTATTTAATTTGATTCAATCGCTCAGTTACTTGTGCCGAAATATCGTAAGAACTATCAGCATGCAAAACAACACCAGTATCTGCACGAATCAACATACCAATACCCTGCTCTTCTACAAGATTCTGTAAAACGCGGGTAAGGTTTTGTGATTGATCTTCCATCGAACGCTCAGCCCACTCTTTCTGAGCTTGCTGTAACTTTGATGCGATGTAGTTACGGTCTTTTTGCTTCTCTACAATACGCTTCTCTTCGTCTTCACGCTTCTGAGCACTCATCACAGCACGGTCTTTTTGATAAGTTTCAACCATGGCTTTAAGCTCAGTCTCTAAAGACTCGATAGACTCCATATTACTCTTAAAGTCATCTTGCTTTTTTAGATCAGCAAATTGTGACTGCGCTAATTCTGTTTGTAAAACAGCAATGCGAACATCAACAACCGCAATTTTAGAAGCCGCTGCTTCTTGAGCCAATGCCGAACCAGACATAAAAAGTACGGCAGCAAAAGCTACACTCTTAGCAAAACGGTTTTTTCCAAAAAAATAGTTTTTCACGATCATTCTCCAACTTAACAAAAAAAATAAAAAATCCCTAGAACAGACTACGAACAGGACACTTTAACTAAGCAGCCCTATAACTAGAACGCACGCCCCAACGAAAACTGAAATATTTCTCGCTCGTCGACATCATTGTGCTGCAAAGGTGTACCAAGACTAAACGATAATGGGCCAAAGCCTGACAACCAAGTTACCGCGAGACCTGCAGAGGTTCTTAACTCTCCAAGATCAAACTCGCTACAATTTAACTGTCCTGATCGGCAATTATCTGAAAAGACATTACCATAATCATAAAACAAAACAGCACGAACCGAACGCTGATCTTTTAAGAACGGTAAAGGTAATAATAATTCAACGCTGCCTTCAAACAAAAAATTGCCACCAAATGGATCAGGCGTAGTATCAATGGGTAAGCCGACGGTATCACCATCAAACTGCGGCGCTCTTGCTGAAGTGCTTCGAGGGCCCAATGTATTACTTTCAAAACCTCTTACCGAACCAAAACCACCCGCTAGAAAGTGCTCAAAAAACGGTAGCTCATCGGTATCAGCTAAGCCATCACCATAACCCACTTCACCACGAAAACGCAGAGTAACTGGGCCTATTGGAACAAAATATTGAGTATCATAAGTTATACGGAAATACTCTATCTCACTTCCTGGTACCGTAACCTCTAAAGAAACATTATTCGAGTGGCCGCGGTCTGCCAAGATACCGCGGTTTAATGTCGACTCGCGCCAGCTGCCATTCAGCAAAAACACACCGAACTTACTACCGTATTTATCGACAAAGCCAACTTCATCGTAATCATTAATATTTGCAGTAGGCGGTATAGTTGGCGTGCGCATAATTTCTTGCACTGCCGCGAAGCCTGCTTCAATTTCTGTATTGGTATAACCTAAACTAAAACGCAACGATTGTGTTTCATTAATCGGATAACCAAAAATAATGGAACCGCCATATCGGTTAGTACTATAACTTGCAACATTAATCTCGTCGAAGTTAGTCTCACTAAAGAAAAGATTAAAGCCGCGACTCACGCCATCTTCAGTATAGTAAGGATTAATATAGTTCAAACCATAGGTTGTTCTAAATCGACTGCGGTTCGCCTGTATACCAACCTGCTTACCTGAGCCAAGAAAGTTATTTTGTTGAAAGTCAGCTCCAAAAATTAGACCCACATCTTGAGAAAAACCTACTGATGCTGATATGCTACCTGAAGATTGCTCTTCAACACTATATCTCACATCAATTAAATCATCGGAGCCAGGCACCTCTGAAGTTTCAACCTTAGCGCCTTTAAAGAAACCTAAGCGCTCTAGACGCACTCGTGAAAGCTCAATCAAGTTGGTCGAAGCTAGCCCACCTTCCATTTGACGCATTTCTCTGCGCAGTACTTCATCAGCCGTTTTAAAATTGCCTTCAAATTCGATCGATCTTACATAGGTCCGCTTACCTGGATCAACAAAGAAAGTGATATCAACTGTTTTATCTTCAGCATTGATTTGAGGGATACTATTAATTTCCGCGAACGCATAGCCCTGATTGCCCATTACACGTTTCATTAACTCTTCGGTACGCGTTACCGAAGCCTGCGAAAAGGTTTTACCTTTAGAGAGCATAAAGACACGCTCTAAGGTATCAGCTTGGTCTTTGACATCACCAGCCAACTGCACTTTATTTATTTTAAACGGCTCACCTTCATCAACATTAATCGTAATGTAAACAGAATCTTTTGTTGGGCCTACCGATACTTGGGTAGAGCGCATAGCAAATTGAATATAACCACGATTCAAGTAAAAATCGGTGATCGTTTCAATATCGCCAGAAAGCTTTTCGCGCGCATATTTTTTTCGCCCTTTAAAGCCATTAAAGAAACCGCGGTCTTTTAACTCCATTAAACCTCGAAGTTCTTTGTCGCTATAAACCTCATTACCAACAATATTAATCTGCTTGATTTTAGCGACACTGCCTTCGTCGATAAAAATATCAACAGCAACACGATTTCGTGGCTTAGCGATAATGTCCGTGGTTATCTCAGAATCATAACGGCCTTGCGCACCGTATTGTCTGGCCAGCTCACGACGCATACCCTCTAGAGTAGCGCGCTGAAAAACTCGCCCTTCAGCCATGCCTTGATTTTTTAAACCATCAAGCAATGCCTCAGTTTCAATTGCCTTATTACCCTCTATATTGATCTCACTGATCGAAGGGCGCTCTTGAAGAGTGATAACCAAAACGCCATCATCAATACCGATTTCAATATCTTGAAAATTACCCGTAGCAAAAATAGCACGCGATGCCAATGCCACTTGACGACTATCAAGCTTCTGGCCAATATCAACTGGCAGTACAGCAAAGATCGAATCAGCACTAACGCGCTGTAACCCTTCAATACGAATATCATTAATCGTTGTTGCCATTGCGCCAGTTTGAATACAGAGGCCGACGATTAAAGCCGTAACACCACGGCGAACAGACATAAGCGCTTGCCCCAAAGGTTTAAGGAAGCACTCAAATACACAGGCAAAGCTATGACCAAACGGTAAAGGTATTAGACGGGGTTCTTTACGACTAAAAATGTATCGACGGCAGAAAGATAGCAAAATAGTTATAACCTAAAAGTGTGTTATGTCGTTATAAAGCGCGAGCGCCATTATACCCAAAATTAGCACCAACCCGAGTTGCTGCCCCCATATTTGTAAACGCTCTGAAACCGGCTTGCGGCTGATAGCCTCAATAGCGATGTACATTAAATGACCACCATCAAGTACCGGAATAGGAAGTAGATTTAACACGCCTAAGCTTACACTTAACAAGGCTAAAAATTCCATATACGGGATAAATCCAGAGCTTGCGGTTGCCGATGCCATTTTGGCAATCGTAACTGGGCCGCTGAGGCTCGAAGTCGAAATCAAGCCCATTAACATCTTTTTAATTGAGCTAAAAGTGAATGCTATTAATTCGCCGGTACGAATAAAGCCCTGATAAAGCGCATCAATAGGGCCGTAATGCTGAATAACGATCATCGATTCAGGCAATGCTGGCGAAACTGCCTGCACCCCTATGCGACCTTGCTTAACGCCATCTTCGAGCGTGATAGCTTGAGTCTGTACAGAGACACTTAGCGTCACGTCTTGACGCAGCAATTCAACCTCAACCGTCTGTTCTGGGCGAACTTTTATGAGCTCTACGGCTGCACGCCAGTCATCAACTTCAATATCATCAATCGCTGTAATCTTATCGCCAGCCAAAATGCCAGCCAAATCAGCTGGACCATCATCCACTACTCGCTCAATCAGTGCCGGCATGTCGGGATAGAAATAATTAAACCCTAGCGAAGCATAAAAATCAGGTCGATGATCGTTAGCAAGCCAATTATCAATGGGCAGAGAGGCCTGATAAACCGCATTGCTATTGGGATACTGCAAATCAAAATCAATACTCCCCGTTTCACCAATGCGATTAACCAACTGCATATGTAAACGATACTGGGTTGGCGTTGGCTTCCCATCAACGGCGACGATTGTTTGTCCGCGTTCAAAACCAGCATGAAATGCTGCCGAATCAGCGGCAACGTCACCAACAACAGGGGCACGACCTGGAACGCCAGCCATATTGATAACGGCGTAAACCAGAATCGCTAGTATGAAATTAGTGATTGGTCCGGCAGCGATAATTGCTGCTCTTGCCATTTTTGATTGGCGATTAAAACTCATAGACTGTTGATCAGCGGGAACAGCTCCCTCACGCTCATCAAGAAATCGAACATAACCACCGAGTGGCAACGCAGCAACAACCCATTCCGTGCCGTTTTTATCTGTACGACGCCATAAAGAAGGGCCAAAACCTACCGAAAAAGTTAATGCTTTAACACCACAGCGACGCCCTACCCAGTAATGCCCATACTCATGGACAGTCACTAAGATAGCGAGTGTAAGAATAAAATAGCCAATGGTCGCAAGCGCCATGCTAACCGACTCTCCTTAACATCTGAAAAAAAGCTAGACCCAGTTGTGCTCTAACTAACATCTCTCTAGCAAATATCATGATGAAGATAACTGCTGGAAAGTCTGACAACAAGCATTTGCCACATCTCGCGTCTGAAAATCAATTGCTTGGATGGCATCAAGTGTCATCGGTTCCTCAAACGGTATTTTTTCAAGGGTGTGCTGAACAACCTCGATAATGGCCGTAAAAGGTATCAACGTCTGCAAAAATGCCTCGACGGCGACTTCATTCGCCGCATTCAACACAATAGGAGCGTTTCCGCCCGCCTCTGCCGCCTCGCGAGCTAAACGCAAGGCCGGAAAACGATGCTCATCTGGAGACTCGAATGTAAGTCCGCTCATCTGCGACCAATTAAGACTATCGACACCTGATTCAACACGCGCAGGCCAAGCTAGCGCATGAGCGATAGGTGTTCGCATATCAGGCTGACCCATTTGGGCAAGCACTGAGCCATCGTTATACTCGACCATCGAGTGAATAACACTTTGCGGATGCACAACTATTTCAATATCACTGGGCGAGCAATTAAATAACCAACAAGCCTCAATTAACTCAAGGCCTTTATTCATCATCGTCGCCGAGTCGACAGAAATTTTCTTACCCATTGACCAATTAGGATGCGTACAAGCTTGCTCTGGCGTCACCGAAGCAAACTGATTGAGTGGTAGCGTTCGAAAAGGACCACCTGAACCCGTTAATAAAATTTTACGAATACCGCTTCGAAGAAGGTTTTGCTCTGCACCGAGCTGAGAGTCGTTCGAAGGCAGGCATTGAAAAATAGCATTGTGCTCACTATCAATAGGCAACAACACAGCAGCAGATTGCTCAACGGCATGCATAAATAATGCACCCGCCATAACTAAAGACTCTTTATTCGCTAACAGTACTTTTTTACCTGCATCGACAGCAGATAACGTTGACTGCAAGCCTGCAGCCCCAACAATCGCTGCCATAACAATATCAACAGATTCATGACCCGCGATAAAATCGAGCCCTTCGCTGCCAACCAATAATTGCGTCTGCAAACCTTTTTCTCGCAGCGACTGCTCAAACCACTCCGCCTTTTCTTTACTCCTTAAAACAGCATACTCTGGCTGCCACTGCTCACATTGACTCAACAACAAATCAGCCCGTGTATTAGCTGACACTGCGAACAAATGAAATCGCTCAGGATGAAGAGATAAAACCTCTAAAGTACTTTGACCAATTGAACCGGTGCTACCCAATACAGAAACAAACTGCTTGGCAGTTTGCCCTAACGCTTCACCTTGTTTACCAAAAATATTCAAAGAATGACTACCACCCCTGAATCATAAAAATAAAAACAAAAACCGGCAGCGCTGCAACCAAGCCATCAAGACGATCTAACACGCCACCATGACCTGGCAAAATACTACCGCTATCTTTTAATCCGCAGCCACGCTTTAAGATACTCTCAAATAAGTCACCCAACACTGACACAGCAGCAAGCAAAGCAGTAACTAAAAGAAACACATTAAGCGCCGGCAAATGACTTTGCTCTTGCGTGGAAAAATATAAAACTAACAGCAAAGCAAACAGTTGCGAAACCAACAAACCGCCCAAAAAACCTTCCCACGTTTTTCCAGGGCTCACTGCTGGCGCGAGTTTTCTTGAGCCAAATAATTTACCAAAGAAGTAGGCACCAATATCGGCTGCTGCCACAATAACAACAACATAAAGAACCCAGAACTGCCCATTGGCTTGATAGCGTAAATAAAGCAATGAGGCCCATGCCACAGAAATCAATATCAGACCAAGCAATAAACGAGTAGAGATAGCGTTTAAGAGCCGCTGGCTTTTGGGGTAACTGAACAATACCGCCAACATACAAAACCAGAAAACAACTCCAACAAAGAGCAGCGTCAATAAAAACGTATCACTATCGATACCAGCACTTAGCGAAGAACCTACAAAGCCCGCCAACCAAGCTATTGCGCCCATTAAAGCCAAGGAAACAATAACAAACAAAACACGCTGGTAATTACATTTTAATTCAGAAAGCGCCGACCACTCCCAAGCAGCAATAATCAAGGCCAATAAACAAAAAACAAGAAATACTAACGGCGAGGGATGAAACAACGTCACTAGAAATAAAGCGGCAAGGATAATGGCGGTACCAATTCGATACATCAACATTTTAAGATTGCCCCGATAATGGTGTGTCTTGCGAATTTTCTATCGTCTCAACCTGTTCAGAAGTCTTACCGAAGCGACGCTGCCTAGCACTAAAATCACTAATCGCACGCTCCATTTCTTGCTCACCAAAATCAGGCCAAAGACATTCAGCAAAATAGAGCTCGGCATAAGACAGCTGCCATAAAAGAAAATTACTAATACGATATTCACCACCCGTACGAATGCATAAATCTGGTTTAGACAGATCACTTAAAGCAATATGCTTGTCCATCACAGACTCATCGATTTGCTCAATATCAAGCTCACCAGCAGATACCGCTTTAGCAATTTGAGTTGTCGCATTAGCAATATCCCACTGACCACCATAATCAACGGCTAACACTAGATTACTTACGCTATTAGCTTCTGTTAGCTTTTCTGCCGCGTCCATCTGCTCAACAATATCGTCTTGCAGGCGATCACGTCTGCCGATAAAGCGGATGCGGACACCTTTCTTGTGCAACGAAGTGACTTCACGCTTTAGATAGTTAAGGAAGAGATTCATTAGCGCACCAACTTCTTCAACTGGCCGCTGCCAATTTTCGCTACTGAATGCAAATAATGTTAACGCTTGAACCTGATGCTTTTCGCATACAGCAAGTACACTGCGGATTGCTTCAACGCCCGACTTATGACCTCGTATGCCAGGCAAAAAACGTTTCTTGGCCCATCGATTATTGCCATCCATAATAATGGCAATATGCTGAGGCAGCAATGAATCTCGATTAGTTTCGGAACCAGACTCGCACAAAAAAGACCCCTCGTTCGTAGACGAAGAGTCTTTGATCTCAGATGATTTAAATTTCATAAAATAAAAAGGTAAAGATTCAAAACGACAATAATGTCGATTTAAATCACTAGATCTCTAACAGATCGGCTTCTTTAACTTTCAAAGCCTCATCTATTTTAGCGACGTATCTATCGGTGATCTTTTGGATATCATCCTGAGCTTTGCGCTCTTGATCTTCGGAAATCTCTTTCGCTTTTAAGAGCTCTTTAATATCAGCCAAAACGTCACGACGTATATTTCTTGCTGACACTCTTGAGGTCTCAGCTTCTTTACGCGCCTGCTTGATATACCCCTTACGCGTCTCTTCGGTCAATGCTGGCATAGGCACACGTATAACCGCACCTGCCGTGACTGGGTTCAAACCTAAGTCAGACTTCATGATCGCTTTTTCAATGTCCGGCACCATTTGCTTTTCCCATGGTGTTACCGACAACATGCGCGCATCCTCAACCGAAATGTTAGCCACTTGGCTCAACGGTGTAACCGAGCCGTAGTAATCAACTCTGACACCTTCCAAAATACTAGGATGAGCGCGTCCAGTACGAATCTTATTAAATGCGCTCGCTAGTGCATCAACCGCTTTTTGCATTCGATCTTCAGCATCTTTTTTAAATTCTTCTAGCACTTTTTATTTCTCCCCTGTAAGCAATAGCCAGACTTTAATAGAATCGTGATTTAGCTCTTAATAATATTGCTGCTATTGTATCAATGTGCCTTCATTAGCGCCCACTACAATATTCACAAGTGCGCCCGCCTTATCCATTTCAAATACGCGTACAGGCATATTATGGTCGCGGCACAGGCAAATAGCCGTTAAGTCCATCACGCCCAATTTACGATCAAGCACCTCATCGTAAGTTAAGCTATCGTATTTAACTGCATCCTTATTTTTCATAGGGTCAGAATCATAAACACCATCAACCTTGGTGGCTTTAATCATCAACTCTGCACCCACTTCAATGGCTCTTAACGCAGCGGCAGAATCGGTAGTAAAAAATGGATTCCCCGTACCTGCAGAGAAAATAACCACATCGCCTTGTTCCAAACAACGTATCGCTGAGCGTCGGTCATAGCGATCAACCACGCCACTCATTGGAATCGCCGACATTGCTGTTGTTGGAATGTTAGAGCGCTCTAATGCATCACGCATTGCTAACGCATTCATTGTGGTTGCGAGCATACCCATATGGTCACCTGTGACGCGATCTAACCCTGCCTCACTTAATTCAGCACCACGAAACAAGTTGCCGCCGCCGATAACCAAACCGACCTGAATACCAATACCAATTAATTGGCCAATTTCAAGCGCCATGCGATCCAAAACAGCAGGGTCGATACCAAAATCACCATTGCCCTGTAAGGCCTCGCCACTTAGCTTAAGTAATATTCGCTTGTATTTTTTATCACTTGTCGCACCAGACATAAAAAAACTCCCACCGTAGCGTTAGAAAAGATCGCGTTTAAAACAGACTAACCAAACTGAGGTTAGCGTACAACGAATAGATACAAAAAAGGGCGCGAAGCGCCCTTTTTCAATAACACCCACTAGGATGTTTGATTTACCTGGGCTGCTACTTCAGCCGCAAAATCGACTTCTTCAACCTCAATACCCTCACCCACTTCAAATCGGGTAAAGCCATTAATGTCCGCAGAAGCATTCTTTATTAGCTGGCCAACCTTCAGATCAGGATCTTTAACGAAAGGCTGCTCAGTCAAAGAACTCTCAGCTAAGAATTTACGCACTCGGCCTTCAACCATTTTAGCAATGATTTCTGCTGGCTTGCCGCTATCTTCAGCTTGTGCAATATAAATTGCGCGCTCTTTCTCTAATAACTCAGCAGGCATATCATCTGGCTTAGCAACTTGAGGATTAACCGCTGCAACATGCATTGCAACATCTTTTGCTAACGCCTCGTCACCCGCAGTCAAACTCGCTAGCACAGCAATTTTACCGTTGCCGTGAACATAAGCACCAACGTTAGCACCCTCAACAACAACCGCTCGACGAACAGAAATGTTCTCACCAATTTTTTGCACTAAAGCCTGACGCTTATCTTCTAAGCCGGCAGCCAAAAGACTTTCAATATCAGTGCTTTTGCTTGCAAATACAGCATCGACAACTTCACCAACAAAACTTAAAAAGTTTTCATCACGTGCAGCAAAATCAGTTTCGCTGTTGACTTCAACTAAAATACCACAGCTACGATCATCAGCGACTTTAACTGCCACAGCACCTTCGGCTGCAGTACGGCCCGCTTTTTTCGCTGCCTTCATACCGCTTGATTTACGCATCTCTTCGATTGCCGCTTCGATGTCACCACCCGCTTCGGTCAATGCTTTTTTACACTCCATCATACCCAAGCCAGTTCTATCACGTAGCTCTTTAACCATGGTCGCTTTTATTTCAGCCATCGCTCATTTCTCCCAATCAGTTCTAATCTTGTCGACATTTATTATTAAGGCGACAAGACGATAAATAAAATTTCGCTGAGTTAAACCTTGAAAAAGGGAGCTAGGCTCCCTTTTTCAAATGCTTATAACTCGATCTGTGAAAACTTAAATTAGTCTTCTTTTTTTGCTTCTGGTGCTTCAGCAGGCGCTTCTGCCGCCGCTGCTTCTGCAGGCTCTGCCGCAACTTCAACAAACTCATCTTTAGCAACAAAAGCGGCTGCACCGCCATCTGCTGATAAACATGCATCTGCCATTCTGCTGACATAAAGCTTAACTGCACGGATCGCGTCATCATTACCTGGAATAACATAATCAACGCCATCAGGGTTGCTATTACTATCAACGATACCAATAACTGGAATACCCAGTTTATTAGCTTCAGTTATCGCAATACGCTCATGATCGACATCAACAACAAAAATTGCATCAGGAAGACCTGACATATCTTTGATACCACCGATACTTTTCTCAAGCTTTTCTTTAGTCCGACGACGCATTAACGCCTCTTTCTTAGTAAGCTTTTCAAAAGTGCCATCTTTTTCTTGCGTATCGAGATCGCGGTAGCGCTTGATAGAAGCTCGAATGGTTTTGTAATTGGTCAACATACCACCTAACCAGCGATGGCTAACGTAAGGCATATTGCAGCGTTCGGCTTCTTCTTTGATGATTTTACCTGCAGCACGCTTAGTGCCTACAAATAAAACCTGATTCTTGCTGGAGGCCAGTCTTTCAACAAAAGCTAAGGCTTCGTTTAAAGCTGGAACAGTTTGTTCTAAATTGATGATATGAATCTTATTGCGAGCACCAAAAATAAAAGGTGCCATTTTAGGGTTCCAGTATCGGCTTTGGTGGCCGAAATGAACACCTGCTTGCAATAGCTCACGCATGCTAACAGTCGTTGCCATAATCTTATTTCCTGTAGTTCGGGTTAAGCCTCCACCCATCCCATTAACCCAACCAGCATTCACTGAATTAATCGCTTGGCAATTGATAAGCGTTTAATTCGTGCTGCCAGCACCCTGAGCAATGTGTCGATAAGTGTGCGACATTAGTTTATATTTCAATGAGTTAGCCTAAAAAGTCAAAAAGGATTAGCGATTAGAGTCAAATCTAAAAAGCGCCTTTAAAACGACTAAAACACCGTTTTTTGAGAACCCCCAAAAAATCGGCGCGCCTTTATAACATAAGCTGGGCTTTTATCAAAGCTTTCAATCGCTTATAGATACTTTTTTGGCAAGGTGGAAATGAAGGGAATATCGAAAAACTACAGGCCTAACAGAATATATCAGCCAGCAGGCTAAGACTGGCTATCACTTTCACGCAGCAAGACCATCAGCTCTACTTCGGCACGCGATAGATCACTGCGCTCAACAACTTGGTCAACAGACAAACCTTCGGCAACTAAACTTGCTGCATCGGTATAGGATTGATTACTGCTTTGCTGCTTAAATTGCGCCTGATCACTCACCACAGACTTAAGCTGTCTTTCGGCCTCAACTAGACGGCGCCCAATACCCTGCGCACCATCATCAAAAATAGATAAATTACGCTTTAGATTATCGAGCTCAGAAGTCATAGCATCGAGTCGCTGCTGGTATCGACGCAATAAAACTATCGCAAACAACACAACCAACAAAGACACCGCAACAATAGCGATAAATAATTGAATGGAGTCCAACTAACCTTCCCCCATTAAAATGGCATCGGCCAACATCTGCCGATTAAGGAGATCAATATCAATGAGTGCACACATCTTGTCGACCACAGTGCCGGCAAGCCACTCGCGCCGAGTATGCTCGCTTCGCCATCTAACATTCTGCGAGCTTAAAGCTATTTCACCACCAATCGAATCAACAGCAATCGACCAATCACAATTTTTTAGCGCAAGCACATAACGATAAGACTCTTTCATTGAATCATCATATCGTTCAGGCATCACTAATCGAGCAGTATCAAGCACAGAGCAAAAAGTGGGAGCCCCATCAATTGGGTCCGACTTCATATGACCGAGAATTAAAGCGCCTTTGACTAACGGCTCATCTAACGGCGACGTACCTGTAAATAGATCTAAAGGTTGCATACCCTCAATAAATTGCACTGGGACAGCCAACTTCAAACCCGAAACATTAAACGCCAAACAACGAAAATTCTCTCGCCCCCAAGCAGGTCGATTATCGACTTTAACACCATCAGTCGCGGCGGCTGCGCCAGAAAGGCCACGACGCTGCGCCGCCTCTAACTGTTTTAAGAATGGGTTTGATTGAGATACATCAGGCACCGACTCATCGTCATCGAGCTCAAAATCAGCGACCTCATTAACTGTCTCACTGGCCGCATCACTAACAGCCTCACTAACATTAGGAATATCTGCTTGATGTGAATCTAACTGAGATGAATCTAACTGAGGCGAATCAGGTTGAGCGAGTATGCGACCATCGACAGAGGCTATAGCTATATCCGACTCAAACAAAAGTGAATCGATATAAGCCTGAATAGCCACATCGGATTCAGCATTCGATTTTAAAACGGTTTTATCTGAGTGCAAAATAGCCTCTAGACCTTTATCGTTGATCAGCGTGTTAAGCGGTTAATTTCTTGTCGCGTTGCACCTGCTCTTCGAGCAAATGATTAAGCAATTGTCGGTAAGCTCTTACGCCACGACTTTCGGCGTCATGCTGCGAAGGCACTTTGCCAAGCTTACTCGCATCGCGAAAACGCGTATCAACCGGAATAGCTGAGCGCCATAGATACTCGCTGTATTGCTTTCGCAAAGTATTAAGTGACGATACTGATGCCTGAGTACGGCGGTCAAACATGGTAGGGACAACAGTGAAAGATAGCGGCTGAGGGCGAGCCTTTTGAACCATCTGCATAGTCCGAGTCATACGCTCCAAGCCTTTCAATGCCAAAAACTCAGTCTGAACTGGCACAACCAATTTCTCACAGGCGGCCAGCGCATTGATCATCAGCACACCGAGTACCGGCGGGCAGTCAAGCAATACATAGTCAAACTTGCCATCAATCGCCTGCATAGCCTTATTGACGCGCAAGCCCATGCCGTCTTTGCCGGTCATTTGTCTTTCGACGGTTGCCAGCGCTGGCGAGGTCGGCATTAACGATAAGCCCGATACCGAAGTACCAGAGACCAAAGACAATACATCTTCGCTGCTCATGGTGGCTTCGTTTTGAAACAATTGATAACTACTTGAACTAAGAGAATCGGGGTCATAGCCAAAATAACTGGTTAGAGAGCCATGGGGGTCAAGATCGATAAGCAGCACCTTATGGCCCTGCTCGGCCAGCAAGCCGCCAAGGCTCACTGTAGATGTGGTTTTACCAACGCCGCCTTTCTGGTTGGCTATTGCCCATACTCGCACTAGATCACTCCCGCTATCTACTGATTACTTTATCTATTGTTTTAATTATTGCTGAACTATTGTTTGAGCTATTGTTTGAACTATTTTCTTGAACAAGACATGTCAATCGATCGTTTAAACCAATTTAAGAAGGTCGTGTTTGATGGTGTGACAGTGTCTTACAGACGGCAGTGAAGTTCAAGACAAATAGATGACAATGACAATAAAATTTCGACGTTTAAAGCAAAACAGAAATCAAGCTAATGTCAAAATCGAAAAATCAAATTGGGAGGAGGAAAAAGACTAGAAATCGATCTAAAAAAGTTAGAAAAGTAAAGAATAAGTCAATAAGGTCTAACGATGCTTAACCACCATCTCGAGTAAACAGAATTGCACCGTTCTCAAGCTCAACCTGCTTAACACCTTCTACCGTATTAGCCGACGGCTCTTCGGGACCAGAAGCTGAATCTCTATCAATAGTACTATTGATATCTAGCTGACTATTCTCACTACTCACAGGCTTACGCAAACGCTTTAACCAAGCCTCAGCCTGCTCTCTAGCACTCTTCTCAAGCCCTTTAACGGACTCAACATCTTGTGGGCTCGACAGCTCTGTAGAAACATTGTCAATTTGCGATGCATTAGGTCTTAGCTCTTCGCGAGTAGAAACCATCAACACAATACGACGATTCCGTGCTCGACCCGCTTCAGTTTGGTTACTGGCAATCGGCTGATGCTCACCATAACCCACTGCCGCTAATCGATGAGGATTGACACCCTGCGACTCCATAAGCCGAACTACAGCGGTCGCTCGCGCCGTTGAGAGCTCCCAGTTGGAGTTAAAAAGACGATTTTTTATCGGCACATTATCAGTAAAACCTTCAACCCTTATAACATTATTATATGACGACATCGCCGAACTCAGCTCACCGATAATCGCCTCGGCAGCAGGACTTAAAATAGCCCCGCCACTGCCAAATAAAATGGCCGATTGCAATTCAATCTGCAGCCAGCGCTCATCACCTTTTACGGTAATAAACTCATCTTCAATTAAGGACTCAAAGCTTTTATCTAGCTGCTCGGTAATTCGCGCAAAGAACGTAGGCACTTCGTTAGCATCATTGCCCGAAGTACTATCAGTAACAGGAAAGGCATCAGAATAGCCAGAAAGGTTAAAGGCCTCACTAAAAGTCTCGGTTAAAACGCGATACTTCTCTTCAGAGACTTGAGAGATTGAATACATAACGACAAAGAACGCCATTAACAACGTCATAAAGTCAGCATAAGACACCAACCAACGATCGTGATTAACCGTATCATCAGCCTCATGAGCATCGGAACGCGAAAGCGAGCGATAGCCACTTTGATAAGCTAACCTACGCAAGTTGAATCTGACCTATTTGACTGCACATAACACGCTCCTAAAAACCCTTTTAATTTTTGTGTTTTTTTATTCTTATAAAATCAGGCGTCTTCGTAAAAACCTTTTAATTTCTCACCAATCGATCGTGGATTTTCACCTTCAGAAATTGCTAACAAACCTTCAATCAACATCTCTCTAACATGCGATTCATGCCTTGCATAAGCGCGCAACTTATTCGCGATAGGTATAAAAAATAAATTAGCGACACCAACACCATAAATAGTTGATACAAAGGCAACCGCAATACCACTGCCGAGCATACTCGGGTCAGCAAGATTACCCATAACATGGATCAAACCCATTACCGCACCGATGATACCAATCGTCGGCGCATAACCACCCATGGCATCGTAGACTTTTGCCGCTTCAAGATTGCGACGTTCTCGGCTGGTTAACTCCAACTCCATATAAACTCGGATTTGTTCTGGCTCTTTACCATCAACTAATAACTGCAAACCCTTTCTGGCATACTGATTAGGTTCATTAGCGGCAATCTTTTCAAGGCCTAGCAAGCCGTTACGTCGAGCCGTGCTAGCCCAGTCTAGGATTTTTCTAAGCGAAACATCAAAGTCATCCTTAGGCGGATTGAACACCCAAATAAACATTCGCATAGCACGAACGAAAATCGACTTAGGCGTCTGTAGTGCAGCAGCGCCCAATGTACCGCCAATCACTATGAGTGCAGCAGGCCCATTAACCAAAGCGTTAACATGACCACCCTCAAGAAAGTTACCACCAATAATGGCAGCAAACCCAAGAACGACGCCTATTAGACTAAGAATATCCACGTATTATTTTTATCCGCGTTGAGGATCTGATGAATCGCTATTATTAATAACCAATTTAAGCTTGGTCGTTACACGTTTATTTTTGCTATTGGTGAGTGGCTTTTCTAATGATTTATCCGGCGCATCATTCGCTTGGTCAGGAGCAAAGCAAAGATGCTCTGTTGCCACTGTCGAAGAATAAATACTCGCTGTATCACTGGCTGCTAGCATGCGCTCAAAAGCTGCGTCAGCTAAATCAGCATGATTACCGCGCATCTCAACCACATTCAAATCATCAAAACGCGCCTGTGTCCGCATATTAATCAATGAGCGTGCTTGCGAAAGTAATGTGTGGGCCTCAATTAACAGGCGCTGGCTCTCAGATTGAGAGGATGACTCAATCTGCTGAAGATAATCGGTTACTGATGAAGGACTGGCGCTCAGCACAGTTAATGTCTGCTCAACGTCGGTGATTGACTCAGCCACAGTGTCGATTGCATCACTTCGGCGACAATAACCCAGCACCGCCACAGCACGCACCAGCCTTTGAAGCTGACGGTTAAGCTGACTGCGATGCCAATGATCGGCCTGTGTGACTGACTCATCCATATTATCGAAACCTACCTCTTAAACTGCTGATATCCCTACCAAACCTGTTGATCAAAAAACACTCTAAAAGCCGATCGCAAGGTGATCTGAGACTCAAAAACGAGTGATTATAAGGTTTAGTCTAGAAGAAGCTTGGCATCTAGCCAGTCGAGAAAGGCAATAAATTGCTGATAGGGGTGTATTTATTAGAGGTTAATCAAGAAGTTTACTGCGTAATTTAAGGGCTGCTTGGCTATGCAGCTGACTAACACGTGATTCACTCACGCCCAGCACTAAACCAATCTCTTTAAGATTCAGCTCTTCGTTGTAGTACAAGCTGAGTAATAATTGATCACGCTCAGGCAGTGCTTTTATCGCCTCGGACACCTGAAAACGCTGATCATTATCTTCTATCAAACGATCGGGACCGTCTGCAGTATCTGCATACAATGCCGAGCGCGTCATAGTTTTGTCATTGGCACCATCACCATTGGCGGTGCTAACAACTTCATCGAAGCTACACAATCGAGCACTCATCGTATTTCGTGACATGTCACGATACTCTTCCAAGCTAACCTGGAGAGCTGATGCCAACTCAGTATCAGTCGGTGCACGCTCAAGTTGCCGCTCCAGCTGAAGACTTTGCTCTGCAAGCCTGCGGGCGTTTCGATGCAAGGAGCGTGGTGACCAATCACCTCGACGCATTTCGTCGAGCATAGCGCCACGTATACGAATACCGGCAAAGGTTTCAAAACTTGCACCTTTACTCATGTCATAGTTATTGGCAGCTTCTAGAAGTCCTTCTAAACCGGACTGGATGAGATCATCAACTTGGACACTGTCAGGCAATCGTGCAAGCAAGTGATAGGCAATCCGCTTAACAAGCGGTGAATGCTGTTCAACCAGCAACATGCTCTCTGCCTGACGACTGGCTTCGCTATCACTGTAAGGTTGAGTTGAGTTTGGCATAAACAAAAAGAATGTGCTTAATTAAAACGCAAGACATTCAGTAGAGAGAATATAATTGTTATAAGCCCTTGAGTATTACCCATTCATAACCACCTTTTTATAAATACCCTTTTAAAAAAACCAGTCTTAAAAAAACTAGCCATTAATTCCTTCAACCAACTGCTCTACAAAAAACTCTAAATGACCACTGGGTGCCGATGTTACCGGCCACTTTAGTAATTGATCTGCTAAACGATTAAACGCTTTTGATGCATCAGATTTAGGATAAGCATCCATTACGGCTCTTTGTTTACGAACAGCCTTGCGCACTGAATCGTCGTAAGGCACTTCACCTTCATAACGCAACATCACATCTAGAAAACGGTCTGTCGTTGACAACAAGCGCTGGTAAAGCGCCCGCCCTTCTTTTTCTGATCGTGTTTGGTTGGCAACAATACGAAATGCATCAACGCCATAATCACGATTTAACAACTTCATCAGTGCATAGGCATCAGTAATCGAAGAAGGTTCATCACAAACAACGACGAGTACTTCTTGAGCCGCACGAATAAAATTAATCACCGAGTCTGAAATACCCGCCGCGGTATCTACAACTAACACATCAATGTCATCTGACATTTCACTAAAGGCATGAATTAAGCCTGCATGCTGCTGATGGCCTAACTGCACCATGGATTGCGTACCCGAACTCGCTGGAATAATACGAATGCCCTGCGGCCCATCAATAATGACATCGGATAAT
The DNA here is from genome assembly GCA_028223755.1 of Pseudomonadales bacterium. Classification (GTDB taxonomy): domain Bacteria; phylum Pseudomonadota; class Gammaproteobacteria; order Pseudomonadales; family UBA7434; genus UBA7434. The sequence goes on along the minus strand of JAOIUY010000003.1, from coordinate 13,970 downwards.
TCGCACTCGCCCGCATAAACATCTTCTAAATTGCGCTCAGGCTTTAAACCTAACAATACATCTATATTCGCTAAGCCTAAATCGGCATCTAGCAATAGCACTCGCTGCTCTCGTTGCGACAGGGCAATACTCAAATTAATGGAGACATTAGTTTTTCCCACGCCGCCCTTTCCACCCGTAACAGCAACTACGCGAACAAAATGCTTATCAGATGGCGCGCCTGCAACCTTTGTTTGATTAACCAATGTCTATCCCAATATAAAAAATAAAAAACCAATAATGCGTTAGATTCTATCCAGATGCTAACGTAGTTTCATCCTCTGAGTTCACTTTGACTGTCGGCACTGCCACATAATCCTCATTTTCATCCATTCCATCGCGCTTAAACAGCTTTTGCATCAGCAAAGCTCGCTGCGGTATCTGAATATACTTAGGCAATAAGCCGCCGTCACTCAAGTAGTTTATGGTGACCTTTTCTGCCAGTAACACGGTTAACAACTCACCTAATGAGTCCACTTGATCCATATGTGTTAATACACAGCCCACACTATTGGCCTGACGATAGGTATTAATCGCTCGTGTAATCCATCGTCGATCACCTGTAGCCGGTAAAACGGTTAAGGTCTTAACATGGCTTAATAGAGAGAGCTTATCTAAGTGTTGCTGAGCTGAAGGATTCTCTGCTGACAAACTCACCGTATCAATTAACACTAAACGACACTTAGCACACTGCGCCAAACGATCCGCTAAAGGGTTTTTCTTGTCGACATAAAAAACAGGAATTCCGGTCATTGAAGAAAAGCGACTCATTCTTCCAGCGCCCGCTTCGCTAGCAGCGTCATGGGAAATAATAGCTATATCTTTAGCTGAGTGCTCAAGTAACCAACGTGTTGCCAACTTTGAAATAGCCGATGACTTTCCTGCACCACAAGGACCCGCAAAAGCAATAACACCACCTTCAGCAACAATATCATCGTTAGCTAATGGAATCATGGCTTCAACACGACGCAAACAAACCTGCCATGCTTGATCAACGGCTGTTTGATTATCTAGGTTACTGTTCATATCACGATAAACATCAAGGCCATCAGATAACGTTCTTGCAAACGCCAACGGCAGACCTATATCTAATAAACGATTAATTAAAGTGTATTGCACAGGGTTCGGCATAATGGGATCTGCCGTTTTTGGTGTCGCCATTTTTGCTTCTAGCATTTGTTTAACTTCTTGCAACTCTTGCTGCAAGTTTTCAAATGCCGAGGTATCACTAAACGGTGATTTTAATTCACCAATGCTCTGCGCTAAACGCGATGCAGCCGAATGCACCTTATTCTCGTGATTAGCACCACTGCGAGCATTACCAACCGCATCAGACAACTCAGAATTATCGTTAACGGATACCGTCCGCGATGAAGGATTAGAGCGTCGATCTTTAGCACGACGATCGCCACTTCTGCGATCACTATGCAATGCTGAAAAATCTTCGCTTGAAGGTTTAGCGCCGGCGGGCAAGGCAATAATCTCTACGCCATTGGGTAGTTTTCTTGATGATAATAGAACAGCATCAGGGCCCAGCTCATCACTTAACTTACGCAATGCCCGACTCATATCAGGAGCTATAATCCTTTGTTCCTTAGCGCTCTGTAATTGCATCCTAAAACCCTCTTAAAATATTAACTAACTGTTTTAAAAAACTGCTTTAACCGACTGTGGCTTCAATAGTGACTTGCTTATCATCTGGAATTTCGTTGTAAGAAAGTACATGTAAAGGGTGACTGCTAAAGCGAACAAACTTCGCGAGTATGGGTCGCAGCGGCCCCGGCACTAACAATACCGCCGGTGTACCTTTTAATTCTTGGGCCTGAGCTGTTTCACTAATCGAGCGCTGTAACTGTTCAGCCAGTCCCGGCTCTAATGTGACATCTGCGCCACCGGCTGCCGAAGGCTTCATAAGCATCTGCTCCATTGCAGGTGCTAAAGTAAATACCGATAAATTATTACTACTGCCGTAAATCTCTTGAACAATGGATCGTGATAAAGCAACCCTAACAGCTTCAATGAGCTGCGCAGGCTCTTGATTGACAGCTGCATTAGCGACGAGCGCCTCAGCAATGGTTCTAAAATCACGGACCGGTAATTGCTCTGCCAGTAAACCTTTAAGCACTTTTAACAATACACTCATACTGATTGTATCGGGGACCAAAGTATCGACCAACTTCGGTGAGTAACGTGCTAAGCGGTCAATCATCTGCTGAGCTTCTTCATGACCTAAAAGCTCATGAACATGTTTTTGTAATAAGGTATTCATATGCGTAGCCACTACTGTGCTCGCATCGACCACCGTGTAACCTAGACTTTGTGCATGATCTTTAATCGCGTTATCGATCCAAACCGCATCCAGTCCAAACGCTGGATCCTTAACGGGTAAGCCTTCAATATTTCCGAATACCTGCCCCGGATTGATCGCCATATGTCTATCTGGATGAACTTCTGATTCAGCAAGTGTGACACCCATTAAGGATATGCGATAGCCATTGGGTGGCAGCTCAAGGTTGTCACGGATATGAACAGCCGGCACGAGAAAACCAATCTCTTGTGAGAGTTTTTTACGAATGCCTTTAATACGTCCGAGCAACTCGCCGGTTTGATTTTTATCAACCATCGGGATTAAACGATAACCGACTTCAAGACCAATAATATCGACAGGAGCGACATCATCCCAACCGAGTTCGCCGCTCGGGGATTGCGCTTGCTGCGCATCGATCAAAGCCTGAGCGCGCAACTGATCTTCACTGACTTGCTCATCAAGTAATACTTTGCGCTGAATAAAAAAAGCACCTGCTGCACAAATGATGCCGAGCGTAATAAACGAAAAATGTGGCATACCAGGAATCAAACCCATCACCACCAAAATACCCGCCGCCACCGTAAGCGCTTTTGGCGAGGTAAACATCTGATCAACTACCTGCTCACGTACATCACTTTCACTATTGACGCGCGTCACCATAATCGCCGCTGCCGTTGAAAGTAATAGCGAGGGAATCTGTGCAACTAAGCCATCACCAATGGTCAGCAAGGTGTAGACTTCCATCGCACGACTAAAATCGAGATCATGCTGCAACATGCCAACACCAATACCGCCTAAAATATTAATCATTAAGATTAATATTCCTGCAATCGCATCACCGCGTACAAACTTACTTGCACCATCCATTGCGCCATAAAAGTCAGCTTCGCTACCAACCTCCTGACGACGAAGCTTAGCTTCTTCTTGAGTCAAAATACCGGCATTCAAATCAGCATCAATCGCCATCTGCTTACCAGGCATTGCATCCAAGGTAAAACGCGCGCTGACTTCAGAGATACGCCCTGCACCTTTGGTCACCACGACAAAGTTAATAATCATTAAAATCAGGAACACAACCAGACCCACAGCATAGTTGCCGCCGATCACAACTTCACCAAAGGATTGAATGACTTTACCTGCGGCATCACCTCCGGTGTGACCTTCCAACAGCACAACCCGCGTTGAGGCAACGTTTAGCGCTAGGCGAAGCAGCGTGGCAACCAGCAAAATGGTGGGAAAAACAGCAAAGTCTAACGGCCTAAGCGCATAGACAGAAACCAGAAGAACAACAATCGACAAGGCAATATTAAAGGAAAACAAGGTATCGAGCAGAAATGGCGGAACCGGCAAAGTCATCATGCCGAGCAGTGTCAACAACAACAAGGGCACACCAACATTACCCTGTGCGGCGGTACTAAATCTTAGAAATGCTTGCTCTGCTGCCACCGGTTAGTTTCTCGCTTAAGTAAGACTCACCCGCAGCAATATATACGACACTATTTTGACGCTACGGAGGCTTTAGACTTATAAATAGCAAGAACCAAACCAGTTTTATGATTAACGACAAGAAAGCCAAACTTTCGTGAAAAAATGTCGTATGCGTTGTTTTTTTGAGTAGTTAATGTGGGCGATTATTGGGAATTGTTAATTAAGATAACGACAGCCATTATTCGGGTAGATTACCCTCGGCATCAAATTGAAGATCGTTAGGAATGTCCAACTGATTATCAAGCGAGCTATCACGAATAGGCCCTACTGGTTTTGGCCCAGGCCTAGCGGCAGAAGGACGCGCACGGAGCTGGTAGATATAAGCTAACACCTGCGCTACAGCGAGATAAAGTTTTGCCGGAATTTGTTGATCAATCTCCGTACTAAAATAGACCGCTCGCGTTAAGGGTGGCGAGCGTAAAATAGGAATGTCGTGAGCATTGGCAATTTCTCGAATTTTGATCGCAATTTCATCCGCACCCTTTGCCACCACTACGGGTGCTCCAGCGCCATCACTGTCATATTTAAGCGCTACCGAGAAGTGTTCAGGGTTAGTGATCACTACATCGGCGTCAGGAATGGCCGCCATCATACGAGATTGAGCCAACTCACGTTGAATCTGACGGATACGACTTTTCACTTCCGGCTTGCCTTCCGAGTCCTTATGCTCATCTTTGACTTGCTGTTTAGTCATCTTCAACTTTTGAGCGTTATCGTAGATTTGGAAAGGCACATCAATGGCAGCAATAATCAGCGTTGCCGCACTCATACCTATAGCAGACCAAATAATAATCCATGTTGAATGACTAACCGCTGGAATTAAGGGCTCATGCCCTATCGCTAATAAATTACTCTCCATTTGAAATAAAATTAAGCTGGCAACGCCCGCAACCAAAATAAATTTAGCTAATGCTTTAAACAGCTCCACTAATGCTTTCATAGAAAACATTCGTTTAAGACCTTCCAAAGGATTAAGTCGATTAAATTTTGGCTGTAAAGGCTTAGCAGAAACCAACCATCCACCCACGCCAATGGCGCCAATAGCGCCGGCTATCATAATTAGAAAGAGGATAAGACCCACAAGATCAAAAACACTACTAAGGGAATGACCCAGTTTGGCAGCCATCATGGAGGTATCCATAGCGCCATGACGATCAAAAGAAAAATTGGCTTTCATCACCGCTTGAAGGCGGTCCGCCAGACTAGAACCAAATATTAAAATCGAGAGAGCACCCGTCATCAACAACAAGGTTGTACCCAACTCTCGCGATCGCGCCACCTGCCCATCTTCTCTGGCTTTTTCAAGCCGTTTGAGGGTGGCGTCTTCGGTTTTTTCCTGTCCGTTCTCTTCTTCTGCCATATTGCTTTATAGCTTCATTTTTTTGACGCTTTATCACTTTATTGTTAGACAGCAATAACAAGGCCAACTCACTGACACTCAGAACTATCTCATGCGTAACAACTCATTGAGTAAAACAAACACTTCTTTACTGAGCTGCTGGTACTGCGGCAAAAACCCCGCTAGAGCAACCCATAAAATAAAAATGCCAAATAGCAAAGTGAATGGAAAACCTAATGAAAATATATTCAGCTGTGGTGCTGCGCGCGTCATAACACCAAAGGCAAAGTTAACAATTAAAATAGCTGTCACCGCCGGTAACGCTAACAGCAGCGCCGATGCAAACATCCAACCACCAGCAGCCGCTAAAGTATAAATAGCACTTTGATGAACAGAGCCCGCCCCTATAGGTAGATAGGTAAACCCTTCAACCATGACCTCAAAAACAACTAAGTGACCGTTAAATGATAAAAACAATAGGGTCACCAATAAAACATAAAACTGACTGACGACTGCCACAGACACACCGTTAGTAGGATCGACCATAGAGGCGAAACCTAAACCCATTTGCATGGCTACCATTTGCCCTGCCAAGACAAAAATATGGAAGAACAGCTGCACCATAAAACCTAAGACAGCTCCAATCACTAACTGCTCAAACACTAAGAAAAACATCGCCAGCGATAAAGGATCGACAACAGGGAAGTCAGGAAGCAACGGAAAGATTAAGATTGCTGCTGATAATGCGAGCAGCAGACGAACTCTAACAGCAACCAATTGATTACCAAATACCGGAACCACCATCAAAAAAGCGGCGATACGAAAAAAAGGCAAAATAAATTGCACTAGCCAAGTGATTAAAACAGCGGGATCAAAAACCATTGTGATGGCTCATCATCAGGCTTAACGGGTAAGGTAGGAAATGGTTTCGAAAATAAACGATGAGATATCTAAGAGCTCTTGCAAAATCCAAGGACCCAAAATAATAATCGTTGTCAATGTAGCAAGTAATCTTGGCAGAAAACTTAAGGTTTGTTCATTGATCTGCGTGGCCGCTTGAAAAACACTAATCACCAGACCCACTAACAAACTAGGCACAATAATCGCCGCTACTAATACGACGACCAAAAAAAGCGCTTGACCAAAGATTTCAACAATCGATTCAGGCGTCATAATTGTAAACCATAACTACAAGCCATAACTGGAAGCAAGGCTACCAATCACCATTGCCCAACCATCAACGAGCACGAACAGCATAATTTTAAAGGGCAAAGAGATAATAATCGGCGACAGCATCACCATACCCATAGCCATTAAGACGCTGGCAACGACCAAATCGATAATTAAGAAAGGGATAAATAATAAGAAACCGATCTGAAAAGCGGTCTTTAATTCACTGGTTAAAAACGCTGGAGCCAAAACAAAAAACGGAATATCACTGGCTGCTTCGACCGGCTCGGTAGAAGAAATACGAACAAACATATCAATATCGGATTCACGCGTTTGAGCACGCATAAAGGCATGTATCGGCACTGAAGCGAGTGCAACTGCTTGGCTAGAGGTGATCTCTTCCTGCATATAAGGTTGCAAGGCCTGCTCGTTAACCACTTCAAATACCGGCCGCATAATGAAAATAGTTAGAAACAATGCCAGCCCCAACATAATCTGGTTGGAGGGCGTTTGCTGCAAACCTAAAGCTTGTCGAAGAATCGCAAAGACAATAATAATGCGAGTAAATGACGTCATCATTAGCAAAAATGATGGCAGCAAAGTCAATGCCGTCATCAGTGCAAGAATTTGTAGGGTTACCGTGTAATCTTCGCCGCCATCGCTACGCGGTGTCATAGTAAAAGCTGGGATGCCCTGCTTTCCACTGGCCTGAGATTGCAGTGTTTCCATAGCCGCAGCAATATCACTACTAGCCTTAGAAGGTTCTGACTGCGCATAAGAAACACTCGCTGATGTCATTAACACTAACAACAGTAACAGCGAAAAAGATAGGGACAACAGCCTAGAAAAGCATTGAGAGAAAAGTATTTTCATCAGCTAACGGTAGACTCACCGTTAGACTTTGAAGACGCATCGCCAAGAATTTTGGAAAAACTACTGCGCAAGCTGGAATCTTGACTATTAATAATTGGGCTATCGAATTGGCGCAAAAGATTAACTCGCCCAGGAGCCACACCGAGTAACAACTGCTCTTCACCAATCTGTACCAGCACCACTCGCTCACGACTGCCAACAGACAGCGCTGAGATAACACGCATTGACTGTCCTGCACCAGCCGTTGTTAGCTGCATTCGACGAATATACCAAGCGGCGGCGTAAATGAGCACAATGACAAACGTCAAACTTAATACGACCTGCACGATTGATGTGCCGCTAAAAACGGGCTCGATAGCCGGTTTATTTAATGTCTCACTGGCGCTAACAAAAAAGGCTGCTAGCAATCCAACAAGCAGAACTGTAATGCGAGGGATCATTTAAGCTTTTTAATACGTTCTGAAGGACTAATAACATCGGTAACGCGAATACCGAATTTTTCATTAACAACAACAACCTCGCCATGAGCAATTAAAGTACCGTTGACTAAAACATCTAATGGCTCACCCGCTAGGCGCTCTAACTCAATCACTGAACCTTGATTAAGCTGCAATAAATTGCGAATAGTGATTTGTGTTGACCCGACCTCCATAGCAATCTTAACGGGGATATCGAGCACAACAGCAAGATCAGGATTATCAGTAATCGCTCCTTGACCCTCTTCACCACCACCTAACTCGCTCAGAACAGCTGCCGCTGAATCTTCAGTCATTGCCGAATCGGCGCTAGTGGTTTCATTGTTTTCATTTTCATCAGTCATGTTTAATCTCTTTTTGTCTCACTGCCGTTGATCTTTTTTACCGTTGATTCTGAATTAATCTGTCTCATCAATTGTTGTACGCTCAACAATCTCTAAACCTAAATTCCCGCGAGATGTTCCCATCCGTGTTTTATAAATAGGCACGCCATTAGCACGCAACGTTAAAGCCTCAGGAATATCAACAGGAATCACATCGCCCTGCTTTAAATCAATAATGTCACGCAAGGACATTTGCTTTTCGACGACCGTACACTCCAAATCGACGCTAGCGCGTAAAATGTCACGGCGTAAAGCTTTGATCCAGCGTTCATCGACCTCATGAACATCGCCAGTCATGCCCGAATCAAGAATGTCTTTAATTGGCTCAATCATCGAATAAGGCATAGTGATATGCATATCACCGCCGCCGCCATCAAGCTCAATATGGAAGGAGCTCACAATAACTGCTTCGCTTGGGCTAACAATATTGGCCATCGCGGGATTCACTTCTGAACCAACGCAATCAAAATTCAATTCAAAGAGAGGTTTCCAAGCCTCTTCTAAATCTTTGAAGGCCTGCTCCAGTAGCATTTGCACAACCCGTAATTCGGTTGGCGTAAACTCACGACCCTCTATCTTGGCGTGATGCCCATCACCACCAAAAAAGTTATCGACTAATTTAAAAACCAGCTTGGCTTCGAGCACAAACAAAGCCATACCGCGCAACGGTTGCACGCGCACCATATTTAAACTGGTAGGCACGTATAACGTTTGAATATACTCGCCAAACTTTTGCACTTGCACACCGCCAATCGACACCTCGGCACTACGACGCAACATATTAAAAAGACTGACTCGAGTATGCCTTGCAAAACGCTCGTTAATTAACTCTAAGGTCGGCATCCGACCGCGCACAATTCGATCCTGCGAAGTGAGGTCATAGCTTGAATAATCGCTATTTTCTATACTTGCATCACTTTCAACCTCAATATCACCATCGTCTACGCCATGTAAGAGCGCATCAATTTCTTCTTGAGATAGGATTTCATCAGCCACAATTTTTGCCTAATCTAATTCTTTGTTTATTTTTGGGTTAGCTACTTTTTTCTTACTTGTTAATCAACCTACACAACTTATCATGCAACACAAAATAATTATTGCATCACGAAATCAGTAAACAGGACTTTTTCGATACCTGACTTACCGATTTCCTTATTCATAATTGCCTGCACAGCGGCTAAACATTCAGCTCGAAGTGACTCTCGCCCCTCGGGCGTTTGCAAACTTTCAACTTGCTGGCCACTTAATAAAATCACTAAGCGGCTTTTAATACTTGGGCCATGCGTCATCAGCGCGTCAATAACATCTTGTTCTCGAGTTACCAACGTCATACCAATTTGAAACAGACGTGGTCTGCCATTGACCTGATAATTGGTTTTAAACTTCGGCGTTAAAGCAAAATAAATCGCTACTGGATCCACCGGCTCGACTGCAAAATCATCACTTCCACCGTCTCTGGTTAGCAAAAAAAATGCTGCACCAACTGAGATTAAAACAATAACCAAGCCGATAACAATAAATAGTTTCAGCGGTCGTTTGGTTACAGCTTGATCGTCTTGATCTACCGCCGGCCCTGCCGTTGCATCCTTCGCGTCATTTCCCGCTGCATCTGTCGCAGCTTTTTCAGCATTACGTTCTGCCATGCCAATATACCGTCGCTTTTGCGCCTATTATGAGTCAAAGCAAGTCCTGTGCCAGCGAGCGTATATCGCAGCAAAGTCTTACCAGTTGGATAAATATTAGTCGAGATCGGGTATTGAGGAGCGTAGGAAAGGAAAATTTTACTTTGTTAGGCCATGCGTGAAAGCAAAAGCAAAAACAACTCCAAGCTAAAGGCCAAGCGATTAAACAAACGAACAATCAAGTGAGGAACCAAACGAAAGGAACACAAATTAAGCCATGGTATCAATCAGCCCATAATGTAAAGCAACAGTCTCTAACTGCCCTTCACCAGATTGACCCTTATCCGCCTCGACAGAAGAACCACCAGCCATATCATCTTGTGTTTGCCCGCCGGTCTCAGTATCAGCATCAGCATCAAAGTCACTTTGCTGATTGGCATTGGCTTCTTGTTCGCCGCTGTTGATATCAACATCAAGCAACTCCATACCTTGCTCGCTAAAGAGTTCACGCAAACGCGGTAAACTGGCTTCAATCGCCTCGCGAGCACTGCTGTTATGACTAGTAAAAACCACGGTTGCGCTATCTTGCCGCTGATCGACGCGCACCTGCATAGGTCCAAGCTCGGCAGGATTTAAATGAATTTCAGCAGCCGAGATTCCCTGACCCGTCAGCCAGGCGACTCTTTGCAGAACTTGGTTACCCCACTGCGCACTGTTTAGAGGTAGCTCGAGCTGAGTATTAAAAGGTTGAGTGAGTGTCGGCTGAGAAGAGGACGCCGCTGATTGCAAAGCACCACTGCGCATATTACCCGTCACCGGCTGCATGCCTGTCTGCGCAATTAATGAATCTTTACTGGCTGATTCCGTCATACCTAATTGAGCACCCTCAGCGATGAGTCGCTCTATAGAGAGTGATGTTGTCGAACCAGAAGTCGCAGCAGTTAAAAGCCCCGAAGCTGACATCGGATGAGTGACCTTTAAGCTCGCTGACAAAGCATCCGTGAAATTAACATTACGTTGCAGATTTTTTATGCTCTCAAGTATTGTTTGGGAAAGAGCAATAGGCGAAGACTCGCCGCTTTTACCGGCAGTCTCTGCAAATTCTGCAAGATTGCCGTTAAACGCTGTTAACTGACTTTGAAGATTTACTAAACCAGTATTCGCTAAAGAGCCCGTTGACAATTTACCAAAAGTAACATCTACAGACCCACTCAGAAATTGACGAAGTTGGGCGGCAAGCGCAGGCAACTCACTGCCGCTAAGCGGAAATTCATTGCCCTCAACAGCATCAGCTTGCAGCGCACTTTGCTGTTCTAAAAAATCACTCAGCAAAGCTTCTATCTTAGTGAGCTGATCTACCACATCAGACTTATGATCACTGTGTATTGATTCTGCCGAAGCGTCCGAATCAGAAAGCTCACTTAATTGCTTATTAAACAATGAGATAGAAGATTTATTTCCAGCACGATCTAACTTATCAGCTGCACTAGCTTCTGGCAATTTAGCCTCGGCGTTAAACGTTGGCAACGCTGCTGCTGAGTTGGCGCTAAGGTTTAATGACATCTTATCGTACCCATTGAATAATCTTAGATAAGGTCATTGCACAGTCGATGCCAACATTTAGGGAATGCGAGAAAAAAGGCTAAGGGCTTTTTAGAGGAGCAGGCTAAGGGCTTTTTTGAAAGGCCCAGCTATCAAGGGTAGAGATTGTCTCTTTAACTGAATCGCGGACATATGTCGCGTGTTGATCTAACTCAGTTGTTGAAGCCGACATAGCATCCGCTTCTAGAGCGCTGCAGTAATCCGCTAAGGATTTAGCATGCAAACTTAATGCAGAGCCTTTTAGGGTATGAGCAATATCGCGAATAGCCGCCCTATCCAACTTAACAATGGCCATTTCTAATTTAATTAAGTCATTGCTACAGTGCTGATTAAAATCATGCAACAAGGCTGGGAATTCTGTGCCTAAAACTAATTTAAGCGTATCAAGCGCAGAGAAGTTGATGGGGGCTATGGCTTCAATCACGAGTAACTCCAAGGGTTGTGATTAGTTTACGACTAAAGAGCATCCATTAGTATGCGTATAGCCGATAGTCTAATCCTTAATCATTGAAGAAACACGCATTAAGCTGTAAAAATTGATTCAAATAATTGACGCTTTAGACCTGCCAGTTAAATTGCACTCTGGCGTGATTGCCACGGCCAAGATATTCGACGCTAGTGCAGATGGATTGCAGCAATGAAATTCCACGACCAGAAAATAAAGAGTGTTCGCCTGTTATGCTAACTACAGCATTAGGGGTGTCAGCTTTAGATTTTTTTTGCCTAAGCGTCGATGTTAATGACGGTAGCGCAGCGTAATCAAAGCCCTTGCCTGAGTCCACAACATCAACAACTAAGGTTCCACACTTATCATCGCCTTGATAATCCAATATAAAACGAACGCTGCCCTGCGCTAGCCGCTGAAGATTGTGATTTCGCGCGCTATAGTAGGATTTAAAACCATCAGGAGCCTGCTTTAAATTCGAAGAAAGACCTAATAAACCATGATCTAAAGCATTGTTGTATAACTCAGTAAGAATGGTAAATAACTGTCCGCTATAACGACGCAGCGTTGGCACTTCCATTAGCGTATGAAGCAGCAAAGGAATAGGATCTTGGTATCGCAAAGAATCAGGCCTTACCTCATAGCAAAAATTCCAAGAGACTGGGTCGGCAGATACAAGATTTTTAGTACTGTGATTCATAGCCGCAAAATCATCAGCATTCACCATTGTGATCTCAACCAATGAAATATCATCAGCGCGTGAATGATCACCAATAAAATCGATCACTTGCTGTTTAATCGCTTTAAATGCTTTATCACCATCAACATTCACCTGACGAGTAATGACATCCAATAAGCGCACATCACCAAATTGCTCACCGGTATTATTCGCCGCCTCAAGCACACCATCTGATAACAGATATAAACGATCTCCCGACAACAAATTAAACCGTGTCGGTTTTAGATGATACCCACCCGCACTAACAATGCCTAACGCCAAACCATTAGATTCCACTTTTTCAACCATTGAATTGTTTTGTCGCAACACAAAACAATCGGGTAAGCCGGCATTCCAAATATCTACAATGCCCTCGTCAAAATTAAATTGCACAACGCTCGCACAGCAAAACACACTAACGGGTAAAATCTCATGTAGCTTAGCGTTTAACTCCTTAATAATATCTGACATGGCAAAACCTTTTTCTACCATGCTGTAAAATGTTGAAGCCAATGGAATTGCACCAATCGCTGCAGACAAACCATGACCAGTAAAGTCGCCCAATAGAACGATAAGCCCGCCACGCGGCGTCGGCGCAGCCAATAAAACATCACCGTTAAACACCGCTATCGGTGACAACCAATGACGAATATTCGCCATATCGATACCGTTATTTTGAGAAACCTTGTTAAACACCTCTTCAGCCAACTGCTGCTCATGAAGCAAGTGTTTATGGTTCTCTTTGATCTGCGTATTTTGTTGCTGCACAAGTAATTGCGTTTCTGCAATGCGTATTTGAGTAGCTACTTTAGCGGCGAACAATGATGGCTCAATTTGCATCTCGATAAAGTCATGAGCACCCGCCGTCATAGCTTTAATCAATATTTCTGAATGATCAGCACTGGTATCTGACAATAAAATAATGGGGACATAGCGTGTATCGAATAGCGTCACTAATGCTTTAATCAACTCAGAGGGATTGTTAGTAATTAGATCAGTATCTAATAGAACAATATCTATGGTCTCAATTAGACCATTATCAAAGGCATTAACACTTGAGGATGGCTCGAGGAGCTTATCAATTGAATCTATAAAAGTAAGTTGATGCTGGTTTGAAGGGAGAGAATGAACAGCGGAAATATGATGACTATGCTGCGGAGCAAGTATACAGACACGCACATGCGGCTGATCAGAAGGCGCTGAATTTTCGATGGGCAGATTTGCCGTCATAATAAAAATTAGCTAGTCATTAAAAGAGCGAATGATGAGTGAATCAAAATGACTATTGAATCGTAAAAAGACGGCCAAAATTAGATATCACTAAAATTTTACGGACATCATCATTGCAGTTAACAATCTTTATCGATGAATGGTCACCACCAGCGTAGTCTCTTAGCAATAACAGCATACCTAGAGCTGAGCTATCAAGATAAGTTGCCTCAGTCATATCAACCGAAAAATGCTCGGGCTGGCTATCAAGGTTTTCATAAGCACTACGAAAATCCTG
>JAOIUY010000029.1 GCA_028223755.1 Pseudomonadales bacterium | reverse complement strand
ATAATAAAAGGACCTGGAAAATGAAATTATTAATTAAAACAGCTGCAGCTGCAGCAATACTACTTGTTGCTCAACAATTACAAGCGGCAACAATATCTTGGAATAATATTGATTACTCGACGAATTTAAATAATGTTTTTACTTTAGATATCACTGGCTCTGACTTCGATGTGAATGTCGATGGTGGTGGTGTTAACCTTTCTTATGATCCAAATATAGTTAATGTATTGTCGGTAAGCATTGATGAGAATGTTTGGGACTTTGGGTCTCAGGGTGTCGACACAGGTTCTATAAATAATTCAGTAGGTACCGTTAATGGCATTATGGTGAACGCATGGTCAGAAGTCACTGGTGATTTTGTGGTGGCGTCTGTTGATTTTATTGCGGTAGGTTTAGGTATAACGGACCTGACTTTAAATGAGTTTTATTTTAATCCTTGGGCAAGCGCTGGTAGCGCTATAAATCCATTGCATCAAGCTGGTGATGTGACGGTTTCTAGTGTTCCTGTACCAGGCGCTGTTTGGTTGTTTTCGTCGGGTATATTGGGGCTTATGGGTTTGTCTAAACGAAAAAAAATGAACAAGTAGTTTAGTTATTTTTTTTATAATGATTACGTTGGCGATAGCGCTCTGCAAGTAAGAGTGCTGCAGCCAAAAACAGACTGCTCCAGAATGGAATGGGTATGTTGGTATTGCTAATACTATTAATTTCTAATGCTTGATATTCAGGTTGTATTAATAAGCCATTACTGCCCCAAGGGTTTGTCGCATTGCCGTCGAGATACAAGCTGCTCTTGCCGGCCGAAATACTTTCTAGGCTAATGGAGATAATTGGAAAGCTATTTCCAACATTGCTAAAGCTATTAAAGGTAATACCCTCAATTGTACCGGTCACGTTATCAATGGTTCCGGTGCTAAGGCCAATACCTTCGGCTGTCCAAACTGGGTCTATGCTAACGCTTTGAGCCTGAAAATATTCTGGATTAAAGGTAAGGCTTAGGCCACCGCCATCGGGTGAGCTAGCAAAACCATCACCGATAACGGTTAGCTCAAATGTCATACCAGGCTCTACAGGTGTTAGTACGGGATCAAAGCGCACGGTTTGTGCGTGAGCTGAAATGGTAAGGCCTATTACTTGTAAGCTACTGAGTAATAGCCACAATAAAATTTTGCTTTTTTGCACGGTCGTATCCTTTATCGACGGGTCAAGCGAGAGACGTTGATCCTTTTATTATTGTATAGCTCGGTGGCTGTGGCTTTTCCAAATTTTTATCCAAAACGGTTAGGCTGTTGACACTATAGAAAATAGTTTCTGCATGTATTATAGTCAAGGCTTGGCAGTTTATCGAATATGCGACTAGGGAGTTGGTGGTAACTTCAGACTTGCCCTTCCTCATAACAAAAAAGCTTTGCTTTAGCATGGGTTATGTCTTTGATAATAATAATATTTTAAATTTTTTATCGTAACATCTGTTTATGTCACAAATATGATGCAACCCCAAAGTTGTAGTGGAATTGGCTGTGCTAATTAGCAGTATTTCCAGCAGGCAGAATAAAAATAACACTTAAAATCAATAAATTACAATGTAATGAAGGGAAGCTTAGCTATCATGATATCGTCAAGTAAGAATGCATTATTTTCAATTGTCTGCCTTCTTTCGTCTATCTGTGTTCCATTGGCACAGGCAGGTACAACGGGGTTGTTATCATTAAATGATAGTAATGGTGAGGTTGCTGCCACCTACCAATCAGGCGATTCCGTTTATTTGCAAGTTACCGACCCTGATGGCAATGCCAGCGCATCCGCCGTTGATACTTTAACAGCGCTTGTCACTTCCGAGACTGAAGATACCGGTACACCGTTCAGTGCTACCGCACCCGTTGCCGGCAGTTCTAATACTGGTGACGGTACCTTAACCATTCTTAGCACCAGCTACGATACGCTTACCGAAGATTGGAACCTTACTGCCGTTAGCAGTAACAGCTTTATTATTGTCGGTTCTGTATCGGGTAACCAAAGCCAGCAATACAACCTCAATAATGCTGAGAGCTATACCACCAGTAATAACGAAGTCAGCTTCCGTATCGAGCAAGGCAGCTTTAGCTTTGCCGTGGGCGATACTTTTTCTTTTTCTACGACCTCAGGCACCGTGGCATCGGAGTCTGTGACCCTGACTGAGACCGGTGTTAACACCGGCATCTTTGAAGGTAGCATTGCATTAGCCGAAGGCAACGCAAGCGCCAGTAATAATACGTTAGAAGTCAACTCCGGTGATTTAATTACCGCGTTTTATGATGATGCCAGCGGCGACTGGGGCGGGGCAGTGCAAGTGCGTAGTACGTCACTGTACTCAGCTACCGTGATTGGTGGCAGTACGATTTTAGCTGATACGGTTTGGACTGCGGCTAACAGCCCGTACTTAATCACTGGCGACGTGACCGTTCAGTCGGGTGTGACGTTAACTATTTTAGAAGGCGTTGAAGTTTTATTCTTGGCCAACACCGACGATCAGATCGGTGGTGATGAACCTTATGACAGCGAACTGATTGTTAACGGCACATTGAATGTCGCCGGTAGTGAAGTTAACCCCGTGGTTTTTACCAGCAGTAACCGTGAACCATTAACGGGTGATTGGGGCGGTATACGCATTAATAATAACGGTGCCAGTTTTGATTACGCCACCATCGAGTACAGTGCCTACGGCATTTATGCCAACGGTTTATCGTCGGGTCAGACCCTTGCGATCAGCCGTAGTATTATTCAGCACAACGGCAACTACGGAGTGCGTAATCGGGGATATGGTTCCAACGGTACCGTGCACATTACCGACAGCCAGATCATCAACAATAACGGCACCGGTATTTATTCACAGAACAGTTATGATGATTGGACGATTACTGGCAATACTATCAGTGGGAATCAAGGGGTGGGGATTTATCTTCAATATGAGTGGGATGACGTTGATGTAGTGGTGACCGATAATGTGATTGAAGAGAACGTAGATTACCAAGCCCGATTTGATTATATCAGTGGTGATTTTACTTTTAGTGGTAACAGTGTGTCTGGTTCTAGTCAACAATTACGCTATGAGAACTACGAGCAAAGTGATTCATCGAACTCCACCGACAGTATTACGATCACCGATAACGAGTTTATTAATAGCGGAAGCAATGATACGGTTTATATTAATGATAGTGGTGCGGCCGATGCGGTGATAACCGGCAACAGTATTGCCGGCGGTAGTAATGGCCTTGCTCTTTACAACACTAGCACTAACGTGCAGCCGACGATAAGCAATAACACCATCACTGGCACGAGTTCTTATGCGCTATACATTAGCGGTAAGCTTGTTCCCACGGTGACCGGTAACCGTTTAGATGGCAACGCTTACGGCATGTATTTTAATTACAGCGATGCCAACGGCAATGGTAGCTTTGAAGTCAGCAATAACGAGATCATTAACAGCAGTAATGATGGCATTAGTATTAATAATTATGCCAAGCCGACGTTCAGCAATAACGATATTTACGGCAATGGCGGTTATGCGATCCGCAACAATACCAGCTATGCGATTAACGCTAAGAACAACTGGTGGGGCGAGACGGATACGGCGACAATTAATAACGGCAGTAACCCGCAGAGCTTGCCGTTTATTTACGATGGCAATAATAGTGCTTCTAACGGTTTAGTTAATTATGCTGGATGGTTAAGCGGCAGTTATGGCAGCGGCGGCACGCCGGTCTCCGACACAGCAACCGGTCGTTTATTATTAACCGATAACACGGGCGTTGTTGCTGCAACCTACCAATCAGGCGATTCGGTGTATTTACAAGTCACCGATCCGGATGGTAATAGCAATACGTCAGCCGTTGATACTTTAACAGCGCTTGTCACTTCCGAGACTGAAGATACCGGTACACCGTTCAGTGCTACCGCACCCGTTGCCGGCAGTTCTAATACTGGTGACGGTACCTTAACCATTCTTAGCACCAGCTACGATACGCTTACCGAAGATTGGAACCTTACTGCCGTTAGCAGTAACAGCTTTATTATTGTCGGTTCTGTATCGGGTAACCAAAGCCAGCAATACAACCTCAATAATGCTGAGAGCTATACCACCAGTAATAACGAAGTCAGCTTCCGTATCGAGCAAGGCAGCTTTAGCTTTGCCGTGGGCGATACTTTTTCTTTTTCTACGACCTCAGGCACCGTGGCATCGGAGTCTGTGACCCTGACTGAGACCGGTGTTAACACCGGCATCTTTGAAGGTAGCATTGCATTAGCCGAAGGCAACGCAAGCGCCAGTAATAATACGTTAGAAGTCAACTCCGGTGATTTAATTACCGCGTTTTATGATGATGCCAGCGGCGACTGGGGCGGGGCAGTGCAAGTGCGTAGTACGTCACTGTACTCAGCTACCGTGATTGGTGGCAGTACGATTTTAGCTGATACGGTTTGGACTGCGGCTAACAGCCCGTACTTAATCACTGGCGACGTGACCGTTCAGTCGGGTGTGACGTTAACTATTTTAGAAGGCGTTGAAGTTTTATTCTTGGCCAACACCGACGATCAGATCGGTGGTGATGAACCTTATGACAGCGAACTGATTGTTAACGGCACATTGAATGTCGCCGGTAGTGAAGTTAACCCCGTGGTTTTTACCAGCAGTAACCGTGAACCATTAACGGGTGATTGGGGCGGTATACGCATTAATAATAACGGTGCCAGTTTTGATTACGCCACCATCGAGTACAGTGCCTACGGCATTTATGCCAACGGTTTATCGTCGGGTCAGACCCTTGCGATCAGCCGTAGTATTATTCAGCACAACGGCAACTACGGAGTGCGTAATCGGGGATATGGTTCCAACGGTACCGTGCACATTACCGACAGCCAGATCATCAACAATAACGGCACCGGTATTTATTCACAGAACAGTTATGATGATTGGACGATTACTGGCAATACTATCAGTGGGAATCAAGGGGTGGGGATTTATCTTCAATATGAGTGGGATGACGTTGATGTAGTGGTGACCGATAATGTGATTGAAGAGAACGTAGATTACCAAGCCCGATTTGATTATATCAGTGGTGATTTTACTTTTAGTGGTAACAGTGTGTCTGGTTCTAGTCAACAATTACGCTATGAGAACTACGAGCAAAGTGATTCATCGAACTCCACCGACAGTATTACGATCACCGATAACGAGTTTATTAATAGCGGAAGCAATGATACGGTTTATATTAATGATAGTGGTGCGGCCGATGCGGTGATAACCGGCAACAGTATTGCCGGCGGTAGTAATGGCCTTGCTCTTTACAACACTAGCACTAACGTGCAGCCGACGATAAGCAATAACACCATCACTGGCACGAGTTCTTATGCGCTATACATTAGCGGTAAGCTTGTTCCCACGGTGACCGGTAACCGTTTAGATGGCAACGCTTACGGCATGTATTTTAATTACAGCGATGCCAACGGCAATGGTAGCTTTGAAGTCAGCAATAACGAGATCATTAACAGCAGTAATGATGGCATTAGTATTAATAATTATGCCAAGCCGACGTTCAGCAATAACGATATTTACGGCAATGGCGGTTATGCGATCCGCAACAATACCAGCTATGCGATTAACGCTAAGAACAACTGGTGGGGTGAGACAGATACGGCGACAATTAATAACGGCAGTAACCCGCAGAGCTTGTCGTTTATTTACGACGGCAATAACAGTGCCTCTGAGGGATTAGTTAATTATGCGGGGTGGTTACCTGCTTCGTTATTCTTTAATTACACACCAGTAATTACAGGTGCACCTGCCACACAAGTCAATGTAGGTGAGCTATACAGTTTTACTCCTACAGTAACTGATGCTAATGCCGATGACATTTTCACTTTTATCATTAACGCTAAGCCCGAGTGGTTAAACTTTAATGCTACGACTGGCGAGCTCAGTGGTACACCGGCACCGACTGATGTGGGTGTCAGTAATGCGATTGAAATTACGGTAAGTGATGATGATGTTACACCTGCTTCGGCCACATTACCGGGCTTTACCATTACGGTTAAGAACCTTGATACCGATAACGATGGTGTTCCTGATACCGCTGACAACTGTATTAATGTTGCTAACCCATCGCAGTTAGATACTGACCGCGATGGTTACGGTAACCACTGTGATGCCGATTTAAATAATGATGGTTTCGTGAATGGGCTTGACTTAGGGCTGCTTAAATTAGGCTTCTTTCAATTTGGCAACTTAATAGCTGACTTTAATGGTGACCAAATTGTTAACTCGCTAGATCTTGGGTTGTTTAAGAGTATGTTCTTAAAGCCGTTAGGTGCTTCAGCGGCATGGCAACCTAGTGCTGATGGCGATGGTGACGGCATTATTAATGCCGATGACAACTGTTTGCTGATCTTTAATATGAGTCAGTCGGATTTGGATCAAGACACAGTAGGTGACGCTTGTGATAACGATGCTGATGGTGATGGGTTTAAGGCTTCTGATGATATCGATGACTTTGATTCAAGTATTGCGGTTGATCCAGATCTCGATGGCGTTGATAGCAGTGGTATGCTTGCCGTCACGCAAGACAATTGCCCTGATATTAGTAACCCCGATCAGTTAAATACAGACCAGCAACTTTTCAATGCTGGAAATGTGCATGCGGTTCCAGATGAGCAGGGTGATGCTTGTGATGATGATAAAGACGGTGACGGTGTTCTTGATAGTGCGGTTAACGCGATAGCTAATGGTAGTTTTGAATCGGGTGACTTAAGCGGTTGGAACACCGGTTTTTATTTTAATGAAAGTTATTTTATTGCTTTGCTACAAAATAATGATGCGCTTTTTCAAGTAGTCGCTGCCGATGCGGCTTCCTTACAGGTAGATAACTTATTATCAATAGCGTCATCTGATGGCTATTTTCTGTTACAAATCCAGCAGGGTGATAATGACCAAGTAACCGTTCCTTACGATAGAGCTGTTTCGCAACAAATTGTTGTCCCTGCTGAAAATACAACATTGTCGTGGCAGGTTAATTATGCGCTTCAAAGTAGTCTTGATCCCATTAATCTAAATTACACGGTAGTAGTGAAGAATTTAGATGATTTTAGTGCGGTTCCAGAGATATTTAATTACTCAATTAGCAATTTACCTTGTGATGTCGAAAATTGTATTGAAAACCAAAATATATGGCAGCGCAATTCACTCGATCTATCTCAATATGCAGGTAAGCGAGTTGAGATAGGTTTTGACCTCTGGGAATTAACCGAAGATAACGAGTGGGATGCTAACCCTATAAACCGTTTAGCTATTGATAATATTGTATTGGGTGCATTAAGTGATAACTGTCCGTTAGTACCGAATCAAAACCAAAGCGATACGGATGCTGACGGGACGGGAGATATTTGTGATGCCTTTCCAGATGATCCTGTCGAAATATATGATACTGACGGAGATACCTTTGGCGATAATAGTGATAACTGTCCACTAACTGCTAATGTAAACCAAAACGATTTTGACAGTGACCTTGTGGGTGATGTTTGTGATGATGATATTGATGGCGATGGTATTGCCAACGAAATTGATGATAACCCATATGATGAATTTGTCTCGATAGATAGCGATGCAGACGGTATTGATGACGCCGTTGATAATTGTTTGAATCTTAGTAATTTTGACCAATATGATAGTGATGATGACCTTGTTGGTGATGCCTGTGATGCCTTTCCATACAACCCCACTGAAACGCTCGATTCCGATAATGATGGCGTGGGAGATAATTCTGATGCGTTTAAAACAAACAGTGCTTTAGCCCATGACCCAGATGAAGACGGTATAGATAGCGGTGGTGTTGTTGCTGTTACTCAGGATAATTGTCCAACAATAGCCAATGCCGATCAGTTGGATACCGATAATAATGGTGTTGGTGATGTCTGTGAGTAT
>JAOIUY010000028.1 GCA_028223755.1 Pseudomonadales bacterium | reverse complement strand
TAATAACGTCCAATAACCGCCGAATAACACTTGCGCCAACACCGCTGGATTCATACCATATGCATCTAATTAATAAGCTCAATCGACGCCTTATGACGCACCCAGCTCTAATTAAATCACACAGGAAAAACGCATGAATCGTGATCGCCGATCAGCGTACCTGCAAGCTATGGGTATAGAGCCATGGATGCCAATCAAAACGCTACCCAATGCAGAAGCCGACCACTGGGTTGCTGCTCCAGCGGTGTTTAAGGCGATCACGGCCGCGAATACTGAATTGGTAGGCCAACCTCAAAGTGTTACTGCACAAAATATTATTAATCGCAGTTTGGCGCTCGCAGAACAACTTGATATCAAAGAACCATCGAAGGTATCGCCAAAAAGTCATCCTGCAACCTTATCGCCTACAACCCCATCGCCTGCTGTCCCAGAAACAACGGAAAATATTAGCCATTCAGGTAAATCGTTAGATTCTTTCACACTCGCCACAACAGTGTGTGGCGACCTGCTGTTAATTGATGACATTACACAAATGAACTTTGCTAGCAGTGCTTATCAACATTGGCTCAATGCCATATTGTTATCGCTAGGTAAAAAAGCGTTGCCAGAAGTGGGTGGCGTACAAGATCGTTTTGAATGGCCGCTGGCTGATAGCAATTTGTTTGATACGAGTCAGAACGCTGCTAAAGATATATTTTCTGCTTGGTTGCAGCGAAAGTTGCAAGAAAATAATATCGGCTGGGTGCTGTTTATGGGTAAGGCTGCAGTCGCGATGCAGGAGATCGAAAACGCTTTTGGCCTCGTTACTTCTGTAGCCGATAAACAAGGCAAACAAAACATAAAAGTGTTGCCAACTTTTGGCAGCGGTGAATTGTGGAGCCAACCGTTATTAAAACGTGAATTTTGGCAGCATATTCAACCACTGCGAACAAACGTTAGTTCTGATACTTAAATCTCTGCTTTGACTATACGCGCTTTCTCTTTAACTGATATTGAATCCATTGCTGGTTGGTGGGATGCCTCATCAAGTCAGCCTTGGTCTTTAAAGGTGATTATCGAAGCGGCTAAAAAAGATCATTATCATGTGTTGGTCAGCGAACAAGATTCTGAAGTTAATGGCGTCTGCCTTTTTACCTTAGTCGCAGATGAGTGTAATTTACTTTATATTGCCGTCGCACCTAAAAACCGAAAGCAGGGCGTGGCTAAGCAGTTGCTTGCTGCATTAATAGGCGAGAGCCAGCAGCAAAGAATAAGTCGGGTTTATCTTGAAGTCCGAGAAAGTAATCGTGCCGCTATTGCTTTGTATCAGTCAAATGGCTTTTCCCAAAGTGGTGAGCGAAAAAATTATTATTCTGCTATTGAATCTGTATCGGATACACTGCCGAAAAATACGAGTAGTCAGGGTGAAACAGCATTGCTGTTTGACTTATTGATAAAAAAATTGGATTGAATTATGTCTCTTGTACAAACTGAATGGTGGTGTCTTGAATTACCGGATGAATGGTCCGCTGAAATGGAAGACGACTGCGTAACGATATCAGACTGCGATGGCGTCAGTGAAATCGATATTACTGTAGTTAGAAAGGACGGCGGTGATGTTGATCAAGATGATTTAAAACAATTCGCCGAAGATTTGATTGCTGATGGACTTGAAGGTGAGACAGTTAGCGCAGGCTTAGCATCAGGCTTGCTGTTTAGCTATGACGATGATGATGGTGCGTGGCGCGAGTGGTATCTCGGTTGTCATTCATTGTTAATTTATATTACTTATAATACCGAGATGGAACATAAAGGCCTAGATGACGCTATGGTCGATGATATTCTTTCTACACTCATCGTATTAGAAGAAAATGACTTGAATGATGAAAAGTAATTCTATGAATTTTTTATTGCTAGATAAAAAATCATAAGCTGCTTCTATAAATATGTATAAATTTTGTTTTAAAAAACCATTGTCAAAATTCCTTACACTCGTAGCTGTTTTATTTTTGGCTGCTTGTGCTTCAAATCTTGAAAATGTAAACCCTCAGTTTGAATCTCGGCAGCTTATTGGATCGGCTTGTAATGAGTCGTTAGAAAAGACGCGACAATGGATCGAATCGAATGCTTTAGTTCTTGCAGAGCAAGAATTAATAAATGCATTGGATGTCAGTTGTTTAAATGGTTATGAAAAATCACAGCTGCATCGCTTGCTAGCTTATGTTATGTCTGCTCAAAGAAAATATCCTCAAGCTATTAATACCTACCAGTATGTGGTGGAATCAAAATACTTAGACGTCATTACCCGTAGCGAGGCAGTTTATACTCGCGCACAAATACAGTTTTTGACTGGCGACTATAAAGCAGTAGTTGATGGAATAAAATTGGCTTTTAAAGATGAATTACCGTTAGATGAAAAAGCAGATCTACTTTTGGCTCGAAGTTATTATCGTATTAAAAGCTACAATAATGCGTTAGTTATTATGAAGCGTCTTGTTGCTAACAGTGAAGGTCAAAGCGATAGCGATAAATATCAGAAACAGTTAGTACTTATCTGTGATACGGCAAAGCTACCCCAATTTTGTAGTTATTGAAAGTTAGCTACTGAAATCAGTTATGAAATTGTCCCTGTTACCCTTACACGCTTCGATACTTTTTCTTGTTGTTCTAACTTAGCAGCTTGCGCACGTTTAATGCCGCCATCAATATAATTTTTTGCCGCGATAATTAAGCCGGTTAGGATAAAAGCACCAGGCGGTAGTATCGCTAATAAAAATTGTGGGTAATTGTTGAAGACAGTCATTTCCCAATCTGCAGCGACTGATCCAAATAATAAATCCATATTGGCAAACAGTGACCCTGTACCAATTAATTCACGCGCACCGCCTAACAAATACAATACAACCGCGAACCCTAAACCCATCATCAGGCCATCGTAAGCTGAAGCAGCGACTGAGTTTTTACAGGCAAAGCCATCAGCCCGCCCAAGTATCACGCAGTTAGTGGTAATTAACGGTAAGAAGATTCCGAGTATTTCATACAGTTCATAGGTGTAGGCTTGCATTAATAATTCTGTGCAGGTAACGGCCGCGGCAATAATCATGACAAACGTGGGCAGTCTAATAGCATCTGGTGTAACGGTTTTAATTAGCGACACACAGGTATTAGAGGCGACTAATACAAAAATGGTAGCTAACCCTAAGCCAATAGAATTCACCACTGAGTTGGTCACGCCAAGTAATGGGCATAGACCAAGTAGCTGCACTAGGGCTGGATTGTTTTTCCAGAGGCCGTTAAGTGTAATTTCAGAGTAGTTCGCCATGATTCGTTTCTCTAGATAATTCGCTTCGCAAATATTTTACTGTTCTGTTTTTACGTCAAATTGTTCAATGAGTTTGTCTGCATTAAGATGATGGTAGCGCAACGTATTTTCTATGGATGCGATGACTGCGCGCGGTGTGATTGTTGCGCCTGTAAAGCCATCAAATATGCCGCCTTCTTTTTTTACAGTCCAGCCCTCGCTATCAGGATCTCCAAGACTATGGCCATTAAAATCTAACACCCAATCCGATTTGCGTAAATCGACTTTGTCGCCCAATCCCGGTGTTTCTTTGTGTTTAATCACTCGTACGCCAGCAATAGAACCATCGCTGACATTGATACCAATAATAAAATCAATATCGCCGCTATAGCCATCACGAGCGGTGACAGGGTAAATTAATGTGAGCGGCTGTTGTTCGCCAGAAAGCGATTTTTTAGCTAGGAATAAGGTTTGCTCTTTTCTATGACCGAGTGCTTGATCTTCGAAAACAATATTATCTTGCAGCATATCGTTATCGTGTTGCTGCTTAGGCACGATTTGATACAAGGCTTTTAATTGAGCCTGCCGCTTTTGTTTGTCGATTTTTTCTTCGGTACTTAAATAGGTGCTGGCAATAATAGCTGTACATAACAGGGCAAAAAACCCCAGTATCGCGCTATTAGTCGAAATCGATAAGCCTAAGGAGTTTGGCTTATCGTCGCTATTTTTTTGTCGATCTTGATGCTCAGAGTTATCGGTCATCACTTGCTCTTTTTGCTGTGGCCATAAGTGGCGGGTTGGGTGTAGTGATCAATAAGCGGTGCGGCAAAATTCATCAATAATACCGCAAAGGCGACAGAGTCGGGGTAGTTACCCCATTTGCGTATAGTGAAGATTAAAATGCCAATACCGGCACCATAAATAATTCGACCCTTATTGCTTACGGCTGAAGAAACCGGATCAGTAACAATAAAAAAAGCGCCAAAGATTGCTGCCCCCGTTAATAATTGAAATGCCGGTGTACCAATGCTTGCTGATGAGCCGCCGTCATAAAAGACAGCTGATAAGAATGCGAGAGCAATTAACATTGAAATCGGGGCATGCCAAGTAAAGATCTTTCGGTACATTAAAAATAAACCACCGATCAAAAAAGCAATACTCGCCCATTCCCATCCTGTACCACCCCAGCGACCAAATTGAGTATATTGCTGTTGAAGGTCGTCAATCATCAGCGCGTTATTCTGTCGCACTAAATCTAACGGTGTTGCCATGGTAAAGCCATCGACGGCAGGGAGTTGAAGGAGTCCTAGGGCAATCAGTAAACTATCCCATAGGCTCGGTATAGATACCGATGCGGGGAGTAGTTCAATGGGTGCTACCCATGTTGTCATTTGCATAGGGAAGGAGATGAGCAAAACAACATAGCCAACCATTGCTGGATTAAACGGGTTGTAGCCGAGGCCGCCGTATAATTGTTTGGCAACAATAATCGAAAAGAACATACCAGTGAGTAAAATCCACCAAGGTGAGTAAGGCGGTAGAGCAATGGCCAAAAGTACAGCGGTGACTAGGACGCTATAGTCGTTTAAGTAGAAGGCGATGGGGCGTTTACGTGCAGCTAAAGCAAGTGCTTCAAGGCCTAAGCCAAAAAGACTAGCGAGTAGAATATTGATGATTGTGCCCCAACCAAATGCTAGGGTCAGTGCTAATACGCCAGGTAAGGTGGCGAGTAAAACCAGACGCATAACATCGCTCGTGCTTTGCTTATTATGTGCATGCGGTGATGTGATTCGCATTAACGCCATTGGCATTTATTCCTGTGCTGAGTTTTGTTCTTTAAAATCATTCAAAGCTTGCTGTGTTGCAACAAGCTTGGCTTCTGCTTTTTCTGCAGCTTGTTTAAGAATGGCTAAGTTCGGATCTTGACTGGCTTCTGCGTCAACGACACGTGCTTGGCTTTTTGTGACTCGTTGCTGTGCACTTTCTACAGCGCGAATTAATTTGCTTTCAGGATTGGCTGCATCTTCGGCTTGTTGTGCTGCGCGTTTTGCAACTGCACGTGCGACTAGATCATCGCTGTCTACCGGTGTCGCTGTCGGTATTGTTGACGTTTCAGTTTGCGATTTTTTTGCTTTAACGCGCTCAACGGCGGCTTGAACGGCGACGCTTCGTTCGTCTTCTTTACCACGCTGTTCGGCGGCTAGTTTTGCGGCTGCTTGGCGAGCCTTGCGTGCAGCTATTTTTTCGTCTTCTAAGCGCTGCAGTCGTTCTTGTCGAGCTTCAAATCGCTCTTTAGCCAGTTCAGCATTTTGATGATCAACTTTACGTTGTTGAATCTCGACCTTTGATGCACGGTAGTATTGAACTAGCGGTATATTACTAGGGCATACGTATGAGCAGGCGCCGCACTCAATACAATCGGCAATATTATGTTCTTCGAGCTTGTCTAATTCTTTACCTTGCGCAAACCAGTAAAGTTGCTGCGGTAACAATGATGCAGGACAGGCTTCGGCACACATGCCACAGCGAATACAAGCTTGTGCTGGTGGTGGTGTCGGTAGCTCTTGCTCTGTAGGTGCAAGAATACAGTTAGTGGTTTTAATAATCGGCACTGCAGTATTGGCAACTGCAAAGCCCATCATCGGGCCGCCCATAATTAAGCGCGAGCTTTTATTGGCTTGATAGTCTGACTGCGCCAATAAAAATTCAACCGGTGTTCCTAGCAATACTTCATAGTTGCATGGCTGGTTAACAGCATCGCCAGTGACGGTGGTGATACGAGAAATTAAAGGCTCATCAAGACAGACAGCATTTTTAATGGCAACGGCAGTGCCAATGTTTTGGCAGACGATACCGAGTTCGGCGGGTAGACCACCAGAGGGAACTTCTTTACCCGTTAGAATTTGAATTAATTGTTTTTCGCCGCCCGATGGATACTTGGTCGGGAAGGTAATGACTTCTGCTTCGGTCTTAAGACCTGTGAGGGTATTAAAGTCATGTTCTGCTAATGCAGCAGTAATACCTTCAACAACATCGAGTTTATTATCTTCAATGCCGAATAAAATTTTTGTAGGCTTAATAATTTTAGCAAGAATGGCGACGCCCGTTGCAATGTCGTCGGCATATTCTCTCATCAGCGAATGATCGGCGGTGATATAAGGTTCACACTCGGTGGCATTCAATACTAAAGTGTCGATGGCGATATCATCACGCGTATCGAGTTTGACACTAGTCGGGAAGCCGGCGCCACCCATACCTGAAATGCCTGCATTGCGAATAATATCAATGAGCATATTTTTATCGAGCGATCTAAAATCAGCAATTGGATGGCGTTCTCGCCATTCATCATTACCGTTAGATTCAATAACAATACAGTTATCCTCTAAGCCAGATGCATGAGGAATAGTGCGCTGTTCTATTGCGACGATAGTACCTGAGGTTGGCGCATGCAATGGCACGCTAACAGGGCCAACTGCTTCTGCAATACACTGACCTTTTAACACGCTATCGCCGATGTTGACTATGGCTTTAGCGGGCGCACCAATATGTTGTGACAGCGGAAGTGTTAATTGCGGTGCAATAGGAGCTGTAACAATAGCCTTACTTAAAGACTGTGATTTATTTTCGGGCGGATGGATACCGCCATGTACATCCCAAATTTTCTTCATTGTTGACCTTTCATGCCGCTTGGCCATTTTTGTTATTGGGGTTATCAGTCACAATAATATTGGCATTATGGGTGGGGTCGCGATCAGGGATATCCCATTTCCATGCGCGAGCACCGGTAGCAACGGGAATCATATCGATGCAGTCAACTGGGCAAGGTTCTACGCAGAGGTCGCAGCCAGTACACTCGCTAACAATAACGGTATGCATCAATTTTGCGGCACCCAAAATGGCATCAATCGGGCAGGCTTGAATGCACTTAGTGCAACCAATGCATTCGTCTTCGCGAATGTAGGCGACTTTTTTAATGTCTTCTACGCCGTGTTCATCATCTAACGCAATAGGTTCAACGTCTAATAAATTAGCGAGTTCATGAATACCGGCTTCGCCGCCGGGAGGGCATTTATTAATAGCATCGCCATTAGCAATGGCTTCGGCATAAGGTTTGCAACCAGGATAGCCACATTGGCCACATTGTGTTTGCGGTAAAATCGCATTAATTTGATCGACAATTGGATCGCCGTCGACAGCAAACTTAACAGCACCAAAGCCTAATGTTGCACCAAAGATAAGGCCTAGCATTAGCAAGGCAAGCAATGCAGCAATAAAAGGATGTTGTGAGATAAGTTCAATCATCAATGTTAAGCTCGCCGCGTTAAACGAGGCCAGCAAACCCCATAAATGCGAGTGACATTAATCCTGCGGTTACCATGCCGATAGCGGAGCCTTGAAATGGTTCCGGTATATCGGCAACGGCGAGTCGTTCGCGCATGGCAGAAAAAAGTATTAACACTAATGAAAAGCCAGCGGCAGCACCAAGGCCATAAAGCGCTGACTCAACAAAAGAGTGTTGTTTGTTAATGTTTAATAGAGCGACACCCAGTACAGCGCAATTCGTGGTGATAAGTGGTAGAAAAATACCAAGCACTTTGTAAAGCAAGGGGCTGGTTTTATGGACGACCATTTCTGTGAACTGCACGACTACAGCGATAACCAAAATAAACGAAATGGTTTTTAAATAAGTCAGCCCTAACGGTATAAGTAAGTAGGTATAAGTGAGGTAGCTGCAAACCGAAGCCAGTGTTAGAACAAAAGTTGTGGCAGCCGACATGCCCATAGCCGTTTCCAGTTTGTTGGAAACACCCATAAACGGACACAGTCCTAAGAACTGCACTAGCACGAAGTTGTTAATTAAGATCGCACCAATTAATAAAACGGCGAATTCACTTAGCATATTTTAAATTCACTTAAGACTTTATTTAATTCGCATTCCGGGAACGGCGCCAGTATGCGGTTCGAGTAAATAAATATTCTTTCCTCCTGGGCCTGCAGCCAGCACCATACCTTCTGATAGGCCAAAGCGCATTTTTCGAGGTTTTAGATTGGCAACCATTACGGTGAGTTTGCCTTCTAAGTCTTCAGGGCTATAGGCATCTTTAATGCCAGAAAAAACGGTGCGTTGCTCTTCGCCTAAGTCTAATGTGAGCTTAAGCAGTTTGTCAGCGCCTTCTACATGTTCTGCTTTAGCGATTAATGCAATGCGCAAATCAACCTTAGCAAAATCATCAAATTCAATTTCTGCCGCTATGCTGTCATCGTTATCTTTTTTCGAAGCTGTTTTTTTAGATTGTTTAGCTTTGCTTTTTTCTTTAGGTTTAGCGGCGGTTAGCATTTTTTCAACACCTTCATTCTCGATTCGACTGAGTAACGGTTTGAATTTATTAATCTGCTTGCCACATAACGATTGCTCTAGCTGCGACCAGTCGAGATTGGTATTTAAAAAAGCTTCAGCTTTAACCGCGAGCTCAGGCAGTATAGGTTTTAAATACACAATCAATGTAGCAAAGGCACAAATGCCTTGCGAGCAAATACCTTGAAGTTCTGCATCGCGGCCTTCTTGCTTGGCAACAACCCAAGGTTGCTGTTCATCAATATATTGATTAATACGGTCGGCAAGTGACATCACTAAGCGTGTTGCTTTAGCAAACTCTCTATTTTCATATGCATCGCCGATGTTTTTACTTTCGGCAATTAAGGCTTGTTGTAAAGCGGGATCAGGTAATTCTGCAGCGAGCGTATTATCAAAGCGTTTGGTAATAAACCCTGCACAGCGGCTGGCGATATTAACGAGCTTTCCGACTAAGTCGGAATTGACCTTTTGAACGAAATCTTCAAGGTTAAGATCGATATCGTCAATGCCATTGCTTAATTTGGAGGCAAAGAAATAACGCAAGTACTCAGGTTTAAAATGTTCGAGATAAGTACGCGCCATTATAAATGTGCCGCGAGACTTCGACATTTTTTCGCCATTAATCATTACGAAGCCATGTGCATAAATGGCGTTCGGTAATCTTAAGTTACAGGCATGCAGCATGGCCGGCCAAAACAGGCCATGAAAATTGATAATGTCTTTACCAATAAAATGATAGAGCTCGGTGCCTTGTTTTTCAGCTTGGGCGCTATCCCAAAAATCATCAAAGTTTAAATTTTCACGGTCACAGTAATTTTTAAAACTAGCCATGTAGCCAATAGGTGCATCTAGCCATACATAGAAAAATTTACCGGGCGCATTGGGTATTTCAAAACCAAAATAGGGTGCATCGCGACTAATATCCCACTCTTGTAAGCCGGCTTCTAACCATTCACCTAATTTGTTGGCAACTGATGCCTGAAGGTTTTCGTTAGATAGCCACTGAGTTAAGAACGCTTTGAACTCTGGCAATTTAAAAAAGTAATGTACCGATTGTTTGTCGACAGGTTTAGCGCCAGAGATCGTTGAAAATGGATCGATAAGGTCGACTGGTGCATAGGTTGCACCGCAGACTTCACAGTTATCGCCGTATTGATCGGGAGCTTTGCATTTAGGGCAAGTGCCTTTGATATAGCGGTCGGCTAAAAATAATTGTTTTTCTGGATCGAATGCCTGAGTGATTTCTCGTTCGGCAATAAACCCTTTGTCATAGAGTTCGGTATAAATTTTCGCTGAGTAATCGCGATTTTCATCTGAGTGAGTGCTGTAGTAATTGTCATGACTAATTAAGAAGTCATTAAAATCACTGCAGTGGTCGCTGTGCACTTGGGCTATAAGTTGTTCGGGGCTGGTGCCTTGCTGTTCGGCTTTTAACATGATGGCTGTGCCATGCGTATCGTCGGCACAAACATAGTGGCATTCGTTTCCACGTGCGCGTTGATAACGGACCCAAATATCAGTTTGTATATGTTCTAACATGTGGCCAAGATGCAAAGGACCATTGGCATAGGGTAATGCACTGGTCACTAAAATACGGCGTTTTTTAGATTTCGAGTTAGCTTGTGGTTTAGCTTGTGCAGTCATGTTTTTTTTGGCCAATCACAGACGTTAGTAGAGTTGTTAATCGTGTCGTTAAAACAATCGATTAATATACCGATTTTTGCGCTGTGATTATACCGTTCTGAAGCGGTCTTTGTTACATAGCTTTAGTGGGTGATGAGAGCGGGATACTTGCTGTATCGGCTTTGATAGGAGCTGGGCCTAAGGTTTTTTCTGCTAGATCGGCAACTAATTTTGCAGTAACGCGATAGGCGGTGAGTTTGCCACCATAGAGGCCGATAGCTCGCGGTTGTCGCGGGTTATCTTCGAATAAAATGGTATCTCTGGCCTGTTTAGAAAAAGGCCTAGTGAGGCTTTTAAGACCTGATTGATGGCCAAGGTGTTCAGTTTTGGGTAAGACTCTTAAGCCGGCCCAAGCTTTGACATATTGGCCTTGGTAATCGGGGAAGTAGTGAAAAAGCGTCTTTTTCAAGTAGGCTATTTCGTCTTCACCCGCGCGGCAGTTGGCGGGGTCGCCTTGATGTTGTTTTTCGGTTGTACCAACTAATACGCCACCTTGCCAAGGCATAATAAATACTGCGCGTTGATCATCAGGCGATTCAACATAAAAAATATCTTCTCCCAATGGTGCGTCGTATTCGATATGGCTGCCTTGTACTAAATCAATGGCGGGGCCTTGTGGGGAGAAATCAATAGCGCTTTGAATGCGATCAACCCATGGGCCGGCGGCATTGATAATCATTTTACAGCTTTTTTTAAAGGCTTTTTGAGCATGTTCGGCTTCAACGTGTACCTGTTGATTGCTGCCTAGTGTGGCTTGAGTAAAGCTCGTTTCTTCCATCACATCGCAGCCTAGTGAGACGGCTGAATGAATAACGGCTTCGGTTAACAGTAGGTCATCGGTTTGCCCATCCCAGTATTGAAATACATCCACCAGTCCTTGCTGTTTGATGCCATCGAGTTGTGACCATTTTGACTTAGGTATGCGGTTGAAGCGCGCCTCAGATTTAAAGCCGCCAAGCGCGCTGTATAAAAATAAACCGATAGCCAGCTGCCAGCGTTTCAAGCGCTGCTTTTTATACACGGGGAGGTAAAATTTTCGGCTTTTAACTAACGTTGGCGCTATATCTTGAAGGGTTGAGCGCTCGGCAATAGACTTTCTAACCAGTGAGAATTGATAGGTTTCTAGGTAGCGTAGGCCGCCATGAATTAATTTGCTTGAGCGTGATGATGTGCTGGTACCGACGTTGGATTTTTCTATCAATAATACTGAAAAGCCGCGTGCAGCAAGGGCTTGAGCGCAGCCAGCCCCTTGAATGCCACCACCAACAACGACGGTATCATAGTGGGCTTTGAGTTGATCTTTATTGTTATGTACACCTTTGGCAGGCATTTTATCGTTTCCGTTTAACTGTTTTTATCTTCACGTGAGCCTTTATTTTAGTGTAGTGGTTATTCTTATGATCGTGATAGTTTTTTTGACCACGGTAAGCGGTCTATGTTGCTTGCCTGTGAGTCGACAAAAGGGCATTATTCGTACTGAGATAGTTAATACGTGTTGTTTTAAAATTTAGAGGTTGTGAGTGCATGAATCTTGAATATTATCCCATTAGAGGCCGCGGAGTATCGGGCGATAAGTTCCAATTAGCGAGAATTAAAGATGAGGCTGGCAATATGTATAAAGGCCAGTTTGATCAGGCAATGCATTTTTCTTCTGAGGCTGAGCTGAAGTCTTATTTGGCCGGCGTTTTAAGTGTCGCTGAGAGTGAGCTGTCAATTGCTAAGATGGATTTATAAGATCCTTTAACTCTGTTTTTATTGATAAATACCTGCATTGAGA
>JAOIUY010000027.1 GCA_028223755.1 Pseudomonadales bacterium | reverse complement strand
TAACTCGAAAAAACTACCCCAAGTGATGTTGCTGCGTAGCAAGCGTTTTCCCCGCCAGCCCCAGCAAAACCATCTCGATTAACAGCCAAGCTGTTTCCTTATTAACACTCTTACTGCAAGTATCCGCCTCAGCTGCCAGCTGAATAAAATGATTAAATTGACTCGCCGATGTTCGAGACACCAGCGCGGTCATAGCTGATTGTCGCTTGCGATTAATTCGCAAAACACGCATACCATCAGCCATTTTATTCTTCGATTCAAAATCTTTTAACTGCGACAAATTTCTTAACTGATGCGCCAGCGCCGCAATAATTGCTGCCGGCTCATTACCTTCTTCTTGTAAGTGACGTAGCGCCCGACAGGCACTTACCGCATCGCCATCAATCGCATGATCAAAGGTATTAAACGCTGAAAAGCGGGCACTGTCCGCCACTGCTTTGCCTACAGTAGCACGATCAATGGTGCTGTTTTTTGGCAACAGTAAAGCCAGCTTATCAAGCTCTTGTGCCGCCGCCATTAAATTACCCTCAACACGATCCGCTAATAATTCGGCAGCATCGTGCGCTAAGGTTAAATGATTTTTCTTGGCGCGTTGCTTTAACCAACTGGGAAGTTGATTGTTGTCCAGCGGATAAATGGGAACATAAACACCCGTCTGTGTAGCAGCTTTTACCCACTTTGGATTACCCTCAATGCGTGCGGCAATAATTAAAACAATCGTATCAGGGGAGGGGTTTTCGCAGTAACGACTGATTGCTTCGCTGCCTGCAGTACCAATTTTACTACTTGGTAAGCGCAGCTCGATTATGCGCTGGCTGGCAAATAATGAAAGTGCATTGCAGCTTTCGTTCCATGCCTGCCAATCAAAGCCTGATTCAAAACTAAAACGCTCGCGCTCGTCAAAGCCTTTTTTGCTACAAGCTGCACGGATTTCATCGCAGGCTTCGTTCTGCAATAAAATATCATCACCCGCAACTAAATAAATAGGCGCAAGTGATTGCTTTAAATTGGCTGCGAGTTTGTTGGAGTAAATTTGCATGGCTGTATTTTTAGTTTTGGGTTCAGCGGTAGCGAATTAAGCTAATCATTTTTTCGGTCAGTCGATCGCGCAGTTCGTTAACGAGTATCTCACTTTCACTGTCTTGTGCCGCGACATTGTCTGGTTTTTTTACTTGTACAACTTCGGCACTGACGGTTGTTTTTTCTAATATTTGCCGTTCGCTACTGCTGCTCGTAGTGCGATGCCACTCAAGTGATGCTGTCATGCTGCGTAAGACTTCTGCATCACGTGCATCAACACTGAGCGAGTAACTGCGACTATCACTATCAATTAGCGAAACATGAATAATGCTGCTAGCCGATGAGGCGGTTTTACTCAGCGTAATACCATTGGCGCGTAACTGTTGCTTTAACGCCAAACCAATAAGTCTGTCACCTTCAACATAAATGGGTTGGGTATCCGCTTCTATGGAGAGCGGTTTTTGTAATTGATAACCGCAAGCGGATAATAGTAATGCCATAAGTGTGACTACGGTTACTTTTATATTTGGCTTGCTATTCACAATTTTTCCTTTTAATTCAAACTGTCTATTAATTGAAACTACCGTTTAATAGTGAAAAATTAATTGGCAACAATGTTAATCAATTTACCTGGTATCACAATAACTTTTCTTACCGTTTTATCTTCAATAAATTTTTGTACGTTTTCATGGGCTAAAGCGGCGCTTTCAAGTGTCGCTTTATCAGCGTCTGCTGCCATTTTTATTTTGGCGCGCACTTTGCCGTTTACCTGCACTACAAGTTCAATAGATGACAGTGTGAGTGCGCTGCTATCTACTTTAGGCCATGGTGCCGATAAAATATCTTCGTCGGCAAATGTCTGCCATAAGCTATGACAAATGTGCGGTGCAATAGGCGATAGTAGGCGCAATAAAATACTGATGCCTTCCGCGGCGACTGGTGCAGCTGTTGTTTTATCGTTAGACGGTAAATGATTCAAGATTGTCATACATGCAGCAATAACGGTATTGAATTGGTTTTTATCAAAATCAACCAAGGCTTTTTCTAAGGTGGTATGAATGCTGTGTCGCGCATTTTGGTTGTCTTCATCGAGCTCAACACCATCAATTAACCAATCGCTATTGAGTTGCGCTTTGCCTGCAGAGATTAGCGGCTGTTGATCCTGACAGTAGGTCCAAAGTCGTTTTAAAAATCGCTGTGCACCGGCAACGCCATCATCATTCCACTCTAAAGTTTGCTCAGGTGGTGCAGCAAACATAGTAAATACGCGTACGGTATCGGCGCCAAATTTCTCAATGGCGGTTTGTGGGTCAATGCCATTGTTTTTTGATTTTGACATTTTGGTCATGCCGCCAATTTCAACGGCTTTACCACTGTTACGATCAATCGCTGAAATGACTTTGCCTTTGTCGTTGCGCTCAAAGTCAATATCTTCGGGGTTGTACCAAACCTTTCCGCCGTCTTCTTTATTGCTGTAAAACGATTCGGCTAACACCATACCTTGGCAAAGTAGTCGCTTAAAGGGTTCGTTAGAACTTACAAAACCGTCGTCACGTAATAGCTTGTGATAAAAGCGGGCGTATAACAAATGCAGTATGGCGTGTTCTATACCGCCAACATATTGATCGACAGGCAGCCAGTAATTGGCACGTTCGCTATCTAAAATGGCTTCTTCATAGTCGGGGCAGGTAAAGCGTGCGTAGTACCAGCTCGATTCCATAAAGGTATCAAAGGTATCAGTTTCGTGCGATACGTCTTTGCCATCCAATGTGGTTTTACACCATTCTGGATCGGCTTTAATGGGCGAGCGTACGCCATCCATCACTACGTCTTCGGGCAGTAGCACCGGTAGACGATCGGCAGGTACAGGAATTTCGCCGCCTTCGGGCAGGGTGAGCATGGGTATGGGTGAGCCCCAATAACGTTGGCGTGATACACCCCAGTCGCGTAAGCGATAATTGGTTTTACTGTTACCTTTATCTAACGCAGTTAGTTTTTCGCTAATAGCATTGAACGCACTGTTAAAATCGAGCCCATCAAACTCGCTAGAGTTAATGGTGGCGGTGTCTTCTTTGCGCGCATACCACTCTTGCCATTGGTTGCTATTAAACGCTTCGTCATCGCCACGGTTGGATTGAATGACTTGCTGAATTGGCAGTTGATAAAGATTGGCAAAGGCGAAGTCGCGCTCGTCGTGAGCAGGAACGGCCATTACGGCACCTGAGCCGTAATCCATTAATACATAGTTGGCAATCCAAACAGGAATCGCTGCGCCGGTGAGTGGATGGATAACACTTAGGCCGGTATCAATGCCTTTCTTTTCCATAGTGGCCATATCGGCTTCGGCAACTGATTGTGCTTTGCACTCTGCGATAAAGGCAGTCAAGGTGTCATTAGTTTCGGCAAGGTGTAAAGCAATAGGGTGCTCGGCGGCAAGGCTAACGTAGGTGGCGCCCATTAAGGTGTCGGGACGCGTGGTGTAAACCGGTAGCTGTTCGTGGCCCGCAATGGGTGTTGATAAATCAAAACGGATATCGGCGCCGCGACTTTTGCCTATCCAGTTTTTTTGCATGGTTTTAACTTGCTCGGGCCACTCGGTGAGTTCATCCAAGCTTTCAAGCAGTTCTTCGGCGTAATCGGTAATGCGAATAAACCACTGTGGAATCTCTTTGCGCTCCACTAAGGCACCTGAACGCCAACCGCGACCATCAATGACTTGCTCGTTAGCTAATACGGTGCAGTCAACAGGGTCCCAATTAACCGTGGCCATTTTTTTATAAACCATGCCTTTTTCATAAAGGCGGGTAAAGAACCATTGTTCCCAGCGATAGTAGTCGGGCTGGCAGGTGGCAAATTCGCGTGACCAATCGAAACTAAAGCCTAGTGATTGAAGCTGCTGCTTCATATAAGCGATATTTTGGTAGGTCCATTTGGCTGGCGCGGTGTTATTTTGGATGGCTGCATTTTCGGCGGGTAGACCAAAGGCATCCCAACCCATGGGGTGCAATACGTTTTTGCCAAGCATGCGTTGGTAGCGGGCGATAACGTCGGTAATGGTGTAGTTGCGTACGTGACCCATATGCAGCTTGCCGCTGGGATAGGGGAACATGGCTAGGCAGTAGAATTTTTCGCGCTCTGGATCTTCGGTGGCGAGAAAGCTGGCTTGTTGCTGCCAATAACTTTGCGCCTCAGATTCAATGGCCTGTGGGTCGTATGCGTTTTGATCGTTTACTTGCTGTTCCATTATCGGGGTCTTTTGCCTTCAAATTATTGAGCCGCAACGCGGCATTTCAGCCCGCAAGCATACCCCGAACCACGCCTTTGGAGCCAGCGTTGTCTCGGTGATTAATCAATGATCGTTAACGGTTTTTTGGGCTAATCGAGGACGCGATTTGTAATCCATACCGTTTGGTAGGGAGCCAGCTCAATGGTGTCGCTGTAATCAGTGAAGCGAGTGCCGCTGATTAAGTCGACCCAGTCGTCAGTGCCAATCAGATTGACGCTGGACAAGGGAAGGCTGCAAGGCGCTTTGTCGATATTGGCTATACAGAAAATACTTTGCTGGCGATCGTGGCTTTGGCGCCAAAAACCAAAAATGGCATCACCTAAATGTAAGGTGAATTGGGTGGCGTTGGGGTGAAAGGCCGGTTGTTTAATTCGGATAGCCAGCAAGGCTTTAATTTGTGCAAAGACTTGTGCATGTTGGTGGTCGGAGTCGGCGAGCTTTTCTTGCAGCTGAGGGTAGTCCCATTGATGACGATTGATGGCACGATTATGACCTGTGGCATCGCATTTTTCATAGTCGTTGCGAGTACCCATTAGGCTGTGAATATAAATGCCGGGAATACCTTCGAGTGCGAGCATAATGGCATGAGCGCAAACGAAGCGTTCGATATTGTATTTATCGGGGCCTGCATGAGTACCCTGCAGCGCATCAAATAATGAGATGTTGATTTCGTAAGGCTTAGTTTTTCCACCGGCTAATTCTCGATAGGATATTCGACCACCGAAGTTTTCCATAATCGCAGATAGGTTATCAATTTCACGCTCTGAGAGAAGTCCTTCGGTAGGACGTAAACCAATACCATCGTGTGAGGCAATAAAATTAAAATAAGTAGTACCGTTTTGCGCCGGTGGCATACTCATCATCCACTGTTTTAAATAATAACTGTTGCCTGAAATTAGCGTATGCACTAACAGTGGCGGCAGTGAAAAGTTATATATGCAGTGAGCTTCGTTGGCATTGCCAAAATACTCAAGGTTTTCTCTATTCGGTATATTGGTCTCGGTAATGATAATGGCATCACTTTGTGTATGCTCTATTAGCAGTCTTAGCAGCCGAACAATTTCGTGAGTTTCATGCAAGTTAATACAGTTTGTGCCGGCTTTTTTCCAAACAAAAGCAACGGCATCAAAGCGGAAGATGCGAATACCTTTGTCGAGATAGAAACGAATAATATTAATAAATTCGATAAGAACCTGCGGGTTGCGAAAATCTAAATCAACTTGATCATGGCTAAAAGTACACCACACATGTTCTATACCATGTTTAGTTTCTACTGCCTGTAATAACGGATTTGTGCGTGGGCGCACAACGCGCGAGGTATCTTGCTCGGGGTCTGCGGTATAAAAATATTTTTTTCCAGGAGTCTCGTCGGCAACAAAGTTTTTAAACCAAAGACTTTGTTGCGAGCAGTGATTGATAACAAGGTCAGCCATTAAACGGTATTCGCAAGCAATAGTTGATACGTCTTGCCAGTCACCTAGGCTAGGATTAACCTGCATAAAATCAATAACAGAAAACCCATCATCCGAGCTAAAGGGAAAGAACGGCAAAATGTGAATGCTGTTAATAGTGTCGTCAGTGTAATTGTCAATAAAATGCTTTAATGTAGATAACGGTTTTTGTGATGGGTCAACAATACTGTCGCCATAGCTAATTAATATAACATCGCCTTCTGACCATTGGTTTTGATGTGAGATCGGCGTTGGTGAATCTGGCGTTAAGCGCATAGCGCTTAAAAGTTTTTCGGCGATTTCGGTTGCATCAATATTGCTTTCAACGGACTTATAAATTTCATGCAAATGATTATGTAAGCGTTGAGATAAATCGTTATTCATGATGGCATCTTTTAATGGATAAAAACAAAAATTATTTTTTCTTAGTTACTCACCGTATTTAATACGATCACTTTCTACAGCTTCAGCGATTTCTGTAAAAATATCAGGAAAGGCGCTGCGCACTCGGTTCCAGCAGGGGATGAAGGGTGTTTCCATCGGTCGATCAAGGTAGGCTTCACCCGCTTTCATAATATTTTCGGCAAAAAGTTCTACCGCTTGCTCTTCTTTATGGATATCAAACGATAAATTATTCATGGCTGCATCGTTGTGATAGGCATCGACATAATCCAGAGCCATACGAAAATAAGTGGCTTTTAATGTGCGAAAAGTTTCTGCATTAAAGGTTATGCCTTGTGTCGCCAGCTTTCTAAATAAAGCTTTTGAAATATCAATAGACATTTTTGATAAGCCGCCCTGGTCATCATTCGATGAAAGGTCTTGATGTTTGTGATCATAGGTATCGGCAATATCCACTTGGCATAATCGGTTAAGCGAATAGTTGCGATGCATTTCTGATAGCACGCCAATCTCTAAACCCCAATCGCTTGGGATGCGAATATCGTTGAGTACATCACGACGAAAAGAAAATTCGCCAGCTAGCGAATAGCGGAAGCTATCCATGTATTGTAAATACTCACCT
Organism: Pseudomonadales bacterium; assembly: GCA_028223755.1. Taxonomy (GTDB): domain Bacteria; phylum Pseudomonadota; class Gammaproteobacteria; order Pseudomonadales; family UBA7434; genus UBA7434. The sequence goes on along the minus strand of JAOIUY010000027.1, from coordinate 5,337 downwards.
TCGCCACAAATTTTCTTTAGAGCGTTTAATAGTGGACTTACCAGTAGTCGGCTAACGCGACCATTGAATTGTCCGCCTGCTACGCGAGCATAAAAGCCTTTGCAAAATTCATAATTAAATTTTGGGTTCGCAACGGGATAAATAAGTCTTGCTAGCATATCGCGTTTATAAGTGGTGATGTCGCAGTCGTGTAATGCAACGGCTTCAGCTTTTGTTGCCGCTAAAACATAGCCCATGCAGTACCAGACGTTTCGCCCTTTGCCTGCTTGTCTAGGCGCTAAACCGCTTTTTTCTAGTTTTTTATGAATGGCTTGCATTGCTGGGCCATCGTTCCAGAGCACGCTAAATTTTTGTGGTAGCTTAGAAAAGAATTTTAGCGCATAGCGAAATTGTTCTTCGTTGGCACGATCTAGGCCAATAATAATTTCATCAAGATAGGATGCATCTTTTAACTCTTCGATAATGCCGCTGAGTGCAGGACCTTCTAGTTCTGAAAATAGCGACGGCAGAATAACCGCCATGGGTCGCTCTTTACGAAAAGTGGATAACTCGGTTTCTAAGTCATCAATAGAACGGTTAGATAGGTTATGCAGCGTTGTGATAATGCCGTTTTGATAAAAATCTGCCATGCTCTTATTCCTTGTTATCTTTTTTGTTAATGAGTGCTTCTTGTGTCAATATTTTAGCGACCACTTGGTTCCAACCTTTTGGCCCAAAGTGTTTGCTTAGATAGATTTTTTCTTTGCGATTTAATATCGGTGCCGTATGCGCGGGTGATTGAATAACGGCGGCGATATCCGCAGCTTCCAACATAGAAATATCGTTATGACTATCACCAGCAGCAATGGACATATAATTTTTGCTGCGATCGTTTTCTTTAAAGCATTGAGTGAGCCATTGCATCGCGGCACCTTTGCAGGCTTGATGATCGATTAAATGCAAAAAACGACCGCCCTCGACAATATGTGCGCCGAGTGTTTTTAATTGCGCGATAAAGTGTTGTTTTTCGGTATTGCTGCCTAGCCAATGTATCGGTTCACTAAATCCGCGTTGATTGGCGAGTGCGGCTTGTTCTAATGTTAAGCCGGTGACAACGGCAACACCTGAAGTGCCTAGGTGTTGAAAATCAATATATTGCCCAGCAAAATCTTTGCTGACTTGGCTGAGTAATTGTTGCCAGTGCGCTCGTGATGGTGCCTGAGAGTATTCCCAAAATTCGTAGCCGCCTTTTGTGTATAGTGTTGTATCAGCAGGTTGCTGTTTAAAGTAGCCGGCCGGAATATAAATAGCCGCGCCGTTTTCAATAATAAATGGATCGTTACTGCTTAATGCTGAGCGAATAGGTAAAACTTCGGCCAGTGTTTTACTGGTGGTTGGCATAACCGGCACTGATGATGATTTTAATAGCGCGAGTGTTTCGCTGGCCGCGAGATGCGAATAGCTATCGTGGTCGAGTAGTGATCCATCGAGATCGGTAAATAGCAGAGCTCTATTCATTTCATTGCCATGGGTTGGCTATAGCGAATAATTTTTCGCTGTTGATCGAGCTCATATAAATGATGCATTTTTTGAGGTAGTGTATTGAGTCCGTGTTCGGTGATTCGTTGGTAGTGATGAATGAAATGCTGCAGCTCTTTGCTGCTCATGATGTCGGGGTGCTCACTAAGATCTCTGCTTTTAAAGTCAACGCCTAAATGAGCAGCCATTTTCTGCTCCTGCTCTAATCGCCATTGATAAACACAATCAAACGATGGCGCTTTTAGCATTGCCCAGCAATCGACTAAGGCAAAGAGTTCGGCGTAATGAGTAAGCGACTGATTAACGAACTGTCGCCATTCACCACTGCTGTCGTGTTCGCTTTCTAAGGCGTTAATAGGAGTGGCAAGTTTTTCTAGGGTTTGTGGTTCAGCACCAAGACACCAGCCTTCCAAAATAATGACTTGAATGGGTAGCTCAACAATTTGAGGATTTTCTTCATCTCGATCATCGCGGCTTTTATCAAAGCGGGGCAGTTGCACTTGCTCAGTGCTTTGTTCAACGAGCTTGCTTAACTGTTTAACCGCCAATGAAACATCATGTGTGCCCGGCACACCGCGAGTCGATAGCAAAGGGTGTACCTGTCCTGCTAATACGAGTCGCTCGCTTTTAGTCAGGTAATAGTCGTCAAGTGACACGGATATTGTTTCAATGTTGTGCGCGAGCACCAATGTTGTGCATATATAGTCAGCGAGTGTAGACTTACCCGAGCCTTGGCAGCCATTAATACCAATCACTAATGCCTGTTTAGGGGCGTTTTTGGCTTCTACTGCTAGTTGAGCGAGCACGGCGTCAATTAATGGTGCAAACCGCTGTTCTGCTTGCTCTAAGTAAGCTTCAGTTAATCTATGGCGCTCTAAAAACGGTTTGTATAAGGTTCTGTTGTTCATCATTTTCATCTTTAAGGATTGAGCGGGCTAATAAAAAACACAATAGTGCGCTCTGAATAAATCGATGCCACTATAGCAAGAGCAGGTATTGTGCCAAGTTGGCCGATTTGGATAGAAAATAAGATGTTTATTTCTTTATCGCTTTTAAGGGCTGGGCTGACTTTCTATTCTTGGTAAGCTTATATATAAAAAGAGATCAATAAAAATAATATCTGGCGGTATAGATGTTTGGATTATTCAGAACAATTTTGGCGTTGTTAGTTTTAATCGGGCATTTATTGGATAAGTGGCAAATAGGCACTTATGCGGTATTTGGTTTTTATATGATTAGCGGTTATTTGATGACGTGCATCATGCATGACAGCTATGGCTTCACGATGAATGGCCGGCTTCGGTTTGTATTGAATCGCTTTTTACGGTTATACCCGCTTTACTGGTGCGCGGCATTATTGTCGCTGCTATTAATTGCTTGGGTTGGTGTCGACTATGTGCGGTCCTACCATTCGTATATTTTTCTACCGCAAACCTTATCTGAGGTGTTAGCCAATATCTCAATGATATACCCCAAAGTATTTGCTAATGAATACGAGCCTATTTTAGTGCCAACAACATGGGCCATTACGGTTGAATTATTTTTTTATGCAGCAATTTGTTTAGGGTTATCTAAAACTAAACGGCGAGTAGGGATTTGGTTGGCGCTTTCAGTGCTTTATGTAGCTTATTGTTTTTATGAAAACTTAGGTTGGCGTTATCGTTATTTTCCAATTCTTGCTGGGTCGTTGCCTTTTGCTATGGGGGCGTATATTTATTTTATCAAGCAAGAAGGGTATGCATATATTAATGACTTCTTGCTGCAGCCACTATTTTTACTATTAGTGATGTTGGCCAATAGTACTGCTGCGTTGATATTTATTATGTATTTTGAGATGGGTTTTTATATCAATGCACTCCTATGTGTATTGCTGTGTTATCAAATTGCAACCGGTGGCCAGTGGGGTGGTTTGTCGGCTAAGACTGATAAGTGGATTGGTGAGTTTTCGTATCCGATTTATTTACTGCAATGGCAGGCGGGTATTTTGTGTTCCTTTATATTATTGGGAGAGCCCATTCACGATATTTCAGGTGATGGGTTTAAAGTTTTATTTATGGCGTTAGTGGTTGTTTTTATTATCGCATTTTTGTTGGTTCGCATTATTGATAGGCCGGTACAGCGGTGGAGGCAGTTACTTAAGGATCGCAATCGCTAAGTGCTTACTGATGATTGTAATTGTCGTTTTTAGCACATCCTTTTACATTGTTTAACGTGCCGTTACTCATGCATTTTGTTAATGTCCTCGATGACGTTTTATAGGGATATTTTTTAGTGATAGTTCTGAGCAACGATTTTTAACGAAAATGTTGGAGTGACGATTATGGATATTTTATCTTGCATTATATTAGGCCTAGTGGCTGGAGCCTTAGCTAAATGGTTGATGCCAGGCAATGATGGCAGTGGATGGTTGATGACTATGGTGCTTGGTATTGCGGGTGCTTTTGTCGGTGGCTTTATTGGCTCATTCCTTGGTCTGGGTACGACAGGTGGTTTAGGTGTGGGTAGTATCATCACCGCAACCATAGGTGCTTTTGTTTTATTATTTGTTTACAACAAGGTCGCTAAGTAGTTTATATGTGCGTCGGCGCTGTCCGGCGCACATTTTCCTTTCTCTTAATTTATTATTTATATCCCTTTTTACAGATTTAACGAGGCCATATGGGGTTGCGTTTATTAATAAAGGCATCAATACCTTCGCGCGCTTCAGCTGATTGGGTTGAGCGTTGAAAAATTTCTAAATCAAAATTAGGTAGCTGTGCATTGATTTGTTTTTTCAGCATGCTGCGTGCTTGTGGGCCAGTCAGTTTGACTTGCTCAGCAATATCATAAGCTTTACTCATCAGTTGTTGGTGAGGCACAACTTCTGATATTAATCCTAGTGCTTCGGCTTTTTGTGCATTGATTGTCGCAGCCGTAAATATCATATGTTTAGCTTTAGCTAGTCCAATTCTTTGTGGCAGTCTTGCACCGAGCCAGCCATCGGCAATACCTCTTAATAATTCGGGGGCGCGAAAAGTGGCTTGCTCTGAAGCGATGGTGATATCCGCGCACAGAATCATGTCGAGTCCGCCGGCATGGCAGTAGCCATTGACGGCTGCGATGACAATTTTGTTGCAGCGTTCAAGGTAGTTAAAGGGCATGGCGTTTAATGCGTCGAGTTCTTCAATAGTGAAGGGACGTGGGTTTTCATAATTTTTAGTCATATCGCCACCGACACAAAAGCTATCTTCGGTGCCGGTAATCAGTAGCACATCAATGGTTTTTTTTGCTCGGCAATTAATGCGGCTCGCTTGATGCCGTTAGCCATTTCTATGGTGCAGGCGTTGCGTCGATTAGGGCGATTTAGTTTAACGGTAATGACACCGTTCTCTAAATAGCAAAATAAAAATTTGGATCCCAAATCAATGGTTTGCATAGTGGGTTTCTCTGTATCTCTATATAGATTCTAAGTAGCCTAAAAATGATTTTTGGGTGTGAGGGTATTTGTGCTTATCGTCAGTGGTTGTAGACAGCAGGCTGGCAGGGAAGTTGTTTATTAAACTATTTACGTTCTCAGGGTTATGCTTGTGGACTTTGTCGTTGTGGCTTATATTGCCGGCCATTGCATAGAGTGGGTTGTGAGATAAGTTATGAGAGAAGTTAAAATTGATCAGGCGCCGGTAGCGCTTTATAAAATACTCAAGTTTGAAGGTATCGTGAGTAGCGGCGGTGAGGCAAAGTCGGTGATTGCTGATGGCCTTGTGCAGGTTAATGATGTGATCGAAACGCAGAAGCGTAAGCAGATTGTGGCGGGGGATACGATTGAGTTTGCAGGGGAGA
>JAOIUY010000026.1 GCA_028223755.1 Pseudomonadales bacterium | reverse complement strand
AGCATAAGTTCAAAACGTCTTTTTTAAAGACTAAACTGATAACCAATAGTAAGCATATCCTGCATTTCCATTTGGATGCCGTTAGCATCTTGATCAATTGTCGTCAAATACTCAAGCGCGACGCGATGACCTTTCTGTGCGCCCTCAGTGCCGATAAGAGTAATGCCGACACCCAAATCAATACGCTCACCACCAAAGTTATCAGGGTTAGATGTCTGGACAGGTAGAGCAATCAGGCTATCTTGACCGCTAATTTCATCAGCATTGGTATAAGTCACTCTAAGCGAGCCTGTTAGCCAGTTAGCAAAATTATAGCTACCCCAAGAAGTGATTTGAGTTTGGTCGCCTAGTGAATAACCCTCATCATTATCATCTAGTCGAATAGTCATTTTAATTTGGCTACCCCAATCCCATGAATTAAGTGTACCTGCGTAGGTGATGCCTGGCTCAAGATCATAAGTACCAGAACCCAATTGCATTGGGTAAGGAAGCCTTGGGCTTGGCGTTGTATTCATCGGCGTTAAAATTTGATCGGTGTGATCAATTTTGCCAGTGGGTATGCTTAAACCTAAGTTTAAATGAATCTTAGTGTTGTCATCGCCATGTAGGCTATATAGTGCACCAAGTTTTGTATCTCCTATGCCCGATGTTTTCGTGGTAAATACACCAAGACGATTATCACCCATCATGCCCTGAAAGGTAATGTGATCCATTTCTTTTTCGATATGGTTCAGCATCAACATTAATGTGAGTTTATCGCTAGGTGCATACATAGCGCCAAACATATGCATGTCAGTTGTCATATCAATAGGAACAACACGCAATGGCGTACCAGATTGAGTTAAGCCTGAAGAAGCAATCGCTTCGGGTGAAATAGTATTGTCGCCTTGCAGGTTACCTTCCATCGACATGCTCATATAGCGGTAAGAGAACATCCATTCGCCACTTTTGTGCATATGGTCACCCATGACACCAATCGGTGCGTGTGCAGCTGCTTTATGGTGTGACATGTCTGCCCATAACGATTGGGATAGCAGTAAATTAAAAAAGAAAAAGGCCGAAATTTTAAGCAGTTTTTGAGCGAGCATATTAGGTATTCCGTAACGATACTGGGAGTTAAAACGTGAGGGCAGTATTTTAAGCTTTGGCTTGATAATTTCTATGTGGCATATTGTCGCAGAAGCTTTTTTCCATGATCATTATTTTTGGCGTATATTAATAATTATGACTGCTAAACCTCCTACAGAATCGCAGATAGCTGATGAAGATGCGGCGCTTATCGAGCGCTATATTGATGCTGTGTGGGTCGAGAGAGGGCTTAGTAAGCATTCGTTAGAAGCCTACTCACGTGACTTACGCCTTACCGCTCAATATTTGTATGGCAATAGCAAACGCCTATTGAGTGCTGATCATGCTGATTTAGTGGCTATTCTGGCGCGCTTAGCCATGGCTAAGCGGAGCCCAAGATCGCAGGCGCGTTTGGTATCTAGTTTGCGTGGCTTTTATCGGTACTGTTTACGCGAGTCCTTGATTCCTATTGATCCGGCGTTGCGTTTACAGCCGCCTAAGTTGGGTCGACCCTTGCCTGCAACGCTCACAGAGGCGCAGGTCGATAAATTATTGGCAGCTCCTGATTTATCTCAAGCCGTCGAGCAGCGCGATAAAGCCATGTTAGAGCTTTTGTACGCTAGCGGATTACGTGTATCTGAATTGATACATCTCGAAATGCCAGCCATTAATTTACGCCAAGGCGTAGTACGTGTATTAGGTAAAGGCGGCAAAGAGCGCTTGGTGCCGCTCGGTGATCAGGCTGCATATTATTTACAGCATTACTATGCCGATGCGCGAGTTGCTCTACTTAAAGCGGCAAAGGTTGATCAGGCTTGTGCCGTCGTGTTTCCTAGTCGCAGAGGCGAGGTCATGACTCGGCAAGCGTTTTGGTATCGGATTAAACTTTATGCTCAGCGCATAGATTTGCAAGTGCCATTGTCGCCGCATGGTTTACGTCATGCTTTTGCAACACATTTGCTGAATCATGGCGCTGACTTACGGGCAGTTCAAATGCTTTTGGGGCACAGTGATTTGTCAACGACGCAAATTTATACACATGTCGCTAAGCACCGTTTACAGGAGCTACACGCGGCTCACCATCCCAGAGCTTAAACACTTATTAGGGATATAAGCTGTTACAATAACGGCTATTATAATAGTCGTTTTATTTGGCCGGTTGATCGATTTGCTGCTAATCATCGGGAACGCGTGAGCAAATATGTTATCTATAGGCTTGCTGTGGTTGTTTTGGCTATTGCTGGAGCTTATTGTTATGGATTGTTACTGCGAATTGCTGATTTCTGGCTATAATTCTTAGTATCTAACGATTTTATTAAGTATTTTTTACCGCTGGCGTTCGGTTCACTTGTCAGATGTGAATTTAATGAGGATTTTATGCGTAAGTTATTGATTATATTATTTTTAATGGTTTCCCAGCTGTCTTTAGTTGGGGCTGTAGCGGCAAAGTCTGGTAGCGATGAAATACTTGAAAAGTTAAAGAAGGCTCGTCCTGATTTTCAATTTGGTGAGGTATCGAGCACGCCGATAAAAGGCATATACAAATCCAGCATTGCGAATGGGCCAACTATCTATCTAACCGCTGATGGAAAATACTTTTTTGCTGGAGATTTTTTTGAAGTTGGGGCGAAAGGCTTAGTTAATCTCGGTGAGAAAGAGATGGAGAAAGACCGAGCTGTTGCTCTATCGAAATTACATTTGGATGATCTGGTGATCTTTTCGCCGTCGGAAACGAAAGCTTATGTATACGTGTTTACGGATGTTGATTGTTACTACTGTCAAAAATTGCATCAAGAAATGCCTGCGCTTAATGAATTAGGTATTGAAGTGCGTTATTTAGCTTATCCGCGAGCGGGAATAGGTTCGCCGAGTTACCGAAAAATTGCTTCAGCTTGGTGTGCCGATAATCCAACTGAGTCGCTAACAAAGTTAAAGAATGGCGAAGATATTTCAGATAATGTTTGCGACCCTAACCCTGTTGCTGAGCATTTTCGTTTAGGCGGACAGCTAGGTGTTGCAGGTACGCCTGCGTTAGTCACAGCGGATGGTCAATTATTGCCAGGTTATATGCCAGCTGATAAATTGGCTGAGGCATTGGGTTTGTAATTTTTATGCTTAGATGAGCTTGTTAAAAAGCGCAGCCATTTAGCTGCGCTTTTGCGTTAAATAAATCGATTAAAAAAGTGAAGATATTTTGAAAGCAATTAATATTGGTATATGTGGTTTAGGAACAGTAGGTGCTGGCGTTGTTAATGTGATGCAACGCAATGTCGCCTCGATTGCTGCGCGCGCCGGGCGTGAAATATTGATTACTCATATAGGTGCGAGACGAGACAATCCGGCTTGTGACTTGGGTTCTACAAAAATTAGTCGCGATATTTTTGCCGTGGTTAATGATCCGGATGTTGATATTGTCGTTGAGTTGATTGGCGGCTATGAGCCAGCGTTAGAGCTTGTTATGCAAGCGATAGCGAATGGTAAACATGTGGTTACGGCTAACAAAGCATTGATCGCTATGCATGGTAATGAAATTTTTGCCGCTGCCGATGCGCGTGGTGTTAGTGTCTTGTTTGAAGCTGCGGTTGCTGGTGGTATTCCAATTATCAAAGCGATCCGTGAAGGTTTAGCCGCTAATTCAATTGAGTGGTTAGCAGGTATTATTAATGGTACCGGCAATTATATTTTGACCGAAATGCGCGATAAAGGTCGCCAATTTGATGATGTGTTAGTTGATGCGCAGCAATTAGGTTATGCCGAAGCTGATCCCACTTTTGATGTCGAAGGTATTGATGCTGCTCATAAGTTAGTGATTCTTGCATCATTGGCTTTTGGGATGCCGTTGAATTTTGATGCTTGCTTTACTGAGGGGATTTCGGCGATTGCACCGCAAGACGTTATTTTTGCTGGCGAGTTAGGTTATCGTATTAAGCATCTTGGTATTGCCAGAAAGGTAGAGCAAGGCGTAGAAATGCGTGTGCATCCAACATTGATACCGCAGCGCCGGTTAATTGCCAATGTTGATGGGGTTATGAATGCTGTATTAGTTAAGGGTGATGCTGTAGGCCCAACGTTGTATTATGGTGCGGGGGCGGGTGCAGAGCCGACAGCATCGTCTGTAATTGCTGACATCGTTGACGTGGTACGCGGTATAGATGCTGAGCCTATTAATCGTGTGCCGACTTTAGGCGTGGCTCAACAAGCGCTTTCGACATTGCCGACACTATCGATTAGTGATATCAATACGGCTTATTACTTGCGTATTAATGTGAGTGATCAGCCTGGAGTATTATCTCACGTCACGCAAATTTTGAGTGATGCGGGCATTAGTATTGAAGCTGTATTACAAAAAGAAGTGGTTCAGCAAGGTGTGCAAAGCGAGCAGGCTTCGCGACAAGTACCGATTGTGTTAATCACAAGTCAGACATTAGAGTCACAGTTTATGGCGGCGGTTAAGAATATTGAAGCTTTAGATGTTGTACAAGAAAGCGTTCATTTTATCCGTGTCGAAAGTTTAGGTTAGCTACACATAGAATAACGGCAATAAAAAATATTTTTACCATTAAAGGTTAGAGAGCAGAAGTGAAATATATTAGTACGCGAGGCAATGCGCCTGAATTAAATTTTGAGCAAGTGCTGCTAACAGGTTTAGCGAGTGATGGTGGTTTGTATGTTCCTGCTAGTTTACCTGAGTTTTCTGCGGATCAAATAGCTGGCTGGGCAAGCTTGGCTTATCATGAGTTAGCGTTTGAAGTGATCTCTCCTTTTGTTGGTGATTGTATTCCCGAAGAAGATCTGCGTTCTATTTTATCTGACACGTATAAAAGTTTTTCTCATCCAGCAATAGCACCTTTGATTCAGTTAGATCGCAACGAATGGATTTTGGAGTTGTTTCAGGGGCCAACATTAGCGTTTAAAGATTTCGCATTGCAATTATTGGGACGCTTGCTCGATTACTTTTTGAAAAAACGTAATCAACGTGTTGTGATTATGGGTGCAACATCGGGCGATACTGGGTCAGCAGCCATTGAAGGTTGTCGTCATTGCGACAATATTGATATTTTTATTCTCCATCCAAATAATCGCGTCTCCGAAGTACAGCGTCGCCAAATGACGACTGTGTTAGAAGACAATGTTTACAATATCGCGATAGAGGGCAATTTCGACGATTGCCAAGATATTGTTAAAGCCAGTTTTCGTGATCAATCTTTCTTGCCTGATGGCATGCAATTAGTCGCGGTTAACTCGATTAATTGGGCGCGTATTATGGCGCAGATTGTTTACTATTTTTATGCGGGTTTATCATTAGGATCGCCAGCTAAAACAATGGCTTTTTCTGTGCCAACCGGTAACTTTGGTGATATTTTTGCAGGTTATTTAGCGAAGAAAATGGGTTTGCCCATCAATCAGTTGGTTATTGCCACCAATAAAAATAATGTATTACATCGTGTGATGACTGATTCGGTTTATGCTCGTACAGAGCTACACCAAACACTATCGCCCAGCATGGACATAAGTGTGTCGAGTAACTTTGAACGCCTTATGTTTGATTTATATGATCGTGATGGCGATTGTATTCGTCATTTGATGGAAACCTTTAATACCGACTCTATAGCTTTAAATGATGATGCTATGGCTTCAGCGCGTACATTATTTTCGAGTGCCTCAGTTGACGATGCAGCGACTTGCAGCATTATTGCTAAGACCTTTAACGAAATAGGTTATATGCTCGATCCGCATTCAGCAACGGGTGTCGAAGCAGGGCGATTGTGCAATCGTAATCCGGACCAGCCGATGGTTGTACTAGCAACCGCACACCCTGCTAAATTCCCTGATGCTATTGAGCAATCAAATATCGATGCAGAGGCTAAAATGCCGCCTCATCTTAGCGATTTATTAGAGCGCGAAGAAAGATTTACCGTGTTACCTTGTGATAAGGGTGTGGTAAATACTTTCATGCACGATCAGCTTTAACGGCGGTGGCGGCTTTAATACAGCGTCATCCTGTACCTAGCGTCACTGACGCTGAATTCCCTTCTGAGTTACATCCATTATTGCGTCGTGTCTTTATTGCCCGTGGCGCACGCTGTAGTGATGATGTCGATCTATCGATGCCTTCACTGCTGCCTCCTTCCCAACTTATGGGTATTGATGCTGCTGCAGACTTAATTGTCGCTGCGATAGAAAGCAATGCACGTATATTAATTGTTGGTGATTTTGACGCGGATGGTGCAACCAGCTGCGCGTTGGCGATTCGCGCTTTTGAGGCTATGGGTCATAGTGATGTTCGATTTATTGTGCCTAACCGTTTCGAGTATGGTTATGGTCTAACGCCCGAGATTGTTGAATTAGCAAAACCACAAAACCCTTCGTTAATTATTACGGTTGATAATGGCATTTCTAGTGTCGATGGCGTTGCCGCAGCTAGGGCGGCAGGTATCGATGTTTTGGTGACGGATCATCATTTACCTGGAGAGCAATTGCCTGATGCCAATGTGATTGTGAATCCTAATCAACACGGCTGTAAATTTCCAAGTAAGGCGTTAGCCGGTGTTGGTGTTATTTTTTATGTGATGTCAGCGGTGCGCACCGCGTTAAGAAACAAGCAGTGGTTTAATGATCAGCGTCCAGAGCCAAACATGGCAGACTTTCTTGATTTAGTTGCCCTAGGCACGGTTGCAGATGTTGTGCCGCTGGACAAAAATAATCGAATTTTAGTTGAGCAAGGTTTGCGAAGAATTCGTGTGGGTAAGTGTTGTGCTGGTATTCGCGCCTTAATTGAAGTGTCGGGTCGCAGTGCTGCAAAATTGGTTGCCTCTGATATGGGGTTTGCTTTAGGGCCGCGTCTAAATGCCGCCGGCCGCTTAGATGACATTTCTATAGGTATTGCCTGTTTGTTAACAGACGATGCAATGCTGGCGCAGGATATAGCCACAGAGCTCGACTCAATGAATCGTGACAGGCGACAAATAGAGCAGGGCATGCAGTTGCAGGCCGAGACTGCACTTAATCGGTTAGAGCAAGAAGATGGTGCGCCATTGCCGATTGGCATGTGCTTGTTTAATGAAGAGTGGCATCAAGGAGTTGTGGGTATATTAGCTTCGCGAATTAAAGACCGTCATCAGCGGCCGGTTATTTGTTTTGCGTTAGCCAATGACAGCGAAGACTGCAGTGAATTAAAAGGTTCGGCTAGATCCATTAAAGGATTTCATATTCGCGATGCTTTAGATGCAGTTGCTGCTCGTCATCCTGGTTTAATTGATAAATTTGGTGGTCATGCAATGGCCGCGGGTTTAAGTCTTAATAAAAGTAAGTTTGCTGAATTCAGTGCTGCTTTTAATAAAGAGGCGAGTCGATTACTGACAGAAGACGACCTTCAATCGCGGATATTAAGTGATGGCGAGTTATCAGCAGAAGAGATAAGTCTTGATAATGCCTTATTAATTAACTATGCAACGCCTTGGGGGCAGTTGTTTCCCGAGCCGATTTTCGATAATGAGTTTTTGTTAGTGCAGCAGCGTATTGTTGGCAGTAAGCACTTAAAGCTAGTGTTGGGCATAGATGATGGTAGTGGTCATATTATTGATGCGATTGCTTTTAATGTTGATACTGAAATATGGCCGGATGAAACTACTAAAAAGGTAAAAGTGGCTTATCGCCTAGATGTGAATCGTTATCGTGGCAGAGAGTCGGTGCAATTGATGATTGAACATATAGAAAAAGTGAATGGATTATGAAAACGATAACTGCCGGTTTGTACCAACACTATAAAGGTCCGCAATACGAGGTAATGGAAGTTGCTCAACACAGTGAGACTTTAGAATACTTAGTTGTTTATAGAGCGCTATACGGAGAGTTTGGTTTGTGGGTGCGTCCGCTTGAGATGTTTGCTGAAATGATTGAGTTTGAAGGCAAGCTAGTAGAGCGCTTTCGTCGCGTTTCGGATTAAATCTGAGGTTTTTAGTTTTAGGCATAAAACTGAGAAGCTTGGCTTGAACCGATGAAATGGAAAGCCGAGGCTGGATTCGAACCAACGATCTCTGAGTTATGAGTCAGCATTTAACACTTACAGCTCTATGTTTCTCCAACCAACTCATTGAAATATATTCGTGTTAAGTTGAGTTAGTTAATGCCTGTTAGCTTAATAATTTAATAGTTTTATTATGCTGCTGCACTTTATTCATTTTCTACCGCTTTTAATTACTCCTTTGTCATTGAATATATTTAGAAAAACGCTTTACGGCTTCCTTTTGACGCGATAGAGTCTAAAGAGTTAATGCAGCCAGCAATATAGGATTAAAAGCTCGCCTTTAGCTTAACAATAAAAACAATTTATAGGTTGTTATTCAATGATTTATAGCTATTTCTTCGTGGCTTGGCTCTCATTGCTTGTTTTATTTTGTTCACCGGTAACGGCGCAAGATGGCAGTGGTGTGCCATCAATGGCTTTTCAGCAGAACGAGCTATTCAGTCCGCTTTATACTTTTTCAACCAGTGAAATTGGTGCTCGGCCAACCTTCGCCGGCATGCATCGTGGCTATCTTATTGTCGCTGGCGGTGGTGTGGGTAACGAGCCGCGTGCGCTAACATTTTGGGATATTAATAACCCTACATCGCCAACGCTGTTTAGCTCTACTCCCGATGCGCAAATGTTTAAAACCCATGCCATGGGTTTTTCTAATAATCTTATGACTGCGCGCTCTGAGGGTGGGGTGCTTTATGATATTAGTGATCCTGCAAACCCTCAACGTCGTGGCACCATGGGTGGCGCGGCCAGTAGTTTATGGACCTACTACGCTGCACCTTATATTTATAAGGGCGGAGAAGGCTACGGCGATGCGTCTGGTTGGGTCAGTATTCTGGATGCCTCTGATCCCGATAATATTGTTGTTGCTAGTGAAATAAATATGCCTGCGCTAGTCGGCTTTAGGTGCGGCTCTACTCATGTGTTAGGTAACTTGCTGGTTGTCTCTGCTAGCCAAACAAACGGTGTCGTTACCTTTGATATTAGTGACCCATTCAATCCTGTGCTGCTGGATGTATTGCGTGTGCCTGGCGATTCCACTTATACCTCGCTACTTAACGGTAACCGTCTTTATAGTGGTGGCCAAGAGGGTGGGCTGCACGTTTATGATTTAACGGATCCTACTAATATAGTGCATGTTGGCAGTGTTCAGCCTGGTGGAAGCCCGCGTTATCCCATGCTTCAAGATGAATTTATTCATTTGGGTAATCTCGGTAACGACAGTTATCAAAAGCTTGATATCGACAGGCTTAAGATGGTGGCCAGTGCGCCGCTTCCTGGTGGTTCCAATTCAGATCCGGAAATCGCACTGCCGATGGGAAATTTGGTCTTTGTAGGCAATAGCGTATTAGACGTCGCGTTACCCGGTGGCTATTTGTTGGCGCATGATACGCATCCTGATACTCGAGGTATGGTTGTTAGTGCAGTGCGCCCGGCAGACGGCGAAACCAATGTTGCTACTTCATCAATGATTGGCATCTCGCTGACTGATCAGATAGATCCGCGTACTGTCGACAATACGCGTTTTATTATTCGTCCATTGGGTGGTGCGCCTTTATCGGGTACTTACACAACGCAAACCGGCAGCATTAACTTTGTTCCCGATCAGCCGTTAAGCACGGACACTACCTACGAAATTACTGTGGTTGAAAATGGCATGCTTGATCTTGCTGGCAATGGCGTATTGGTTGAGTCGGTTACACGTTTTTCTACGGGTAGTAATGTGATTGGTGATGTTCTGCCAAAGCCCGGCAGTTTGTTAGCTGAGGTCGAGTTTGGCTCGCGTGTTAATTTAAGTTGGACGAACATTAGCGCCGCTGCGAACACATTTCTGATTGAGCGAAAGACAGAAGTAGGGCCGTTCTTGCCGCTAGTACAGATAGAATCGAATGCCACAACATACACTGATCTCACGACAATCCCTTCCACGAATTATACCTACCGCGTGCGAGCTCAAGGTAACGGCAATTCTGTTTTTTCTAACCAAGCTACCGTTACAACATCAAGTTTTTTAGCTAACAGTGGGCTTAGTGCCCATTGGCGTTTTGATGCTAACACTATTGATGTGTCTGGTAATGAGAGTGTTGCCGTTTTACAGGGTAATGCAGGATTTTTAGAAGGCGGAGCTGTTGGAAGTCATGCGGTGCAGCTAGAGGGAAACAATAATTGGATTAGTACTGATACTCTTGATTTAGGTTCAAGTTTTTCTCTTTCTCTTTGGGCAAAAGTCAATTCAACGCACAGTAATATTCAAACATTAGTGGCTAACACTTCGGGTGGGGCGCCGGCTGATGGCTTTCGTTTTTTTGTTAACGAATACGAAACGAATAACGGCAGTATTCGTTTTGAAACACAAAAAGACCTTGTTGGTGACGTAGCGTTTTCACCCATTGGTACATTTGCTTATGATCAATGGAATCATCTGGCCGTCGTTGTTGATGGTCCTAATGGCACTGCGCGAATATATTATAACGGCGAAGACGTGACGGTGAACTCCTCAATACTCAATGACTTCAATACCGTTGGGACGCTTGAATTAGGCCGAATGCTTAATAACTTTGAATTGAACGGCGGTATTGATGATGTTCGTATTTATAGTGATTTACTCACCCCGAATGATGTATCAATTTTAGCTGATCCTTCCCTGCCGGTTAAACCGGAATCGCTTAATGCTACGGCACCATCGGCGAGTGCAATTAACCTTGCTTGGCAGGATCAAAGTAGTAATGAGGCCGAATTTACTGTTGAGCGTAAAGTTGTTGGTGGAGAGATTGGGAATCTCTTTGTACAAGTGGCTAGTATTGGTGCCAATGCTACTTCGTATCAAGACAGTGGTCTTGATGCGGCAACCACATACACCTATCGAATTCGTAGTGTTAATCATAATGGCGTTTCTGCTTATAGTAATGAAGCTACTAGCACCACTTCTTTAGGTGATGGCGCGCCGGGGCTGATGGCGCATTGGATGTTTGATAACAATGCGATAGATTCAACCCCAAACACTCATGATGGCACGCTGTTTGGCGGTGCATCATTTTCTAGCGATCGTGTTATTGGTAGTCACTCGCTCGCTTTAGATGGCTTAGATGACAAACTCAATGTTGGCTATATAGAGCTTTCTGAGCGTTTCACTGTGGCGGCTTGGATAAAAATTGATGCTGACAATTTTAATATTCAGACCTTAGTAGCTAATGCCCCAGGTGGTTTTTTGCCTGACGGTTTTCGTTTTTTTATTAACACCTATGACACGGCTGACGGCAGAATTGTTTTTGAGACGGGCAATGATGACCAAGGTGATGTGGCAGTGTCGCCACCAGGGACTTTTGTTTTTGATCAGTGGAATCATGTCGCCGCTGTTGTTGACCGGCCTGCCGGCATCGCAAGAATTTTTTATAACGGTAATGATGTCACCACGGACTTTACTATGGTGAGTGATTTTAATATCAGTGCACCTATTCATTTAGGAGAAATGGACGGTTCGGGATTTTGGCTTGATGGTCATCTTGATGACGTACGAATTTATGCTCGAGCGCTCAATGAAGCAGAGGTCGTTGGTTTGGCTACGCTTGGTTCGGGCGGACCATTATCGGTACAGCTTTCGTCGGCATTGCCTGTGCTAGCAGGTTCACCATTAATGTTGGATGTTAGTCATATTTCTGGAGGCGAGGGTGTGCTCGAGTACTCTTGGAATTTTAATGATGGCAATTCAGCAACACCATTTCTCACTTCGTCAGCAGTCGAACATGTATTTACTGAGCCTGGGCATTACACGGTGCAGCTTGTTGTGCGTGATCAACAAGGCCAACAAGTGAGTAAAAATTATTTGCAAACAGTTCACTTGCCCGTGAGTTCTGAACGACCAGCGAATACAAGCACCATTGTTTATGATTCGATGCTTAATAGGGTGTGGAATGTTAATCCCGATAACGACAGCGTAACCGTTATTGATGCCTCGACATTAGCCAAAATTGGCGAGTTCAGCGTTGGCGATCATCCGCGGACGCTGGCCACTAGTATGTATGGCTCGATCTGGGTCGTGAATCAGAATGATGCCACTATTAGTGTGCTGAGTGCGATTGACGGAAGTTTAATACAGACGATTAATCTCGCGCATGGCAGCGCACCTTACGGTATTGTGAGCGCGACTAACAGCGCACTAATGTATATAACACTTGAGGCTACGGGTCAGCTTGTCGAAATCTCATCACAGACGGGGCAAGTGTTACGTACTGTGAGTGTTGGTTCGTCGCCACGTGGAATTGCAGTAACGGCCGATGGACAGCGTATTTTAGTCACGAGATTTATTTCGCCAAGTACAATAGGAGAGGTGACAGAAATCGATGCGACAGCATTCAGTGTTACTTCGGTTATTGCTTTAGCTAAAGACCCTGGGCCTGATACGCCGAGCAGTGGCAGAGGTGTGCCTAATTATATTAGCGCAATCACAATCTCGCCCGATGGTTTACGTGCATGGGTGCCCTCTAAAAAAGACAACACAGAGCGAGGTATCTTTTTAGGGCAAGAGCCTCTTACTTTTGAAAGTACTGTACGCACCATTGCCTCAAAAATTGATTTAGCTGAGAGCGTTGAGCGGCTTGATGAGCGAATTGATTTTGATAACAGCAGTATGGCTTCCGCCGTCGCTTTTTCGCCGTTGGGTGATTGGGCTTTTGTGGCCTTATCAGGGAATAATCAAATCGATATACGCGATGCTTACAGTGGCTCATCTGTTGCAGGTGTTGATACTGAGCTTTCGCCACAGGGACTAGCACTGTCGACTGACGGAACACGTTTGTTTGTTCATAATTTTATGCAGCGTTCAGTATCAACGTTTGATGTTTCTGAATTGTCTTTAGGTGATGGTGTGAGTGTCTTGCCATTATCGACCATTCCTACGGTTGCTAACGAAGCGCTTGCCCCAGATGTATTAGCGGGTAAGCAAATTTTTTATAATGCTGCCGATACGCGAATGAGCCTTAACGGATACATCAGTTGTGCGAGTTGTCACCTTGAGGGTGGGCAAGATGGCCGTGTGTGGGATTTTACAGACCGTGGCTTGGGATTGCGAAACACAATCGATCTTCGCGGCCGTGCTGGCTTAGGACACGGGCATCTTCACTGGACAGCTAATTTTGATGAAATTCAAGATTTTGAAAATGAAGCGCGTTATGCGTTTGGTGGAACAGGTTTTTTGAGTGATGCGCAATTCGCTCAGACTTCGGATCCTCTGGGTTTACCTAAAGCTGGATTAAGTACTGATTTAGATGCATTAGCCGCTTATACCTCTTCATTAAATACTTTACCGAGTAGTCCTTATCGTGCAGCGGACGGCTCACTAACAGCATCGGCTGAAGTAGGGCGCACGCTGTTTAATAGCACGGGTTGCTCAAGCTGTCATGAAGGCACGAATTTTATTGATAATCTTCGCCATGATGTCGGTACTGTTGAGCTTTCTTCTGGAACTGCAAGCGGTCAGCCACTTCAAGGTGAGGGTTTTGATACACCCTCACTCAAAGGCATTTGGTCCACTGCTCCCTATTTACATAATGGACAAGCCTCTACGCTTGAAGAGGTGCTCCTTACTCCGGGTCACGGCGCCGCTAGTTCACTTAATCAAACTGATAGAGCATTACTTATCGACTATCTTTTGCAAATTGATCACGATGGTGAATCTTCGCTGACAGTCTGTATTGTTGGGCAAGCAATTGATGACAATGATTGTGACGGTCTAGTCAATGATATTGAGACGGGTACCGGTGTCTTTTTAAATAGCAGTGATACAGGTACTGATCCGAATAATAGTGATACCGATACCGATGGATTGTTAGACGGTGTTGAAACGAATACCGGCATTTATGTTGATGAGAACGATACGGGAACCGATCCGAATAATAGCGACACTGATGGTGACAACTTAATTGATGGTGTTGAAACCAATACGGAAGTATTTTCAAGTCCAATTGATACGGGCACCAGTCCACATGATATCGATAGTGATAATGATGGTCTTGATGATGGGCTTGAAGTAGCCAATGGGACTGATCCTACAAAAGTAGCAGCTATGACTGTACCGATACCGCAAATCAGCATTTCAATATTAGCGCTAATTTTATTGGTGGTTAACCGTTGGGTTAGGCGTCAAATATCATAATCAATTTCTCAATTGGCTATTACCTTAGGATTGGCGAATGAGCTCATTTAAATCATGTTTACGTGAAAACGTTTGGTTAACATTAGGGAAGTTGATACGACGAATTTGTACCTAGAAGGGGAACAGCTGTAAGACATGAGAACTACTAAAAATTGGTAGCGGGGGCTGGATTCGAACCAACGACCTTCGGGTTATGAGTCAGTATTTAACACTTGCGTGCTCCATTTTACTCCAACTAACTCATTGAAATAAAGACATATATTGAAATACATTCGCGTACAGTGGAGCTAGTTGAAGCCTGTTAGTGTGATGGAACTGTGATGGTTTTGTGATGACGCTGCACTTTTTTTCCACAACCAAGCACGTTTTCCCAATTTCACGTTAGCGCAAGCATACCCCCCGGGTACCCCCCATCTTGTCAGCTGGGACTCCTGCTACCTATGGTTTACTAATTTAGGCGAAGGAATTGGTTTTATTTTGTTTATGTTTTTCAGTCACTTAAATTTTTTTTGTCATGCGCTTAAAA
>JAOIUY010000025.1 GCA_028223755.1 Pseudomonadales bacterium | reverse complement strand
CCCAAAAAACCATCCCATCAAAAAGAGAAAAATTAACAATACAAAAAAACCACCTCATACGCCAACAACACCCCTCCCATATCGCCGATAACTCCTATAAACAAAGGCTTTAAGACAAAACCAAAAAAACCGAAAAATACCCGCCTGCGTTATTTGACGTATACCGCTAGTGCTTAAAGCGAATAGGAAATACCCGCCCAGTCCATAGAATGACTGCTGTCGGTTTTGTACATGATTTTAAATATTCGACAGGAACATCTGCCAATATTTAAGCCATTAAACACACCGTTATCGCGATTAAATAACTTACCTATGTGGGGAATTAGCATTATGAAAAAATTCAGCAAAACTTTAAAAACGGCTATTTTAACAGCCACTGTACCTTTCGGAATGATGGCATCAACTAACGCTTCTGCCGAGCTTTCTGCATCAGCCGGTATCGCTACTTCATATTTATGGCGTGGTTTTGAGCTAGGCTCAGGTACTCCAGCACTATCTGCCGATTTAGTTTATAGCACTGGCGGTTTCTACGCAGGTGTTTGGGTTTCTTCTGGCGACGCAACTGCTGGAACAGAATATGATTTATTCGCCGGTTACGGTGGTTCAATTGGTGAAAGCATCAGCTATGACATCTCTTATATTTCTTACATCTACCCAACTGGTGATTTTTCTGAAACTGAAGGTCCTGGCGATTTCGCTGAAGTCGTATTAAATGTAGGTCTTGGCCCGATATCTGTAACTTATAAAGATAATATTGCAGGCGAAACAGGTGGTTATGCTTTTACTGAAGACTACAGCTACGTCTCTATTGATACTTCTGCAGGCGACTTTAGCTTCACTTTAGGCTTTCATGATGAAGGCGTAGATGTTGCGGCCGTAACAGGTGATTCAACTCACTTTGATGTATCGTATGCAGCGTCAGAAAACTTAGCGTTTACCTTTAGCACTATCGTTTCTTCTGACGACGGTTTTGGTGAGCCAGAACCAACAGTAGTTGCTTCATACTCAATTCCATTACTGTAATTGATCCCACCTTATCTAAGCAATTAGATAAGGTGCCCGAATATCTACGGTCTAACCGTCTGACAGTTTTGGCAGCAGCATAGGCCGTAGATAATCAGCAAGTCTTGTATCTTTTCAAATACATTCATTATCTTCACAATGGATGATGCTCCTTGGCTGGCTCTTGTCAGCCTTTTTTAATGCCTTAAATATATTCTTCTACAAAGGTACTGCTACTTCTAAAAAGTTACTTGCTACCTCTACAAATATACTTGCCACTTCGCCACACGTATCCTGCAAAACCACAGCAAAAAATTGTTAGACATCAATTTTTATTTAACACACCCAAAGAGATAATTGCTGCTGTTGTTCGATTCTCTACGCCTAATTTTTTATAGATTTGCTCAAGGTGCTTATTCACTGTTCTTGGACTCATAGACAAGATAATGCCAATTTCTCGATTGGTTTTACCCTGACTAATCCATGACAAAACCTCTGACTCACGATCAGTTAACAAAAACTCTTTTTTCAACAACACCGTATCAGAGTCGCCGAGCAAATCAACGATGCGCAATAGATACTCATCATCAGAAACTTGATTAACATAGCGAATATCAAACGCTAGGCCTTCTTTCTCAACACGAACGCCACGCTGGGGTTTAACCTCAGCATCAATTAATAGGGCAATTTTTTTAACCAGCGCAAGCGCACTGGCTTCATCTGACATCCCTAATGATTCAAAGGCTTCGTAAGCATGCGGTGTGGCCCAAAGAATTTCCCCACTGGCATGCGCAGAAAATAAATAGTGGCCCGATACATCCAAAGCCTCTCTCGCACTCATCGTCGCTTTTGAACTCGCCAAATGCGCTCGCATTCTTACTAGTAGCTCGTTGTGATTAATGGGCTTAGTAATATAATCAATACCACCCACCTCAAAACCCTTTATCACATGTTCAGTGTCGCTGAGCCCCGTCATAAATATTACAGGAATATGCTCTAAATCAGGATTCGCTTTTAACGCTAAACAAGCATCGAAGCCATCCATTACCGGCATTTTCGCATCCATTAAAATAATATCAGGCGTAATATTTTCAGTAATCGTAATAGCCTGCTGCCCCTCTAGTGCCACTAACACTGCTAGACCCTCAGCATTTAATAATTGACTAAGCACGCTCATAGATGCGGTATCATCATCGACGACCAGTACAACCATTTTTTTCTTTTCAATTTTAATGGACATATTTTACCTATCTAACAAATGACTCATTTCAGTAAATTGACGACGCACTAGTAAATCGCGCATGTGCCTAATAAATCCCGGAGAAGCTAAAGTCAGCTCTTCCAGTCGGTTAATTTTTTCAGCTAAACCCTGTTCATATTCAATATCGACCATTCTTTTTAAAGTTAAAATATCTGAAAGTGGCGGGTAATCTTTGTCAACAAAAACAGCCGCATCAATCGAGGACAAGGCAGTAGCACTTTTTGCATAACGCCACTCAAGATTAAGTATCGCGCCTATTCTTTCAAATAAATAACCAATGTTTATGGGCTTTAACAAATAGTCATCCTGACCATAATCCTCATGCTGAACGGCCTCACCCTCGCGGACATTAGCTGAGATAAAAATAATCGGCTTCTTAATTCCCTTATCACGCAGTGCCCTAGCCAACTCCAGCCCATTCATACCTGGCATAGAGACATCTAGCATAAACAGGTCGGGCAGATACTGTTCCGATAGCGCCAAACACGCCATAGCGTTATCAGCTTCTGTGATAGTAAAACCCCTGGGCTCCAAAATATTTCTCATCATTTGACGGTGGATCGGATCATCATCAACCACCATTAATAACTTTTTATCGCCGTGATAACCCTCTATATCTTTTTCCGAGATCGACATTAATTTTGGCTCAATAACACTGCCCATTAATAACTGCACACGAAAAACACTGCCCTTACCCAGCTCGCTGGTGAGGGTAATATCGCCACCCATTATTTCTGTCAACAAACGTGTAATCGTTAGCCCGAGCCCTGTACCCGGCACATAAGAAAAATTTTGATTATGGACCTGCTCAAAAGGACTAAAAACGCGCTCTTGATCTTCTTCAGCAATGCCTCGGCCGCTATCCTCAACGGTAAAAATAGCTGTTTCACTCTTATAATCAACATTGAAACAAACGTAGCCTTCGGCAGTGAACTTAATGGCATTAGAAAGTAAGTTAATCAAAATTTGCCGCAATTGTTTTTCATCAACTCTGACATACTCGGGTAGCCGATGACTAAAATTGTAAGAAAACTCAATACCTTTTTTATCGGCCTGTAACTGAAACATCGAAACAATCTGTTCGAGCAATGCCGGAAACTGCACTTCAGTTGGTAGTATTTCTAAGCGACCAGCTTCAATTTTAGAAATATCCAATAAACCCTCAATCAAATCGGCAAGGTACTCACCGCTGCGACGAATAATCCTCACAGAGTCACGATTTTTATCACTAAGCTGATGATCCTTTTCTATCAGCTGCGCATAACCTAATAATGAATTAAGTGGTGAGCGCAGCTCGTGACTAATGCCAGATAGATAACGGCTTTTTGCCTGATTAGCCGACTCGGCAATCTGCTTAGCTTCTTGCAAGGCTTTATCTGCTTCACTCAAGGCCGCTATCTCGGCTTTAAGTGATTGCACCTGATGATGCTGCATCTGCTGTACTCGGCGATAACGATCGAATACAAGTGTCGCAAACCAAGAAAACACCGCCGCAATAAAAAACAACAAAAGTGACGCCTGCCACAATGACTGTTGCAATATTTTTTTATCGAACCCTATCGAATTTCCCACACCAGCTGTAATAACCGACTCAACACTCAGTTCATAACTGGCTGTAAAGTAAATCAGCACTAGAGGCGCAATCATCGTAAAAAGCAGAAAAATTAGCACGCCAAATAAAATGCTAACTTTACTATTAAAGCGCTCGTACCAGCGACGAGAGCATGTCTGATTAAAAGTCATATTAAAACTGATAGCACCATTGACATGAGTTATTTGATGGCTGTAAAAAAAATGAACGCGAACTTAAAAATATACTGCACTTTCTGTGCCAAGCATGAATATTTATTACAACGCCACAAATATGTAGCGTCTCCGTCTGTACCGGTATTGATTTTTAAAACTCGCTCATTACGTTAATAAACGTAGGCCATTGAGCTTAACGACTAACAGCAAACTGACGTAGCCCAATGGTGCAATCAGCTAATTGCCGCATATCACTGTATTTGCGGATAATTCTCAGCCATGGCAGTCATCAATTTTTAATTGCCTATCACTAAGCACTTAACCACCAACTTCATTTTTGAATGATTGATTAAAACGGAACGCTATTTTATTCCGTCTTAGTTTAAATCGAACTAACTGGCAGAGAGGATTTAACGATGTCAAAACAAAGTCCATTTCGGTGCGCACGCACCAAATTGAAAACGCTCATCGCGTCAACATCCGTAGGCCTCATGCTTACGGCTAATGCAGTAGCCCTACCCACAGCTGAAGTCAATAAAACTGGTCTTGCAGTCACTGATGACACTGTCACTGTAGGTATTCTTCACTCACTCACCGGCACCATGGCCATTAGTGAAACTGGCGCACAAGAAGCCGAAAAATTAGCGATTAAACAGATTAACGATATGGGCGGTATTCTTGGCCGTAAGATCGAAATCATTCAGGAAGATGGCGCAAGTGATTGGCCAACCTTTGCTGAAAAAAGTCGTAAGCTTTTAGTTAAAGATAAAGTAGCAGCCGTTTTTGGTTGCTGGACTTCAGCATCAAGAAAAGCAGCATTGCCTGTTTTTGAAAAAGAAAATGGCCTGCTCTACTACCCGACTTTTTATGAAGGACTTGAGCAGTCTAAAAACGTTATCTACACAGGCCAGGAAGCCACACAACAGATCATTGATGGTCTTAACTGGGTAGCTAAAGAGAAAGGCGCTAAAACGTTTTACCTAATTGGTTCTGACTACATTTGGCCACGTACTTCTATGAAGATTGCACGTAAGCACATTGAAAACGTGTTAGGCGGCAAAGTGGTTGGCGAACAGTACAAGCCATTAGGTGACACGCAGTTTGGTTCGGTTATCAATAAAATCCGCCTTAAAAAGCCTGATGTTATCTACGCTGCTGTTGTAGGCGGAAGTAACGTTGCATGGTTTAAGCAGTTAAAAGCTGCGGGTATTACTGCTAAGAAACAAACGCTTCTTACTATCTCGGTTACAGAAGATGAAGTATTAGGCATTGGCGGTGAAAACCTTGAAGGCTTTTACTCAATCATGAAATATTTCCAAAGCCAAGATAACCCAAACAACAAAGCTTTTGTTGCCGCGTTTAAAGAAATGTGGGGCGAAGACAGTGTTATTGGTGACGTAACACAAGCCGCTTACCTAGGCCCATGGTTATGGAAAGCCGCCGTCGAAAGAGCCGGTTCTTTTGATATCGACAAAGTAGTTGCTGTTTCAGAAGTCGGTGATATTGAGTTAACCACCGCACCAGAAGGCTACGTGAAGTTACACCCTAACCATCACCTTTGGAGTGTTGCTCGTGTAGGTAAATGGAACAAGGATGGACAAGCTGAAGTAGTTTATGAGTCTGAGCTAATTGAGCCAGATCCATTCCCAGCTGGTTACCAATAACAGCTAAAAACAGCAGTTAAGTAATAATCGTTCATGGTTAGCTAATAGTGGCTTTTTTAAAACCAATATAAGTTAACCATGTTCATTTTTAAAAGTGATTAAATTTTATTTTTTAGACAATTTTTTATTTCTTTTTATATTTCTATTTATTGTTTTAGTTTTAAGCTAAAAAAGACGGAGTCATTATCATGCTAGGCGGATACACATACGGCGAATTAGGTTCTATTCTGGCCATGCAAGGTTTTGCAGGTTTTAGTCTTTTTAGCGTACTGCTCTTAATGGCTTTAGGTTTAGCTATTATTTTCGGCCAAATGGGCGTTATTAATATGGCTCATGGTGAGTTTATGGCCGCAGGCGCTTACACCACCTATCTTATCTCAACCATTACCGAACAATATTTTCCGGCATTTATGCCCTACTACTTTGTTTTCGCCATTGTTATCGCCTTTTTTGTCGCGGGGGCCTTAGGGTATCTCGCCGAATACGCGTTAATACGGCATCTTTATAAAAGACCTCTCGACACTTTATTAGCGACCTGGGGCTTAAGCCTCATTATGCAGCAAAGCTACCGCTCTATCTTTGGTGCGCGAGAAGTTAGCCCAACCCTACCCGATTGGTTAATGGGCTCATACCAACCTACCGAAATGATTGATATCCCTATAAACGGTATGTTCGTACTAGCACTCACCGCATTCGTTACCTTTGCCGTGTTTTACCTAATGTACAAATCAAACTGGGGTTTACGTGTTAGAGCCACTACGCAAAACCGTATTATGAGTGGCGCTGTTGGCATCAACACAAAAAAAGTTGACCGTTACACCTTTGCACTCGGTTGTGGTATCGCGGGCATTGCAGGTGCAGCGTTTACTACCATTGCCTCTACCGGCCCAACCACAGGCACACTGTATATTGTTGATACCTTTATGGTTGTCGTATTTGGTGGAGCTGCCAGCTTACTTGGCACTATCGCATCAGCCTTCTCTATTGCACAGGCGCAATCGATTCTCGAGTTCTTTATCAGCGGCTCAATGGCAAAAGTTTACACGCTATTCGCACTAGTACTGATATTGATGTTTAAACCCGAAGGATTATTTGCCAACAAGGTGCGTCGTTAAAACAGTAACGACGCTACGCAAAAACTAATATTTTATTCAGCACCTAATACAAAAAATTTGGAGAACACTATGAGCTTTGTCTACAACAAACTAATGGGTGGAAAAGAAGGCCTAACCGGCTTTATTCTTCTCGCGCTATTAGTATTAGTGGTATTCCCCTTATGTTTAGATTTATTTCGACTCAACCTAGTCGGCAAATACTTAACCTATGCCTTCCCTGCTATTAGTTTAGTTTTATTGTGGGGTTACGGCGGCATACTCAGCCTTGGACAAGGTATCTTTTTTGGCCTTGGCGGCTATGGCATGGCAATGTTTCTCAAGTTAGAAGCATCATCACCAGAAAACACCGCTATTCAATCAACACCAGGTATTCCTGACTTTATGGATTGGAACCAGCTAACAGAACTGCCATGGTTTTGGGAGCCCTTTGGCAGCTTTGCTTTCACTATTGCGGCAATTCTTATTATTCCAGCAGCCTTTGCCTACATCATTGGCGCAGCCATGTTTAAACGTCGAGTGGGCGGTGTTTACTTTGCGATTATCACGCAGGTTATTGCTGTAATCCTAACCATTCTTATTGTTGGCCAACAAGGTTATACCGGCGGCATTAATGGTATTACCGATTTGCGGACATTGAATGGCTGGGATATGACCAGTGACTATGCCAAATATCTTTTCTACCTTATCAACTGTGCCCTATTACTCGGCGTAATTGTGTTATCGAGATTTATTTTAACCAGTAAGTTCGGCAGTTTGTTATTAGCGATTAGAGACAAAGAAGACCGTGTACGTTTCTCTGGCTACGATGTGTCTAACTTTAAAATATTCGTCTTTTGCTTTGCCGCTTTAATCTCGGCTATCGGTGGCGCTATGTTCACCTTGCAAGTTGGCTTTATGTCACCCTCGTTTGTCGGCATTGTGCCTTCTATCGAAATGGTGATATTTGCAGCGGTTGGCGGTCGCATGTCGTTAATCGGTGTGGTGTATGGCACCTTATTAATTAACTTTGGTAAAACCGCGTTTTCTGAATCGTTTCCTGAACTGTGGTTATTCTTAATGGGTGGGCTATTTATTTCGGTCGTTATGTTCTTCCCTAACGGACTTGCAGGCTTGTGGCAGGACTATGGTCACCATATTACTGATCGATTTAAATTTATTACCCGGTTATTTAAACGTAAAGAATCTCTACCTTTAGACGACACCGCCAAATCTGAACTGGCTAACTAAATCGTCTTACTAATACACGGTAGCGTATTACCTTACTGGAGCAAATATGAGCACATCAACTGATTTAACATTAGCAATAGAAGATCTAACGGTTTCCTTTGATGGATTTAAAGCGGTAGACGACTTAAATCTTTATATTGATAAAAATGAACTGCATGTCGTTATTGGGCCAAATGGCGCTGGTAAAACAACCGTGCTGGATTTAATTTGCGGTAAAACTAAAGCTAGCTCTGGCAGCATTAAGTTTTTAAACAAAGAACTCACTGAGCTTGCAGAGCATGAAATTGTTCGCTCTGGCGTTGGGCGGAAATTCCAAACACCGTCTATTTACGAAAATCTAACCGTATTCGAAAATCTAGAAGTCTCCTACCCTTATGGGCGTTCTGTACTAGGTTCTTTGTTTTTTAAACGCGATCAAAATGTCATTGACAAAATACATGAGATAGCTAAAGAAATTATGCTAGATGATGCCTTAGATACCGAATCTGCATTATTAAGCCACGGCCAAAAACAATGGTTAGAAATTGGCATGCTGCTGATTCAAGACCCGCAACTGCTTATGTTAGATGAGCCTGTTGCCGGCATGAGTGTTAAAGAGCGCGAACAAACAGGCGACTTACTGAAAAAAATCAGTAAAGGCCGATCAGTATTAGTAATTGAACATGATATGGACTTTGTCGCGCAAATCGCACAAAAAGTGACAGTACTGCACCAAGGTAAGATTCTTGCCGCAGGACAAATGGAAAAAGTACAAAATGATCCTAAGGTTATTGAAGTTTATCTAGGCCATTAACTTTTCAATAACATTAAAAATGTAGCCAAGTTCATATCGCTACCCAAACCAATAAGCAAGTGATAGCAAAGAGGTTAATATGTTAGACGTTTCAAATTTAAAAGTATCTTACGGCCAAAGTGAAGTGATTCACGGCCTGGACTTTTCGGTTAAGAAAAATGAAACCTTAGCTATTATGGGACGTAATGGCATGGGTAAAACCACGTTATTTAAATCCTTAATTGGTGTGTTACCCCTTTCCGATGGCAGTATTAGCGTTGATAACGTTGATGTCACAGACAACGAAAGCTATCAGCGCGTTGAAAATGGCATAGCCTATGTGCCTCAAGGTCGTATGATATTTCCTAGCCTAACCGTTCAAGAGAATATTGAAACAGGTATGGAAGTGTCTAAATTAAAAAAAATACCCGATGATATTTATGCTTTGTTTCCTGTACTGCACGAGATGCGTCATAGAAAAGGCGGTAACTTATCGGGTGGTCAGCAACAGCAGTTAGCTATTGCTCGCGCCTTAGTGACTAACCCTAAAGTCTTATTATTGGATGAGCCTACCGAAGGCATACAGCCCTCTATTATTAAGGATATTGCTAATGTACTTAATGAAATTAAAAAAATGCGTGAAATTACAATTATTGTCTCGGAACAAGTGCTGAGTTTTACCATGGCTGTTGCCGATCGCATTATTGTCATTGATAAAGGCAACTTTATTCATGAAGACATGCGAGAAAATGTCGATACCGATAAAATAAAAGGCTATTTGTCGGTATAAATCATTAATTACCCGTCTATTTTTAATCAACGATGGCTCCCCTACCATCGTTGATTTGTTTATCTGCTCTTTTATTCATTCTTTCATACATTCTTTTAGTCAATCTGCACCGCTCTGTAACTAGCTATCAAACACATCACGCTTTGCACTACGTCATATGACGTAATTTCTTAGGTCTGTTGGCGAATGGTTGTTTAACGTAGAAATCGCGATAGTGAACATGTATGGCCACATTATTATGACTTTAGTCATTAATAATCAACTTATCGTATTAATAATCCATTCAACTGCTACAGAGTTGCCTTTATGAAATCACTTAAAAAATATATCCAAAATACTTCAAGCTTTTTAATACTAACCTCTAGTACTTCTGCACTCTCTCATAATGGTGAACATGCCGCAGCAAGCACAATGTCATCAATCGCTAGCCAAGTCACACACCTTTTAAGTGAAGCTAACCATATGGCTAGCATTGCTATTCTTGCTGTTGTTGGTTTAGTGCTTGCAAAAATTCTCACAAAAGTTCGGGCAAAAGCCTTTCCAAAAACTATACAAAAAAAGTCTCGAGCAAAAATACATCCTCATCCGCCTATTCGTTTCAATCAATAAATTATTGATGAATCAATAATGTTAAATGCGCAGAAAATACAATCGCCGCTGCCTGATGCTGACACTTGGAATGCGGATATTGCAATACAACTATCGCATTCTAAAAACGGCACACGCTTAAGCCAGTGCCACCATCGCGGGCCTTTGTATATTCAAAAACCATTTTATCCCGAAGGTCCAGACCACGCGCACGTATATTTACTTCACCCCCCTGCCGGTATTGTCTCTGGTGACACGCTAACTATGACGGTTGATGTTGAACCCAAAGCCGCGGCGTTAGTGACCACACCTGGCGCCACTATTGTTTATCGCGCGCGTGACGCCAATCCGGTACAGCGGCAAATTATCAATTTAGATATAAAAGAAAAAGCAACGCTAGAGTGGTTTCCGCTAGAGACCATTGTGCATAACCACGCTTGTTTTGAAGCGTCTACAACCGTTCACATGAATGCTAGCAGCCGCTTTTGTGGTTGGGAGATTACCAGTCTAGGTTTGCCCGCTATTAATCAACGGTTCACGCATGGCAGCTTTCGCCAGCGCTATCAAATTATTGTTGACGGCATTACGCAGTTTGTTGATCAGATTCATATAGATGATAACAATCGCAAAGCCTTACTTAGCAGTCAAGCCGGTATGCAAGATTATATGATCAGCGGCTTTTGTGTGTTTGGCCCTATTGCCAAACAGTCACATCCGGAAAGCCGTCATAGCGATCCACAGCTTGAACGTTTAAGAGCTGAGCCTACGCATAGCAATCGCGATTGTCAGGTCAGCATTACGCGGCTTGGCAATTTTTATGTTGGCCGCTATCTCGGCACAAGTGCCGAACAAGCCAGACGCCACTTTACCCAATGGTGGTCAATTATACGGCAAGAAATGCAAGGCAAAGAGGCCTGCTCTCCTAATGTATGGTTTACCTAGCTCACTATCTTTAATTAAAAAATTATTTAATTTATAAGAGTCAAAAAACAATGGAATTACTGCCAAGAGAAAAAGACAAGTTACTGGTTTTTACCGCCGCATTATTAGCCGAGCGTCGACTTAACCGTGGCTTACAACTTAACTACCCCGAAGCAATGGCCTATTTAACCCTAGAGATCATGGAAGGAGCACGTGATGGAAAAAGTGTTTCCCAACTAATGAGTGAAGGCAGAAATATTCTAAACATTGATCAAGTGATGGATGGCGTTGCTGAGCTCATCCCAGAAGTACAAGTTGAAGCCACCTTTAAAGACGGCACAAAACTGGTCACCGTACATAACCCTATTATTTAGTTAGCCATAATAGAACCGAATAACCCCAAAAAATAAATAGCTCGAGGCATAAATGAAACCCGGTGAAATAATTACTGATGATGGCGATATTGAAATTAATGTCGGCCGCAACACCATAGAGCTTCGTGTAGAGAATCACGGCGACCGCCCTATTCAAGTGGGCTCGCATTACCATTTTTATGAAGTTAACCCAGCACTCAAACTCGACAGAGAAAAAGCACGTGGCTTCCGTTTAAATATTGCATCGGGTACCGCCGTTAGATTTGAACCCGGACAAGACCGCACCGTCAAACTGGTTGAATTTGCAGGACAGCGCACTGTATATGGTTTTCGTGGTGAAGTTATGGGCGCGTTAGATCAGCAGGAAAATAATAAGCAGGTAACTAAATAATGACTAAGATGAATCGTCATGCTTACGCATCCATGTTCGGGCCCACCGTCGGCGACCGTGTTCGCCTTGGTGACACCGCGCTGTTTATTGAAGTAGAAAAAGACTACACCCACTACGGCGAAGAAGTGAAATTCGGCGGCGGTAAAACTATTCGCGATGGTATGGGGCAAAGCCAATTAAGCTGTAGTCAAACACCCGATACGGTTATCACTAACGCGCTGATTCTAGATCACTGGGGTATTGTTAAAGCCGATGTTGGTATAAAGAATGGTTTAATTTTTGGTATAGGCAAAGCCGGCAACCCCGATATTCAAGATAACGTTGATATTATTATTGGTCCAGGTACCGAAATTATTGCCGGCGAAGGAAAGATTTTAACCGCCGGTTGCATAGACGCACATATCCATTTTATTTGCCCGCAACAAATTGAAGAAGCCATGATGTCTGGCGTCACCACCATGATTGGTGGCGGCACAGGCCCGGCTACCGGCACTAATGCAACCACATGCACGCCCGGTCCATGGCATATTGGAAAAATGTTACAAGCTACCGACAACCTCGCCATGAACTTTGGTTTTTTAGGTAAAGGTAATTCAAGCTTACCCATTGCGTTAGAAGAGCAATTAGCCTCTGGTGCTTGCGGCCTAAAGTTACACGAAGATTGGGGTACCACGCCTGCCTCTATCGATAACTGCCTAACCGTTGCCGAAGAGTACGATGTGCAAGTGGCCATTCATACCGACACCTTAAATGAGTCGGGTTTTGTCGATGACACCTTAGCCGCCTTTAAAGGTCGCACCATTCATACCTATCATACCGAAGGAGCTGGTGGTGGCCATGCGCCTGATATTATTCGCGCCTGCGCCGAAAAAAATGTACTGCCGTCATCAACCAACCCAACGCTACCGTACACCACTAACACGATTGATGAGCATCTCGACATGCTTATGGTTTGCCATCACCTCGATTCATCCATTCCAGAAGACGTTGCATTTGCAGACTCACGGATTCGTAAAGAAACCATTG
Organism: Pseudomonadales bacterium; assembly: GCA_028223755.1. Taxonomy (GTDB): domain Bacteria; phylum Pseudomonadota; class Gammaproteobacteria; order Pseudomonadales; family UBA7434; genus UBA7434. The sequence goes on along the minus strand of JAOIUY010000025.1, from coordinate 2,333 downwards.
CTGCCGAAGATATATTGCATGACCTTGGCGCGTTTAGCATGATTGCCTCCGACTCGCAGGCTATGGGTCGCGTGGGTGAAGTCATTACCCGTACTTGGCAGACTGCACACAAAATGAAATTACAACGTGGGCCACTGCCAGAAGATAACGAACGCCACGATAACTTTCGCGCTCGTCGTTTTGTTGCTAAGTACACTATTAACCCCGCCATTGCCCACGGTATTGATCACGCCGTAGGATCCATTGCAGTAGGTAAAATGGCTGACCTAGTATTGTGGAGCCCTGCGTTTTTTGCCGCTAAACCCGCCATGATTATTAAAGGTGGTGCCATTGCAGCCGCACCAATGGGCGATCCGAATGCGTCTATTCCTACACCGCAACCCGTGCATTACAGAAAAATGTTTGGCGCCTACGGCCAAGCGCCGGCGCACACTTCAGTTACCTTTACCAGCAAGGCAGCAATTACCGCAGACATTGGCTCACAACTGGGCTTAAACCGTCGTCTTGTCGAATGCCGCAACACACGCAATATTGGTAAAGAAGATATGGTGAATAACCATTGGATGCCTAACATAACCGTTAATTCGCAAACCTATGAAGTACATGCCGATGGACAGCTTTTAACATGCGAGCCGCTAAGCGAATTACCGCTAGCTCAACTGTATCAACTCTTTTAGACAGGCAAAAAACACTATGACATCTAACACGCAAACACTGGTTGTTAATCAACGACTCTTAGACGCTCATGGCAGTGATCAAGACCAGTCAACCAATGACGAAGTATTGCTTGATCATGCGCAAAGAGAAAAAAGACGTTTTCGTACGGTGTCTTCAAAAGGCCATAACGTAAACGTCTTTTTAGAGCGAGCCAATATGCTAAGCATTGGCGATAAGCTTATTAGTGAATGCGGCCAATGCTTATCCATCGCGGGCGCAAAAGAACCGGTGATTACTGCATCTACCGATGACTGGCAAGTCTTTAGCCGCGCTTGCTATCACCTAGGTAATCGTCATGTGCGTTTACAAATAGGCGAACAATGGTTACGAATAACGCCCGACCATGTGCTCGAAGCGCTACTTCATCGCTTAGGGTTGGATGTTAAAAGTGAAGAGGCTATTTTTAATCCCGAACCCGGTGCTTACCAAAAAAATGAATCGCATGGCCATCATCACTAATCCTATATTAACGTCAGCATCGACAATGACTGACGCCTCACTATTGCGCTTACTGCAATTAAGCAGCGCAACATTACCTGTGGGCGGCTACGCGTTCTCTCATGGGCTTGAGTGGGCAGTCGATGCACAATGGTTATCCACCAGTGATGATGTGATTGATTGGTTAGCCGTGCAATTAACCGAGTCTGTTGCGACCTTAGATTTACCTATATTACAGCGGCAATGTTTAGCGCTAAGCCAAGATGATATGAATGCGCTTATAGAATGGAACCGTTATATCCTCGCCTGTAGAGAATCCTATGAGCTGCGCCTAACCGACACCGCACTGGCCGATGCGATGATACGTTTGCTCAAAGGTTTATCAATAGGTAGTGATTTATTTGTATCGTTAAATAAAACGATTAATGAGCCACATCAAATCAGTTACGTCACACCGTTTGCCATTGCGATTAATCATTGGCGAATACCCTCACATCATGCGGCATTAGGTTACGTATGGGCATGGTTAGAAAATCAAATAGCTGCGGCCACCAAGCTAACGTTATTTGGACAGCTAACGGCTCAAAAAGCATTAGACGTATTAATACCCGTAGCCGAAGACGCCGTAAACCAATCATTATTAATTAGCGATGACGCCATTGGCACGTCACTGCCAGGACTTGCCATGGCAAGTAGTCATCACGAAACCCAGTATTCCCGTTTATTTAGATCTTAGAGGTAAAGTATATGAGCAACTCACGAGTATTACGCGTTGGCGTTGGTGGCCCTGTTGGCTCAGGCAAGACAGCCCTACTTCGCGTGTTATGTTCAGCGATGCGAGAAAAATTTAATATTGCTGTTGTTACTAACGATATTTATACGCATGAGGATGCAGAATTTTTAACGCGTAATGAGGCCTTAGAAGCCGATCGTATTATTGGTGTAGAAACGGGCGGTTGTCCGCATACAGCAATACGCGAAGATGCGTCTATGAATTTAGCAGCGATTGATGAACTGCAATTGCGACATGAAAATTTAGATATTATTTTTGTGGAGAGCGGCGGTGATAATTTAAGTGCCACGTTTAGCCCAGAGTTATCGGACTTTACGATTTATGTGATTGATGTATCGGCTGGCGATAAAATTCCGCGTAAAGGTGGGCCGGGTATTACTAAGTC
>JAOIUY010000024.1 GCA_028223755.1 Pseudomonadales bacterium | reverse complement strand
CCTTATCAAATAGTCACTTATACCCTAACACCCAGAAAAGGCCTTACAGCCCTCTAGCCCAACTAACAGATTATTCAAGTGAATTAGAAAAGAAATAAAAAATAAATAGATGGTTAATTCCTGTATCAGAGCTATAAATAAATAAGAACAACAATAAATAACGCACTCAAGAATTAACAATAATAATTATGATAAAAAATATATTAGCCCTGACGAGTTTATTGCTTGCAATCAATACCGCGAATGCAGCACACATCACCGTATCAGCCTCTGAAAACCAAAGTATTGATTTTCAAGACTTCACTTTTGGTTTAGATGCAAATCATCATCAATCTGGATCAGCCAGCTTTATGACAGTTACTTTTCAAAGTGACCTTACTGCTAATGCCACAGAAAATACAACGAGTATCATTGTTGATGGCGATGATTATGGCAGCTTCAATAATACTTCTGCGCAAGTCTATAACGTAGTTGCTTGGTCTAATGACAGTTACTTAATGAGTGTTGATTTTTTTATTAACTCTCAATCAACAGCAAACTATCTATCCGACGGCAGAGTCAATGTTGGCGTTAACTTTAATGATGCAAGTTATACCGGTGGCGATAGCAATGAGTCTTCATGGGCAAACTCGCCCTATGCTGCTGTAGACTTCACATATAACCAATCGGCTGTTGTACCAGTACCTACGGCGGCTTGGCTGTTTGGTTCAGCGATATTGGCATTAGCCGTTATCCGGCGCAGGTAGAAATTTTTCTGCAATAAAAAAGGCCACCTATAAACATAGGCGGCCTTTTTTATTTATGGTCGGGACGACAGGATTTGAACCTGCGACCACTACACCCCCAGTGTAGTGCGCTACCAGACTGCGCTACGTCCCGTTATTCTTTAACTCTTTCTAATTCTCGCTAGGTGTAGTGGTTCCCACCTTGCCCTGCCTCTCATCATAGATGAGCGGCGTTCGCTCTCGCGCAAAGCTATGCTTTGCAAACACTCGGCTCACCCCCCAGTGTAGCGCGCTACCAGACTGCGCTACGTCCCGAGATTTTTTTGCTTCGAATAAATATTTGGATTAAATATGTCTTACGAGGGGAATTAAACTTTCAATACTTCTAATACGTCTTCTAGCTCACCAATCATTTGTCGTAATAATTGCTGTGATTGCGCACCATCGTCTTTAACTTTTTCACCATTCATCTGCAGGCGTGCACCACCAATGGTATAACCTTGATCGTATAACAAGCTGCGAATTTGACGAATCATAATCACGTCTTGGCGCTGATAATAACGGCGATTACCGCGACGCTTAACAGGCTTTAACTGCGGGAATTCTTGCTCCCAATAACGCAGCACGTGCGGCTTAACCGCACATAAATCACTGACTTCACCAATGGTGAAATAACGCTTTCCGGGTATTACCGGTAACTCTTCGTTATTGCTCGGTTCCAGCATAAGTTTCTACTTGTTGTTTCAGTTTCTGTCCAGGTTTGAATGTTACCACGCGACGCGCAGAAATGGGGATTTCTTCACCTGTTTTTGGGTTTCTGCCTGGACGCTGTTTCTTATCACGTAAATCAAAGTTACCAAAACCTGATAACTTTACGTTTTCATTAGATTCAAGCGCTGATCGAATTTCTTCAAAAAAGAGTTCTACAATCTCTTTTGCTTCACGCTTGTTCAGTCCCAGCTCATCAAATAATCGTTCGGCCATCTCTGCCTTAGTGAGAGCCATAATTTATCACCTCAAGGATGCATTAAACCGTTGCTTTAACGACGCTACCACGCCATCAGTCAACGTGTTAACTTCGTCCTCGTTTAACGTGCGCTGTTCATGCTGCCACGTTATGCCTAGACCAATACTCTGTTTGCCATCTTCAATGCCAGCGCCACTGTATTGGTCAAATACAATCAGTGATACAAGATGCTCAGTTGCTGCTTCTCGTGCACACTCGACTACATCTCCTGCCGCCACGCTGCCATCTACAATTACCGCTAAGTCTCGTCGAACTTCAGGAAACTTCGATAATTCTTTGAATTTTGGCACTTTTTTGACAGAAATCAAGTTTAATTCCATCTCAAAAACCCAAACCTCTTGCTCTATATCGAGCTTTTTGAGCAATTCTGGATGCAATAACCCAACATATCCCACCAACACATCGCCTAAATAAACATTGGCACTCTGGCCCGGATGTAAGGCTGTGACTGGGCTAGCGCCGGCATTGGCGACAAAACGAACATCACTTTCAACCCCCACTTTACCCCTTAATGCCAGCAGCGATTCAACATCTGATTTAATGTCATAAAAATCAAAGACATCGGCACTTTGTGACTTCTGAACATTCGCATCTCGGCCACTTAACCATGATTCGGGTGATCTTTGTCCAACTAATAAGCCAGCGATTAATGGTGTGTGGTTTAAGTTTTGACCGTTTTGCGTAAAACCTTGTCCTGTCTCAAATAACTTTAAACGCGTCTGTTGACGATTTAAGTTATAACGCGCCGCACTCACTAGGCCCGGCAAAATGCTTGTACGCATCACAGCCATGTCGCTGGCAATAGGATTCAACAATTCAACAGCCGCTTCGTTAGGGCTAAACATCCGTTGTAATTCAGGGTCAATAAAACTGTAGGTAATCGCTTCTCGGTAACCTTTGGCTATCAAAGTACGACTAAAATTCTGACTCAATAAAGTACTTTCTGATCGCTCGCTAAAAACTAACTTCGCTACCGGTGGCTCAACAGGCAGTTGCTCATAACCATAAATACGAGCCAGCTCTTCTAATAAATCAGCTTCTATCTCAATATCAAAACGGTGCGAAGGGACTGTCACTTGCCAACCACTATCAATCGCTACAGGTGTTAAATCTAAACGCGTTAAAATGTCCAAAACGCGTTCTGCAGGAATCGCAAAACCTAATACACGTTTAATTTGTGATTCACGCAATAACACCGTTTGCGCAGTATCAAGCGATTGCTCGGCTTCAACTAGAGTCACAGGACCCGCTTGACCGCCAACAATCTCTAACAATAAAGCTGTTGCTCGCTCTATCGCTCGTACTTGTAAATCTGAATCAACACCGCGTTCAAAACGATGTGAAGCGTCGGTATGCATTCCAAGATTACGCGCTTTACCCGCATGAATTTCTGGCACAAAAAACGCCGACTCTAAAAATACATGCTGTGTTTTTGTTGTGACAGCAGAGTCATTGCCACCCATTATGCCCGCTAACGCTATCGCTTTATTTTTATCCGCAATGACCAACATATCAGCATCAAGCTGTACTTCTTTTTCGTCAAGCAAGGTCAGACGCTCATCTTGCTGCGCTAAACGCACATCGATGCCACCACTAATACTATCAAGATCAAAAGCGTGTAATGGCTGACCTAATTCAATCATCACATAATTGGTAACATCAACAATAGGATCAATAGAACGCACATCGGCACGACGTAATTTTTCTCGCATCCACAACGGCGTGGATACCGATAAATCAACATCACGGATCACACGACCCGCATAGCGAGGACAATATTCTGTCGCTGACAAAGACACTGTTAACTCATCATCAATACTAGCAACTACGGGATCAATTACTGGAGCAACAACATCGGTTACAGTTAATACGCCGGTCTCACGCGCAACACCGTTTATTGATAAACAATCACCACGGTTAGGCGTTAAATCAACTTCAATAACGGCATCATCAAGATTTAAATAGTCGCGAATATTTTGCCCAACAACAGCATCGTTAGGTAATTCAAGTAAACCGTCAACGCTATCTTCTAAACCAATTTCTGAAGCACCACACAGCATGCCAAAAGATTCTACACCTCTTAGCTTGGCTTCTTTAATAGTTAAACCACCGGGTAACGCTGCACCTACTTGTGCGAAAGGAATTTTTAAACCAACCGCTGCATTACTTGCACCGCAAACTATCTGACTTTCTTTGTCGCCATTGGATACTTTACAAACTCGCAATTTTTCAGCATCGGGATGTGCTTCTATCGCGACAATTTCACCAACAACAACACCAGTAAATGCAGGCGCTGCTGGCTCAACACCATCAACCTCTAAACCGGCCATTGTTAACAGATGCACTAACTGCTCTGTTTTAACATCAGGGCTTACCCATTCACGCAACCAACTTTCACTGACTTTCATTTTATGACCTTGTATTCACGAAGCTTTATTGATATCTCTATTAAGATAAAAAATTCAGTTAAGAAAACTGCGACAAAAATCGCACATCATTTTCAAAAAACAGTCTTAAATCGGTGACGCCATATTTCAACATAGCTAAACGTTCAACACCCATTCCAAAAGCAAAACCGGTGTATTTATCGGTATCAATATTCACGTAAGAAAAAACGTTAGGATGCACCATACCGCAACCCATCACTTCTAACCAACCAGTATGCTTACAAACTCGACAGCCTTCACCGCTACAAATTACACACTCAATATCTACTTCAGCCGAAGGCTCAGTAAATGGAAAATAAGAAGGCCTAAAACGCACACCTAAATCTTTTTCAAAAAACACGCGCAAAAATTCTTGTACCACACCTTTTAAATGCGCGAAGGTAACGTCCTCATCAATCATTAAGCCTTCAACCTGATGAAACATCGGCGTATGCGTAATATCGGAATCACAGCGATAAACTCGACCAGGACAAACAATACGAATAGGCGGCGCCTGCGTTTCCATTACACGCACCTGAACAGGCGAGGTATGCGTTCTTAAAACATGCGCACCTTCTTGCGTTTCGCCTTCTGCATCCGCTTTACGAGCATAAAAAGTATCATGCATCGCTCTAGCAGGGTGATGCGCAGGAATATTTAGCGCTTCAAAATTATGATAATCATCTTCAATCTCTGGACCTTCAGCAACACTAAAACCAATCTGCTCAAAATAAGCTTGTATGCGCTGCATAGTGATCGTCACCGGATGCGCACCGCCATGATCGCAGCGCGAAGGTAAAGTCACATCAATTTTTTCAGAGGCTAAACGCTCAGCTAACTCAGCGGTCTCTAATGCAGTACGATGATCTTCAATCGCTGTTTGCACCGCTTGTTTAGCAATATTAATTTGCGCGCCTGCAGCTGAACGCTCTTCTTTAGGTAATTTACCCAGCGCTTTTAGCTGCTCAGTAATACTGCCTTTCTTGCCTAAGTATTCAACGCGGATATCATCAAGCGCTTTAATAGAATCAGCACCTTTAATGGCGCTCATTGCTTTATCAGTCAGTAACTGCAAATTTTCTTGGTTAGACATATCACACCTGTGATGATGGAATTCATCGACTGTCAGTAACAGCCATTGATTGTGCTTTTAAAAAGAACACTATTTTAATATACGAAAAAGGGGAAAGAGCATTCGCCCTTTCCCCTTTTTACGTCGATCAAGATCGGAAAACCGATAACACTCGAAATAGCTTCGAGCATCTAAAGTCTACGCAAGTGCAGACTTAGCCATCTCGACGATTTTAGTAAACGCTGCTTTATCATGAACAGCTAAATCAGCTAATACACGACGATCAAGCAAGACGTCCGCTTTTTTCAGTCCGGCAATTAAACGGCTGTAATTTAAGCCATTAGCGCGCGAAGCTGCGTTAATACGGGTAATCCAAAGGGCTCTAAATTGACGCTTACGCTGACGACGATCACGATACGCATATTGCGCCGCTTTCGTTACCGCCTGCTTTGCTACACGGAAAACACGCGAACGCGCACCGTAGTAACCTTTGGCTTGTTTAAGAATTTTTTTGTGGCGACGACGTGCAACCACTCCACGTTTGACTCGAGGCATTTTACTCTCCTAAAAATTTCGGCGTTAAATAAGGGTTAGTTGTTGCGCATCATCTTATCGATTAACGGCTTATCTGCCGCATCAATAATAGATGTACCACGTAACTGACGCTTACGCTTAGTGGTCATTTTAGTAAGAATATGGCTTTTATTAGCGCTTTTACGCTTATAGCCAGCTCCGGTTTTTTTAAAGCGCTTGGCAGCGCCACTGTGTACTTTTGCTTTTGGCATTTTAAAACTCGCATTGTTAAATGTCATTAAAGGCGGCCCAATGAGCTCTCACCATAGTTAGTCAAATAGCTTTTATACTCGTTAAAGTACTAAAACTATTTGTTTCTTTTAGGGGCAATGACCATCGTCATTTGTCGGCCTTCCATCTTTGGAAATTGTTCAACCGCACCAAGTTCTGCAAGGTCAGCTTCGACCCGTTTGAGTAGCTCCATCCCGAGCTCTTGGTGTGCCATTTCTCGACCACGAAAACGTAGCGTTACTTTGGCTTTATCCCCTGCTTCGAGGAAACGTGTCAGGTTGCGTAGTTTGACCTGATAGTCTCCATCTTCCGTCCCAGGACGAAATTTCATTTCCTTAATTTGCGTTTGTTTTTGCTTCTTCTTTGAAGCCGCACGTTTCTTTTTGATATCAAACAAATGCTTGCCGTAGTCCATTACTTTACATACGACAGGTTTACTATCGCCAGCAATTTGCACCAGATCCAATGACGCATCTTGCGCAATGGTCAGGGCTTCTGAAGTAGGAACAACGCCTACTTGCTCTCCATCAGCTCCAATTAATAGAACTTCGGATGCTTCGACAGCTTCATTAATGATTGCACGCTTACTATCTTTTCCTTTCACGCGACGTTACCACCAACTTGTATTTGCTTAATAATCAATTCTCCAGTAATTTAAATTCACTTTAATTCGCTTTCATATCATAGACTTAGATAAATCTACTCACTTATCTGAGTTCGCCCTCGCTGGGCGATACCCGCGTTGAGCTGCTCGGTAAAAGCATCAACAGACATGCTTCCTAGATCTTCACCCGCCAGTGTCCTAACGGCAACTGTACCGGTTTCGACCTCTTTATTACCGACCACTAAAAGATAAGGTGTCTTGCTTAAAGTGTGGGCGCGAATTTTAAAGCCGATCTTTTCATTTCTCAAGTCCGTTTCGACCCGAAAACCTTGTTTTGTTAGGGTTTCTTGCACATTAGTGGCAAATTCGGCCTGATTATCCGTAATATTCATAATTACGGCCTGCACGGGAGCCAACCAAACGGGAAATTTACCCTCATATTGCTCGATCAACATACCGATAAAGCGCTCAAATGATCCCAAAATCGCGCGATGCAACATAACCGGCACTTGGCGACTGCCATCCTCAGCAACATATTGGGCATCCAAGCGACCCGGCATCGAGAAATCGACCTGAATGGTGCCGCACTGCCAAACCCGACCAATACAATCACGCAGCGAAAATTCGATCTTTGGCCCATAAAATGCGCCTTCACCCGGAAGTAAATCCCAAGCCAAACCTTTGTTGTCTAATGCCAACTCAAGGGCTTTCTCGGATTTATCCCAAACGTCATCATCACCCACGCGCTCTTCGGGTCGCGTCGATAGCTTGACCAATACCTCGTCAAAGCCAAAGTCTTTATACACGTCATACAGTAAATCAATAAACACCGATACTTCTTCTTGAATCGCATCTTCGGCACAGAAAATATGCGCGTCATCTTGTACAAAACCTCTCACACGCATTAGGCCCTGTAATGTGCCCGAGGCTTCATTACGATGGCAGCTGCCAAACTCAGCTATTCGCATGGGTAAATCGCGGTAGCTTTTTAAACCCTGATTAAATACCTGTACGTGACAAGGACAATTCATCGGCTTCACGGCATAGTCGCGCGACTCCGATTCGATGGTAAACATATTGTCTGAAAACTTATCCCAGTGACCTGACTTTTCCCAGAGTGAGCGATCGACCACTTGCGGCGTTCTTATTTCTTCGTAACCGTTAAGTCTTTGCACCTCACGCATATACTGTTCGACAACCTGATAGATCGCCCAGCCACGCGCATGCCAAAACACCATGCCCGGCGCTTCTTCTTGCAAATGAAACAGGTCTAATTTTTTACCTATCTTTCTATGGTCACGTTTTTCGGCTTCTTCCATTTTATGGACATACGCTTTTAAGCCTTTTTTGTCCGCCCATGCCGTGCCATAAACACGCTGTAACATTTCGTTATCTGAATCACCTCGCCAATAAGCACCCGCTAGCTTAGTCAGCTTAAAGTGCTTTAAAAAACGGGTATTCGGTACATGTGGACCACGGCACATATCAAGATAATCTTGATGATAATAAAGACCCATAGCTGTTTCGTCAGGCATATCATCAATTAATCGTAACTTGTATTCTTCACCTCGTGCGGTGAATTCGCTAATCACTTCGTCACGCGGTGTCATCTTTTTAACAACATCATAATCTTGCGCAATCAGTTCTTTCATACGCGCTTCAATCGCATCAACATCTTCAGGCGTAAACGGTTTTTCGGTAGCGATATCGTAGTAAAAACCCTCGTCGATAACGGGACCGATAACCATACGTGCATCGGGAAACAACTGCTTAACAGCGTGACCAATCAAATGCGCGCAAGAGTGACGGATAATTTCAACGCCTTCGTCATCTTTGGCAGTGATAATACGTAACGTGGCATCAGACTCAATTAACTCACAAGCATCTTTTAATTGGCCATCGACTTCGCCGGCAATGGTTGCCTTTGCGAGGCCAGGGCCAATATCTGCTGCGACTTGCATGATTGAAACAGGATTGTCGAAAGCGCGCTCGCTCCCGTCAGGAAGAGTAATAACAGGCATATTTATTTCCTTTCACAGTGGTGACCGCTACTAATGGCCACTTGCTAATTAATATTAAAAATATAAAGAAGATCAATAATAAAACTGCGGACACAGCGCCCGCAGTTAAATTTTAAAACTTAAATTGATTCTAGCATTAAATACTATCACTGCTACACCTTTAACGCAGCACAGATTTATTGTTAGCCTTCTGACACTTCATCAGGAACGGCTTGATCGATCATCGGCTTCAATTCACCCTTGTCGAACATTTCAGTGACGATGTCGCAACCGCCAATTAACTCGCCATCAATCCACAATTGAGGAAACGTTGGCCAATTTGCGTATTTTGGCAAATTCGAGCGAATATCAGGATTAGCTAGAATATCGACAAAGGCAAAGCGTTTGCCGCAGCCCATTAAGGCCTCGATAGTACGCGCTGAAAAACCACACTGTGGCTGATCGGGTGAACCCTTCATGTAAATGATTACGGGGTTGCTTTCAATTTGGTCTTTTATAGTGTCCATGATGTCCATGGTTAATCGTATTTCCTCTGCTAATGCTACTCAAATAACTCGTGTTACTTAAATAAGATATTAATTAAGAGTCTATTGTAACGATCTGCGTTTCAATTGGCTATGCTATCGGCGGTCTTGAAGGCTCTATATCAAGCCTCAGTGACATATTGCCTATTTACTCAAGAACCCTTGATACGCTAGTATTTCTTCCTGCATAGGCAGCTTTCGCTGCCTTTTTGCATTATGGCGATTGCTTGAGCGTTTCTAGCGAACAATTCAGGCCTCGCTGCTGATCACTGCGTCATATGTCATATTTAGTAGTAGCAAAAGTAGTTGCCACATACTAAGTAGCGGTTACAGACATTCTCATTAACGATTTTTACACCAAGTCGTACCTTTTTACTAAGTGCTACAGACTTGATGATAGCTATTAAAGCATTTCAGATTATGAATACACATGTTATGAACACCTATCAAAGACTCCCCGTGACATTCAGTCATGGTGAAGGTGTGTGGCTATTTGATACCGATGGTAAACGCTATCTCGATGCTCTATGCGGCATTAGCGTCACCAATTTAGGGCATGCCCACCCCGCTGTTAGCACTGCGATTAAAACCCAGGCCGATTTACTACTGCATACATCTAACCTTTACCATATTACGCCGCAGCAGCAGCTCGCACACAAGCTCTGTAGTATCGCCGCCATGGATAAAGTGTTTTTTAGTAACTCAGGCGCCGAGGCCAACGAAGCAGCTATTAAACTAGCGCGCTTACACGCTTCACATAAAGGCAATAACCACCCTATTATTATCACAATGACGGGTAGCTTTCATGGCCGAACATTAGCGACCATTACCGCAACATCTAGTCAAAAAATGAAAACTGGCTTTGGCCCGCTGCCTGCTGGATTTATTTATGGCGAATACAACAATATTGATTCAGCCAAACAATTATTCGCCGAGCATGGCGACAATATAGCTGCTGTATTTGTAGAGCCGGTTCAAGGTGAAGGCGGTATTAATGTCGGCGATGCCGATTACTTATTGCAAGTACAACAGCTTTGCCACAATCACCAAGCGCTCTTTATGTTAGATGAAGTGCAATCAGGCAATGCTCGCTGCGGACATTACTTTGCCTTTCAAGGCTTAGGACTTTCTCCCGACGTTATTACCACAGCAAAAGGCTTAGGCAATGGCGTACCGATTGGCGCATGCATCGCTAAAGGTGCAGCAGCAGAAACTCTATCGCCAGGCACTCATGGCTCAACCTTTGGTGGCAACCCACTCGCCACCGCTGCCGCATTAGCGGTTATTAAAACCATAGAAGACGAACAGCTATGTGATCGTGCTACAGAGCTGGGCAATGCTATAAAAGCCGGCTTCGAAAAAGCATTGGCGGATAATCCTGCCGTTATTGATATACGCGGCAGCGGCTTAATGATTGGTATAGAGTTAGATCGCCCTTGCGGACAGTTAGTGGCCGACGCCTTAGCTGCAGGATTACTTATTAATGTTACGGCTGGCTCGACTATTCGATTGCTGCCGCCATTAATTATGAGTGACGAAAACGCCCAACAGATTGTTGATACCGTGACAACGCTAATACATCAATTTATTGCTGACCCATAAACACTGACACCACGTTTTAAATATGACCGCCTAAAAAAAGGCAACGAGAGAACCATGGCTACAAGACATTTTTTATCTTTACTCGATCTGACACCCGACGAATTACACGGCGTTATTAACCGTGCTATCGAATTAAAAAAAGCGCCTGTCAGCGATATATTTAAAGGCAAAGTGTTAGCCATGATTTTTGAAAAATCGTCAACTCGCACACGCATTTCCTTTGAAGCAGGCATGGCACAGTTGGGTGGCAGCGCGATATTTTTATCGCCAAGGGATACGCAGCTAGGTCGAGGCGAGCCGATTGAAGATAGCGCGCGTGTTATTTCATCGATGGTTGATATCGTGATGGTAAGAACTTTTGCCCACCAACAAATTGAAACGTTTGCTGCAAATTCGAGTGTGCCAGTTATCAACGCATTAACCGATGACCTTCACCCCTGCCAATTACTTGCTGACGTGCAAACCTATATTGAAAAACGCGGCAGCATCCAAGGTAAAACTGTGGCATGGATTGGTGACGGCAACAATATGTGTCACTCCTATATTAATGCAGCGCGACAATTTGACTTTACATTACGCGTTGCTTGCCCTGAAGGCTTTGAGCCTAACAGTGATTTAGTGGCGGCTAACAGTGATCGAGTATCCGTTATGCAAGACCCTCAAGCAGCGGTACAAAATGCTGACCTTGTAGTAACTGACGTATGGGCATCAATGGGCCAAGAAGACGAGCAAGATGATCGCTTAGAAGTTTTTGCACCTTACCAAGTGAATCATGAATTGATGAAAGGCGCTGCGAGTGATGCGCTCTTTATGCATTGTTTGCCCGCGCATCGTGGCGAAGAAGTGAGCGCCGAGTTATTAGAAGACCCTCAATACAGTGTTGTCTGGGATGAGGCAGAAAATCGCTTGCATGCACAAAAAGCATTAATGGAGTTTTTACTCACGTAATCAGCCCCACATTATTTCAATAAAAACGAACACCTCTATAATTATAAAAGGGCATAAAAATGAAAAACCGTATTATCACAGCACTTATGTTAGTCGCCTTAGCCAGCTGCGCATCACAAGAAACACCAAGAGATGTTGAAACAGTTTCATCCGATAAAATTAAAACCTTATTTCCTCCCAAAGTCACAAATGCAGATGAAAAAGGCTTAAGCATTCGGTATGCCGAAGTATCAATGGGGTTTGATGCTACCTGTAACCCATTTAAATCTTTTAGTGACAAGCTTAACGATTGTAACGAGCTGCCAGAGAACGTAAAAACCTTAGCGGTTGATCACTGTGACCAATTCGGTAAAAAAGCAGTCTTTATGGGTAATAAAACGACTATGTTGCAAATGACATTGTCGAAGTTTACTTGCCAAGATAAAGACTGATTTACGCAAAAGATATTTAAAAAATCCCTCGCGAGTTATTGCGGGGGATATCTTTTGCTTTAAATTTATTTTCAAAATAACAACTGTCGAAGAGTGGCCTGACAGCTAGCGCGTTACTTTACTTGCCGCATATTTGGCAAGCATGTCAAAGATTTCGGCTAAGCGATAACGTGTTGCCCTACTAAATTTAGCCAGAGCAATAAACCCATGAGTACAATCATCTAAATGGAGGTGCGACACGGGCAGTTGCGCTTGCTGCAATTTCTCTACCAAATCTAAACCTTCATCCCTTAACACATCGTATTCAGCAGTCACTACAATTGTGTCAGGTGCCTTACCAATATCATCCATAAAAGCCAAACCAATACTTTCTATCTCAAACTGGTTAATACCACCTAAATAACACTCGTGAAAAAAGTGCGCAAGCGGCTCAGTTAATAAAAGACCTTTGCCATAGCGTTGAAAAGATTCAGACTGATAACGAAAATCAACCAATGGGTACAATAAAAATTGAAAGGCAGGTATTGCGCTCAATGCTCTATTAGGAAGGCTCATAGAAAACAATTGCATAGCCAATACAGCGGCAATATTGCCGCCTGCACTATCGCCACCAACACCTATTTCACCAGACCCCAACTGCAAACTGTCGGCGTTATCAACAATCCAGTTCCAAGCGACCAAACCATCATCTAAGGCTGTTGGATATTTATTCTCGGGCGCTAATCTATAATCCACCGCAATAATATTCATTTGCGTCTGGCTAGCTAACTTACGACAAAAGTTATCATGGCTGGCAAGGCTGCCAATGACGTAGCCGCCACCATGAAAGTACACCATTGATAACGACGCCACTCCTTGCGGGCGATAGATCCTAATCGGTATCGTATGACTGCCATTCGGCACGCTAATATCGCGAGTCTGAACACTCTTATCTCGGGGAATACCGAACAAGCTATCAAATAAATCATAGAGCCGACGAATATTGGCCAGCGGCAATTTATCCATGCTTGGGCCTAAATTAGTGAGCTTACAGAGCATACGTTGACCTGCAATTAATTTCATACCAACGCCCTTAATTTTTAAACATTAACGTGACTACACAGCAAATATTCTTACCGGCACACCGTTCAAGGCAGAGTTACCGCTGGCCCGATCAATTAATTTATCATCCGTCAAATCATTGCAACTGACACCACCCTGCTTTGCCGCAAGATTTAAATGAACACCCGCACGTTTATGCCCCCAACCATGTGGCAAACTCACCACCCCCGGCATCACTTCGTCACTGGCCAATACTTGTGTTTCAACTTCTCCTACGCGAGACTGAATGCGTACTTGAGATTGATCCTGCAATTGATGCGCGACTAAATCATCCGGATGCATTAATAATTGCCAACGCGGCTTACCTTTAACTAAACGGTGAGAATTATGCATCCAACTATTATTACTGCGAATATGACGGCGACCAATCAGCAAAAATTCATCCTTATCTAGAACTGATAAATCGGCAATTAAGCGCATAATATCCTGCTTAATATAATCAGCCATCATCGTGATATTGCCATCATGGGTGCACAGCCGCTCGGGTAAGCCAGGCTCTAATGGACCTATATCTAAACCATGCATATGTTGCTTAATTTTATCCAAGGTCAACGCCAACTCATGACCCGCCGCCGCGCTATAAGGGCCATGCTGTATACCAAAATCAACTAGCTGATCGGGCGACGGCAAAGGCTTAGCCTCTAAACCTTTACGCTCGGCAATGGCTACACCCAAGCCGTTAAAGATTTCCCAGTCATGCTTAGTTCCTTCGTTAGGCTCAAACACCGCCTCGTTAAAGCGCGCTGTGTTATGCACCGCTAGGCGATGAAAAGCAATATCGTAATGGTCGTGCTCAAGCGCGCTGGTAGGCGGCAAAATAATATCAGCATGCTGCGTCGTTTCATTAATATAAAAATCAATCGACACCATAAAATCGAGACTGGCTAATGCTTTATCCATTTGGTTGCCATTGGGTGAAGATAGCACTGGGTTGCCCGCAACACTTATCAAGCCACGAATCTGACCCTCACCCTCGGTGAGCATTTCCTCGGCCATTATCGTGGCAGGTAATTCACCCGCAAATTCTGGTAGGCCACTGACGCGACTGTGAAACGCAGCAAAATGTCCCGCACCAGGCTCACCGGGTTTTACAAAACCAAAGGCTGGAGACGAAGCCATCATGCCGCCGCGCACATCCAAAGAGTGAGTCAATAGATTAATCATCTGTATAGCCCACTGACAAAGTGTGCCGTAAACCTGCACCGAGACACCCATGCGACCATAGCAAACGGCACCTTCGATATTGGCCATATCTCTAGCTAACTGACGAATTTGTTCTGCCGCCACACCCGTACGTTGTTCGGCAAACTCAGGTGTAAAAGATTCGCAGGCACTGCGCACTTCATCTATACCGACTAACAAATTAGTTAAGTGACCGGTGTTAACTAAGTCTTCGGCAAATAAAGTATGGAGCATAGCCATTAGCAACCAAGCATCAGTGCCAGGACGAATAAACAAATGTTGGTCTGCGATGGCTGCGGTCTCGGTTCGTCTTGGGTCAATCACAACAAAGCGGCCGCCCCGCTGTTGAATCGCTTTTAAACGTTTAGGAATATCCGGCGCAGTCATAATGCTGCCATTAGAAGCTAGTGGGTTACCGCCAATAATGAGCATGTAATTAGTGTGGTCAATATCGGGAACGGGAATTAACGACTGGTGACCATAGAGGCTATACGAGGTTAAATGATGAGGCAATTGATCAAGGCTAGTGGCGGAAAAATGTATTTTAGTCTGCACCGCTTTGCGCAATACACCGGCGTGGGTCATGCTGCCATAGTTATGAACATTGGGATTACCCGCATAAAACGCGACGGCATTGATTCCATATTGCTCTTGCACCGTAGCGACTTTGTCGGCCACTGTATCAAAAGCTTCCTGCCAACTTATTTCTATCCATTTATCGCCATGTCGTTTAACCGGTTTTCGCAAACGGTCTGGGTCGGTGTAGATATCCTGCATTGCCGTGCCTTTAGGGCAGATATAGCCACGGCTTAAAGGGTCATTTTTATCACCTTTAATAGACAGTATTTGATCGTCTTGAGTTTTTATCTCAAGACCACAAATAGCTTCGCAGAGGTTACAGGCGCGGTAATGGGTTTTGGCTTCTGTCGACATCTTCTACTCTCCGGTATTTAGCTGCCAGATTATAGTAACCGATATTGAGAGAGAGGAAGTGGAGGT
>JAOIUY010000023.1 GCA_028223755.1 Pseudomonadales bacterium | reverse complement strand
TAGTAAACTTTTAAACTTTTTATACAAAGTCATTTATCTGAACTCGACGCATTAACAATGCGAGAACCTCACCCTGATAAATAAATGACTCGCCCTACTCAAAACCTTCCTTTGAACAAACTTCTCTTCGAATCAAGCGCTCAACAATTTACTGAATCAATTGGCGGCCATCTTAGACACGAAAAATGAAACTGTCAAATTTTTTCAAAATAAATAACCAGTTAAAAATTTTATCATTTTATTATATACATAGCAATAGATGAGGAGCATTTATATTATATGCACCTGATTTTACTGCAAAAAAAATCGCAATAACTAGTTATAACTCTACTCAATCGATATTTTGAAAACTTTAAAATTATGAATTTTCATAATTATTGCTAAATAACAACATGTTGATATTTTAACATACACTGTCAAGGCTTTATAGGTAGCAGCAGTTGCGAGCCAATGTTTAACAAAACAAGCAAGACTGAATTACTGCTAACAAGCGCAACTATCTGAAAATTATAGTTTTTTGAGTATTTTTAAAATAATCGATAATCGATAAGCACCTCTCCTTAGAGTTATAAGCTATAAAAAATTATGTTTAACCTCGTCGCTGAATCACCGTTAAGGCAATAACAGCAGAACCAAAAAACCAGGCCGCAGAAGGCAAAGGAACTGGCGAAGCATTTAAGCTCACCGTAGTAGCCGACATAACATCTTCTCCATTAAGTGTTGAACTGCCTAGGTACGTCTGTGAAAACCCCACAGACGATGAATTATTAAATTGCGATGCAGGCAACTCAGACTCAATAAAATAGTCAGCCCCACCGTCATAGGTATATGTCGAGACCCCAAACTGATCAAAAGCAGCATGCGAAGATGCTGTAAAAGCAATAAAGGCGGCCCAAACGCCTACTTTTTTCTTATTCATTATTTTTATCCCCAACTTCTTATTTTTATTTAGGCTTTTATTAACTATTTGCTTATGGCTACAACTTACGACAACCAAAAAAGCAGCAAAGACCTTTACGATTTAACTAATCATATTTTTTAAGGGCCCAAAAGCGCTGTCTTGCTGATGCATATAAATATGAACAACAAAAAAGTGATTGGAATGTCTTGGTAGATTTAATACAGCAGGACGCTTTAACCAAATAATGGCTAAAACGCTACGTGGACAAGGTCTACCAGGACGACCCACATACAACTAAAACCTATTTTTATAGGCTATTTTAAAATTAATATTCTCTTAGATAATCCTCTTAGGCTTGGCAATTTCACGTCGCCAAGACAGCCAACAAACATTAAAAACAAAGCAAGCACCAGTTAGGCACAAGGCTTTCAATAAATCGACATAAGGAATTTTAGGTAGGAACACATAGGTTCAGCCACCCAAGGAATAGGCGACGAAAAAATGTGGGGTGAGACCTACCAGGGAGCCCCCAATGTCAGCTCGCACGATTAATAATGCGAACCAAAAAATTAGTCTGTAAACAGCGCGAAACTTTTGAGCATACCCACTCTTGGATAGTCCTTAGTTACAAAAAACTGTACAGATGTCTATTTATCACACATAAAGCGCCAATTAGCAAGACCTTTTTAATATTGTTCACTAACAAGAATTGTTAGAAAAAAGCCAAGCTGTTAGTTTATAAACGAATTATGATTAAAATTTATTTCTAAATGAAAACTTACAAAATATTTATGGCTTACCAAGACTCTGCTGAAAAGGCGGCAAGCAGGCCAATAACTGCTTACCATAGCTTTTTCTAAGTATTCGATTATCAAGCAGTGATACTCGTCCAGTATCCGATTCACTTCGCAATAAACGACCGCAAGCCTGTAAAAGCTTAATGGATACATCTGGGACAGCAATATCCCAGAATGAGTTCCCTCCATTCTTTTCAATCCACTCTCCTAACGCCTCATCAATGGGGCTATCAGGTACCGCAAAAGGTAACTTAGCAATGACAACCTGCTTGCAGTAATCACCCGGCAGGTCTAACCCCTCTGAGAAGCTCGCCAAGCCTAAAAGGATGCTTGGAATACCTTCGTCCACTCTTTCTTTATGTTTTTTAATTAGCGCTTGCTTGGAGCGATCACCTTGAACTAACGCTCTCTCTTGTAAAGATAGATCTAAACCCTCAAATACCGCATCTAGCTGACGTCTTGAAGAAAACAAGACTAGCGAACCGTGCTCTTTTGAAACCAACTGCGGCAACTTCTCAATAATTTCCTGAGTATGCTCCTCTGCTCGCGTAGGATCACTGGTCATATGTGGGACATGAAAAACAGAATCGGCAAAATTGAGCTCACCTAAAATTTTATAGGCTTGATCAAGATGCCCTATACCAATCTGCTCTATAAAGTGCTCAAACCTTCCCAATGCAGTTAAAGTAGCTGACGTTAAAATCGACGCATAACAGCGATTCCAAATGAGATCGGTCAACGTACTGGCTGTCGATAATGGAGCCGCATACATTGAGATCCCATCGATACCCTCAGAGGCCTGCAACTTTAACCAGCGCACAGTCGGCATAACCCCTGGAGCGTCATCCCTTGCATAATCAACACACACAGAGCGAGCTGACTCACACATAATGGATAGCTCACCTAAAGAGGCATATAGCGACTCTCTTGCAACCTGGTCTTGTGACTGTGTCTCAGTAAACGAAGCGAGTGTTAGATCTGATATTTTCTGTAGACAATTACACTTAAGCACGTAACAGTCTGACAACTCCTTAAAAACAGCCTGCAAATCAGCAGGAACAACGCCACCGGGGAAGCGTAATTCATCTGAACTATTCGCTAAATCTGGATTGTTTTGAAATGTCATTTCTAATAATGGCTGTAAATTAATAAGACAGGCATCTAAGGCCTCATCAATTTGTGCCATGGTTTTGGAAAAGCGCTTTATCTCTTGTTTTTGATCCAAAATTTTAATCGCACGAGCAACTGTTTTTTGCGTAGTCACCACACGTCGACGCTCAGCCGAAAGCGACATATGACGACTGAGATGGTTCTGTGACTTGGATGGAAGATGATGAGCTTCATCAAAAACATAAATGGTTTGTTCGGGCTCTGGCAAAACGTTACCACCACCCGTAGCGAGATCAGCTAAAACTAAGTCATGATTTGCCACCACAACATCCACTTTTCTAATTTGATCTCGCGCTTTGAAAAGCGCGCATTGATGATAGCTTGGACATTTTTTACCGCTGCAACTGGCTCGGTCAGCAGCGACTAATGACCATTCCTCATGACCTAAATTCTGCTCCCAACTATCTCGATCACCGTCCCACTCGCCCAACTCAAAAGCTTTATTTAATAGCTTTACCTGAGCAATTGAAGCATCGGGGACACGGCGCTCTTCGTCAGTGAATATAGGCAGATCTTTACCCGAGCGATCGGCATCCTTAAGGCGCATAGATGCTTTACTAAGGCATAGGTATCGACCACGCCCCTTAGCAATAGCAAATGAAAAATCGATTCCGCTAGTTTCTTGAAGGTTTGGTAAATCACGAAATACTAACTGCTCTTGCAAGGTCACCGTAGCAGTTGAAATAACTAATTTTTTATCTAACAGCTTGGCTAAGATAATAGAAGCAATAGAATAAGCCACGGTTTTACCCGTACCGGTTCCCGCCTCAACTAAGCATACGTGTTCTTTGAAATTTTCCTTACGGATACCTTCAGCATCGTTTTCAACTATACCTAAGGCCTTAGCGATTATGGCAAGCATCGTTCTCTGAGCTCGCCGCGGCTTATACTCATTAGAGCTTAACCAATCAGAATAAGCGGTTTGAATGTGTGTTTTTGCTTCTTCCGAGAGTGCCATGTATATATTTCAATAAAAAGTTAAATTTAGGTCTAAACATGCCCATGAATTTTGACACGATTAACAATTGGATTGGCATACATATTCAATGCGCAAACCGTATCATCATCTGGCATATCAGCAATTCGCTGATGAAATTTTTCGCGATCGTCCTCAGAGTAACTTCCCTCTTGCTCAGAGAAGAGCCCTGGCATAGCTAATACGGCTGCTAATTTTTCTTTCCCATACAACAATTCATAAGCAAGAACATTAGTCGGCTGAATTTGATAGTTTTTAGAAATCGCTTTATCTAATTCACGAGCAACACTGTCAGCATCTTCATAAGTATCGTCAAGACACTCACCAAAATGAACATAAATATGCCCCTTGGACCCAATAATTCCTTTACCAATACTATCGATATCTTCGTGCTCAGACTTTGTATAACTGCCTGTCAATTCTATTTTTCGCAACTCAGCAGCTTTCATTGCATCGCAAGGATCATACTCATAAGAAACACTTACAGGAATAATATGCAGCTGTTTAATATAATCTGAAAAAGGCATCTCTTTTGGTTTAGCAATAGTCAACATTTTGATCACCGCTGGATCTGTTTTATCTAAACCATCCTTCGCTCGCCCCTCACGATGGGCAATCCAAATGTTTTCGCTATCGACTTGCAGTGAATGCCAAATATATGCAGAAAGCGTTTTTAATGATTTTAATAATTCACGAGGACCGCTCAAAGAACGCTTAACAATGAAGCTTTTATTTGCTCGCATAAGATCTGATGCGAATGGCTTAGTCAATAAATTATCACCAATAGCGATTCTTACTGTCGTGCCACCATTATTGTAAAGCGCATAATTAGTAACCGCTGGATCTAACGCAATATCTCGGTGATTACTAATAAACAAGCAAGGCTTTCCTTCACCTGTATTTTCAAAACCACGTATAGTTAAACCATCGGTCGTTTTAGCCAGCATGCTATTCAAATAACCTGCAACAATACGCTGAAAGTCATCCACCGAATGAATCGTTTTTGCCTTTGCAAGTAAACTGAAACGCAGTAACGGTCTTACCAGCCAAGATAATAAAGGAAATACACGAGGAAATTTGATAATGCCAATAAGGTTTAAGCACTCATCGTTGGCGATAATCCGTTGAATGGCTGCGACTGCTTCCTCATCATTGTAAGGACGAATATCATCAAAATCGGTCATTTATGGTTTACGCCTATAACTGCTGTTAGAATAGTTGTCATAATTATTATTCAAAACTAAAAGATATCTTCAACACTTAATAACAACCTAATATTTCAAGAGAATAGCATTATGAGCGAATGTCACTGTGGAAAAAAGATAAGCTTTGAAGATTGTTGTGCCCCTGTAATAAATGATACAACGAAAGCTACTTCAGCTGAACAGCTTATGCGCGCTCGTTACAGCGCTTATGTCACAGCATCTATCGATTTTCTGCATGACTCACTTCACCCAGATAGCCGTGAAGACTTCGACTTTGAAGCCACTCAACAATGGGCTGAAAGCTCTACTTGGCATCAGCTCACCATACTCAATACAAAAGCCGGTCAAAATGAAGACAAAGTCGGCAGCGTCGATTTTATCGCGGCTTATACTGATAAAGATGAAGTTGAACATCGCCATTGTGAACGATCACAGTTCAAAAAAGTGGACGATGCTTGGTATTTTTGCGATGGACAGACCATTGTCCCTGAAAAAATAGGCAGAAATGACCCTTGTAGTTGCGGCAGCGGGAAAAAATTTAAGAAATGCTGTGGTTAAAACGACCAAGCGTAAATAAAAGAAGAATAATTACCTGCCTGCCTGCCATTGCACTTGACCTTAGCAACAGGAATCCATATGATGCTCGCCCTCTTAATGGAGCCCTGAACTTAGCGCTTCCAACAGAGAGTTTTTACGCTTTATTATTATCAGAGATGGTAAAGTGGTTGATCACATATTGATGCGGGGTGGAGCAGTCTGGTAGCTCGTCGGGCTCATAACCCGAAGGTCGTTGGTTCGAATCCAGCCCCCGCTACCAAATTTAAGTAGCAATTTCCAAGTCTTACGGTTGTTTGTCTGTGTTGACGCTAATGTCAAATAACCTGCCATCACAAAACCATCACAGTTTTGTTGATTGCGCTCTTTTATGAGGTGAGAAATGGCTTCAATTCGAAAGCTCCAAAGTGGCAACTTCCAAGTACAAATTCGTCGCACCAACTTCCCCAATGTTAACCAAACGTTTTCACGTAAACGTGATGCCACTGAGTTCGTTCGCCAAGTCGAAGGCAACAGTGAACTATTGCAAAAGCTTGGGAAAGCTTGTTCTGACATTCCAAATTTTCAACAACTATGCGACCTTTATATCGCCGAATATAAGGGCAAAGATCCCAGCACACTAGGGAGGTTAAACTGGTGGGTTAAACAATTTGGTGAAATGCCTGTTACGAAAATTGATGAGTTCCACGTAGATGAAGCACTTAATAAACGTGAGACGAGAACCATACGAGCCAAGCGCAGCGAAACAATGGCAGAACTTAAAGTGCTGGGTCAGGAGATTCGGCGATGGCAGGTTAAACCCTAACTCACTTCTTCTTCAACCTAACCGCACCTAAGCCCAGCATCGACAGACCTAAAGCTAACAAGCCTATGCCGCCCATGGCAGGAACAGCTCGATTTATTGGGTTATTAGAGATGCTAAAAGACTCAATAGCAGCCATTACTATATCCGCATCACTTCCATCCAATGGATTACCGCCGAACTCGTCTTCAGCAATATTAGAAAAACCATCGCCGTCTAGATCGTCATCACAAGCATCACCAACACCATCGTTATCTAGATCCCCCTGCAGCAAATTTTTCTGGTTAGTGCAATTATCTTGGCTGTTGAGAATGCCATCATCATCATCGTCAACATCAACCGTTACGCTTATATTACGACTTGTTATGCCTCCATTCAGATCTGTTACCGCAACCGTAAAATTATCAATGCCAACGAAGTTATTGTTGGGGGTATATAACCAAGAACCATTTTGATTATTTATACTTGCAACACCATTTGCAGGCTGAACTGAAACACTAAATCCTGATGTGTCGTCAAATTCAGAATCGATCCCTTGAAGATCGGCAGCTGAAATTTTTCCAGATGCTGCTTGAGATACTTCAATTAAAGCACTGAAATCACCACTTAGTATTGCGTTATTATTTAAGTCGTTAAACTCAAGCACATATACTGAACCTGAGTTATAACTTGGAGTATCATCTTCAGGAATACTGGCAGCAATAGCGTAGCCATCAAACTCAATTTCACCATTCAAGTCTATTGCCAAGATTGAAACACTAACAGATTTACCAAAATTATCATTAGCCGAACCATTATTATTATGAATAGAATAAGTCTTTATCCACTGATCCGAGTTGGTTGATCTTGAATAGATATACGTCTTTCCCCTGCCATCATTTTTCTCAGGGGAACCAACAATAATGGTGCCACCAAAAACATCGACACTCCTGCCAAAATTATCGCCTGCTAGTCCATCATCAGCCAATAATTTACTCTTCTGAACCCACACTCCATTCTCTAAATGAAAAACATACGCTGCGCCAGCACTTTCGCCATCTTCATCGTCATAATAGGCGCCAGCAACAATAACGTCATCCGAAATCGAAACGCTTACACCTAGGCCGCTTGTTAAATCATTAGATGTCAATTTTTGATAAAAAACCCATGGACTAAGGCCATTAGATCTTTTATAAACGTACACAGCACCAGCATTAGAGCCTCTTTGATCATTATTAGGAGCACCAACGACAATATAATCATCCCATGCGTCAACATCGTAGCCAAAGCGATCTATTGAAGCACCATCATTGGCAGTAAGTTTTGATCTTAAAGGAAAAGTGACAGAATCACCAAAGACCGACTCATATACATAGACTGAGCCTGAATCTATACCCTGATCGTCATCATTTGGTGAGCCAATTACAATCTCAAAGCCAGGCATGTTTAAAGATACGCTAAATCCAAAAATATCCCCGCTAGAGCCATCTGAAGGGTTAACCTTAAATGAGGTTGCTAAATCGTTTATCCCTTGCGAAATTTTGAAGTAAACAGAGCCAGAATTCGATCCATTATCGTCATTATAAGGAGAGCCATAAAGCTCAATAGAAAAACCTCCATCAGCTGGGGTGCCCCATACGTCAACATCATATCCAAATTTGTCGTATGGACTTATATCTTCAAGTACATTAGTACCAGAAAAAAATTTAGCATATCTAGTTCCTGCCTGAGTCCAAGAACCCAAAGAGTTTTTAGTGTACAAATACGCACTACCGTGGTCAATGCTATTGTATCCAACATTATCTTTTGGAGCACCAACAGCAATAACATTATTGGATATAGCAACACTGGCTCCAAACTCATCCATGTAACCCGCATCTGACGCTCTTATAATTTCAGCAAATAAATCATGGCTAAAAAAAGAAAAGAAAATTACTGAAAGTGTTTTTAGGACATTCATAATCTTCTCCTAAAAATCACCAAAGCTAAAATGGATGAGCCCATCAAAATCAAACCCAAGAAACCCATCATTGGAACATTTTTTTCTGGCTCAGCTTGCGAACTGTAATTATCAATTGCAGTGCGGATTGCTGATGAATCGTTATTTAAAGGGTCCGTACCAAACTTTTTTTCAATATTATTTGAAAAGCCATCACCATCGATATCTAAGTCACATATATCGCCGAAGGCATCTCCATCGAGGTTATCTTGATTATTATTTGAGACTGAATAACAGTTATCATTTGCATCATCGACACCATCTTGATCGAAATCTGAAGGCACTAAAGGCTGAGCATCATTCCCATCCAGCAGACCATCATCATCAGTATCGCTATCATAAGGATTTGATCCAGCAGCGACCTCATCATTATTATTAAGACCATCGTTATCATTATCACCAAGGGCAAATATAGTGATTGTCACTCCATCACAGGATAATTGATCAGCTGAGTCCCTAACACATGCTGCAATAATATAGGTATCGTCAGGCAGAGATGCGAACCATGATCCTGTTAAAGGCGATCCATTATTCACTAATATAAAATCATCAATAGTAGTATCTGCTGTTCTATATGCCCAAATTATTGAATTCAAAACACCATCCTCAGCATCAGAAGCAACGGCATCAAATATCTGATTAGATGTGAAAACTAATTGGCCATCTGATGGATCAGATATATTGATCACGGGATTATCATTGTTTTCGACTACCAAATTAAAACTTTCTTGGGATATATTTCCGTCAGGATCTATTACAGATACAGATATTACAGTTGAACCTGAGACTCCTGACACAGGGGAGATAGTCATCTCCCTAACTGAGGATACGCTATTACTTTGGCCTGATAAAAACCCATCTATCGTAATCGAGCTATTACTAACCACGGATTGATTTGATGAATTTATAGATACAATCATTTCAAAAACTGAAGAAGACCCACTATGAAGCGGGTTATCATTATCATAAATAACTAAATCTTTTATTAACGAATCGGTATTAAGAATATTTTCGTTATCTAAATCTGCTAATACTGGTTTGTCTCCATTACTGAAAGTCGGCCAACCAATATCTACTAAAACATCTTCAGAAAGCCCTAGGGTAGAAAATTTTATACCCTGCCCTACAGCCGGCTCCATTATTTCATTTGGAAAGACATCAGGACTAAAGTGACTACCAGAACTACCAGTCTCTATCCCTAGTGGACTATGAATTCGTACTTGCTTAGAAGTTGGATACTGGCAAAAACCACTTTGTAGTTGGCTTGATTTTTCTTTAACATTCTCACCACTCCAACAAACATTCGGATCATTAAGTATTGATAGAGCTCGAGAAGAATTAGACATTAATGACCAAAACTCTAAAGAATCACGGTCTTCAACAAATGTAGAAAAGATATCAGGTATTCCATAAACCCAACTACCATCAGATTTATCAAATTTTGGCGCAAATCCTAACCCATGAATAATCTCGTGAAGGGCAACATAAAGTAAACTATATTGATTACTCGGCGGGTTACCAAAACCTAAATACCAACTCGTATCAGAATCAAATTCCATGAATAGATCGCTAGTTGTAGGTCTTACATCGTAACCAAGAATCTGATTTGCGAGGGATGGGGGGTAAAAAATGTTCGATTTAGGCAAAAGAGATGGATGAGAGTAACCATAGTATGCTGCCGCACCTCCAAGTGTATTATCACCCAAGGGCATAAATTCAGCATCAATAAAAATATCTACATTTAAATCAAATATACTTTCTAATATTTTAGCCGCAAATTCAAGTACCATTTGTCTTTGTTGCCCGATTGTTTCACCGGAATTACCATCAATTGGGGTGGCAACTGCTCCATCATTAAGGCCTTCACCAAAAGAATCTTGATTTATAATAATGATATTTGCTGCATAGGAGCCATTATAAAAAGCAAGAAAACTTAAACAAATGGTTTGTAAAAACCGCCTCAATAGTTTCATATTGACTCATCGTCTTTAAGCAACGGCAAAGGATCAGTAATATCTATGAGAATTGATTTTCCCTCATCATCAATCAATTCGATTTGGACAGAAAAATAACGCTTACCCCCATCATAAATAGTACCACCACCACTCGAGATCATTTTCAACTCAAAATCGTCAGGATCTAGCTTAGAGTTAATATCCAGACGCATCTGGTTATTCACTTGCTGGTTCAATAATCTTTTTATGTTTTTTAAGCTTATTTCCTCTTCATCAGCTAGAACTGATGAAGGACTATTTTTTTCAGAATTACTATTAATATTACCTTCAGACTTAGACTTATTATTTATAATATTAATTACATTTTTCAGCTCTTCATCAATAACGCCGTCAGCTTCTGAAATGTTTTCACTAGGCGAAATTGAATAATCACCTTCTCGACCAACTAAAAGACCTAAGATGAAAGAAAGTAAAATGATAATAAGAACTAAATATTTAGCCTCTGATAAAGAGGTTAATTGACGAGCAAGCATTACAAATCCATGTCATATTATTAGAATTAAAAACTACCAAATCCTACTATTAAATGGAGCCAAACACTATCAATAAATATCCAAATGAAAACAGGCACTTACAGGGCTAACTCCAGCTTTAACCAATTCCTTCATCTAAATTAGTAAATTATAGGTGACAGGAGTCCCAGCTGACAAGATGGGGGAGGATTCCCTCCGGGGGGGGGGAGGGAGTATGGTTGCGCTAGCGTGAAATTGGGTAAACGTGTTTGGCTGTGGAAAAAGTGTTTTTTTTGGAGATAAGAAAAGAACATTGTTGAACTGGAACAAATAATTACCCTAGCCGGTGGACGCATTACCTGCGCTCGATGTCAGGCTATGTCAAAACGCACTAAGAATCAGTGTAGATCGCCCGCTATGCGAGGTAAGCGTGTTTGCGGCATACACGGTGGCAAATCAACAGGCCCTGTTACAGAGGCAGGCCGAAAGCGCTGCGGTAGTGCAAAGACTTTACATGGGCGTGAGACGAGAACCATACGAGCCAAGCGCAGCGAAACAATGGCAGAACTTAAAGTACTGGGTCAGCAGATTCGGCGATGGCAGGTTAAACCCTAACTCACTTCTTCTTCAACCTAACCGCACCTAAGCCCAGCATCGACAGACCTAAAGCTAACAAGCCTATGCCGCCCATGGCTGGTACGTTTTTATTAGTCCTGCGGATTTCTCATGCTTGTATTTCACTTACCGTTCTTGACTGCTCGACGAATATTATCAACACCGCTACTGATTAGCGCGACGGCCAGAACGCCAAGACCGATGAGGCCTGTAACGGGAACGTCCAGCGCTTTCTCTGCGACAATTCGATTAAACAAGTTCTTAGTTATTTGCTGTGCGCGCGGGTCTGGGCCTTGCTGAGTGATGCCATGTCGAGAAGGATTTAAATGCCCTGGTGGACTAGACAAACCGTTGGCCCACCAAATGGTTGCCGCATTAAAAACAATATTATCATGGGGGCCGTCGTAAATTGTGGCGGTGTAGTTACCACTCTGCACGCCGTTGTTTTTGAACGCTGGGCCCTCTGCAACGATCTGCATACCTGGTAGGCTCAACAGAGGCTCACCGTGAAACTCCCAACCGATGAGGCCTTCGATGGAGTCACCCGCTTGCATACCCGTACCATCGAATAGCCAATGCCCTGGCGCCGTACAAGTCCAATCGCCAACGCCCTGACCCAAGCCCGCTTCACCCTGACCTATAGGATGTCGTGCACCGAGCAGGAGCGCACCATCGGGGCCGATGCTGGGTTCAAACCCGGCTTCATTAATGAGTCCGGGCGGTACCACTTGGCCATCTGCTTGCGGAACAAACCAGCCTTCTCGGCGGGCGGCACGATTGGCTTGTCCGTTTGTAGATGCTAACAGCGGCACCTTGCAAATCGCCGAGTTGCCACATAAAAACGCTAGGCTAACACCTGCATCGCGAGCGTTGAGAACATTATCGAACATAGTCTCAGTCCAATACTCATCATGACCCACAGAGATAAAGCCTTTAGTGCGCAACAAGCCATTGCGATCGGCATGGGTATCGATATTGGAAATATAAGACAGGTCATAGCCATGCTGCTCCAGCCAATAAGACAAAGGAAATTCCCACGGTAGAAATTCTCCAGCCCCAACGGAGTGATCGATAGGGTTCACAGGATGGGTGAGAAGTGCATAAGGACGGTTAAAGCTGACAGTTCCACTTGGCGCTGCGGTATTCGACCAGTTCTCTGTATGACGTGTGTACATACTATAGTTGGTCGGCCAACGATTGTAAGCACTCCAGGTCAGCTCACTACATTGGAAGAGTAAGTCGCAAGCACGGTCGTCCCTTACGATGAAAATGACGTAGCTTTGTATCCCGCTGGTTAACGCCGTTAATTTACCTAGGTAAACACCACTCAGCCAATCCTGGGGGATATCGAACGTCACCGCCGGCGCCCATTGGCATTCGCGCAGAAAATTCTCTCCAATGGGTGGGTCTGGTTGTGGTGTGCTCGAGAGTCCCTGATAGCTGCGGACCAACCGTCCCCCCGTTCCACCATAATAACCCGTGCGATAGATATCAAGATCAAAGGCAGAGGCAGGATTCGCACTCACCATAATCTGAAGCGACTCACCCGCTCGCACGCTGGTAGCCGAACAGTAACCTTCAATTGTCGAACTGCGCCCGCTAGTTAGGTTTTCAAAGGTAATCTCTGGGTCGGTTAGCGTATTTGTGAGAAGCCAATCAGTCGTACCCGGCTTGGCGTTTTCGATCTGGATCGGGTTAAGGCCAGAAGCTTTTACTTTCCCGCTTCCAATGCCAGCCTTAAGACTAAGACCGATCGCAGCGGCACCTTTCAACACACCACGCCGAGTTATTCTAGAGCGGAAGTTCTGAGACTTTTTCATTCGCTCACCTTTATTGGTTGTTATTTTTAATTTATTTTTTCCTAAACCTAGCCGCACCTAAGCCCAGCATCGACAGACCTAGCGTTAACAAGCCTATACTGCCCATGGCTGGGACTTGTTTATTGATACCTAATGCTTCTAATGCACTTAACTCTGCTTGATTACCGTCTGATGGATCGTTAGGATCTGTTCCTGCAGCTACTTCAAGAGTGTCAATAACTGAATCTCCATCAACATCTAGGTCGCAGGCATCGCCTTTAGAATCACCATCTAAGTTAGCTTGATTAGAATTGGCCACATTAACGCAGTTGTCAGAAGCATTATCAATGCCATCACCATCACTGTCTCCATAAGGCAATGAGTCGCAGGCATTACCTAAGCCATCTCCGTCACTATTAAGTTGATCAGGATTAAAATGATTAGGACAATTGTCAATATTTGAGGGGATGAAGTCTGAATCATTATCTGTGCCAATAAAAGGGGTAATGCTAATGCTCGAAATAGATACTTGATTTCCAGTGCTGGTAGTACAGCCCCACTCGCTACAACCATCGACATCCATTGCAGCAAAGACAGTCATTGACTCGGTAAAACTAAAAGTGTTGTCTGGACCAAATCCTATGACTGAGTTACAACCTTCAATTTTTATTGAGGCACTAAAATTATCATCTAATGAAAAATCAAAACCAATATAGTCCATATAACAAGCGTAAGTTTTAAACTCTTTAACTTTCCATAAGCTTCCATCATTAAAAACTGAGCCATCATCTCTTATTGAAATAACATCTGATGCTGTGCTCCACATATTTAAATTTGCATTATTTGTGTAGTCAGGAGCGATTTCATCATCGAGTAAAAACTTTACTGTATACTGCCTAGAAAAAGTATCCACAATTATTTCGTAAAGCTTCATTTCAGCTAAAGACTTTGATGAAATTAATATCGCACTTATTAGCATTAATTTTATAAGTTTCATTTTTGTTCCTCTTTTGAAATCATTTTACCTCTCATCAAACCTAAACCTACAAGCCCCGATAGAAAAAGATAGATGCCTGCTGGGAGTGGGACTGGTGATGCTTCTTGAACAGTGTATACACTGATTTCGAGCGGCCTAATCGAAGAGTAATCATTGGGAGAGCTATCAAAAACTGAGACAGAGCTTAAGAATGCGTAATTGGCTATTTGTCCTGTTAAGATTATCGAGGGGTACCCGTCAGACGCTAAAATTCTATCTGCTTGGACGACGCTTGACATAATGGGATGATTGTTTATATCGATAACCCAATTGTCTGCTGCATTTATGGCATTGGGGCCATTTACATCTGAGGCTTGAACAGTGTAGCTAACAGTTGACGTGTTATCGCCTGTAATAGTTAGCGACCATAAATCTGGCGGGTATGTAGAACCACGCATATCGATTCTATCTATTTGGTAAATAGCACCAAACGAATTTAAACTAATGCACAAAGATAAACACGCAACAACTCTAAATAAACTTTTCATTTCCAGGTTCCTTTTGTTTTTATTCAGCAGCTTTACCTGGGGAGATAATGACTACCCTCTTTTATTACCAACTTACGCCAACCAGCAACCATTGCCCTGTGGGTCTGGAGGAACCCCAACGGATACCAGTCAGCATTAGTCGATAAATTTTTTATAAGGAGTTTTTTTAAAGTTAGGCACGCACATAATTAAGAACACGAACAGTTCACTATTATTTTTATTATGTGCGAGGAATCTACCAGGAAACCCCTAAGGCTTTTCAGCCAAAAACATACAGGCATAAAAAATACCTATTTGCTTATTAAATTCATTGGGATTATTTAGGAAAGCGAGTCCATACAAAAAACAGCTACACAGGTGGAGTGTTAATAAAATTTGTACGGGGGACTTACCAGGTAACCCCAAAATAGGGATCGCATAAGTTGAAGAGGGAGAGTGTTAGATGACTCAATCCTTCGAGAACTGTGTGGATCCGTTAGATGAATGATAAGGGACTAATCGGTTAAATTACAAGCTGTTTTTTTTCATGGCAGCCAGATAAATATTAAGTGACTGAAAAACATAAATAAAATAAAACCAATTCCTTCGTCTAAATTAGTAAACTATAGGTAGCTAGGAGTCCCAGCTGACAAGATGGGGGGTACCCGGGGGGTATGCTTGCGCTAGGGTGAAATTGGAAAACGTGTTTGGATGTGGAAAGACAGAAAAAAGGCCGACGCCCTACTTTAACAAATCTTGATGACGGTACATTTGACGGTATCAATCTCATACCCTTAACGTATTTGCACTGGAATGAACAACTTAGGA
>JAOIUY010000022.1 GCA_028223755.1 Pseudomonadales bacterium | reverse complement strand
TTTATCGGCTAACTGAAAAATAAATTCTCAACTAGCAACTAACAAATAAATTCTTTATCGCAACAAAGCGACAAAAAATTAACGGCTAGCTAACTTTTCTTTAATACGTGCTGCCTTACCAGACAACTCACGCAAGTAGTAAAGCTTAGCGCGACGAACATCACCGCGACGCTTAACTTCGATCTCAGAAATCATTGAACTGAACGTTTGGAAAGTACGCTCAACACCAACACCGTGAGAAATTTTACGCACTGTAAACGCAGAGCTAATACCGCGATTACGCTTAGCAATAACAACACCTTCAAAAGCCTGCAAACGCTCACGCTCGCCATCTTTTACTCTCACCTGAACAACGACAGTATCGCCTGGAGAAAACTCAGGGATTTGCTTGGCATCGATCTGCTCTTGATCAATTTGTTGAATTAAAGTGTTTCTGTTGCTCATGGTAGACTCCTGGTCTCATTGACGCTCTTCATGGCAGCCAATGAATTAATACAAAAATAAAAATCGCTATAATCTGTTTTTGCTAGCAAAGCTCATCAAGCAATGCCTGCTCTTCCCGACTTAGCTCCAACTGCTCAAATAAGTCCGGTCGACGCTCTTTGGTTCTTAATAAAGACTGCTGTAATCGCCAGCGTCTTATCGCTTCATGGTCACCGCTCATTAACACCGCGGGGACATCTCGACCTTCAATACTTTCTGGCCTTGAGTAATGCGGACAATCCAACAATGGACGACTCGCAAATGAATCTTGTTTAGCAGAGTCAGCATCACCTAATGCATCCGGTAGCTGTCTAATCACGCCGTCTAGCAATACCATTGCAGCTAACTCGCCACCGCTAATCACATAATCGCCTATCGAAATCTCTTCATCGACTTCAGCTTCAATTAAACGCTCATCAATGCCTTCATAGCGACCACAAAGCACAACAAGCTGCTGGCATTGCGATAATTCAGTGACCATCTGCTGGTCTAAACGCTTACCTTGCGGTGACATATAAATCACTTTCACCGCATCTGTATTCTTTTCACCGGCATCCATACCCGCTTTTGCTGCATGGATAGCACTCGCCAAAGGCGGCACTGTCATCACCATGCCTGGACCACCGCCATAAGGGCGATCATCAACCGATTTATGCTTATCTTGTGCATAATCGCGAGGGTTAACCATCGATAGCGTTAACAGACCCTTATCAATCGCCCGACTAGAAATACCCGACTCGGACAACGCTTTAAACATTTCTGGAAACAACGTAACAATACTGACTTGCATAACGCTGCCTCCTAACAATCTAACTCAGCCTAACTAAACTTACTCGGCGTCTTCAATCTGCCAATCAACCAACATCGTTCCATTATCAATATCGACCGACTTAACCACTTTACCGAGCAAATACGGTATCAATATTTCTTCTGGTTCTGACTTAGACCCAGATTTAGCTTCTAATTCAGCCTCTAATTTAATGACAAGAACATCATTAGCCCCTGTCTCTATTAGATGGTCAACGGTACCAATTAACGGCCCTGCTTGACCCGACTGTTCTTGCAAGTAAACCTGCAAACCTTCAAGTTGGTGCCAATAATAATCGTCATCTGACAATTCTGGCATCGCACTCAACGGTATTTTAATCTGCGACTTACAGTATTCTTTGGCGACGTCTCTATCATCAACATCCTTGATATGAACAACAATGCCATTACTGTGTCGACGGGCCTCATCAATAATCACCTGACGAGTTTGCCCTTTTTTATCTAGCCACCAGTTGTCGTAAGCTAGAATATTATCTATAGGGTCAGTGTAAGAATGAACTTTCAACCAACCCTTAACACCAAACACTGCACTGATTTCACCTATAACGACTAACTCTGCAGTTAACTCTTTTGCTGACTTTGCTGGCATGTCACTTAGCTTTTTCATCAAAATTTATCGAGCAGTACACATCATAGAATGACTATACGAACGTACTGAATAAAAAAGCAAAGCTAAAATTAGGCTGCCGCTTTTTGAGCTTGTTTAGCCAATGATGCAACACGGTCTGAAACCTGTGCACCAAGACCCACCCAGTGATCAATACGATCTTGCTGAATGCGTAAACGCTCTTCTTGACCACGAGCAATTGGATTAAAAAAACCGATTTGCTCGATAAAGCGACCATCACGTGCATTGCGGCTATCAGCTACAACAACATGATAAAAAGGACGCTTTTTTGATCCGCCTCTTGATAAACGAATAGTTACCATTTTTACTTTCCTGAAAGTCTATGCTCAACAATGAGCCGTTCTAAAATGAGTCGTACTTACAATTAACCTTTACAAAACATGTTCGATTCGAGCTTCAAACCAAAACTGAAACGATCAAACCGTTTTAAAACACCCTACTTTAGGCTTTATCTGCTCAATTACCTGCTAAAAGATAATATCAGCCACAAGCCTTCACTGGGCGGAAAAAAGGCGCGCATTATACGGTATAGAATCCTGATTTAACACCGCCTTTTGCAATCTAAAGTCGGATGCCAAATATTTCACCAAAATAGATGAAAAATCGAAGGTTTTCAGAGGGTTAAATAAGGAAACCAGCGACGAAAAACAAACTAAACGGACAATCGAAGTATTAAAGGAGCCGCAATCTAGTCATTTATAGCAAGTAACTGCCCAAAACAGGGCCTAAATGAGCCCATCAAAGAGACTAAAACTACTTAAAACCCGGCGGCATACCACCCATTCCGCCACCCATACCACCAGGGCCACCCATGCCGCCCATACCTCGCATCATATTAGCAAGACCGCCGCCCTTCATTTTCTTCATCATTTTTTGCATTTGCTTATGCTGCTTCAGCAAACGGTTCAAGTCCTGCAACTGTGTCCCCGAGCCAACTGTTACTCGTCGTTTACGGGATCCATTTAAAATATCTGGGTTACGACGCTCTTTAGGTGTCATTGAATTGATAATGGCTTCCATTTGGCCAAATTGCTTTTGTGCTGCCTGCTGCTCAACTGCCTGAGCCATGCCTGCCATACCCGGCATCTTATCCAGCATATTGCCTATGCCGCCCATATTATTCATTTGCTGCAGTTGATCACGGAAATCTGACAAGTCAAAGCCCTTACCACGCTTCATCTTACGAGCAAGCCGCTCAGCTTTGCGCTTATCAACTTTTTTCTCGGCTTCTTCAATCAGCGACATAACGTCGCCCATACCCAGAATACGCGAAGCAATTCGATCAGGGTGGAAAGGCTCTAACGCCGTCGTCTTTTCGCCGACGCCCATAAATTTAATCGGCTTACCTGTAATTGCACGCACCGATAACGCAGCACCGCCACGTGTGTCAGCATCAATTTTAGTCAGTACCACACCTGTTAGCGGTAGCTCTTCACTAAAGGCCTTCGCCGTATTCGCCGCATCTTGACCTGTCATCGCATCGACAACAAATAAGGTTTCCGCCGGTGTTAACGCTTTATGCAAAGCCCCTATTTCTTGCATCATGTCAGTATCAATCGCCAAGCGTCCGGCGGTATCGACAATTAATACATCAATTAAACTCAGCTTGGCAGCGGCTAAAGCGCCATTGACAATATCAATAGGTTTTTCATCAACACTGCTCGAGTGAAAGGTTACATCAACCTCTTCGGCTAACGTCTTTAGCTGTTGAATCGCTGCCGGACGATAGACATCCGCACTCACCACCATGACCGACTTTTTCTGTGTCTCTTTTAAGTGTCGAGCTAATTTAGCAACCGATGTCGTTTTACCTGCACCTTGCAAACCCGCCATCAAAATAATCGCAGGTGGTTTAACCGCTAAATTAAGACCTTCATTTGCCTCACCTAAGGTCGCTTGCAACTCAGCTTGGACAATTTTTAAGAATACCTGACCAGGCGATAAGCTCTGGGTAACCTCTTGACCAACACCGCGAACCTTTACTCGCTCGACAAAATCTTTAACAACTGGCAATGCCACGTCAGCTTCAAGCAGCGCCATTCGCACATCGCGCAGGGCATCTTTAATATTATCTTCGCTTAAATGCGCCTTACCGCTAACTTGGCGGAAGGTCTGGGACAAGCGATCACTGAGATTCTCAAACATAAGCTGTAACACGCGTATAAAAAGTGGAGCCAAAGTATACCTTAGCTAGCAAGCACAGCCCAAGTAGATCATTAATTTAAAGCCAAGATGGCAATATTTGCAGCAAGTGCAGCCATCCAAGCCTTCACCCACCACTCCGCATATGCCACAATCAACCCTATAAGCTTATAAACGTCAGCAATAGATTAATACAACGGACTAATCGGGCAATGACAGATATATCAACCCTAACTCTAATAACGACCTTTAGCAGTGTCTTGTGTTACGCAATAGCCGTTGTGCAGCTATTTATTAGCCATCGCGCTAATCCACAACAAGAGCAAACACCCGCCAAGCAAGCCTTTCCAGTTTTGGGCCTGTTAGGCGCAGCACTTCATTTACTCACCATCACGCTCGATGCCATCGACCACCAAGGATTAAGCAGCAGCCTATTTGATGCGCTATCGATAACAGCATTTATAGTCATCAGCATGGGGTTAATCGCGCAAACTCGCTACCCTCTAAGGGCCATGCTACTACCCGCCTTTATTATCGCTATCGCCTGCTTAATATTAGCGAGCTGCTATTCGGACCATACGCCAATTCTTGCGACATCGCCTGGCATGCTGACACATATACTTAGCTCCATTATCGCCTACAGCCTGCTTAGTCTCGCGACACTTTTAGCCCTCACGTTACAAATTGTCGAACGCGGGCTTAAGGACCACCGCGAAATCAGCTGGGTGCGACAATTACCGGCGCTAGTCACTATGGAAAAATTATTGTTTCAACTGATTACTGCAGGCTGGTTAATACTGACAGCTGCCATACTTAGTGGCGGTATTTTTATAGAAGATATTTTCGCTCAACATCTTGCACACAAAACACTATTCACCATCATCTCTTGGTTGCTTTATGGACTCCTGCTGATTGGTCGACACAATTATGGCTGGCGTGGCACCATCGCTATAAAACTGGCTATTGCTGCCTTTTTGGCGCTGCTAATCGCTTATTTTGGGTCGAAATTTGTGCTCGAAATACTGCTTCAACAAGTCTAAAAACAATCCATCCCCATAACACCAAGCGTTATTTGCGCTTGCTAAAGCCCTCAAATTTCTTCACTATTGCCGTCCAATTCGAACTACGAGGTCTATCCCGCTCTTGGACGCTATTCCAATAAGCTGGCTGTTCACAGCATTACTGTTTCTTATACTGTGTTCAGCATTCTTTTCCAGCTCAGAAACCAGCATGATGGCACTTAACCGCTATCGGCTAAAACACCTCAAACAAAGTGGTCACCGTGGTGCTCGTAAAGCCTCACGAATGCTTGACCGTACCGATCGATTAATCAGTCTAATCTTAATCGGTAATAACCTCGTCAACATTGCCGCCGCCTCACTTGCAACTGCGATTGCCGTTAGGCTCTATG
This sequence comes from Pseudomonadales bacterium, assembly GCA_028223755.1. Classification (GTDB taxonomy): domain Bacteria; phylum Pseudomonadota; class Gammaproteobacteria; order Pseudomonadales; family UBA7434; genus UBA7434. The sequence goes on along the minus strand of JAOIUY010000022.1, from coordinate 16,156 downwards.
GCGATGCCGGTTACTTTATTGCCACCGCAGTGCTAACTATTGTGATACTGATTTTTGCCGAAGTCACACCTAAAACTTTTGCTGCCTTATATCCTGAAAAAGTTGCCTTTCCTGCGGCCTACGTTCTGCAGCCATTACAAGCCATTTTTTATCCGCTGGTCTGCATTACCAATTTCATCACTAACAAAATTATTAAGTCGCTTGGTGGCAACCCACAATACATTAAAAACGACGAACTAAGCTTTGAAGAAATGCGTGTTTTAGTCCAAGAGTCCGGCGGACAAATTCCGAAGAAGCGTCGCGGCATGCTAATGAATATTCTGGACTTAGAGAATGTCGTTGTTAACGATATTATGATTCCGCGCAACGAAATTTATAGTATCGATGTTAACGATGATGCACATGAGCTGCTCGACAAAATACGTGCGAGTGAATACACCCATATTCCATTATTTCGCGATGAACTTGATGACCTAGTCGGCATCCTTCACTTGCGACAAACATCTCGCTTTCTAGGGCCATCACAATTAGAGACTAGTGCTGATAAAGTCATTCTGGATAAGCGTGCTATGATCGAATCGGCACGCGAACCTTACTTTATTCCTGAAGGCACACCGCTTCATACGCAGCTATTTAACTTCCAGCGCGAAAAGCGCCGCATCGGTATTGTGGTTGATGAATACGGCGTTGTATTAGGTCTTGTCACCATAGAAGATATTCTGGAAGAAATTGTAGGCGACTACACCACCAACTTTACCGAGCAATTTGCGGATATTACTCACTTGGAAGATGACAGCTTTGTGATTACTGGCTCGGCGACAATTCGGGATATCAATAGACAATTGGATTGGAACCTTCCAACACAGGGTGCAAAGACACTTAACGGTCTTATTTTAGAGCAGCTCGAAGCATTCCCTGATGCCGGCGGCGTTAGCCTTGCACTAGATAATTATCGATTCGAGATACTGGATGTTCAAGACAATATGATCAGTAGCGTTAGGTCACAGAAGATGTCCATTAGCGATACCACCCGCGAAGCCCACTAAAGTAGTTTTCCTAAATCTTTTGCTCGCTGCCAACTGCTTTTTATAATATCTCGCTTCACTTCGTCACTTAAAATTGACCAGCGGCCGATTTCATCTGCTTTGCGAAAGCATCCTTCGCAAATGTCATTGGTATCCAAAACACAAACACCAATACAAGGCGACTCGACCTTGTCTAAATTGATAGCCTTATTCGTCATGCCAATAATTTTCTCTTATCTATGATTGTGTGGATGGCGGAACCGCTTGAAGGTTTTGCATAAAGTGATGACCATTCTCGATATAATGTTGTGCGGCTTGTGACAATATCTCGCACTCTTCATCTGATAGCTTTCTTACCACTTTGCCCGGCGAACCCAATACCATCACGCCATCAGGAATCACAGTATTTTCTGTCACTAAAGTGTTAGCCCCTATTAAACAACACTTACCCACTTTTGCGCCATTCAATATCACCGCATTGATACCCACCAAACTGTTATCGCCGATCGTACAACCGTGTAACATAGCCTTATGGCCCACCGTAACATGGCGGCCAATAGTTAATGGAAAGCCCTGATCGGCATGTAATACCGAAGCATCTTGAATGTTAGATCCCTCACCAATCGTAATATTTTCAACATCAGCACGAATAACCACTGCAAACCAAATGCTCGCATTGGCTTTTATTTCTACCCGCCCAATCACTTGCGCATCAGGCGCAACAAAATTAACTGGCTGGTGCTGTAAAGGTGAATGCTCACCCAGTGAGTACATCATGATATTCGATCCAAATAAGCTGCTATCAAGACAAGAAAAACAATAAGTAGAGGTAAAGCATTCTAACCTTATGCTCACTAAAAGTAGAACCTTGAACACCATAGCCCCTAACAAAAACAACACCGCTTATCTGAAAATAAGAATTAACATAGAGGCTATAACTATCTGTTTTTAATATACTTATTAATCTATGAATTCATAAATAACTCTTTATCTAAGCATCGAACAAACGCCCCGAATTGATTACTTATTGTACAGTTAGGGTAAATCGCGTAGTATTGTTTAGGTAGTGATGCTTATGTTGAGTTAATTATCGACTTAGCAGAAAAAAGCAGTGTAAGAAAATTAAAAATAATTCGGGGTTTCAAGATATTTTTATTAATCGATCACTAATTGCCATACAAAAAGGCAATCGATACGGTTAATTCAACTATTTAAAAAGTACACAACAAAAAGGAAGCATTGGAGCCACTCCAATGGATTGATTATCTGTTTGTGCTAAATAACATCTAACTCCTCAAACAATCATAGGCCGTCGATTCAATATCGTCGTCAATGTTATTAATGATTTTAAACCGATTTATAAATGGTCATTAGACTTGAAACAGTTATTCTAGGATTAACAAAGCGAGTTAGGGATGTCTTACGACGACAAATACACAACACCAGATTCTGCCAATCATTCAGGGCCACAAAAGTTGTCTCTGCCTGATTTTGATACCTTACGAGTTATGGCTAAAAACGACCCTGTAGGGCTTGAAGATCTTCGTATCGCACTATGCAAAAAGGTGATTGACGAAGCGCCTGATCACGCTAAGCCGCGCTTAGAAGGCTTGATGTTTCAAATTAATAGTCGTCGCACCTTAGCCACGTCAGAGTTAGACGCCTGCCATGATATCTCTAACATGATGCAAGAATCACTTCAGCGTATGCAAGCCATGTTAAAAGACTTACGCTCGATGCAATCCGAAAGTATCTTATTATCAACACGTCGTTTTCATGAAAGCGAAAACAACAATCAGCAACAAGAAAAAACGACCGCCATGATTTTGCCTTTTCGACAAATCAAGCACTAATCGCAGACATTGACCTGCCAGTATTCATAAGCTGGCTGTTCGTAGGGATGAGTTTTAAGTAAAGCGGCAAGTACTGATTTTAAAATATCGTCATTCACTATCATCTCAACACGATATTCATCGACAATTTCAACAGTATCTTTTTGACCAATAAACGGCGAACTGCCTGCCAACGGTCGAAACTGCGCTTGCCCAGCCACTTGCCAAGCGCAGCAATCATAATTGCCTAGCCTTCCCGCACCCAATGCAAATAACGCCGTTTTAACCGACTCTAAATGCGATTCTGGGACAAAAAAGCATAACTTATACATTGCCTACTTATCAGATTCTGCTGACTTATCAGCTATTGCTTGCTGTGGAGTTTCTTTACCAGACTGAGTTCGATAGAAATTATCGACAAATGCATCTAGGGATTGGCTGGCAATCGCATCGCGCATCCCAGACATCAAATTTTGATAGTAACGAAGATTATGAATAGTATTCAGTTGCGCGCCTAACATCTCGTTGCATTTATCCAAATGGTGCAAATAAGCGCGACTAAAATTCTGGCATGTATAACAGTCACAAGACTCATCTAACGGTCTAGTATCATGGCGATGCACGGCATTTCTAATTTTGACAACGCCCGTCGAAGTGAATAAATGACCATTACGCGCATTGCGCGTTGGCATAACACAATCAAACATGTCCACACCGCGCAGTACCGCTTCGACTAAATCGGTTGGCGTACCCACACCCATTAAATAACGTGGTGCATCTTCGGGCAGCTGTGAAGACAAACCATCTAACACATGCAGCATTTCATCTTTAGGTTCACCCACTGATAAACCACCAATCGCATAACCATCAAAACCAATATCAACTAAGCCTTTTAACGATTCTTCTCGCAGGTTTTGGTACATGCCGCCTTGGATAATGCCAAATAAAGCTGCAGGATTATCGCCATGCGCCTGCTTACTTCGATCCGCCCAGCGCAATGATAATTCCATAGATTCGCGCGCCTGCTCTTCCGTGGCTGGATAAGGCGTACACTCATCAAAAATCATCACAATATCCGAACCCAAAGCATGCTGTACTGCAATGCTTTTTTCCGGATCAAGAAAAATCTGACTACCATCGACTGGCGATTGAAACTTAACACCCGCTTCACTAATTTTTCGAAGCTTACCTAAACTCCAAACCTGAAAACCACCGGAATCAGTCAGTATTGGTTTATCCCAACCAATAAAATCATGTAGATCGCCGTGTGCAGCAACCACTTTTGTGCCTGGCCGCAACATCAAGTGAAAGGTGTTGCCCAAAATAATTTCAGCGCCAATCGCATGAATATCTTTTGGCAGCATACCTTTAACGGTGCCGTAGGTACCGACGGGCATAAACGCAGGCGTTTGCACCACGCCGCGATCAAAGCGAAGTTGGCCGCGACGGGCAAGGCCGTCTTTAACACTAACAGAAAATTTCAATGGCGCTCTCTAAACTCAAAATTATTATAAAAAAGAAAAAAATCTAACCAACAAACACTAACTAATGAACATAGCATCGCCATACGAGAAAAAACGATATTTTTCTTCAACCGCATGTTGATAAGCATTTAAAGTATTATCTCGTCCGGCAAATGCGCTCACCAGCATAATGAGTGTTGATTCAGGCAAATGGAAATTAGTGATCATGGCATCAATGCTTTTATATTGATAACCCGGATAAATAAATATCTGCGTATCACCATAATAGGGCTCTATCCATCCAGCCCCAACACTGGCCGTTTCGATACAACGGACCGAGGTCGTTCCTACCGCAATAACTCTTCCGCCTGCCGCTTTTGCCTCACGAATCTGGTTACAGACATCGGCTCCCACTTCTGCATACTCTGCATGCATCTTATGGTTTTCAATATGCTCTTCACGCACCGGCTGAAAAGTACCTGCACCCACATGCAAAGTCACAAAGGCAAAATTAACACCTTTATCGCGCAATGAATTTAAAATTGCCTGATCAAAATGCAAACCTGCAGTCGGTGCAGCAACCGCACCTTCACGCTCAGAATAAACCGTTTGATAACGCTCTCGATCCATCTCTTCATCTTCACGATCAATATAAGGCGGTAAAGGCATATGGCCTACGGCCTGCAAAACCATGGCTAAAGAAGCCTCATCATCACTCTCAATCAAAAACATATCATCAAGCCGATCAACCACTCGAATCGAAAGATCCTTATCGAGCAAGATACGGCTGCCCGGCTTAGGCGATTTACTCGCACGAATTTGTGCAACGCCCCGAGAGCCACTGGTAATACGCTCCACCATCACCTCAACTTTACCGCCGGTTTCTTTTTCGCCAAACAGACGGGCCGGAATAACGCGAGTATTGTTGAAGATAAGTAAATCGTTAGGCTGTAAAAGATCGACAAGATCAACAAAACCATGATGACCTAGACTGCCATCGTTACGATCCATCGTTAACAAACGAGATGCCGTTCGCTGCTCAGCTGGATAACGAGCGATCAATTCATCAGGGAGTTGGTATCTGAAATCAGTTAGATTCATGTTGAGTAAAACAATTTATTAGGGTGGACTAGAATGGTTATGCAGATTAGCGGAAAAATGGAATCTAAGCCAGTGATTTGCCAGACAATATTCTCCAGCAGCGCTATTGATTTGATTGTCGTGATAAAACCCGTTTATCACTTGCGCGCCGCGAATCCGCTGATATAATCGCAGCCCGTTTGACGCTGGCAACACTTTTAATTCAGTTTTGCCATAGCGTTTAATCGACAAGTAAAGCCAGTGTGGTGAAATTGGTAGACACGCTAGATTCAAAATCTGGTTCCTTCGGGAGTGGCGGTTCGAGTCCGCCCACTGGTACCAAACAAATAAACCCTGCCTCTTTTTGGCGGGGTTTTTTGTTTGGTGCGGGTGGACGGCGAGAACCACCACCGGTTCGACCAATTGCGAAAGCAATTGGGACGCAGAGCAAAGCGATGCGCTTGCGAAGCAAGTGACAAGAGCCCTTAGGCTATTGTCATCATTCCGCCCACTGGTACCAAACAAATAAACCCTGCCTTTTTTTGGCGGGGTTTTTTGTTGAGTGCTGAAACTTAATGCGAAGCAACCAAAAACGTTCCTGTTAACGCCAGCAGAACCCCTATCGTTTTTCTTACTGTAAACTGCTCTTTCAACAAAAAATAAGCCAGTAAAATAATAAATACCGTCGACAATTGATTATAAATGGCCGCCCTTCCTGCATCGAGATATTTAAATCCCGCCATCCAAGTAAGAGTGGCAAGAAAGGGCCCAAGAATAGCCATAGGTATCATTGCTCGCCATGTATCGGGCCGATAGAAGCCTAAAAACAACTTTTCTTTCGCCGCTTTCGGGTACCTTAAATAAACCCATAAAATCATAACGATTATCGCTATAGAATATCGATAACTCGACACCCACAGTATCGAAGATTCACGGTAAATATCTCGCACCATCAGAATACCAATAGCCATAATGATATGCGCAGAGGCAGCCAGTAAAAGCCCTACCCACAAATCTTTAGAACTTTTAATTTGCGCCGTCATCGTCGCACCAACAAAAACACCCGATAGCACAAGAAAGCCACCAATCAATTCCCAGCTAGTGAGCATTTCGCCAAACATCAAAAAACCAATACAGGTTATTGCCGGCGAATATGCACAATCTGCAAGCGCCTGTAAGCTGGCACCTAAACGGTTAAGAGCAGCAGCAATCATTGGGTCAGCAACGCAAATACCAATAATGGCACTCGCTGTAAGAAGCAGGTAATCAGTTATAGGCAGATCAATAAGAAAAGGTTCATCCACAACCAACATAGCTATAACTAGGCAAACGATAGCAATACAGTTTTTAAAAAAGGTCAAAGGAATAGGAGGAATCTGATAACCAGCAACCCGCATAAGGATTACCGAAAACGACCAAAACAGCGCAGAGCTGATCGCGAAAATGTCACCAATAAACATGATTGTTTTGTGCTCTTGTTAACCTAGCTAATGAAATAGGAGAAATATAATGACGGTGAGCACTTAGAGAAAGAGAGGCTCTTTATTTAATTCGTTTTAGTCAATCTAGATGAACAAGCGAAAAAGAAAATTAACCGTTTTATTAAATAATAAAGAAAGAAGTATAACGACTGTTACCCGTTAAACAAAGAGGAATGAGTATGCTAGTAAAGTTAGCAGCTGATGTAAGGTGCTTTTAAGGCGCCAAGGCATGTTCAGTAACGCGGAGATTGGCTGCAATGTTATTAACTTTTAACTCACCCAGACTCGGGTACTTTTCATCAACATATTGCATATCGCGCTGCATTTTATCGTAGATAGCCGCTTCAGCACCATCCTCAACAGCATCCCCAAAGATGTTTTCACCCATATCAACGGTGATATGACAATTACATAAATAAGACACCTCACCCGATTTCACTTCAAAAGCAATCGGCGAATGCCCCTCAGCATCAAAATCAGCAAAATCCATCCCACCAGAGGTAATGACTTTCCATTTAGAAATTTCATAAATACCAGGCTCAAGCTCAAAAGCTAAAACACTGCCCTCTTGATCTTGAGTATTCGAAATCTTACTGGCTAAAGCCAACGGAGTTTGTTGATCAACCTTATTGATAACTCCATGAGTAAGCGTCTCGTTAGGCATATTCTTATTAATATCTAGGGTATCAACTATGGCCTGATAACTCAGTGATTTATTATTAATGCCATGATCAACCCTGTCTGTAGATTCTGGATTTGAACTCATTTCAAATTCAACACCTGTTTTTTTATTCCTAAAAAAGCTATTCTGCTTTTTATAACAGCACTAAAAAAAATAAAAAAGTAAGAACAAAAAGAATTAAAAACGCGAAGAGATATAAGAATATAAAGGCATATAAAATACAGTTGTTACCATTTAATCCATCATCGACTAAATAAGCGTTTTTTTATTGGAGGGATTCTAACGAAAATTAAAATAGCGAAAATCAATACATATACAAGAGGTTCAGCAAGGTCGCTTCGCGCTTGCCAAATAATATGCAACAAAACTAAAGCACTCGCCGCATAGATAGATCGATGCAAGCGTACCCATCGTTTCCCCAATTTACGCTGCCAACGATGGGTTGATGTAATAGCCATCGGCAACATTAATAACCATGCTAAAAAACCTACCGTTATATAAGGACGCTCTAAAATATCGCCCCATAGATCTTGCCACTGCAAACCCAGCAAAAAGAGACAGTAAATAATTAAATGGATCACTGCATAGAAAAAAGTGAACAATCCAAGCATACGACGATAGTGGACCCATTCACTTGACCGAGTGATCAGCCTTAATGGCGTTATTGCCATGGTGAGCATTAAAAAGCGCAGCGCCCAATCACCAGAACTGTGTGATAGCGCTTTTGCTGGGTCAGGCCCTAATGAATCTTGCGCCACACCCAAAAATAACATTAGCAAGGGGATCAAGCCCAATAAAAAAACCAACCCTTTAATTTTAGCGCGATTATTTTTTATGATGGCTACCATCAAAAATTCCGTTTTAAATCCATACCGCGATAAAGACCTGCCACCTGCTCGGCATATCCATTAAACGGCAGTGTATCCATACGATTCGGCTTTAATAAGGAATTAGGCAGGCGTCGCTCACTCGCTTGACTCCATCTGGGATGACTCACATCTGGATTTACGTTGGAGTAAAAGCCATATTCATTAGGCGCTGTTCTATTCCAACTGGTAGGCGGCTTTCGACTCGTTAAACGAATACTGACAATGGATTTAATGCTTTTAAAACCATACTTCCAAGGAACGATTAAGCGTATCGGCGCACCGTTTTGATTAGGCATTGTTTTACCGTATACACCAACGGCTAAAATCGTCAACGGATGCATTGCCTCATCAAGGCGCAAACCTTCAACATAGGGCCAATCAATAGTGCCAAAGCGCGAACGCTGGCCACGCATTTCATTGCGACGATAAAGCGTTTCAAACGCTACGTATTTTGCTTTACTACCCACGCCATAACGCTTCAACAAATCGGCTAAAGGAAAACCAATCCACGGTACCACCATAGACCAGGCTTCTACACAACGTAATCGGTAGATACGCTCTTCTAAATAATGCGGTTTCAGAATATCTTCTAAAGTGTAAGTGCCTGGCCTATCAACCTCACCTTCTATCTTCACCGACCAAGGATCTGTCACCATTTTTGAAGCGTGTTTTTCGGGATCCGTTTTGTCGGTACCAAACTCATAAAAATTGTTATAGCCCGTCACGTAGCGATACGGCGTTTGAACTTCGGGTGTATAAAAGCCAGCGGGAGATGCTTGACTAGCAGCAAGATAATTCAGTGAAGGGCTTTCAGAGCGATCGACAGCTGCATGCATAGCCGGCGACAGAAGACCGCCCATTGCCATTGCACCCGCCGCCCCCATCAACTGGCGGCGATTTAAATAATTGGATTCGCTAGTAATCTCTGACGGCAAAATATCTGCCGCTTGCTTAATGAGTATCGCCATGACAATTACGCCTAGTAATCAAAACATTAAAAAATTATTTTTAAAACCGCGACAGCCTGCATCACAGCAATAAAAACAACTTCACTCAACGATAGACAGCAAGTATGCCATTTGGTTGATCTAGCTTTTAGTGACTACACGACCCCACAGTGATGCTAACGGGCCCGATAAGGCATAACTTGCAGCGAGTAAAAAGAGTACCGATGCTGGATCAGAGGCAATCAAAACAATCAACAGTAAGAAAATAAATAACGCCACAACCGATACGCGACTAGAAAAATCGATCCCTTTAAAGCTGTGATAGCGCACATTCATCACCATCAAAAAACCTACCGCGGACGTTAAAATAGCCATTGCCGCTACTAAGAAAAAAGGCAACGTTTCGGGGCTATAGCCTAAATCAGAGCCTAACCAAACTGATGAAGCAACGAGGGTTGCCGCAGGTGGACTAGCGAGACCCGTAAAATAACGATTATCGGTGGTCTCTGCCTGTGCGTTAAATCGCGCCAAGCGAATGGCTGCACTGGCCACATAAATAAATGCAACCGCCCAACCCAATTTACCTAAACCAGACAAGCACCACATAAACATAATAATGGCAGGCGCCACACCAAAGGTCACCATATCTGAAAGTGAATCAAACTCCTGACCAAACTTACTTTGCGTGTTAGTCATTCGCGCAACACGACCATCAACACCATCTAACAGTTGACCAAAAAATATTGCTAAACCCGCGGCGGCAAAATCACCATTTATAGCATTAATAATGGCGTAAAAGCCGGCAAACAATGCCGCCGAAGTGAAGAGATTAGGTAATAAAAAAATACCCTTACGACGCACTTTCTTTCCGTCTTCTGAAACCTCTTCAACGTGCTCATCTATCGGCAAGTATTCTTCTATTGAAGAGCCGTCCGCTTTATTTAAAGAGCCATCAGCTTCATTTAAAAAGCCATCAGCTTCGTTTAAAGAATCGTCGGTTTTTTCTGTATCATTCATAATTGTTGTTATTCCAAATATTTAAGATGATGTCACTGATCCGTTGACGCCTAACCATACGGCATTGATCAATGGCTCATTAACCCGTCGCCTTAATACACATAGGCCAATTTCAACATCGGCTAATAACTGCGCATGCGTTTCAACGTCATCATTTAAGATTTGTATGCTATCAAATACTGGGCTACTTGTGAGCACCAGTTTTGGTACCAAACCCACACCACAGCCCAAAGCCACCATACTCACAATTGCCTCATGACCAGTCACTTCGGCATAAATTGAGGGTGTAATTCGCTGATGACGTAACCACCGATCTAAACGACTGCGCGTTAAACCACTTTCGGCGACAATCCACGGCAGACTCGACCAATCTATTTCCGCCTGCTGCTTCATATCATTCAATTGATCCAAAACAACCGATTGGCCGCTAGGACCAATAAACACCAAGTCCGATACCGAGAGCGGCTTAAATTCAATTTGCGGATCCAGCTGGTCAGGTCGTGCGGCAATCACAAAATCTTCATGGCCTTGCTTTAAACGCTCCAGCGATAAAGCCTGATCACCGGTATGCAGCTTAATATCAATGTTAGGTTGCTGCTGGCGTAAATCGGCCAGAATATCACTTAGCACACTGTGGCTCGCCGTTACCGAGCAATACAAACTCACTGCGCCGCTAGGCTGATGCTGGTCAATACCCGTATCTTGCTGAAAATCCTTCCACGCCGATAAAGTCTGCCGCGCAAACTCTAAATAGCGCTGTCCTGCTGGCGTCAGCCCCACATAGCGATTACTACGCTCTAGCAATGGCGTACCCGCCTCGGCTTCTAGCCTTTGAATAAGGCGTGATAACGTCGAAGCGCTGATATTATTGCGCTCGCTAGTTCTTGCAAAATGCAGGTCTTGGGCGAGATCAATAAAGATATTCAGTGATTTAGTATCCATAGAAGCCAGATCATTACTGGTAATTTCATTATTTGCAATATAAAGTTGCATATATATCATTTTACGCAACCTTAAAGAACGCATAGAATGGCCGCCCGCAAAGGGTTGAGCATGCTTTAGCTCGATACCTTGCCCAATTTTTTTCTACCTAGCTCGAGAGGATTTACCCACATGGCTAACTATTTCAATACCCTTCCACTGCGTTTACAGCTAGAACAGCTGGGCAAATGTCGCTTTATGGATCAATCAGAATTCAGCGATGGCTGTGAATATTTAAAAGGCAAAAAAATTGTCATTGTTGGCTGTGGCGCTCAAGGCTTAAACCAAGGCCTGAATATGCGCGATAGCGGTTTAGATATCTCTTACACATTACGCGATGCTGCGATTGCCGAAAAACGTCAATCATGGAAAAACGCGACTGAAAACGGTTTTACTGTTGGCACTTATGAAGAGCTAATTCCACAAGCTGATTTACTGCTTAACCTCACGCCTGATAAGCAGCACACGCCAGTGATTAATAGTGTTATGCCATTAATGAAGCAAGGCTCTGCATTAGCCTACTCTCACGGTTTTAATATCGTAGAAGAAGGCATGCAAATTCGTGACGACATTACAGTTGTTATGGTTGCGCCAAAATGCCCAGGTACAGAAGTACGTGAAGAATACAAACGCGGCTTTGGTGTACCAACACTTTTAGCCGTGCATACAGAAAACGATCCAAACGGTGATGGCTGGGCAATTGCAAAAGCCTATGCATCAGCAACGGGTGGCGATCGCGCTGGCTGTCTTGAGTCGTCGTTTATTGCCGAAGTTAAATCCGACTTAATGGGCGAGCAAACGATTCTTTGCGGTATGTTACAAACCGGTTCGATCTTATGCTACGACAAGATGATTGAGAAAGGTATTGATGCTGGCTATGCATCTAAGTTGATTCAATACGGCTGGGAAACAATTACCGAAGGCTTAAAACATGGCGGCATCACTAACATGATGGATCGCTTATCTAACCCTGCAAAAATTGTTGCCTACACATTAGCAGATGAACTTAAAGATATTATGCGCCCGTTATATGAAAAGCATCAGGACGATATCATTACTGGTCACTTCTCAAAAACCATGATGGAAGACTGGGCAAACGATGATGCTAACCTTTTAAAATGGCGTGCAGAAACATGCGAAACGGCTTTTGAAAAATCGGCGAATACCGATCAAGAAATTAGCGAACAAGAATACTATGATAACGGTATTTTAATGGTGGCTATGGTTAAAGCGGGTGTTGAACTTGCGTTTGAAACGATGGTTGCTTCCGGCATTATCGAAGAGTCGGCTTACTATGAGTCATTGCATGAAACACCATTAATCGCTAACACCATTGCGCGTAAAAAACTGTATGAAATGAATGTAGTTATTTCAGACACTGCCGAATACGGTTGTTATCTGTTTGATCACGCATGCAAACCTTTGCTGACTGAATTTATGAAAGACATTGATACCGATGTTATTGGTAAAGGCTTAGGCTTAAAAGATGACGGCGTTGATAACCAAGTATTAATTGCAGTGAACGATGAAATTCGTAACCACCCAGTTGAATTTATTGGCGACGAATTGCGTCACTATATGACAGCGATGAAGAAAATTGTTTAATCCAACTTTCTTTAAATAAGAAGCAAAAAAAGCCCAGCAAATGCTGGGCTTTTTTAATGGCAATTTAAATATAAAAAATTAAAGCGTTAACAACTTCTCGCCACGAGCAATACCCGACACACCACTTCTAACCACTTCAAGAATATTGGCATCTTTCATAGCCTCAATAAAAGCATCGAGTTTTTCCTGCGTGCCAATTAACTGAATAGTATAAAGCGAGCTATTCACATCAACAATTTGGCCCCGAAAAATATCGGCTGTGCGCTTAATCTCTTCACGTGAAGCACCCACCGCACGTACTTTAATAAGCATTAACTCACGTTCAATATGTGAGCCTTCGGTTAAATCAACCAACTTAACCACATCGACTAATTTATTTAACTGCTTAGTAATTTGCTCTGTCGTATGGTCATCACACACAGTGGTCAGCGTTAAACGCGACAATGACACATCATCGGTTGGCGCAACCGTTAAAGTTTCAATGTTATAACCGCGTTGAGAAAACAAACCTACCACGCGAGATAATGCCCCAGCTGCGTTTTCCATAAGTAAAGAAATAATACGGCGCGAACCAGTATCTTCAAAATCAGTCATTCTACGTGCGCTCCGTCTTGCTCAATAACATATCATTCATTGCGCCATTCGGTGCAACTTGCATGGGGTAAACATGCTCATGGGGATCAACATAAACATCCATAAATACGACTTTTGTCTTACTCGTCTCAATCGCTTTTTGCATTTGTTCACGCAGTGAGGCTTTATCCGTTACTTTAATACCAACATGCCCATAAGCTTCGGCCAACTTAACAAAGTCAGGTAATGAATCTTGATACACCGACTCTGAATAGCGGCTTTCATACTGCATATCTTGCCACTGCTTAACCATGCCTAAATAACCGTTATTCAAATTCACAATCAAAAAGGGCACATCGTATTGCGTGCACGTCGATAGTTCTTGAATACACATTTGAATGCTGCCTTCACCGGTAATACAGGCAACAATTGCATCAGGGTTACCTAATTTAACGCCCATTGCCGCTGGTAAACCAAAACCCATCGTGCCTAAGCCGCCAGAGTTAATCCACAAACGTGGTTTTTCAAACAAGTAGTATTGAGCAGCAAACATCTGATGTTGTCCTACATCCGAAGTAACAAAGGCTTGCCCCTCTGTCAACTCATGCAATAACTGCACAACTTCTTGCGGCTTAATTTTATCAGTAGTGTCATCAAAACGATTCTTCGTATAAATGCCATGCGCCGCACGCCAGTCATTAATCTGGCTCCACCATTGCTCTAATGCTTTAGCATCTGGCTGATTACTAATGCCCGGTTGTGATTGCGCATCTTTCACTTGGCTTAGCATTTCTTCTAACACTTGTAATGCCGGGCCTACAATGGGCAAATGTGCCATGACTGTTTTAGAGATGCTTGCGGGATCGACATCTATATGAATAATTTTTGCGTTCGGGCAAAACTTACTTACCGTGTTAGTCACACGGTCATCAAAACGTACACCCACCGCTAAAATCACATCACTTTCATGCATCGCGTTATTAGCTTCATAGGTGCCGTGCATACCTAACATACCCAGAAACTGCTCATCACTGCCCGGAATAGCGCCAAGCCCCATTAAGGTATTAGTGATTGGGAAATTTAAATGATGCGTTAATGCCGTTAAAGCTTCACTCGCATTACCTTGAATAACACCACCGCCCGCATAAATAATCGGCTTTTTAGCACGTAGCAGCATTTCAACGGCTTTCTTGATTTGACCGGCGTGGCCTTTTTCAGCGGGTGTATAAGAACGCAAATTCACTTCTTTAGGATAATGATAAGGACGCTTAATGGTTGGCGCGGTAATATCTTTAGGAATATCGACAACCACAGGGCCAGGACGACCAGAAGCCGCTAGATAAAACGCTGTTTTTAGAATGCGTGGAATATCTTCTGTACGCTTAACTAAAAAGCTGTGCTTTACGATTGGGCGAGAAATACCGATCATATCGGTTTCTTGGAATGCATCTTCGCCAATCAAGTGGCTTTGCACCTGACCGGAGATAACCACCATTGGAATCGAATCCATATAAGCCGTAGCAATACCCGTAATAGCATTAGTTGCGCCAGGGCCAGAAGTGACCAGAACCACGCCGGTTTTACCGGTTGCGCGAGCATAGCCATCGGCAGCATGAGTAGCCGCTTGTTCATGGCGGACCAAAATATGCGGGACTGATTTATTACGATGCAAAGCATCATAAATATGCAGCACAGCCCCACCGGGATAGCCAAAAAGAAACTCGACGCCCTCTTCCTCAAGTACGCGCGCGATCATATCGCCGCCAGAAAGCATTTCGACATCACCATTCATTTCGGTGAGTGTATTGCCAGCATCGATAGTGCCGGTAGCGGTGTTTTTGTCTTTTAACATGCGACTTGCTCTTAATTAAGAATAAAAATCCAAATTGATCGTAAAGTTTGTATGATTATTGTCAACAAACGATTGATTTGCTTAGAAAATTGGAAATGGCTGGCTTCCAGTGGCAAAACAGACCCTCAATTGTTTAATTTCAGCCGCCAACTGTCAATAGCGCACAGCTATAAGCCGCAGAATTACTGGCTTTTACTCGGTATTCACGGCGTAAATTCAATTGAATGCTGTCCTAAGGCTTACGATTTGAAGCCTGATACTGGATCAACTCAATATTCATCTCTCTATTCATATCAATATCCCTATCAACATCCCTATTAATATGGGTATCACTAAGAGGTATATTCAATGCGATTTTCAGCGATCTTAACGCCCTTTTCTTTCATTTTTTGGCTATTAATCGCCCTGTCGAGCAGCTATGCCGAGGTGTTTTATAAGTGGCAGGATGACTCTGGTAACTGGGTCTATGGTGAGCACCCGCCTGCTGGTATAACGGCGATAGAGATTAAGACGCACAGCAATCGGGATAGCGCCCTTGGTGATAAGTCAGATGAAATGACGGATCAAGCGGTCAAGGCTGAGCTTAAAGCCGATCAACTAAAGGCGGATTACTGTCAACAGGCGCGGGAGAATATCGAGGCGTTATCAAGTGAGGATGAGATTCAACAACGAGATGCCGAGGGGAATGTGACGGTTTTGTCGGATGAGGATAGAGCGGTAGAGATGGAGAAGGCGAAGCTGGCGCTGGA
>JAOIUY010000021.1 GCA_028223755.1 Pseudomonadales bacterium | reverse complement strand
TAAGTATATGTGTTTAGGGGGAATCGATAAGTGAGCGTATCAAAATCAAACACCAACCAAGCAAGCAATACAGAGTGGCAAAAACGTAAAGAAGCCGCTTTCGCTCGAGGTTTATCTAACGTCGCGCCCGTGTATGTTGAACGTGCACGTGGTTCTGAAATTTGGGATGTAGAAGGTAATCGCTATATTGATTTTGCTACCGGTATTGCAGTTTGTAACACTGGGCACAGCCATCCTCATATCGTCGCTGCCGTCAAAGATCAGGTTGATCGCTTTAGTCACACTTGCCTGATGGTCAGTCCCTATGACAGCGCAGTGGTATTGGCCGAAAAACTTAATCAGTTAGCACCTGGCGACTCTGTTAAAAAAACACTATTGGTGACTACCGGTGCTGAAGCAGTAGAAAACTGCGTCAAAATTGCCCGCGCACATACTGGCCGACGCGGTGTAATTGCCTTCAATGGTGGTTATCATGGTCGCACCCTCATGACAATGAGCCTAACCGGGAAAATCACTCCTTACAAAAATTTATTTGGACCATTCCCCGGCGAAATTTTTCATGCGCCATTTCCCATCGCCACGCAAGGCGTATCGATTGAGGACGCGCTCAAAGGCCTAGACAACTTATTCAAAGTCGATATCGCTCCTTCCGACGTTGCGGCATTTATTGTTGAGCCTGTGCAAGGCGAAGGTGGCTTCTATCCCGCGCCCGATGCTTTTTTGCAAGCCTTACGAAAACTTGCAGATCAGCATGGTATTTTGCTGATCTGCGATGAAGTACAAAGCGGCTTTGGTCGAACCGGTAAGTTCTTTGCCAGTGAGCATGCGGGCATAGAGCCCGATCTGATCAGCGTTGCCAAAGGCATCGCTGGCGGCTTCCCTTTGGCTGGAGTCATTGGCAAGGCAGACATTATGGACGCCCCCTTACCCAGTGGCCTAGGTGGGACTTACGCCGGCTCACCAGTTTCCTGCGCAGCCGCATTAGCGGTATTAGACGTGATTGAACAAGAGGGATTAGTCACGCAAGCTAATCACATTGGAAAATATTTTGGCCGGCGACTCAATGAACTACAAAAAAATCATCGCGATATCATCGCTGAAGTGCGAGTAGATCGCGGTGCGATGATTGCCATAGAATTAATGCACGATGGTGACAGATCACGACCCAATCCTGAGCTGACTCGAGCGCTAGTCGCCGAAGCCCATCGTCAAGGTTTAATATTATTATCGTGTGGCTTTCACGGTAACGTGATTCGCTGCCTACCCGCACTCACGATTTCTGACGAATTGATTGATGAGGGCATGACTATTTTAGCTAATAGTTTAGAAATATTAACGGCCGATCATTAGACGATAAGAATATTGCTCAATACGCTCAAAATAATTTTTTTACCTATATACCTTCAGTGTTAATGCAATAAAAGTACGCTTTTGTTTTCAAGGAGTCACAATGTCAGACCTAATCGGCAACACTAATGCGAACATATTTCCTAAGCCGTTACCTGACAGCATGCTAGCTAGGTTACTGCTAGCTTTTTTAGCAACTGCTGGATTATTTTATGTCAACATTATGCCTGCATTGGTTGATGGCTTAGTCGAGGGTTTAGGGTTTACCAACAAAGAAGCGGGGTTAGTTGGCTCGTCAAATGTTTATGGCGCAGCCGTCGGCGCCCTGTTAATTGTCTTTTTAATCAGTCGAATTAATTGGCGAACTGCAGCGTGGGTATTTCTCAGCGGGTTAATTATTATCGACGCAGCCTCAATTTTTATAGACGATGCGCAACTTCTGACATCACTGCGTTTCTTCCATGGGTTGATTGGTGGCATGTTGGTTGGCACTGGTTTTGCTGTGATTGCCCGCACTCATAAACCCGACCGCACCTTTGGTATGTTGCTGGGTGTTCAATACGGACTTGGAGGGTTAGGTATTATGGTTATACCCCCGCTGGTTCCCGACTTTGGTACACCGATTCTTTTTTTAACCCTGATTGGCTTTTCTCTCATCACTGCCTTGATGTTACCTTTTATCCCAGACTACCCCATCGATATAAAATCAGCTGATCGGCCAGAACACCAAGCTCCGGCCACTAAGCTGCGACCGCTGAGCCTTACTCTACTCGCTTTATTCTTATTCCAAGCAGCCAATATGGCAGTATTTGCTTACATCATTATCCTTGGTAAATCCTTCGGCTTAGACCCCGCCTTTATCATGCCTGTGTTGGGTGCGGCATCGTGGGTGGGCGTACTCGGAGCATTACTGGTAGTGGTATTTTCGACTCGCTTTGGTCGATTTTTCCCTGTATTAATCGGTATGGCAGTTACATTAGTGGCCACATGGCTATTGCATTACAGCGGTTCTCCGCTGGCGTTTATCATTGCGAATTGCGCTGTTGGCATTACTTGGGCTTTTATTATTGCCTATTTATTAGGTATGAGTGCTGAATTTGATAAAGCGGGACGGATGGCCGCGTTAGGTGGTTTCGCTTCTAAAATGGGCCTTGCCTCTGGCCCCTTCGTCGCTGCATTAATCGTCGGTGATAACAACTACGCCTTACTGATTAACGTCGCATTAGTTTTTATGGCAATCAGTATGATTGCGGCCATTATTCCGGCACGCTTTCTTGATCGCGAAGCCAATTAATATGTTGAGGGGCGTTTATATACCTTCGATATCGATACTTTTATGCTGACATTAAGGTTGTCTGTGATGGATCAACACGCAATAGCAAAACGAATAACTATGTTTACAATCTTGGTGGTTGTG
Source organism: Pseudomonadales bacterium (assembly GCA_028223755.1). Lineage (GTDB taxonomy): Bacteria > Pseudomonadota > Gammaproteobacteria > Pseudomonadales > UBA7434 > UBA7434. The sequence goes on along the minus strand of JAOIUY010000021.1, from coordinate 19,126 downwards.
ACTAGCGTTAAAGCCGATCCAATCTTTTTTGATAATTTTAATGATGGCTTTAGCGGTTGGACCAGTGATGGTTCTGTTTCTTCATCGACACAACGCGCTTTAGTGCCCGATTCCGTTCGATTGCGTGGCAGCGGTAGCACTTTATCAAGGTCATTCTCGACACTAGGTTGGCAAGATGTCGAGATTAGCTTCTTTGTCGCAGCCCGAAGTCTTGAGAGTTCTGACCGCTGCGTTGTTGAAATTTCATCTAACGGAGGTAATAGCTGGGTTGAAGCATTAGCGCTCAATGATGACCAAGATGATGATCAACTGCATTGGCAAACTCTTAGCTCGCCCTCTTATGACAACAACTCCGATTTGCATATTCGTTATCGAGCGGAGGTCAATAGTAACTATGATTACTGCTATGCCGAAGACGTCAGTCTTACCGGTTTTCAACTCGGCAGCGCTTCTTGTCCGATAAACTCATCCGACGGCGATGTTTATTCGGGTTATGTGAGCAACTTTGATCCGATAAATGGCAGTGGTGCCACAAATCGTAGCGTATTGACGGCAACGACTTTGAATAATGGGCCAACGCCGGCTTCGCCCGCTATTACTGGTAGTAGTTTTGCGATACCCATTAATGCTGCACCCCCACAGCATAATTTTGAGGGACGACTTTGGCTTTATGATGAGTCAAGCTCAGGTTCTTTCGTCGAACGCTTAGATGATTATAATTATACTGACAGTACTGACAGCACCCATAAACACTTACCTGAGTTTGACTTTGAATTTATCCAGTCGGGTACTCATTTAATTCCTGTTGAACGTGGCGTCATCCTTTCTGATCATCCGAATTGGGAATTTATTATCGAACCAGGACGCGTTTGGTCCGAAATAAATGATCAAGGCAAAACCCGCGCAGCACTTCCTTTTACTTTGCAGCAGCGTAATGCTAACTGCATGCATAACGGCTTAATGACCTTCTTGTTCGATAACAACAACGTTTCTAAAGTGTTTTATCAAATCACCAGTGAGACTTGCGCGTACTTTCAATTTGATATGTGGGGGCTGTTAGATGCCCAATACACGCCTCAGCAGGTAACGAATGCCTTAGAGATGGCCGCCAATCACCAACAACATATTGCCGAACGCATGCCACAAAAACCCATTAGCAGCCTCGCAATTGATTATCCTGGTGTAAACCCTAGCGAGTTTGCTCACTCGTCTGAGGTCTCACCATTAGACCTTTCGCTATTCGGTGTGATTGTCGATGACACCCACTACGTGGGCGGCTGCGAAACACGTTACGGCACCCATCCATACTGCGATACCCTGCGTGTACCGTCTTATTCCGTATCAAAAACAGCATTGGCCTCGGCAGGCGCCATGCGTTTAGAGCAATTATACGGCGACTTTTTTAGTCAAAGCATTACCAGCTTGGTGCCAGAAGCAGCTGCTAGCCAACAAGGTTACTTTTTTGACGTGTCCGTCAATAATGCACTCGATATGGCAACCGGTAATTACCAATTATCGGGCTACTTTGATGATGAATATGCCAGTGATGTGAACGATTTCTTTTTACCAGAAACCCATGCCGAAAAAATGAATTTTGCCGTTAATCAATATCCGCGACAAGCAACACCCGGCACACAGATGCATTATCACACCAGCGATACGTTTTTAGTGATGGCCGCAGCTCAACAGTATCATCGCGATAAAGTAGGTTATTGCGGCGATGTGTTTGAGGACGTGGTCGTCGATGATATCTGGGCACCGTTGGGACTTGATGCCGGCAGCCTAAGCACGCAACGAACCTACGACCCGATACGGCAACCTGTCGGTGGGCTTGGCGCCAGTTTCGTGCGCGATGATATTGCAAAATTGGGGCGTTTACTCGGCGTAGATCATGGTCGAATCAATAATCTTCAGGTACTTGAACCTGAACAACTGGCCGCAAGCAAGTTTGCGACGGCCGCAGACCCAGGCTTGGCATGGATATCCAACGGCCTCTATAACAATGCATTCTGGGGATTAAATCGCGGCTCAATCGCTGGTTGCAGCGGTTTATATGTGCCTTATATGTCGGGCTTTGGCGGCATTACTATTGCTATGGCACCCAGTGGCGTCGTTTATTATTATTTCAGTGATGGATATAGCCTCGAATGGAGTCGCGCGTTGGCCGAAGCAGAAGAAATTCGGAGCAGCTGTATTGCCAATAGCCCTAACCCACCAACGAATCTTGTTATCGTTGATAATCAAAATGATGGATTAACTTTACGATGGACGCCTGACCCTACACCGATCAACGTCATGCGTTTCAGGGTCTATCGTGATGGCCAGCTCGTTGCTATTACAAGTGGTAATGAATGGATTGACAGTGATGCAAACCTCGATGAAAGCCATGACTATTTCGTTGAAGCACTGGATGTGATTAACCTTACTTCAACATCAGGTGCTGAGCTGAGCTATGAGCCCGCTGCCGAGTCGGTCACTGTCCCCGTATTACCTTTGGCCGGCACAGTAATGACAGGGCTCACGCTACTGATCATTACCTTACGACACCGTGCCTAGCCATGACCTCATAAAAATAAATTATTAGTACTATTAATTACGCAAACACTATAGCAATACTCACCGACATTAGGAGTCATCATGGGTTTGATCCATCGTGTATTTACAATCACACCTATCGCTATTACCAGTCTCTTGCTTCTTGCTAGTATTCATCCATCTGTATACGGTCAAGCATCCGTAAATGATGCTATCGGCCAGCAAATGCAAGAAGTCACCGTCACAGTGCAACGCCGCGAACAAAATATTCTCGATGTACCTTACAATATTACCGCCGTATCTGGCGATGATGTTGCTGCATCTTTTACCCGCGATAGCGCTGAATTACTCCGATCTATTCCTGGTGTTAGTCAAATCGATCAAGGGCCTCGTAACGCTGCCCAGTTCAGCAGTATCCGCATCCGCGGATTAAATGTCGACAGCTCGGCTAATTCAGATTATGCCGTTGCCTCAGTCGCCACCGTTTCGACTTATGTCAATGAAACGCCGGTTTATGCCAACCTCGCGTTGATCGATCTCGATCGAGTTGAGGTATTACGTGGTCCGCAAGCTACCCTATATGGTTCTGGCGCATTGGGCGGCACGGTGAAGTATTTTCTAAACGAGCCAATACTCGGGGAGATAGAGGGTTCGATTGGCACTTCACTATCGAGCGTCAAGGGTTCACATCGCTCGATTCATGATCCCATCGGCTACACCACCTCGGCGGTCATTAACTACCCTTTAAGCGACACTCTTGCAGTGCGCGCTAATCTTTACTGGCAGGACTATCCCGGCATCACGGATTACGTCAACCTTTATCAATTAGATGGTAACGGGGTTCCCATAAAAACAGGTGTCGATTGTAATGGCAATTCATCTCCATTTGGAGCAACTTACGATACAGGCCCTTGTTCGACTTCCTTCACCAGCAAAAAAGATGCCGATACTTATCAAAGCCTTTACAGTCGTATCGCCCTGTCATGGGTACCCAATGACGACATTGATGTATTAATTAGCTATATTTTCCAAGAGGACGATGTGGGTGGCCGACGCGCCGAGTCCGAAGGCGTTAATGGCTTCGGCGAACGCTACAATGGTTACGAACAAGGCGCAATGATTCTCGAACCCTCTGAGCGCACCTTTGACATGTTCAGCCTTGAAGCCACGATTGACCTAGGTTTTGCCACCCTGACTTCGGCAAGCTCGTATTACAACAATAATGGCTCTAGTAAAACCGATAATACCGGCTTTTATGCGAACAACTTTTCTGACCTCTATCTTAATTATCCACGTCCCCTCTACACAGCAGACCGGACTTTTCTAGACAAAGCACTCATTCAAGAAATACGACTAGTCGGTAGTTTTAACGAGAAATTTGATTACATTGTCGGTGCGTTTTATCGCGACAACGACAGTGGATTTTCTCAAGTCAGCGACCTAATGGGCTATAAAAACTGGTATGGCTATTATGATCCATTAGCACTCTTTCCTAATAAAGGCGTTAATACCGATAATGTTTTTACATATCAACGTAATGAAAACTACAAGGAGACGGCAGGTTTTAGTGAGCTTACCTGGCATGCTAGCGATCGATTACACTTAACATTAGGCGTACGCTATTTCGATCTCAAATCAACTGTAGATACCTTTGGTAAAGTGTCGGCGTATGCTGATTATGCCAACCCTACTGAAACAGAATATTCGGCCTCTGAAAACGATACCCTATTAAAAGCTAATCTTGCTTATGACTTTTTGGATGACGAACTCTTCTACCTCACCGTTTCAGAGGGATTTCGTCGCGGTGGTAATAATGCCGTAGCAACCGAAGGCGCTCTCGCCAATGATCAAAGTTGGGTTACGTACGATTCAGACACTGTATTGAATTATGAAACCGGCATCAAAGGCATTATCAAGCGTATTCGATATGATGTCAGTGTGTTTTATATGGAGTGGAACGACCCGCAATTCAATACCTCGACGCCGGTTGACACGGGTGCTTTTTTTAGCGTAATGAATGGCGACCAAGCACAGACACAGGGTATCGAGGTACAATTAAACGGCGCGCTTAATGATAGACTTTCATACGCCCTTGGCTATGCTTATGTCGATGCTGAACTCTCGGCCGATTTACTTACGCCCGTTAATACTCAAATCGCTGTTGACGGTGCAACACTACCCGGTGTGCCTAAGCATGCCATCAACCTTGCCATCGATTATTTTCAGTCACTAAGCGACAATACCGATCTAGCTTTGCGACTCGACAGCTTTCACCAATCAAAAACGCAGAATATTATTAACGAGGGCGAACTGCAGTCGGTCGAGTTCAATGGTTTTGAAATCTGGGATGCCAGTGCCTCATTACTTTACAAGGATTGGACAAGCTCAATTTTCGTGAAAAATATTTTTAATGAACGCGGCGTTACGGGCTCGTTTACCCCTGAAGCTTATGGCCCTAATGCTAATGCTGAATTTTATGGCAGTAATAGTCGAAGTTTTATTGCCTTGCCACGCACCTTTGGATTAGCGATAAACTACCAATTCTAAAACCATAACGCTGTTGAGATATGCTAAGGTCAATTTCAAATAGAATAGAGTGTGCTTTATGAAAGGCCTTACCTCAACCATCTTAATTTTTACTTTGACTGCCACAACGGCCACCGCAACAGCAACGGAATCGCTGCTCTCTGACGATTTTCAAGACGGCAATGCCGAAGGCTGGCAAGCCAGTGGCGACGGTGATATTAGTCTCTCTACCTACGGCGATAATATTTCATTGCGCATGACTAAAAAAGCCTTAGCCGCAACAGGCGTGGCTGTGCCTGGCGCTGGCCGCATCAGCATTGGGGCTTCGTTCGCTGCCAATGACCTCGAAGCCAATGACGCCTGCTTAATGGAGGCCACGCTCGACGGCGGTAAAAATTGGCTCGAGGTACTGCGCGTTGCAGACGGCCAAGACGACAGCCTTACTTTACACACCAATGCCGTGACCCATGACGTTGACGCAACCATCACTAACGCTTTCGTTCGAGCACGCGTAATCGGTAACGCAAACAATGACACCTGTTGGCTCGACAATGTGTTTATCGCTTGGTCGTCTATCGACGATGGCCAAACAAAAACTCTGGCACAACGAACCCTCACTGCCGATTTTCTTAATGGCAATAAGCCACTGAGAGATCCCGTCTCGTTACTGGAATTCACACCACCACCCTCAGCAACTGCACCCAGTCACTCGTTTAATGCTCACCTAACCATAGACGTGGCTGCCATCGCCGATGGCTTCTATGCGCTTCGCGATTCATCGAATCGCGTTAAACAACAGGGTCAGGCGATAAAAAGTCTGCCCGCTTTCAGCCTGGGATTTACCCAACAAGGACGCAATCTTATTCCGCTCAACCATGGGATGATGCAAGACGAACACCCCTACTGGGAGTTGCTGGTACAACCTGGCACGGTTTGGCAAGAAACCAATGACAAAGGTTGGTCACGCGCCGCGGTGCCATTTGCATTACAGGAACGCGCAGCTAACTGCACGCATAATGGCGTCTTCACCTGGTTATTCAATCACGAAGGCGCGATCTCGCGGCTCGCCTATCAAATCAGTAGCGAGACTTGCGCGTATTTTAAATTTGATATGTGGGGCACTGTCGCAGCAAAAATCGATAAAGCTAAAACGACAGACGTCGACATTGCAAATGCTGTTACACGTTTCGAAACTCATCGCCAATCACGATTGCCAGTTCAACCACTGGCTCATTTAAGCAATACCTATAGTGATATCGACATTGACAACTTAGCCATTGGTGATGGTGTTAGCCCGATAGATCTGAGCGTATATGGCCTAGTCGTCGATGGCGTGCATTATCGTAGCGATTGCAATACGCGACATGGCACCTATCCGTTCTGTGACAGTATGGCGCTGCCCTCATACTCGACAGCGAAATCGATTTATGCCGGCATCGCGTTGATGCAATTTGAAAAAAAATTGCCCGGGGTTTCACGACGCAGCATTGCAGAAACCATTCCAAGTTGTGAAAAAAAATCTTGGCACAAGGTTAGTATTGAAGATGCCCTAGATATGGCAACCGGCCACTATTCGAGCACCGTTTTTTCTATCGATGAAGACAGTGATGCACAAATGTCATTTATTTTTGATGATAAACATGCCAGTAAAATTGATTTTGCTTGCACGCACTATCAACGCAAATCGTCGCCACAAAAAAAGTTTGTTTATCACACCTCCGATACGTATTTAGTCGGCACGGCCCTCAGTAATATTCTCTCTAAACAACAGCCTGAGATTGATGATGCTTATACCGCCTTGCTGGTGAATCCCATTTGGCAGAAACTGTCCTTAAGTCCATTACTCGACAATAGCAAACGAACCTATGATCAACGAGCACAACCGTTTGCCGGTTACGGACTGACTTTCGAAGCCGATGACATTGTTCGCTTAGCCGATTGGTTAGGTAACGGCGAGGGACGTTTAGACGACGAACAAGTACTGGATGCTCGTTTGCTTAATGCCAGTCTGCAACGCGATAGTAGTGACCGTGGCTTAGCGGCGGGCGGAAAGAATTTTCGCTATAACAATGGGTTTTGGGCCTTGGATGTCGCCTCAATACTGGACTGCCCAAAACCGGTTTGGGTGCCATTTATGTCGGGTTTTGGCGGCATTACCGTCGCTCTTTTTCCGAATAATACGATTTATTATTACTTCTCCGATAACTACACCCACCGCTGGCGTACCGGAATTAGAGCTAGTCACCGCATCCGCAATTTATGCGAACTTTAACGACATTACACCTGTATTAGCGCCAGCAAAATGATGAGTTTATTTCGGTATTTCGAGAGGACCTAGAGTGTCAAGGTATGCACTCTTCTCACTATCATCTTGGTAGGGTGGAAAAGTTTGCTGACTGTCGCGAAAGCTTTTAAGCGGTTGGCCTAGGCCATGCCAGCCGCGCTCTCTGGCATTCCGCACTGCTGCTAAATCTAATTCTAACGGAAAAATATCTCGTCCCGCACCGGCCTGATAAACCACCTCGCCACCAGGGCCAGCCACAATTGACCGGCCATTACCAATTTGACCCGCCACATTCACATCAACCACATAACATTGATTCGTCACCGCGCTGGCGCGCATGATTGCTAATTCCGCGTCGCGGTCAATCGTGTTGGTCATCGTCGGGTGAATAATGATTTCAGCGCCCATACAGGCGAGTGTGCGAGTCGTTTCGGGGAACCACATGTCGTAGCAAATCGAGACGCCAAATCGGCCAACATCGGGCACATCAAAAACGACAAACTCACTACCCGCTTCAACGTCCGATTCATAGGGCGTCCAAGGAAACATTTTACTATAACGGGCAATCACCTCACCGTCGGGATTAATCACCGGCGTGGTGTTGAAAATCTTACCCGCCCGTTTTTCATAGAGCGAACCCGGTATCAACCAAACCTGGTATTTTTTTGCCAGCCCACACAGGAATTGTTCGGCAGGCCCTGGTAATACTTGGGCAAAGTCCTTACCCGAGCCAAATGGGGCAAGTTCACCAATGACCAGCATTTTCAGCCAAGGAAAACGGGCCATTGTCGATGCAATTTCTTTCTCGATAGTCGCCAGATTATCGCCTTGCGTCAGTGCTAGCTGAAGACCTGCAATGGCTATTTGGCTCATCAAACACCTCGAGTATCGTTAAATAAAAACCGTATTTTAACTGGCACAAGTCATGTTTACCAGCAGACGGAAATCAAGAATAAGAAAAGCTTGCGCCAAATAAATAAAACCCAGTGCTGCACAAAGCAACACTGGGTGAGATTTGAAAAAAGTATAGAGTGTTACTTGCGATTACGGCGAGTCAAGCCTAATCCAGCTAAAGCCGAGGCAAACAACCAAGCAGCCGCCGGCACAGGTACCGCGGAAGGAACCGCGGTTTGGCCAAACACAGTCGTTTTAGCGCCTGCTTCAGGCTTTGTACCTGCAAAACCAGAGTCATAATCCCAAGAAGCAGCCGTGACAAACGTTGTACCATAATCGAGCGTGTAGCTTGGGTAAAGATATAAGCCATCGTTATAAATACTCAATCCAATATGGTCGAACGAAGTAGAAGGTAGGGCCGTGTAAGCGTTTAATGCATTGCCATAAGTCATATCATTGAAAAAGATATAGGGTGTACCGGTAACAGAGCTATTAAAAATACCCAGTTGTGCACCAAAACCAAGGCTTTCAATGGTGATACCAAAGCCACTTTCACTGTCGGAAGGGTTGTCCGTTAATGCCGCAATATTGGCCGCAGGGAAGTAAGCCACATTGCTGGTGCCTGAAAAACCACCAGTGACTTGTTCACGATTAAAAGTTCCGAAGTTGAGGTCGGCAGCATCGGGCGCAAAGTAAGCATAATTGTAACCAGGGCCGTTTTCGATGTAATTCGTAGTCTGGCCTGGTACATCGGTGATAGTTGCAGCCGCCCCATCAATGAAAAGGCCCCCGCCACCTAATATAAAATTAGCCGAGGCTAGATGACTAAAGCCGATACTAAATATGAACGTAAAAAAACTAAGGTTAAGTGTTTTCATTTTTATCCTCCAGGATATTTTTATTATTAAACCAAACAACTATTATTGGACTCGGGTGAAGTCCGATACTCACTTTCTGAGGAAACAATCTTAAAATAATTCAGATTAATAACCTCGGTAACACATGGACTAACAATTTAAAACTTAATAGAAACTGTTAACTTAGCAATAAGTGTTAGCAAACCAGCCATAAGCCATAAACTCCATAAAGGTAAAGGAATAAACTCTTCATTAGTGTCCAATTGATTAGCAGCTGTCTGTCCAAAGACTGTAGCAACAGCAGAATCGTAACTTATTGGTATTAGATAAGACGTGCCATAACCACCATTCTCTGCAGACGCAGCCGAATCCCAATTAGCATATTCGATAAAAGTGACACCGCCATCAAGGCTGTAAGAGGGAACTAATAAATTATTACCGGAGAGTACAGGATTTGGGATAGTATCTTGCAAAAGCGTCAAACGCAGTATGATATCTCCAGTGATCTCTTTCGAAGTACAGTCTGGACCACCACCAATTACATCATAACCATAATTCGAGTAACCGAGATTTATCCAGTAGGGATTTAGATCATTGAAAAAAATGGTTGGACATCCATAGATGCTATTAAACACTCCCAACTGTGCTCCCTGAGCACCAAGTCCATTTTGATCGGTACTGTTTAAGATGCCCGCAAAAGTAATCCCAAACCCACTACTTGTATCACTGACTCCGCCAACAGCTAATTGGGATAGATCTGAATCAAATTGTGCAGAAACAGAAGTGAAGCCATCTCCGGTATTGTCCGGCACCAAAATATCAAGGTAAACCTCATCGCGTATATAAGGGATAGAGCCATCGCCAAGGTCAATCTCTATACCGCCGTTATCGCTATTGAAAGATAAATACCCACCACTTTCACTTACATTGCTGCCACTATAATCTACAAGGACAGAGCTTGGCTCAACAGTTCGATCACCATCTTCAAAATCGTCAATAAATGAATCCAGTTCGGGAAAATCATCACAAGTTGTAAATGGGGCATCACCGCATACCCAAACATCGTTCAGTCTCCACTCAAAGGCTAAAGCACTTGAAGCCAGAAACAACGTTAACGTAACAAGGCACTTACTTGGTATGGTCTTAAAAATCATTTTTTTGTCAAACCTATCGCGATGAATTAATTATTATTTTTATAAACAGTTATCAACCCGCTGATAATACTTTTTCAATTTCCTAAACTTGAATAATTTGAATTTCAAAACTATGCATGTCGAAGTAGCATTAGTTACGTCTACAAAAAATACAAAATTGTACCCAAAATAAATGGCAAAATTAATTAATTAGCTCAAAAAAGATACAGATCTATAATAGGTACAAAATTATCTCTCGGCAATAGATAAAAATTCGAATTATGTGTGAGTAATACTCACAGGGAGATAGACTGATAATTCTATAAAAAGCGAATAAAATCAGTACTTTGTAATTTTCTATGGCCTAGCATGACTCAGGTTTAAACGAATCCAAACTATAATTCTGAGCTTGGCGAAAAGGCATGCAGCTAAGTAAGAGAAAAATAAGCGTTTTAGCCTCTCATCAAACCTTAACCTGCAAGCACCGATAGAAAGGGATAAATACCTGCTATGGGCGGCATAGGCCTGTTAGAGCTGGACTTAGGTGCGGTTAGATTGAGGAAGAATTAATCTAAATTGCTTAAAGAAGAGCCGTAGCTAGTCTGCGGCTTTTTTATATCTACTCAAACTCTCCCTCATAACCCATGACAGGTTCCATCCTCATTTGCTCAAAGAAATCTCAAACCTCTATAAGACAACCACCCATCGCTAAACTCCCCGTCAAGAGGCACAAAGTGTCTACGCTATTGTCTACTGGATGGTTTGAGATGGATTTAAGGGAGAGTTTGAGAAAGCTTTAAGAAAACCAAGCGTGACGGCCAAATTGGTTCGGCGAGACTTGCTGACCCGTCGAGATATAAAAATCTAAGCCATTGAATAAAGCCTTAAGGTATTTAGTGAGCTGGGGTTTAACATAAAAGTAGAAGCTAAAAAAACGATACACACTATTATTCGGTAAGAACAAGGGCGTAAGTTTTATTTCTAATAATGGCTTATTTTTATGAAAGATAATGTTCCATTCAACATTTGTCTTAATATTCCCATGAGTAATGGTTAGGTCATATCCACAGTCGTGCCATCGAGTGATTTTACGAGTGAAGACTTTACCATTTAAATATGTCAGCTTATCAACTGCATTATCACCAGGCCATTCAATAGGAATATTCTCTTGACAGAAAGGGTGAAAGTTTTGGAGGTTGCCTGGCTCAGTAATTACTGAAAATAACTTTTCTTCAGAACAGTCAAATGACTGCCTATAGCTTGTTTTATAATTCATAATTGTTATTTACTTCTTCCTCAACCTAACCGCACCTAAGCCCAGCATCGACAGACCCAGCACTAACAACCCTATGCCGCCCATGACTTGTTGATTGACTAATAAAATCTAACTTCAAGAGTGATCTCAACTGGTTGCTGTTGAAATGGATTAGCAGACAAAATGGAACAACTAAGGGTATGCACCTCCCTTTCTTGAATAGTCACAATGTCAACAACACTTCCACCAGTAGAGGGAATAAAAAAGGTAGAAATTACGCCATTAGTTGTATTTGATAATTGACAATCCAAGTTGAAACTCGAAGCTTCTGCAAATAAATTTATTTCCATATTGTTAGAATTCTCAAACTCAAAGCTAGATGTGTCGATTTCGAGTAAAACATTGTTTGATACTGGGGCTTGAAATATAAAATCGATGTCTAATTCTGGATTTAAACATGAGTCATTGAGAAAAACACCTTCAACTGCATTACAACTGACTCTTTTTATGGTTTCTTTTAATTCTTGCACGGCTTGATTCAAATTATTAAAATTCTCATTCACATCATCAGCATCGGCTACCTCACCATTTTGGAAAGTGTTGAGCTGAACGGCATCGACGATTATTGGTGTTAGTGATAATACAGCGACTGCAGGTAACGTTTTAATAAGCCCCCAACGCTTTGTTACAAAAACGCCTATAACAAGCATTAATACGAAAAAGATAAACTGACTGAATCCGCCCATAATAGGGACGCTAGTTGAGGATTGGCCCCAAACCATAGAGCCCCATTGCTGCCCCCATTCGGCGTTCACGTTATTACAGAATAACGTAGCTGGAATAATGTATAATTTTTTCATGATGACTTCCTTCTAATTCTTACTGCACTTAAACCTACAAGCCCCGATAGAAAGAGATAAATACCTGCTGGGAGTGGGACTGGTGATGCGTTAATCATACCTGCTGCTATAGGGTCGAAGCCAGACGGGAATATAGTTTGGTCGTTGTAAAAGGCGTCAGTCAGTTCTGCGCCAGACAGGATAGCGTTAGTCAGGTCAGCGCTATTCAGCTCAGCGTTAAATAGGTGGGCATAAGATAGGTCAGAACCATACAGGTTAGCGCTAGATAGATTAGCGCCATACAGGTTACCGCCAGAAAAGTTAGCGCCTGACAAGTTAGCACCAGAAAGGTTAGCGTCATGCAGGTAAACGTAAGTTAGGTTAGCGTTAGACAGATCAGCATTAGCAAGGTCAGCAAAAGATAGATCTCCGCCAGGACAGGCGGCATATGGCTCTATCGTACACCCATTAACAACTAACGCTTTTGCATTAAACGACAATAAAACAAGCAGACACGCAGCTAAGCGTAATAGATAGGTCATTATTATTCTCCAGGTTCCATTTACATAGAGTCATCGGGGGAGATGTAGCTCTATAGTTTTTATTATTTATCCAATAATGCTATCACCTGCACAAAAAGCAGTCTATTTACTTTGCATTAAAGTTCAAAGGTTCCCCTATTAGGAAGGAAGTGCAAAATCGCACCCATAAATAAGCTCACAGGTTGATATTTATAGATTAATCATAAGATAGACTAATACGGCTATTCACAGCTGCTGATCTTTAAAGATCATTCTAATCAGATACTCATAAACAAGCCGTTAACCGCCAAGTTTCGATTCTTCCCCTATAGAGATACAAACCAAGCTTACTTAAATCGTTATAACTTTAAAAAGTGACGTAATAGGTCAAGTTAAGCCACTCTCTAAAGTCCCCATATAGGTGGGCAAGAAATCTCTAAAGATACCGTTAAGAGATAGATAACCATCAATAAATAATTAAACCCCACCCTTCAAATCTTCCATTTAGACCTCTAATTCAAATTCTTGGATTTTATTTTTACAAAAATCCTAAAAAACCCCAATAGAACGGGGGCTGTAGAGGTGTGCCTGTAAGAGAGAGAAGGTCTTAGACTAAAGGACAAATTTCATGCACACAAAGACTCGAGTAATGGATTCCGTTATGGGATCAGGCAAGACAACCAGAATCATTGACCAGATCAATAAGCACCCTGAAAGACACTTTATTATCATTGTGGAAAGACAAACTGAAGTAGATAGATTAGCTGCTGCATATCACCACCGAAAAAGAACTTAGCCTATTTGGAAGTGGCGCAATCGAAAATAAACATATCACCGCCGAGGCTTGTGTTCATCACCTTTGGTTTAGCGATCAAGACTACCCTCGTTTAGGGAATTTTATTAAATGTAACCCAGCCATCAAAGCATCAACGGATCGTGATGCTTTGATTCAAGCCCTGCACAATAATCAGATTGATATTATTGCAACAGATCACGCACCCCATACGTTGGATGAAAAACAGAGAGACTACAATCAAGCGCCAGCCGGTCTACCGTTAGTAGAACACGCCCTACTCTGTTTATTTGACCATGTTAAACATCAGCGGCTTAGCATAGAGCAAGTGGTGGAAAAAACCGCCCATAACCCAGCGAAACACTATGCCGTTAAAGATCGTGGATTTATCCGTGAAGGATACTACGCCGATTTGGTTTTGGTCGATATGAACCAAACGACTGAAGCCAGCCACGAAAATAGTCGCTACCTCTGCGGCTGGACACCTTTTAATGATTACCAATTCTCTTCGAGCATTAGAAGAACTTGGGTGAATGGCTGTCAGGTATTCGATGGCCGGATAGTCAATGATCAAACCATTTCGTCGATGCGACTTGCATTCGACCGTTAACTTAGGAGATTTTTTTTGTTAAATCGTACTTTACCGGATGTCACTTCGGATTTTAATGCTGAAACCCCCGCCACATTACAGTGGGTCGGAATGGAAGATATCGCCGTACCCATTACCCTGACTTTACAAGATGGAAACCTGCAGACCATTGCAGCAAAAGCCAACGTCTATGTCAGTCTAGAAAAGCCAGATGCAAAAGGCATTCATATGTCCCGCCTTCACCATGTGGTTAATCAGCTAGCGACACGTGAGTGCAACCAACCCAACATCGAACAGCTACTCGATGAAATGATTGACTCACAGAACGGTATTGGGCGAGAAGCTAAAATTGTGCTGTCATTCGATGTGCTGCTTAAGAAACCCGCATTGTTGAGCGATGAAACTGGCTTTCAATCTTACCCAGTTACACTTCATCCAGAAAAAACAGTAACGGGATTGTCTAGTGAACTAGAAATCACCATCCCTTATTCAAGCACCTGCCCCTGCTCGGCATCCCTTGCGCGGCAGTTATACGCCGATGCAATTAAGGTAAAGTTCTCAAACTCAACCATCCAGAAAACCGACTTAATCGACTGGGCTCAGTCGCCCGCAGGCTCGGTTGCCACACCGCATAGCCAACGATCATACGCTTATATTCGTCTTTCGTTAGGCAATAACCGCTGGCCCGAACTAGCCGCGTTAATTTTTCAATTTGAAGCAACTATTGGCACGCCCGTACAAACCGCAGTAAAACGCGTCGATGAACAAGCCTTTGCGAAGTTAAATGCTGAGAATTTAATGTTTTGTGAAGATGCAGCACGACGAATTAAGTTGGCGATCGAACCGATGAGTGATGTAAAAGACTATTGGTTTAAAGTAGAACACCAAGAAAGCATACATGCACACAATGCCGTTGTGATAGATCAAAAAAACTAAATGCTATACAGAGCTGTAATGCATAACGAGTATTTTAGTCTTGGGCATAACCCTGGATATTGATTCAGGGCGGTCAAAAATCACCATTACACACAATAATTTGTTAAACTGCATAGATAGCTGCAGCACTAGGTCGTGCATGGCTGATTCAAATAAGCACAAAAAGCGGTATCGTTTCTTAATAGAATTATCGTTATGAATATGCTTTTTAAACAGGAATACCAAAGATGATCGACGAAAATATAGCATCGCTATTCGATGAGTGGAATGGCGCAATACAAACCGGAAACCCAAAGAAAGTGGCTGCTCTCTATGAAGACACTGCCATTCTGCTTCCGACCGTATCGAATAAAGTAAGACATAATCATGATGAAATCGAAGATTATTTTGTTCATTTTCTCGCTAAAGGCCCTCAAGGGAAAATTGATGAAGCAAATATCCGGATCTTTGGCGAGACTGCCATCAACTCTGGTGTCTATACCTTTACCTTCAAAGATAGCTCCGTAGTACAGGCACGGTATTCTTTTGTGTATCGCTGGAACGGTGAACGCTGGATGATTGTAGAGCACCACTCCTCGCAAATGCCGGAATAACGATAACTAACGCTACTGCGGCAAATATAAGTCTTACCGCTTTTCAAGCAGCTCCTATTATCGGCTTTACACGCTTCATAGCAAAAGCTGAATATAACGATTCTTGTCCACCCAGATTCTTATTCATAAAATAGTGGCCTTCTACACATGAAGAACACATGAAGAACAAATAAAAAACATATTTAAAAAAACAGAATATAGGCACGGCATGGCTCGACTATTTGTAGAAAATTTATCCGTCATTGACTTCTCATACCTCGACAGCGAACGCGGTATTGTTGGTGAGTCATGGATTGTAGATATTGAATTACTTGGCAGCTTAGATGATCAAGGCATGGTGTTTGATTTTGGCAGTATCAAAAAGCAAATCAAACAATTCATCGATACCGAAGTTGATCATCGCTTACTGGTACCTATTGCTTCCTCACGTTGCAGCACGCGCCTTCACAATGATGAATTATTCATAGAGTTTCCACTCACAGCGGGTGGCGTGATTTCTCATCAATCGCCGCAAGATGCCGTATTGTTAGTTGATGACGAAGTGATTAAAGCTAGAAGTATTGTCGATGACTTACAGACAAGGATAAAAACAATACTGCCTAACAATGTGACTGAGGTTGTGATCAATCTGCGTAATGAAGAGATCAATGGTGCTTATTATCATTACACACACGGTCTACAAAAACATTTAGGCCAGTGCCAGCGTATTGCGCATGGTCATCGCTCACAAATCGAAGTTCACATTGATGGCAAGCGTAACCAAGGAATTGAAACACAGTGGGCAAGTAGATTGCAGGATGGCTATATAGCAACCGAAGACCATATCATTGAAACGTTTGAGCTCAATGGCATTACACATACCAAGCTGGCTTACACCGCTCAGCAAGGTTATTTTTCTATTAGCCTACCAAGTGCTCGAGTGTTTATCATGCCAACGAAAACTACGGTTGAGAACATAGCAGTTTATTTAGCAGATATAACCTCAAGAGAGAACAAGATAAAAGTGTTAGTTAAAGCTTATGAAGGCGTTGGTAAAGGTGCATATGCTTTTAGAGAGGCTGTATAAGAGCTATTTTAGAAGCTTATAAAAAATAGTTGGCACCTATCATATCGATGCCAACTATTATTTTATGCAAAGCCGCTGCGCATTATTCTTTTGGCATCGGCCCTAACTTAACGCCATCAGGATAATACTTCCAACCATCTCTGATCTTGATCTTATCATCCCAAGGCAGTTTGTATTTACCTTCAGCAAGATCTGCTACCCAGGTCAGATAGTTTTCTTTTTCGCCTCCAGGTTTACCCACGTAGGCACGACAACCCAGATTAAAGACATTATTTTCTAACGCCCAATTCTCTCGTGCTTTGTCGACCAACCTTGGGAACAGTTCTGCTGTAACAATTTCCCATGGGTTACGATGCCCTTGCTGAATAACGTTACCGTCGTAGTTACAAACAGTACCTTCACCAAAGTAATAAAACACACCATCGTAACCAGCTAGGTTAACAGAGATAGTGTACATGAGGTTCTGCCAAGCGTTTGTACGGTTAGTCCAAATCCACTGGTCATTTACTTGCGTTGAATAACCTGAGATTCGGATGTAAACATTAGCGCCCTTATAAGCGGCTTCTCGAGCAAGCTCAGGGAACATACCATCGTGACAAATACATACAGCTAATCTAGAACCTTTTGGCCCATCACAAACAGGCATTCCGTAGTTACCCGGCGACCATGGTTCGATCGGCACCCAAGGTTGAAGCTTACGATAATGCAGTGCTATTCCACCTTCATCATTTATGATTAATGCCGTGTTATAAGGGGGTTTTGAAGGGTCTTCATTTTTCTCCATAATTGAGAAAACGCCCCATACTTTACTATCAATACATGCCTGTTTAAATTGCCCAACTTCAGGGCTATCAACAGTTAGAAGCATCTCATCATACGTCCAGATAGACGTATTTAATCCCTGAGTAGAATATTCAGGCATGACTATCAAATCAGCATCGGGGTAACCGGCTTTAGTGCTCGCCACCGCCTTACAAATTTTATCAACCTCAGTTTGAATATCTTCAGGGCCCGAAATTACGGGTACTGGATACTGAATCATTGCGACAAGAAGCGCTTCTTCCCAAGCACTTACACTACCTGTACTAGCCATACGTTTAATCTCCGCAGTTAATAATAATGAAACTTCAAGTGTTTTTTACTTGCATGCATTATTGATAGTGAGCTGCCAAAGATAAATACGTCATTTGATGTAGATGCCTACGTCAAATGGAATGAACTACAGAAATGTATCGATTAAAACTTGGTTGACGATTGTAAGCCTGCGGCCCAGTAAGACGCATTAATCGCATTCTTCTAAATAGATAAATATTTTTAATTATCGTCAGAATTAAAAACAAATAACTATCCTACCTTAAAGCCCAGCCCCGAATAAAAAAATTAGCTATAACGGTTGATAGAAAATGACTAATCGTTATAGAAAAAAAGAACAAGCATTAGAGTGATATAAAATAAGAGCGCCCTTCAGCAAACACTTTGATTACCGATACCAGCAATGCCAATTCGCCCTTTTTATCAAAATGGGTGATTCAGCCTCGTAAGCGCTAGCTCGCAACAAAATAAAAGCGTTAGATTAGCCAGCCAAACTCAAGGGCTAATCACAGCTTAAAGCAGCTAGTATCTACATGAGGATAACTAGGCTAACTATATGATTAAAATGTATTTTTTTAATCACCGATTACTTATAAAAATAATAAATAGTTTATTGCCGCCATTCAAAACAACTGAACTTATCGCTTCATGGAGTAAATAATTATTGATACAAGGTTGCATTTTGATCAAAAAATAACTTATGATGTTTGAAGCTTTAAATGCTTTAGCAACTTCTCGCTATATAACGCGCTCGCTAAATCATCTAATGCTCTATTTGGGGTTCCCTGGTATGTCCCCCATACAAAGATACTAACGCTACTTCTCTGTGGCTTTTATTTGTATGGATCGTCTACCAAAACAATCCCATTGAATTTAATAAATACGTTGGTTGTATCTAGATTTTATACCGTCTAACTGCCTTCGTTTTTTGCAGCATAAAAGCTGAAGGGGTTTCCTGGTAGATTCCTCGTACATAATAAAAATAAATATTGAACCGTCAGTGTTCTCAATTATGTGCGTACCTACCGTTAAAAACTCCTTATAAAGAATTTATCGACCAACACTAAATAGTGTCCGTTAAGCGTTTTTTTACGCCTAACGAATACCATTTTGTTTGGATTGATAATAAATAGAATAGCGATTTCTTTTTGGATAAAGCTATTCAACAACAACAATAAAATTCACCCTTAAAAGGTCCTGGACAATGAAAAAC
>JAOIUY010000020.1 GCA_028223755.1 Pseudomonadales bacterium | reverse complement strand
TCCGTCAGCACTCTGCCATCGGCTCTACATGCTTAGATCCGCCTATTAATTTAATCTCTCGCGGCCCAGCGGGCAGGGCGATAAGAGACGAGCGCAGTTAAAGTTTTGCCCGGTGGCCCTGAGCATACCTCCGAACTAGCTTGTTCTGTATGACAGTCGCTTCCCGTTTACAAGCATCCGGTGGCAACTGCTAGCAGGGTTTATGCTGCTAGAGCGTAGTTCTCGTCATTGGCAACTATAAAGTTACAGCGATTGTTTTACGAGAGTCACTACCCTCTCGACATGCACCTTTGGTTTCGTCACCGGCGTCGAATCCAGATCGTCCCCATTGTGGTATCGAAACCTGGCTTACGCTACAAAGCCTTTAGTTTCAATGTGTTAAAGATAAACTCCTGAGTGCCTTAAAAATAATTTACATGCATCTATTACATGCATAAACTACGTGCTGATCACATGCAAATGTTAAAGTACCCGTTTGTGCTTCTTCAACAGGAGTTATATTAGCATGAAAAGGCAACATTTACCCCGTAATACTCGCCTCCGTGGCAACACATACTATGGATATATTCGGATTCCTCAGGATGTTAAGGCTATTCTTGGGAAGTCTGTCATAGAGCGATCACTCAAGACTAATGACCCTCTCGAGGCAAAAAGAAGAGCGGCCGCTTTTAGTGCCGAGGTGTGGGAGACCATCGCTGTAGCCAGGAAAGTTTCAAAGGAAGAAGAAAGTGACTTCCTCATAAAGCTACGAAATGAATTTAAAGCAAACCAGAATCAGATAAAGCAGCTGGAGCGAAAAGGTTACGTCGACCAGGCTGAAACAGTAGAACTGGACTACTCGGGTATGCATGTCAGTCTCATCTATGGTCTCAATCAGGAGCTACCACCGAAGGACCCATATACAGTTCCACTGATAGATGAGACGGGCTCTCCAGCTGAGCAGCGAAAGTGGATTAAAAGCCTGGTGCTGCAGTCACTCAATGCAAAATCAAAAGCCAGTGCTTTTAAAGCATTTAGAAGTGACCAAGAAGCAGGCTCACCGGAGAAGAAGTTTAAGGATAACAAGTTGAACACACTTCTGGAGGCATTCTTAGACAAGAACCCCATCATCAAACCGTTCATAGGGAAAGATAAAGGAGTGGAGTTGATGGCAATGGATGGAAGAATAACAGCAAGTGTTATTAAACACTTCACAACTAGAAATATACCGATACTGACTGTTCATGACTCATACATTGTACCTCAACAACACTCAGGACTCCTCAGGACAACAATGAACGAAGCAGCGGAGGAAGAGCTCAAAGGCTTCAGCATCGATATAACTCAAGACGTCTTTGGTATAGATCAGTTCAATACTTTCAGAGCTCAAGAGCCTAATAATACCCACCTACACAAACAACTACTGGAGCAGCTACCTAAGACAGTGAGAAGTAAGGAGTATGAGAGCAGGTATGAAGCTTACTGCTACTGGTTGGAGTCTTATTAAGAGGGTGGAGGAGGTGGCTGCTCTAAGGACGCTCAAGACACCATAGACCGCCTAGGCTCTCTTCCATTACCTGTACTTTTACCCCCCCCCTTTTTTTTTATAAGGTAACAAGCCATCTATTTCTTAAGGGGAATGTTAGGGCTGTCTGATTAATAATTAACCTGAAGGGTCTTCCAGTTCTTTTCTTATACTGTACCTTTTTGATTTGTATTCTCTATAGGGTAACCTTTTGTTAAAAGGTGATTTCCTAAGATTTGAGTGGTGATTTCCCTATAGGGGGACCTTCCAAGTTCGTTATTAGATATAAAATGCTTTTTTCCACGAAGGTGATAATATAAAAGTATCGATCTAATTAAGGGATTGAAGATCGTTTAAAAATCTAACAATCAAGCATCTTCGAATTAATTATAAATTAACTTACTCGATAGGAGGCATATGAATATTCCACTCATTTTCTTTATGATAACTTTCGGGTTTATTTTTGGCATCAGTTCTCAGGTTGACATGAGTACTGTGAATGCTTCCTCTATAGGATACCTTATCGGTCAGGTTATAGGCTTGACTTTCATTCTGTCTATACCATTGCTCATCCTTTCTAGATGGTTTTCAATATTAAATAAGCCTCTAATTTTTCTAGTTGCTACCACTCTAAGCTACGTGCATCTTGTCTATGAAAAATACGATGAAAATCAAGTGGCGAAAAGATTAGGAAATGATATTTTAGAGATGCTTGAAGAGGCAAATGAAGATTCACTTTCAGAAATTAATTTAGAGCCCAAATCAGATTTAGACATAGATCTAACTAATATCACCACTGAAAACTTAATAGAAGTAATGATGAATATGAGAGCAAAGATCGATGCTATTGCTCAAAACCATATTAGAAAATACCCAGAACATCAATTTAATCTGTCTGCGTCTGTATTAATGGATAAAAAATTATTAGAAGTTTATGTCGATGAAGCAAAAAATTTACAATTAAGCGCTGAGAACACATTAAATGAAATTCTTTATGAATATCAGCAATTCAATCAGGCATTGAAGAGATCGACCTCAATGGAAGCTTTCTACAGGGGTTACCAAAAAACGGAGCCTAAAGTTTTAGATCAGTTCCGTTCATCTTATAATAATGAAATAGAAATATATAAGGTTTTTGAAGATATTTCCAATCATTGCATAGCATTGAGTGGGCTATTGACAATTCAGAATGAGTTTTTAATGTTTTCGGATGATGAGTCTTTGCAAAGATATAATAATCTTATTGAACGTCTGCAGAATCTTGAAAATGAAGCGGTAAAGATCTCGAATGATTTCACTAGTGATGTCGAGAGTCAATACGATAACTTAAAGGATGTCTTAGATTGAATACTCATTCTTGGTAAAGAAATTATATGGCAAGGAGCTTTGATTAATGAGTAACGATGAAAGCATGGATTTTGAAGGGTCGAATAAAATAACCAAAGAGAATTCGGGAGCAGTTATGAAAGGTATATCAAGATTTTTTAGATGCATTCGCGTTTTGCCAGTTTGTATTATTATCTTTTATATTTCTGGGTGTGAGACACAACAGTTTAAAAATACAGCTACAGAGTGCGAAAAACTATCTTATAAAAAATATCCTGTAATAACAAAATCTTATATAAAAAAAGTAAAAAAGTATACCTATAAAAATGTTCCAAATGGAGGGACTCGTTGTGAAGAGGGGCGGGACTCAATTACTGGTAAATACGTTAAAGAGTGTAAGCCATCTTACGATAGAGTAAAAAACACTTATTATGTAAATGAAACAAAATATTATGACGCCAACAAAAAAATAAGAGATAAGTCGATAGACGCTTGTACTGAAAAGAAGTGTATAAATACATATGGTAACAAAGAGTGTTATGGGAATTCTATTTATAGCGATAATAGTAAAAAAAAATCACTTGATGTAACAAAAGAGCAGCTAGAAGAGACTGGATTAACACTTACAGAATATGCAAATTATATGAGAAACAATAATGGAGAAAGACCGCCGCCAAAAAAAAACTGGAAAGAAAAAGCTTGTTCAGCCACAGGCCTATGTTGATATTTTAGGTGTTACCTGAATTGAAAATACTGTAGCTTTATGCCCCAATTGTCATCGTAAAATGCATATTCAAAAAAATAAAGACGATGTCGAAAAGTTGAAGCTCATAAAATCAAACTCGAAACCTATTTTTGTAGACTAATTAATATAGGAATCTCATCCCTGAGAGAATTCGATTAATTGATTTTTGATATTTGTCGCTAGGATTTTTTATTCTTCGCAGGGAAAGGCTTTCTCCAAGGCAATTAGAATTAAAGCAGGGAAAGGATGATGACGAGACTGTGGATTATCTTCCATATACTTAACAACTAAATCAGTTAGCTGGCCGTTAGTAACCCCGTCAGGTGTGCAAAAAAAAGCTCGGGTCGAGCGGCTGCTACCAACTGCATAACATTCATGCCTTTAATGTATCCGCTACATATACCCCAAGCCATAGGCAGGTCTTTGCTTTTACATCCATCAAGCATCTGATTACCGGTAAATGTATTAGTTTCACCATAACTCCCCATAGAGACACTTAAGGTCACCCAGAGAGTTATTAAAGATTTCAAGTTACGACCTTTCGGTACGTTTAGCTGTCGCATAGCAGTAGTCCTTTGGAGTTTGTTGGTATTCTACAGGAGTCTAAGGTGCCTACCAATTAATAACAGGGTAAGAATCTGAGCTGTGAGTATGACGAAAACTGCTTTTGCCTGAGTTTTTGCATCAAGTGTGGCTGAGTGAAATTACATGCATCTATTACATGCATGGGTTTTTTAAAGATTAGTGTTGCAGGTTGTTTTTATACTTATATAATAGAGTTTAAGCACTTAGGATAATATCTTGTCTAAGGTCACCGGCGTCGAATCCAGATCGTCCCCAATTTCATCACTCATTCTTTGCTAAGAATCCGCTTAAACTCTTAATTGAATCAGCAACTTAATTTGCTGTCATCACTCTTGAACGCAATAACAACTAACTATGACTCCAGTATAGCACGGCAATATTCATCCTTGCTCTGCGCTTTTGCTACATTTGTCCCTTTGTCTTTGTGCGCTATAAATTATTGACCAACACCTGATTGTTGATTTGGTCTTTGGGTACCCATGCCCAGCCTTTATCCTCGATACATTCAGAGACTAAATCTGGGCTATTAATATTGTCATGCGTTCCGATAATTTCAAATAAGCTGTCGTTCGGGTCAATGGAATAATCTTCTAGCATTTCGTCATCTAATAGGCGGCCATCAATAGTTAATGTCTGGCCACTATTAAAATGGCGCATATTGTTATAAAGCGATGTGCTCTTGTTGGCTAGCATGCATTGTTTTTTATCTTGTGTTAGCAAGGCTTGCTTAGCATTTTGGTCATACATATCGGCTCTATCCCAACCGTGAGTTGTACAGCCTGAAACATACAAACTAATAAGAATAAATATAGGTAGCTTCATTGTTATCCTCCTTTTTTCTACTTAACCATTTAGATAAATGTTTAAAAAGCTTGAAAGGAAGCATAACTAACGCTTTAACTATATTCTGTGATGAAGGTTTTACTCTGGCCACGTCGTCGTTGAATAAAAATATTTTTCAACTTATTGGTTTGGTTAGATTTAAGCTGAGAGCAGCGAAAAAAAGAAGAAGGGGGTTAGGGGTAGGGTTAATTATGCTGTCGGGCAATACGTTGTTTTTGTCTATCCCAATCACGATCTTTTTCGCTATGACGTTTGTCGTGATCTTTTTTACCTTTACCTAAAGCAATTTCACATTTTATTAGGTGGCCTTTCCAATACAAAGAAAGCGCAACGCAGGTATAACCTTCTTGCTGTGTGGCGGCAAACAATTTGCCTAGCTCACGTTCGTTTAATAATAACTTGCGGTAGCGCGTCGGTTCGGCAATCACATGGGTACTGGCTGTTTGCAACGGTTCAATATGTGCACCGAGCAGCCACGCTTCGCCGTCTTTTAAAAATACATAGCTATCAACTAGCTGGCCTTTACCCGCGCGCAGGCTTTTGACTTCCCAGCCGGTTAAGACTAAGCCTGCTTCATATTTGTCAGACAATAAATAATCATGCCGCGCACGTTTGTTTTGCGCGATGATATTGTTGCCAGCTTTTTTGGGTTTCTTTGCCATAGCCGCTTAGTATAGCGCTTCATGGCGGATGATTCAGTCCCTTAAAGCCCTTTGTGGCTTTATTTGTCGGTATTGTGCCTCATCAACTGCCTCCATAGATGACAAGCTCAGTCTAACTTGCGTAATATGCCCGCACAGAAAATCTTTAATGAGCAGATTGGGGTTACTTTGAGTACAGTGATACAGCGCAGCGCTTTGCTCTTTCACTCGGCTGAGTGTATGTATGACTTGGTCAATGATGTGGCCGCATACCCGCAGTTTGTCGACCATTGCTCTGCTGCCAATGTTATCGAGAGCTCCGACACTCATATGCTGGCGAGCCTCTCATTAGAAAAAGCCGGTGTCTCATTGTCTTTTACCACTCACAATATCTTAACGCGGCCAACACAAATTGAGTTGCAGCTTAAGGATGGGCCGTTTTCTGATTTTACGGGTCGCTGGCAATTTACA
This sequence comes from Pseudomonadales bacterium, assembly GCA_028223755.1. Taxonomy (GTDB): domain Bacteria; phylum Pseudomonadota; class Gammaproteobacteria; order Pseudomonadales; family UBA7434; genus UBA7434. The sequence goes on along the minus strand of JAOIUY010000020.1, from coordinate 19,844 downwards.
CCGCTGCATGAGGGCGCTTGTAAAGTGTCACTCTCTATTGAGTTTGCGATGAAGAATGCGGTAACTTCTCGGTTGGCTAGCAGCATGCTGGAGTCTGTTAGCCATTCATTAGTCGATGCCTTTTGTCAGCGAGCTAATAAACTTTACGGTACCAAAGTTTAGATGATTTGTTAGTTAAATATTTAGATAGTTAAAAAGAGATTCGATAAATCATTATGTCAAACACTGAAAATAAACTGAGCAAGCAAGCTGCCTTTATTGATGTTGAGGTGGCTTTTGCTTTACCCGATAGGCAAAAAATTGTTGCGCTTAAAGTCGAAGAGGGTTGTACGGCGTATCAAGCGGCAGAGTTGTCGGGTATCGACAAGCAGTTTGCCGAAATCGATTTATCGACAATGAAAATGGGTATTTTTGGTAAGGCGGTTAAGTCGCATGATTATGTGATGCGCGCCGGCGATAGAGTAGAAATTTACCGGCCGCTGATTGCTGACCCTAAGGCTTCGCGCAAAGCCCGTGCTAATAAAGCACAGGCGAGTAGTTAGTTCTTTTCTTTTTATGGGTATAGGCTGTTTGTTCTAAGTCTATTCTTCAGTTTCAGGTTTATAGTCGCCAGTTAATTCGCTTAGCTCATCATTAACAAATAATACGTTAAGATTTTTTTGCAGTGCCTTGCCGTTAGAGGTGCGCAGGGTATAGACGTAATTCCATTGGTCACTATTCAGCGTATCTGCGATAAGTGGCGTGCCAAGTACAAATTCAACTTGTCGCTTGCTCATTCCTGGCTTCAACCGGTTGACCATTTCTTGGGTAATTAAATTGCCTTGTTGAATCGAGATTTTATGGGGGCGCAGCATTCTATTATTACCGCAGGCAGCAATAGTAAAGCACAATGCAAGCAGTGCAATTTTTAAACCGAATCGATTCGAAGAATGGCGGCGGAAGTTAAAAGAAGACAGTTGTTGCAACATAGTTGGGCTCATCATTGGGCTGAGAACAGGGTTTATATTTACCATGGCTTAGAGGCTTTAGTGTTTGATGGTTCCTTTCTCTAAGCAATCGGTGCGATAATACTGCAAAACGGCACACTTGCTAAGTAGCATAATAGGGATAGTGATAAAATAAGTGCCATAATAGTCAGAGCTATCAATAGCGTGATACCACAGTTATAAAAATTATTGCCGAGGCAAGGTATGAGTACCGAAAATCAAGAACTTCGCAAAGCCGGTTTAAAGGTCACTTTACCGCGTATTAAAGTCCTGCAGTTGCTAGAAAATGCTTCTGAATCTGCCCATCATATGAGCGCCGAAGATGTTTATCGTGCATTGCTTGAGGCTGGTGAAGATGTGGGCTTGGCAACGGTTTATCGCGTGTTAACTCAGTTTGAAACGGCTGGTTTGGTTGTGCGGCACAATTTTGAGGGTGGCCACTCGGTCTTTGAAATTGCCAGTGGTGAGCATCACGATCATATGGTTTGTATGGAAACGGGCAGTATCGTTGAGTTTTGTGACGAAGAAATTGAAGCTCTGCAACATAAAATAGCGGCCAAACATGGCTATGATATTATTGATCACAGCCTAGTGTTGTATGTTAAACCTTCCGGCAGTTAATACTTTTACTGCCAAGGTGTCAGAGCGTTAGAGTCTTAAGCGCTTTCTAACATTTCTGCTGCGTGGGCAATCGACGAATCGGTGATGTCGATGCCGCCCATCATTCTTGCCAGTTCGGCGGTTCTCGCTTTTGTATCTAACGATAGTATTTGTGTTGTTGCTGTGGTTTTTGAAACTGACTTACTGGCTAGCAGATGCGTATCACCCTTAGCGGCGACTTGCGCTAAATGAGTCACGCAAAATACTTGTCCCGATTGTCCAAGCTCTCGCAATAAATTACCCACCACTTCGGCGACACCGCCGCCAATACCTACGTCAACTTCATCAAATACAAGTGTGGGTATGTTAGAGGTTTGAGCGGTTACCACAGCAATGGCAAGGCTAATACGTGATAATTCTCCGCCCGATGCAATTTTTGCTAAGGCCTGTGCGGGCTTGCCTGGTACGGTAGAAATAATAAATTCAATCGATTCTAAGCCGCTAACTGTTGGGTTGTTATCCGCTAGGGTATCGACAGCGATTTCAAATTGGCAATGTGCCATTTGAAGTTCGTTTAGTTTGTCATTAACGGCTTTGGTTAATTTCTTAGCGGCACTGCGACGTTGTTTGGATAGCTTTTTAGCGCTAACGATAAATTTTTCTTGCAGGCTTTTCTGCTGCTGTATTAGCGCTTCAATTCTGGCATCGCCACCTTCTAGATCGGCGAGTTCTTGCGACAATTGTTGGTGTAACTCAAACAGCTGCTCAACATTAATTTGATGCTTGCGTGCAATGGTATAAATAGTATCGAGTCGATCTTCAACAATTTTTAAGCGCTGCGGGTCGATGTTGAGGTTGTCGGTGATAGCCGTTAATTCGTTGTGTGCTTCTTCTATTTGAATGCAGCCACTTTCTAACAGCTCAAGGCTGCTGCTGATTTCAGGCAAATCGCTCAGTTGTTTTTTGAGCAATTGAGCGGCATGGCGAAGCTGGGTAATCGCGCCGCTGGATTCGTCATTATCGCAGCACTGTGATGCTTCGTTGATTCCTTGCAGCAGATTTTCGGCGTTAGCTAATTTTTTTTGTTCAGCTGCGAGTGCATTGCTTTCGTTGTTTTCGAGCGCAAGCTTATCGAGTTCTTGCACTTGGTAGCTAAGTAGTTGCAGCCGTGCATCTTTGGCGGCATTTTGCTCGCTGAGCTGTTTGACCTGTCGATCCAGTGCCTGCCATTGCTTAGCGGTGGTTTCGACTTCGATACGCTGCTGGTTGCTGTTGCCAAAATTGTCGAGCAATTGCTGATGGGTGCGTTTGTTGAGCAGTGACTGGTGCTCGTGTTGATTATGTAGATCAACTAATTGTTCACCGACCGTTTTTAAGTCGGCGATGGTCACGGTAATGCCGTTAATGTAGGCCCGGCTTCGACCTGAAGGCGTAATAATACGACGTAAAATAGCTTCGGGTTCAGCGTCTTCGGCAAGCAGGTCTTTCTCAATAAGCCATTGATGGAGCTGAGATTTTTCTTCTATTTGAAAGCTGGCATTGATTTCAGCGTTGTGTTTTTCGTCGCGTAAAATATTGGTGTTGCTGCGATCGCCTAATGCCATAGCTAGCGCATCAAGCATGACAGATTTGCCCGCGCCCGTTTCACCGGTAATGACACTTAGCCCTGCGGCTAATTCAAGCTCGCAGGTTGCCACGGTTGTGAAATTGCGAATACACAGGTGGGCAAGCATATAGGTCTCCAAAAACGCTAACGACAAACTATGGTCTGTTAGCTGGGGGGGGTGATTTATAGTTGCCGTAGTTTATAGCAAGTCTTGCCGTCTCGCACTCAAGCCGCTTGATTATTAAGCGAAGCGAAGAAGGGCTAAGCTCACCTGTTTCTTTTTTAGCCAACTATCTCCTTTTTTCCGCAATTAATTTCATCTTCTGGGTTGAAATCCCTTTGATCGTCCCCAATTCCTGAGCACGCAAGCCGTTTTAAGCCGGTCAGCGGTTAGATGAGCTAGTTGATACTTTTATAGATAGTTTTTTAGACAGCTTTGTAGATAGTTTTATAGATAGGAGCCCGTTGTGGACGATAGTCAAAAGTCACAGGATGCTTCGCCAGAGAGCGAAGATCAGTCAGGTAGTCAGTCGGACAGCCAAATTAAAGACACGATTGATGAGATTGTGGCGGAGGCTGTTGCCAGTGCAGAGGCTGAGTCTGCAGATTCGGCGACAGGCGAGAGCGAAGCCGATTCTTTAGAAGCCAAGCTTGCTGCTTTAACTGAGCAGTTGGCCGATGCTAAAGACGACCAGCTTCGTGTGCAGGCAGAAATGCAGAATTTACGTCGACGCGCCGAGCGTGACGTTGAAAGCGCTCACAAGTTTGGCTTAGAAAAGCTAATTAATGGCTTGTTGCCAGTGCTTGATAATTTGGATCGTGCCATTGGTGCGGTACCAGAAGAGTCCGCAGATAACGAAGCGGTTAAGGCTCTACTCGAAGGTGTTGAGTTAACCCGCAAAAGCGCGACGGATGTTTTAACGCGCTTTTCGGTTGAAGTGCTAGAGCCGTTTGGCGAGCCCTTTGATCCACAGTTTCATGAGGCGATGACTATGGTGCCCAGCGCCACAGCAGAACCTAACAGCGTTGTTGATGTGCTGCAAAAAGGCTACACGCTTAATGGCCGCTTATTGCGCGCCGCGATGGTAGTAATTGCTAAAGGCGAATAGCGCTGCTGTTAGTCAGCAACCTTGAAATACGAAGTAATGCCTCCATATAGATAAGCATTGGAGCGCAATACAGCAAACCGTTACAAACACAGAATTGAATACGATTATTTGGAGAACGAGATGGGCAAAATTATTGGAATCGACTTAGGCACAACAAACTCATGTGTGTCGGTATTGGATGGCGGTACGTCACGCGTTATTGAGAATGCAGAGGGTGATCGTACAACGCCTTCGGTAGTTGGTTATACAGCCGATGACGAAGTGTTAGTTGGTCAGTCTGCTAAGCGTCAAGCAGTGACAAACCCAACCAACACAGTCTTCGCGGTTAAGCGTTTGATTGGTCGAAAGTTTGAAGACAAAGTTGTGCAAAAAGATATCTCAATGGTGCCTTACACTATTTCTAAAGCAGATAACGGCGATGCTTGGGTTGAAGCGGGCGGCGAGAAAATGGCGCCACCACAAGTTTCGGCACAAGTGCTTATGAAGATGAAAAAAACCGCCGAAGACTTTTTGGGCGAGACAGTGACTGAAGCGGTTATTACTGTACCGGCTTACTTTAATGATTCGCAGCGTCAAGCAACAAAAGATGCCGGTAAGATTGCGGGCTTAGATGTTAAACGTATTATCAATGAGCCAACGGCGGCAGCACTTGCTTATGGCATGGATAAGCGTGGCGGTGATCGCACGATTGCGGTTTATGATTTAGGTGGTGGTACATTCGATATTTCAATTATCGAGATTGCGGATGTCGACGGTGAAATGCAATTTGAAGTGTTATCGACTAACGGCGACACCTTTTTAGGTGGTGAAGATTTCGATATGGCATTAATTGAATACCTTGCCGATGAATTTGAAAAAGACAGTGGTATGAGCCTTAAAGGCGATCCACTTGCTATGCAGCGCTTAAAAGAAGCCGGCGAGAAAGCAAAAATTGAGCTTTCTAGTTCGCAGCAAACAGAAGTGAACCTTCCTTATATAACAGCTGATGCTTCAGGTCCTAAGCATTTGGTTGTTAAGATGACTCGCGCTAAACTTGAATCGTTAGTTGCCAATTTAGTTGAGCGATCATTAGAGCCATTAAAGATTGCATTAAAAGATGCCGATATGAGTGCATCTGATATCGACGAAGTATTATTGGTGGGTGGTCAAACACGTATGCCTTTAGTACAAGAAAAAGTATCTGAGTTTTTTGGTAAAGAGCCTAAGAAAGATGTTAACCCTGATGAAGCAGTAGCGATGGGTGCGGCGATTCAAGGTGCAGTATTAGCAGGCGACGTTAAAGACGTATTGCTATTAGATGTAACGCCATTGTCTTTAGGTATCGAAACTATGGGTGGCGTATCTACCGCGCTCATCGAGAAAAACACAACGATTCCAACTAAGAAGTCGCAAATTTTCTCAACCGCTGAAGATAATCAAACGGCTGTAACCATTCACGTTGTTCAAGGTGAGCGTAAGCAAGCCTCTGGCAATAAATCATTGGGTCGATTTGATTTAGCAGATATTCCACCAGCATCACGTGGTGTACCGCAAATCGAAGTGACTTTTGATATTGATGCGAACGGTATCTTAAATGTATCGGCAAAAGACAAAGCGACGGGTAAAGAGCAGTCGATTGTGATTAAAGCGTCTTCGGGTTTGTCGGATGACGAAATCGAAAGCATGGTAAAAGATGCCGAAGCGAATGCTGAAGCGGATCGTGAATTTGAAGAGTTAACTTCGGCGCGCAATATGGCTGAGGGTATGGTTAACGCATCGCGTAAAGCACTTGAAGAAGGTGCGGATAAAGCGACTGACGAAGAGAAGGCGGCGATTGAGTCGGCTATCACGGAAGTTGAAGAAGCATTAAAAGGCGATGACAAAGAAGCTATCGAAGCGGCTTCGACGAAGTTGACGGAAGCGTCATCATCACTCGCTCAAAAGATGTATGCCGAGCAAGCTGAACAAGGCGGCGAAGCACCTCAAGCGGAAGCGGCCGGTGAGCAGCCAGCAGGCGATGATGTAGTTGATGCTGAGTTTGAAGAAGTGAAAGAAGACAGTAAGTAATAACTCTGGTCGGTCGCTTATCGGCCGATGATAAAACAAGAGTTATGCTGCATTCAGCGATGGGGCTAGCGTTTTAGGACGTTAGCCCCGAGTTGTATTCAGCCCAGTAACAATATATCGAACAATGTATAGAAACAACATCCGGTAACAATTCAATTGAATGCCAATTTGCGATTAAAGCATTGGCAGCAACAGCTTGGTAAAAGACGCTATGTCAAAACGCGATTACTACGAAATTCTCGGTGTGGGTAAACAGACCGACGCCAAAGATATTAAGAAAGCCTACCGTCGCATAGCGATGAAGTACCATCCCGATCGTAACCCTGATGACCCAGAGGCCGAAAGCAAATTTAAAGAGGCGAGTGAAGCCTACGAAATTTTGAGTGATCAACAAAAACGCTCTGCCTACGATCAGTACGGTCACGCAGGTGTTGATCCGCAAATGGGTGGCGGTGGTTTTGGCGACGCGGGTAACTTTAGTGATATTTTCGGCGATGTATTTGGCGATATTTTTGGTGGCGGCGGGGGTGGCGGTCGTGGCCGCGCTGGTCCGCATCGTGGTTCCGACCTTCGCTACAATCTTGACCTAGGTCTTGAGCAGGCAGTGCATGGTGACACGCTAAAAATTCGTGTGCCAACGTTAGTGACTTGTAAGGTTTGTGATGGTTCGGGTGCTAAGAAAGGTAGCTCGCCAGTCACTTGTCCTACTTGTGGCGGGCAGGGTCAGGTAAGAATGACACAGGGCTTTTTCTCTGTGCAGCAAACGTGTCCTACTTGCAACGGCCAAGGCACTATTATTAAAGACCCTTGTAACAACTGTCATGGACAGGGTCGCGTTGAAGAAACAAAAACCTTATCGGTTAAAGTGCCACCAGGTGTTGATACAGGTGACCGTATTCGTTTGACTGGCGAAGGTGAGGCTAGCCCTGATGGTGGCCCAGCGGGTGATTTATATGTGCAGGTCAATGTGCGCGATCACGCCATCTTTGAGCGTGATGGTAAGCATTTATATTGTGATGTGCCGATTGGTTTTCCTGATGCTGCCCTTGGTGGCGAGCTAGAAGTGCCAACATTGGATGGCCGTGTTAAATTAAAGATTCCGCCTGAGACGCAAACCGGTAAGATGTTCCGCTTGCGCGGTAAAGGTGTAACGCCCGTGCGCGGTGGTTCGCGTGGTGACTTGATGTGTCGCGTAGTGGTAGAAACGCCGGTTAATTTGAGCAAAGAACAAACAGAATTGGTGCGTCAGCTCCAGGCTAGCCTTGATTCATCGGGCAGTAAACAATCGCCTCGTAAGAGTTCGTGGTTTGAAGGGGTTAAATCCTTTTTTGATGATATGAAAAGTTAACGATTGCTAGACTAAATCGCGTTAAGATAAGTCTTTCGTGATGACGCTTGATCATTCACAAAGATTCTCACTGGACAGTGACCATGATAAAAATTGCAGTGACCGGTGCCGCCGGTCGAATGGGTAAAACCCTGATTGAAGCATTAACTCATTCCTCAGCAGCGCAGTTAGCGGTGGCGATTGAGCATCCGTCGAGCTCGCTTATTGGTGCTGATGCTGGTGAAGTGGCGGGTGTCGGCAAGCTCGGTATTGCTATCGGCGCTGATCTAGCTGCGGCAGTCGATGATTTTGATATTTTGATCGACTTTACTGTGCCGGCAGCGACTATTGCTAATGCCGAGATTTGTGGAGCTCACCAAAAAGGTATGGTGGTGGGGACAACGGGTTTTGATGACCAGCAAAAAGCGGCGTTTAATGCAGCGATTGCCCCCATCGCGGTGGTCGTGGCTGCTAATTACAGTGTTGGCGTTAACCTTTGCTTTAAGCTCAGTAAATTAGCCGCTGAGGTCATGGGTGATACTGCTGATATTGAAATTATCGAAGCGCATCATCGTCATAAAGTTGATGCGCCATCGGGTACGGCTTTAAAGCTGGGCGAAGTCGTCGCTGATGCGACGGGTCGAGACCTCGACAAAGTGGCAGTTTATGGCCGCGAGGGTCAAACCGGTGCGCGTGATCAGAAAACTATCGGTTTTGCGACCATTCGTGCAGGTGATGTTGTCGGTGACCATACGGTATTGTTTGCCCATGAGGGTGAGCGGGTTGAAATCACCCACAAAGCGAGCTCCAGAATGTCTTTTGCCTCGGGGGCGGTGCGAGCAGCTGGTTGGTTGGCTGACCAATCGGCGGGTTTGTACGATATGCAGGATGTTTTGGGTCTGCACTAGCGGTTTGTTTGCAGCAGCTGCCTTTATAAAGGCCATTTTTTATCCTGAAAGTGGCCGCTAAGTATAATCGTTTGGGCAAATTGACGTGTTGCGGGCTTAAATTAAATGCCGAGCGCTTTTTTTTTCGCAGCAATGACAAATTCAATAACATAGTCATGGACACTGCAGCGCAATTTCCTTAAACTTCCGCGCCAACTCAGGTAGGGTTAAAAACGATGTGATGGTTGATTGGCAATCCATCCAGCATCGGTTAACCGTTTCGATACTGCCATAAAAATATTTCGTTATCGCGATGCCAATATCGCTTTTTTGGGGAGTTATTTTGTCGTTCTGTTCCGCAGTACTCGCGCTAGAAGATGGGAGTGTGTTTCACGGCACAGCTATTGGCGTTTCAGGTGTTGCGGTTGGCGAAGTCGTCTTTAATACAGCAATGACTGGCTACCAAGAGATCCTCACCGATCCTTCTTACGCGCGACAAATCGTTACCCTCACTTATCCTCATATTGGTAATACCGGCACCAACAGCGAAGACAATGAGTCTGATCGCGTCTGGTCGGCAGGTTTAGTGATTCGAGACCTGCCCCTACTGGCCAGTAATTTTCGTTCTGAGCAAGACCTTGCTTCTTATTTAAAGGCCAATGACGTTGTTGCCATTGCCGATATTGATACCCGTCAGTTAACGCGAGTGCTCAGAGAGCATGGCGCACAAGGCGGTTGTATTTTAACCTCTGACACTGCTATTACTGCTGATGATGAAGCGCGCGCCATTGAGCAAGCCAAAGCATTTGCGGGCTTGAAAGGTATGGATCTCGCGAAAGAAGTGAGCTGTACAGAAAGTTATGCATGGAATGAATCGGTTTGGTCTTTAACCGAAGGTCACACTACGCCCGATGTGGCATCACAGCCTTATCATGTAGTCGCTTACGATTTTGGTGCCAAGCGTAATATTTTGCGCATGTTGGTTGAGCGCGGCTGCAAGTTAACGGTCGTTCCAGCACAGACACCGGCGGCAGATGTGCTGGCACTTAATCCAGACGGTGTATTTTTATCGAACGGCCCTGGTGATCCAGAGCCTTGCGATTATGCTATTACCGCAATTAAAACTATTTTGGATGCGAACTTACCCGTGTTTGGTATTTGCCTAGGTCACCAGTTATTGGCACTGGCCAGTGGTGCACAAACAGTAAAAATGAAGTTTGGCCATCACGGTGCTAACCATCCGGTACAAAATTTAGATGATGGCACAGTGCTCATTACCAGCCAAAACCATGGTTTTGCGGTTGATGAAGAAAGCTTGCCAGCAACGCTTCGAGCGACGCATAAATCGTTGTTTGATCAATCGTTACAAGGTATTCATCGCACAGATAAGCCGGCGTTTAGTTTTCAAGGTCACCCTGAAGCAAGTCCAGGGCCGACGGATGCCGCGCCATTATTCGATCACTTTATTGAGCTAATGGCTCAACACGCCAAATAGACGCACGCTAAATATGCCAAAAAGAACCGACATAGAAAGCATTTTGATTTTAGGCGCTGGGCCTATTGTGATTGGTCAAGCCTGTGAGTTTGATTATTCGGGTGCACAAGCGTGTAAAGCATTAAGAGAAGAGGGTTACCGAGTTATTTTGGTGAACTCTAATCCTGCCACCATCATGACCGATCCAGCGATGGCCGATGCAACTTATATTGAGCCGGTTGAATGGCGCACTGTTGCTAAAATTATCGAGAAAGAAAAACCGGACGTGGTTTTACCGACCATGGGCGGACAGACAGCTTTAAACTGTGCATTGGATCTTGCGCGTGAAGGCGTATTAGAAAAGCATGGCGTGCAGATGATTGGCGCGACACGTGAAGCGATTGATAAAGCAGAAGATCGCAACTTGTTTGATAAAGCCATGAAAGCGATTGGCCTAGAGACGCCGCGCTCAGATATTGCCCATACGTTAGAAGAAGCGCATGCGGTGCAAAAGACTTTAGGCTTCCCCGTTATTATTCGTCCTTCTTTTACTATGGGCGGCTCAGGTGGCGGTATTGCATATAACTCAGAAGAGTTCGAAGAAATATGTAAGCGCGGTTTAGATTTATCACCAACCAATGAATTATTGATTGATGAATCATTAATTGGTTGGAAAGAATATGAAATGGAAGTTGTCCGTGACAAAAACGACAACTGCATTATTGTTTGTGCTATCGAAAACTTTGATGCAATGGGCGTGCATACCGGTGATTCGATTACCGTAGCGCCGGCGCAAACGTTAACCGATAAAGAATATCAAATTATGCGTAACGCCTCGTTGGCGGTATTGCGCGAAATCGGTGTAGAAACCGGTGGCTCTAATGTGCAGTTTGGTATTTGCCCGAAAACTGGCCGCATGGTTATTATCGAAATGAACCCGCGTGTTAGCCGCTCTTCAGCGCTGGCTTCAAAGGCGACGGGTTTTCCAATTGCGAAAATCGCTGCCAAGCTTGCCATTGGTTATACCTTAGATGAATTACAAAACGATATTACCGGTGGTACAACGCCTGCGTCGTTTGAGCCAGCTATCGATTACGTCGTGACTAAAATTCCTCGCTTTACCTTCGAGAAGTTTGCTGCCGCTGAGCCTGTGTTAAGCACACAAATGAAGTCGGTAGGTGAAGTAATGGCTATTGGCCGTACCTTCCAAGAGTCGATGCAAAAAGCCTTGCGCGGTTTAGAAGTGGGCGTGTCGGGTTTTGACCCCATTATCGATTTAAACAGTACCGATGCCTTGGTAGAGATTAAGGCGCAATTGCAAACCCCTGGCCCTGATCGCGCTTGGTATGTGGGCGATGCGTTCCGTGCCGGTTTAAGTGTTGATGAAGTTTATGAATTATCCGCCATCGATACTTGGTTCTTAATTCAGATTGAAGATTTAATTAAAGACGAACTTCAGTTGGCTAAAAAAGCGTTGGTAGATATTGATGCTGGCAAAATGCGTGCGCTGAAGCGAAAAGGTTTTGCTGATAAGCGTTTAGCTGATGTATTGAAATGTGCTGAAAATGATGTGCGTTCTGCGCGTTTAGCTTTTGGCATTAAGCCAAGCTATAAGCGTGTTGATACTTGTGCGGCTGAATTTGCTAGTGCAACCGCTTATATGTATTCCACCTATGAAGAATATTGCGAAGCGGCACCGTCGAATCGCGACAAAATTATGGTGTTAGGCGGCGGCCCCAACCGAATAGGTCAGGGTATTGAGTTTGATTACTGCTGTGTTCACGCGGCGTTAGCGATGCGTGAAGACGGTTATGAAACCATTATGGTTAACTGTAACCCCGAAACGGTTTCTACCGATTACGATACATCCGACCGCTTGTACTTTGAGCCGGTCACCTTAGAAGATGTGTTAGCGATTGTTGATATTGAAAAACCGAAAGGGGTGATTGTGCAGTTTGGTGGCCAGACGCCACTAAAATTAGCGCGTGATCTAGAAAATGCGGGCGTACCGATTATTGGTACCACGCCGGATGCCATTGATAAGGCAGAAGATCGTGAGCGTTTTCAAAAAATGATTCAAAAGCTCGATTTATTACAGCCGCCGAATAGAACGGTTAGATCAAGCGAAGCGGCGATTGATGCTGCTAATGAAATTGGTTATCCGTTAGTGGTTCGCCCTTCGTATGTATTGGGTGGCCGAGCAATGGAAATTGTTTATAGCGAAGAAGAATTAATGCGCTATATGACTGAAGCGGTTCAGGTATCTAACGAGAGTCCTGTATTACTCGACCACTTTTTGAATGCCGCTGTAGAAGTTGATTTAGATGCCGTCAGTGATGGCGAAATTGTGGTTATTGGTGCTGTGATGCAGCACATTGAGCAGGCCGGTGTTCACTCGGGTGACTCAGCTTGTGCATTACCGCCGTATAGTTTGTCTGAAAAGCATCAAGAAGACATGCGCGTTATGGTTAAAGCCATGGCAATGGAATTAAACGTTGTTGGTTTAATGAATGTGCAGCTGGCGATTCAAGATGATGATATTTATGTGATTGAGGTGAATCCTCGTGCGTCGCGAACGGTACCGTTTGTGTCTAAGTGTATAGGTGTTTCATTAGCTAAAATTGCTGCACGCTGTATGGCAGGAACCAGTTTGGCCGATCAAAACTTTACAACTGAGCGCATTCCAGCGTTTTCAAGCGTAAAAGAAGCGGTGTTCCCGTTTGCTAAATTCCAAGGTGTTGATCCTATACTTGGGCCAGAAATGAAATCGACTGGCGAAGTTATGGGTTCTGGCCTGACCTTTGGTGAAGCCTTCGCAAAAGCGCAATTGGGTGCAGGTGAAGATTTACCGAGAAATGGTACGGCATTTTTGAGTGTTCGCGATGTCGATAAAGAAGGTTTGGTATCGGTTGCTCATGATTTGCTGGTTTTAGGCTTTGATCTCATTGCTACTAGAGGTACGCAAAAGGCCTTAGCTGCGGCGGGTATTGATTCTGTATCGATTAACAAGGTACAAGAAGGTCGCCCGCATATTGTTGATGCAATAAAGAATGGTGATGTTAATTTAATTATTAATACCACTGAAGGTCGCAAAGCAATTGCCGATTCCTCGACTATTCGTAGTTCGGCGTTGCATAACAAGGTTTACTATACGACCACGTTGGCAGGTGCTAATGCATTATGTATGGCGCTCAATGTGACTGATGAAATATCAGTGAACCGTTTGCAGGATCTACATCAAACCTAAGTACGCTCTTTGATATTAGTTTGTCTTAGGGCTTTTTGATATGAGCTATTCCCTGATAGTATCTCCTTTTAAATGATAGGTATTTAACAATGAATCGTGTTCCGATGACCCTTGCTGGCGAAGCGACCTTAAAGGCAGAGTTAGATCGACTGAAAAAAGTTGAGCGTCCTGCTATTGTTAAGGCGATTGCAGAAGCACGAGAGCACGGTGATTTAAAAGAAAACGCTGAATACCATGCGGCGCGTGAGCAGCAGGGTTTTTGTGAAGGGCGTATTCAAGAAATTGAAGGCAAGTTAGCCGATTCGCAAGTCATCGATATTTCTGCAATACCTGAAAGTGGCAAGGTCATTTTTGGGGCAACGGCAACCATTATTAATGTTGATACCGATGAAGAAGTGACTTATCAAATTGTCGGTGAAGATGAGGCGGATGTTAAAGTGGGAAAAATTTCGATTACCTCTCCCATCGCTCGCGCTTTAATCGGAAAAGAAGTGGGTGATGTAGTGGTTGTTCATGCACCAAGTGGGAACATTGAATACGAAATTGATACAGTTAAGCATGTGTAGTTTTTGCTGTTGAGGTTGCTGGCTCGACACTCCCTTTTATTATTATCCTTTTTTTGAAACCAAAACCGCCTATCTAATTTTGCATTCGCGTCTTTAAAACGTATCTGTCTAATGCCTCTGCGCCTAGATTAACGATTCAATCTAACTGTGCGTGAAAATAAAATTTTTTTTACATTTTTTTTTGATCTAGCTGAGATATTTTTTAATTACCTAATCTTAAAATAAAACTGATTACTTTATAGCCAATTAGTCTAAAAATAGCGATATATCGGATGTGCGGGGTTGACTGCTTAACGCTTATCGTCAATCATTCGTTTCGACATAACTAAAAAAATTAGTTCGACTTTTAGCACGTTTAACAAATCAATACTTTCGTCATATAACTTTAATATATCCGCACTTGCATGCGGTCAGCGATAGTTAATTCTGTTTATTTAAAAGTTCGAATCTGTATTTTCTTCTTAAAGTTTTCACAAACGTTAAAATAATTGTAAAGGTGTTTTTATGTGCTTACGTACACTAGCTAAATTCTGTGCTATCGGTCTTTCTGTTTTCGTTCTAGCTGCTTGTGGTGGCGGTAGCTCTAGTCCATCTACGCCCGAGACTGGAAATACTATCAGTGTTTTCGGCTCTGACGGTCCAATGGCAGGTGCTGATGTTGCAGTTTATGACTTGCAAGCCTATCTCGATAATTCAACTACTGCTGAAAGCCTATTGGCAGCGCCAGCTATGACTGATGCAGTTACCGCATTGGCGGATGACTTAGAGTTGAGTTTAGATGCCGGTCTTGGTCCTTATATGGTTGTTGTTACAGCTAATGCCACAACGACTGATTTATCGACTGGAGTGGCTCCGGTTATTAGTGAAGTTAAAACAATTGTTACTTCACTTTCGGATGCACGTATTTATGCTACGCCGCTAACAACTATTGCGGTTGCTATAGCTAGCGAAGGTGAAGCTACCGCTGCTGATGTTATCGGTAATTTAGTTGCTGCAGAAAACACAGCTCAGGCGTTCTTTGGCTTTGGAATGGATAGAACAATTGATATTTTCACGGCCTCACCTGTTCTTGACGAATCTACGACGACAGTAGAAAAGCAGCAAGAGGTTGCTCAGTATCGTGGTGCTTCGGAAGCGTTAGCTACTCTTGTTGACGACGGTGCACTGGACTTTGCAGCGGTAGTTGCAGATGCAGCTGATGGCACTTTGGAGCCTGCAGTAGTTACTGCGGTACAAGGTTTGGATGTACTCGATGTTCTTGCTAGAGTCTCTGTTGCTTCGATTGCAGATTTGCTTGATGCGGATGCTACAGGCTTAGCGGATTATGATATTGATGTGTCTGTTGATGAAGCGCCTAGTGGTGTGATTGATTCCGATGTCGATGGTGCGAATAACGTCGACGATAATTGCCCGGCTGACGTGAATGCGGATCAGTCTGATATTGATACAGACACTATCGGAGATGTTTGTGACCCAGATATCGATGGCGATTCTGTACTTAACGGTGATGATGCCTTCCCGAATGATCCAGCAGAAACCACTGATACGGATTCAGACGGCACTGGCGATAACGCAGATGCCTTCCCGAATGATCCAGCAGAAACAACCGATACGGATTCAGACGGTACCGGCGATAACGCAGATGCCTTCCCGAATGATCCAGCAGAAGATACGGATTCTGATTCAGACGGTACCGGCGATAACGCAGATGCTTTCCCGAATGATCCAGCAGAAACCACCGATACGGATTCAGATGGTACGGGAGATAACGGCGATAACTGTCCAACTGATGCGAATGCGGATCAGTCTGATATTGATACAGACACAATTGGTGATGTTTGTGACCCAGATATCGATGGTGACGGCACTCTTAATGAAGATGATGCTGACCCAACAGATCCTAATATCTCTGTGGATTTAGATTCGGATGGTATTGATGATTCTACTGATAACTGTTTAGGTCTTTCTAACAATGATCAAGCCGACATTGATAACGATGATGTAGGTGATGCTTGTGATAGTGATAAAGATGGCGACACTTTAGCTAACGGCGTTGATCCTGATGAGCTGAACTCAGAATCGACTTATCACTTTGACTTTTTCTATAACCAATTAAGCAGTGATACTGGCGCATTTAAAGCCGCTGCTGTTGGTGAGACAGTTACTCAAGCCGATGGCACCGTTGATATTGGTACCGGTGTTGATTCAACCACGCTAGATCTTGGTAGTGATGAAACAGGCAATGGTAGCTTTGATGTTCGAGCAGACTATGCGACGACAGAAGAATCGTTGAGCTATACAGGCACCGATTTTTCTACAGCGACGCCGACCTTCACGGATGCGACTGTATCGACAGATAATCTTGGCAACACAGTGGCTCTATCTAATGGTGTCTTATCGTTTACTGATGAAACGCCGGCTGTAGCATTAACGGCTTGGGGTCAGCATAACTATATTGGTTCGGGTCGTGTGACATTGAATGGTGCTTCAACGACATTAGCGACGGCAGAAGAGCAAGCATTAAGTGTTCTATCGTTTGCCGACGGTAATTCAGATGACGCTGATTTAAATGCCGATTACGGTGTGGTGATCATGGATACCGTTTACGGTGATGATCCTGAGTCAGCGACGATTGAAGAGCTGGTTAATCTATTCACGTCTGTGGGTACCTTTAACTTTGATGGTGCCGGTGCATTGACGCTTTCTAACGGTAGCAACTATCTATCAGGTTTAGGTGAAACTGATGGTGCGGCGTTGTTCTCGACCGGATTGCCAGCGCCGACAGGGACTTATACGGTTAGCCCATCAGGTGCCGTGGAGTTAGTGATTGATGGTGAATCGCTCTATGGTTTTGCTGACAGCGAAGGTGACCTAATCACGTTAAGTGATCCTGCTTCACGTATCTATGGTGTGAAGTTAGGCACAGACGTAACCAATGCGGACTTGGCCGATGCGGCGTTTGATCTGCAAGGTTTAGTGATTGATTCATCTAACGTCACGTTAAAAGCATCGACGTACTTGGGTGGTGTGGCAAAGTTTAGTGCAGATGGCACAACGTTAGACTTGTCAGGTAGCATCACTAGTGCGGTTGCCGCATTTAGTGATAGCGCCTTACCTTCAGTGACAACTGCGTCTGAGGCATTAAGTTTGACATCGAATGCCATTACGATTGCAGACAATGGTCGTTTATCACCGATTACCTTTACTGATTCAGGCCTAGAGTTAGAAGGCTTTTTAACAAAGAACGGTGGCTTGTTATTAAGAGTGGTAGACATGGTATCAGTGACCAGTGGCGGAACGGGTGGAACTGCAGGTTTACAGGTTGGTTCAACGTTTTTCCCATTAGCTGATGCGCCGTTTAATGGTGCGTTACCGCAGATTTGTGATGAGGAGTTAGAGGCGAGTGAAGACTGCGCAGCTTTCCGCAATGTAGTGGAGGCTGACACCGTATTTTATGTTGGCGAAGACGGTAGTATTTTGTTTGGCACATGGGTAGAAGGCGGTTCGGGTGGCGGTGCTTCGACTACACTATTCACCAGTGATGTGCGTGCAGGGTCAGGTCCAGATCTTGAACCCATTGCTGCCGATACTGAAGTGACAATTACTCAAGGTATATTGTTTGGTACGGCTGTCGCTGGACCATAAATAACATTGTGTTGATTTAGTATTAAAGCCCTGCACCTGTAGGGCTTTAATGCTTATAAAATAAAGTTCTTTAGGGCTTTTAAAATAATTAATAAAAAAATTTTTCTATATTAAGTGCTTGGTTTAGGGTCGATGGAGCGGCTATTTTGCATTTCCTCCCTTATTCAACACTTCTTAAAACTATTATTATTTTTTACTTTAAAAATAAAGTTAGGGTTTCCTCATGCGATTAGGTCTTATTCAAAAATTATCTTTTATTGCTATATTTACGATAGCGTTGTCTGCTTGTGATTTTGACTCCCAGGATACGTCAGAGCGCGAACAGGGAAACCCTATTGATATTATGGGTGTTGATGGTCCTATGGCCGGCGCCGATGTTGAAGTGTATGACCTGCAAGCTTTTCTAGATGACTCTACTGCTGCTGAATCACTCCTTTTTCAGCCAGCGACTACTGATCCAGTAACGGCTTTAGCCGATGATATAGAGCTAACACTGGATGCTGGTGTTGGTCCTTTTATGATAGTTGTTACAGCCAACGCAACAACGACCGATTTAACAACGGGTGAGGCGCCTGTTGTTGGTGAAGTAAAAACCATATTGAATTTGTTAGATGATGGGCGAGTTTATGCAAGCCCATTAACCTCGTTGGCTGTTGATATAGCGATGAACGGTCGCAGTGTTGCTGATGATGTTTTAGCAAACTTAGCGGATGCTCAGTTACAAGCAAAAGCCTTTTTTGGCTTTGGTATGAGCGCCGATATTGATATTTTTACTGTACCACCGATTCTTGATGAGACAACAACAACTCCCGAGCTCCAACAGCAAGTTGCCGAATATCGTGCTGCCACAGAAACATTTGCAGCTGTTGTAGAGCAGTTAGTTGATGATGCAGCGTATGCCACTAATGCTGATGCAGTGGCTGCTATTGTTAATGATGCATTAGATGGTGTTATTAATACGGCGGCAATTGTTGACGAAGTGAGTGAGGTAGATGAAAGTTATTTGGCCGATGCTGGCCGTTTAGCCGAAGGTGAAACGATAGCTGACTTGTTGAGTGTTAGTGCAAGTGGCTTGTCTGATGATTACGTTATTGATGATGCAGTCGTTGTTGTTGTTACCCCGCCTGATTCAGATAACGATGGTGTTTTTAACGATGTGGATGAATTTGATAGTAATCCACTTTTAGCGGCTGACCCCGATAATGATAGTGTCGACAGCAGTGGTTTGTTAGCTGTGACACAAGATAATTGTCCTAATACTGCTAATACCGACCAGTTAGATACTGACAGTGATGGTACTGGTGATGTTTGTGATAGTACGCCTAACGGTGATGATGATGCGGATACCATAGATAACGCTATTGATAACTGTCCTGCCATAGCCAATACAGATCAAACTAACTTTGATTCAGATGCGCAAGGAGATGCCTGTGATGCCGATGATGATAATGACGGCGTTAATGATGAGGTAGATACATTTCCTAATGATGCATTGTTAGCGGCAGACCCAGATAGTGATGGTGTTGATAGTGGTAATGCTAACGACCAGCTTCAAGATAACTGTCCGAATACAGCCAATGAAAGCCAAGCTAATTTTGATTTAGATGCGCAAGGTGATGCCTGTGATGACGATGATGATAATGACGGCGTTAATGATGTAGTTGATGCCTTTGATAATAATGCAGCGTTAGCGGCTGACCCAGATATTGATGGCGTTGATAGTGGTAACGCTAATGGTCAACGACAAGATAATTGCCCTGGTACACCCAATAGCGATCAGTTAGATACTGATAATGATGGTTCGGGCGATGCTTGTGATAGCACGCCGAACGGTGATGATGATAACGACACGATTGATAATGCCATTGATAACTGTCCTGCTATAGCCAATACAGATCAAGCTAACTTTGATTCAGATGCGCAAGGTGATGCCTGTGATGCCGATGATGATAACGATGGTGTTAATGATGCAGTAGATGCCTTTGATAATAATGCGTTATTAGCGGCTGACCCAGATAGTGATGGCGTTGATAGTGGTAACGCTAACGGCCAGCTTCAAGATAACTGTCCTAATACAGCTAACGAAAATCAATTAGATGCTGATAATGATGGCTTGGGTGATCTTTGTGATGCGGATCGTGATGGTGACGGCGTAGATAATGAAGCAGATGCTTTTCCAGATAATAAAGATGAAACAACAGACACAGATTCTGATGGCATGGGCAACAATGCCGACAGCGATGATGATAACGACAATCAAACGGATGCCGATGAATTAAGTTGTGGATCGGATCCATTAGATGATCTGTCTTTATCGGCAGACACTGATGGCGACAACCAGCCTAACTGTG
>JAOIUY010000002.1 GCA_028223755.1 Pseudomonadales bacterium | reverse complement strand
AAAAAGGGACGCATAAAGCGCCCCCTCTCTCAAAACTATAAATAAAACCTATAGCTTATTTAGTGCCAAACTCAGGATATGCTTCCATACCACACTCAGAGATATCAACACCTTCGTACTCTTCTTCTTCGCTGACTCGAACACCCATAATCGCCTTGATAATGGTCCAAGTGATCAAGCTAGTCACGAATACCCAAACAAAGATAACTAATGCGCCAACTAACTGACCCATAAAGGTCGCGTCGCTGTTAGAAATCAATACTGCAAACACACCCCAAAGACCAACAACACCGTGGACTGAGATAGCGCCAACTGGGTCATCAATTTTGATCTTATCAAGGAAGATAATGCTACCAACAACAATCACACCACCGATACCACCGATGATAGTTGCCATTAATGGTGAAGGACTAGCTGGGTCAGCAGTAATAGCTACTAGACCTGCAAGCGCACCATTAAGTGCCATTGTTAGATCAGCTTTACCAAACACTAAGCGAGCAACGATTAATGCAGCAATAAGACCACCAGAAGCAGCAGCGTTAGTATTCAAGAATACATTAGCCACTTCATTAGCCACTTCAATGCCACCTAATTTCAACGTTGAACCGCCGTTAAAGCCGAACCAACCCATCCATAAGATGAAAGTACCTAACGTCGCTAAAGGTAAGTTAGCACCAGGGATAGCTTGTACACTACCGTCTGCTGCGTATTTGCCTTTACGTGCACCTAATACTAATACACCAGCTAATGCAGCTGCTGCACCGGCCATGTGAACGATACCAGAACCCGCATA
This sequence comes from Pseudomonadales bacterium, assembly GCA_028223755.1. Taxonomy (GTDB): domain Bacteria; phylum Pseudomonadota; class Gammaproteobacteria; order Pseudomonadales; family UBA7434; genus UBA7434. The sequence goes on along the minus strand of JAOIUY010000002.1, from coordinate 192,366 downwards.
ATCCGAGTAAGACAGCTCACCAATAAAAGGAACCGCATCGCCATTCCAAGTCCAGCTACCTTCAACTGGGTAGATGAAGCCTGTCATTACTACAGCAAACGCTAAAAATGCCCAAAGCTTCATACGCTCAGCTACCGCGCCTGAAACAATCGACATAGCCGTTGCTACAAAAACTACTTGGAAGAAGAAATCTGATGCACCTGAGTATTCACCCATGTCAGCAAAACCTGCTTCAGCAGATGCAGCAAGAACCGCCGCTGAATCAACCGCGCCTGCAGTGCCGCTTAAGAAGAAACCGCCATCGTACATAAACTCATAACCACAGATGAGATACATAGTAGACGCAATCGCAAACAGCGCGACGTTCTTAGTCAGAATTTCAGTTGTATTTTTAGCACGTACTAAGCCAGCTTCTAACATAGCGAAGCCAGCTGCCATCCACATTACCAGTGCACCACATATTAGAAAATAAAATGTGTCCATTGCATACTGGAGTTCAAAAATATTGTTTTCCACGTTATTTACCTCTCAATAACTTTTTATGTTCAATCGCGTTAATAAGACTCAAAAGCTTAAAGTGCTTCTTCGCCCGTTTCGCCCGTACGAATACGAATAGTTTGTTCAATACTGGTTAAGAAAATTTTGCCATCACCGATCTTTCCGGTATTAGCTGCTTTAGTAATAGCTTCAATTGCTTGGTCGGCAAGTGAGTCAGCAATCGCTGCTTCAATCTTCACCTTCGGCAAAAAATCTACCACGTACTCTGCACCTCGATATAACTCGGTATGTCCTTTCTGACGGCCAAACCCTTTCACTTCAGTCACAGTTATGCCCTGAACACCGATATCCGACAATGCCTGCCTAACGTCGTCGAGCTTGAAAGGCTTAACAATTGCAGTAATCAATTTCATTATGTTTCCCCTAGTTATTTAAACGAATTCAGGAGTGAGTCTTACGCGACCTATTTTTAAAACAAAAAAATAAATTCGTTAGCTACACTTTTGCATGAGGCGTGCCAAATTTATTTTATTCATATAAAACATAGGTTTATCGATTTTTTTGATCAAAAATGCAAAATCTTGCAGAGAAACAACCCAAAAAGACGCACCACATAAGGGCGAAAAGAGACTCAGCTGGTGCACTCGTGTTAAATGCTTGGGCTTTTAACACACGCGGGACTTGCAGGAACAAATCGTTTTTTATGTCAGCCTTTAGAAGCGGTCAATTTCTAGCATGGACGCTATACGATGGTGCAATTTGCTGCGCATTGAAATAATATGGCAAGCATTAGCTCGCATACTTTAAATCGACAACCACTCTTATATAAAGCCGTTAATACTATGACCGAAAAATTTGTAATCCGTGATTTTTTAAAACAAGCTGCTGATATGCTACCGACCAAGGCTGCTAAGGTCAGAGAAGAATTTGAAGAAAATTTACGACCGCTCGTCGAAGCAAGCTTTAAAAAACTGGATTTAGTGACACGTGAAGAATTTGACCGTCATCTAGCTTTATTAGAGCGACTACAAGAAAAAGCGGCTTCACTCGAAGCCGAGCTGGATGCGCTTAAAAAGAGCGATAAAAGCGAGTAACACCTTTTACGTTATCAAGGATGATTAACGTATTACCATTATTATTAACTTATTTTTCAAGGATGAAAAATTATGGCTCTTGCACTGACCTTCTCTCGCGCCAATCTTGGCATTGATGCTCCTTTAGTTAGCGTTGAAACTCATCTTTCGAACGGCCTACCCGCCTTTACCATTGTTGGCTTGCCCGAAGCGGCGGTAAGAGAAAGCCGCGATCGAGTAAGAAGCGCAATTATCAATTCACATTTTGATTTTCCATCAAAAAGAATCACCGTTAACTTAGCACCTGCAGATTTACCTAAAGAAGGTAGCCGATTTGATTTAGCTATCGCGCTTGGTATTTTAGCTGCGTCCGACCAGCTATCGAAAGAACAGCTATTGCAATATGAATTCATTGGTGAGCTTTCGCTGTCAGGTGAATTGCGTTACGCGACGGGATTAATCCCCGCTTTAATTGCTGCTGATCCGCAACGCATTTCATTGGTGCCCGCAGCCAATAGCGACGAAGCCGCATTACCATTGCAAACAAAAACTATGGTCGCACACCATATTTTAGAAGTCTGTGCCCATTTAAATAATAATAAACCACTTAGTATCGCTCGCAAGGATAAACCCAAACATAACAGATCTAACGCTTTTGACATGGCTGATGTAGCTGGCCAACCGCAAGCGAAACGGGCATTAGAAATTGCCGCAGCCGGTGGCCACAATATAATTTTTATTGGCCCTCCGGGTACCGGCAAAACGATGCTGGCATCACGGCTTATTAGTATTTCACCGCCTTTAAGCGAAGCCTCAGCAATAGAAGTTGCCGCTATCAATTCATTAGTTGGTAAAGAAAATACGATTGCCCAATGGCGACAGCGTCCATTTCGCAATCCTCACCATACGGCATCTGCCGTCGCCATGGTGGGTGGCGGCAGCAACCCTAAACCGGGAGAAATCTCGCTGGCCCATAAAGGTATTTTATTTTTAGATGAACTGCCTGAATTTGATCGCAAGGTATTAGAGGTACTACGCGAGCCGATTGAGTCTGGACACATCACTATTTCACGCGCCACTCAGCAAGTCGAATACCCCGCACAATTTCAATTAGTGGCAGCAATGAATCCCTGCCCCTGTGGTTTTTTTGGTGATACACGACAGAACTGCAGCTGCTCACCGAATCAAATTCAGCGTTACCGTGCGAAACTCTCAGGGCCACTACTCGACCGTATTGATTTACATGTTAGCGTCAGCCGATTGCCAGCCAATATGATGTCGCAAAAAACCAAGGTCAACGAATCAAGTTCAATTATTCGCAGCCGCGTTTTAAAAGCTCAACATCAGCAAGCCAATAGCCGAGGAAAAATTAACGCGCAACTCTCGTCTCGTGAATTATTGGATGATGGGTGGATAAAAGAAGAAGCGATTGATTGGCTGGGAATAGCCATTGAAAAACTAGGTTTGTCAGCCCGCGCTTTTCATCGCCTTTTAAGAATTGGTCGTACCATTGCCGATTTAGAATACGCTAGCGGGCCTGATAGCAATACATCCTATAACAAAGCAAACGTGCAAGTAGATATTCATCACTTAAAAGAGGCGTTAGCTTATAGACAGCTGGATAAAAAAATATAAAAGGATTGGGGGAGTGTTATTTGTCGACGACTGATAAGTAGGAGCGTCTTGAGGTGGCGCCGGCACTGCTTAATAACTGTGTAAAGTCATCAAACGATAAGGGCTCGCTGTAAAAGAAGCCTTGCAAATGATCACAGCGATTTTCAACTAAAAAGGCTTTTTGTTCTTCGGTCTCAACGCCTTCACCAACAACAGTTAGCTCAAGACCATGTGCAAGATAAATCATGGCGCGAACAATACTGGCGCTGTCTTCATTGCTTGTTACCTTTTGCACATAACTTTTATCAAGCTTTAATGTGGTAATCGGCAATTTCTGTAACTGTGGCAGCGATGAATACCCGGTACCAAATCCATCCAAGGCAAAGCGAACACCTTGTTTTTCTAGTAATACCATATCGTCAGCAATTTCATTTAAATTCGCGACGACGGCTGACTCGGCTAATTCAAATTCGAAACGTGATGCACTGACATTCATACTGCTTAATATCGATTCGACCGTACTGACAAAGTTGGGCGCCATAAATTGATCGTGTGCAACATTTAATGAAACCCGCAGCGGCGGAATTTTCATTTTATCCATTTTTGCAATGTCGAGGCACAATCGGTTTAGCACCCAATAACCAATAGGTTCGAGTAAACCTAATTGCTTAGCGGTTTGAATAAACTCACCAGGTAATAAAATACCCCGCTCTGGATGATGCCATCTTAGTAGCGCTTCAACGCCAACAATTTTTCCGGTACGTAACGATACTCGTGGCTGGAAAAAAAGTGCTAACTCATCATTACTGATAGCAGCGCGCAACTCTAAATCTAAACGGCTTTGGTCAACGGCTTCGCTGTTCATCTTTGCAGTGAAGAAACGGTAGTTAGATCCTTGTACCGCTTTCGCTTCATACATTGCCATATCAGCATGCTTGATAAGTGTTTGCGCATCGCGACCGGCTTCAGGATAAACGGCAATACCAATACTGCTGCCGACACGTAATTGCTGGCCATTAATATCAAATGGCTCGGTAATAACATCAATAATTTTTTGCGCGATGGTGACAGTGTCATTAGTAGAGGTAATTTTTTCGAGCAATACCGTAAATTCATCACCACCAATACGCGCCACCGAATCGGTTCGACGTATGCACTGACTTAAACGCTCGGCAATACCTTGCACAAGTTTATCGCCTATATCGTGGCCATAGGCATCATTGACGGACTTGAAACCATCAAGATCTAAGTACAACAGTGCAAACGGTGAGTCGCCTCGATCGGCACGTTGTAATGCTCGATCCAAACGGTCATTAAATAACAGTCGGTTGGGAATGCCCGTCAACGCATCGTAGTGTGCTAAGCGAGCCAGTACTGTCTCGGCGTTTTTACGATCAATGGCATAACGGATAGTGCGCTCAATAACATCGACATCAAGACGGTCTTTAACCAAATAATCGGCTGCACCGGCTTTAATCGCAGCGCGATCCAGCTCAGGATTAACCTTAGCGGTTAGACATAAAATGGGGGTTGTGCAGCCGTGGGTACTAGCGGAGCGCAGTAATTCTTCGCACACTTCGGGTGCATGCTCATAGTCGAGCAAGATCACATCATGGATTGGCGCGAGCATGGCCTCGAGTGCATAGGCGTAATCCGCACACCAGGTCATTTCATAATCAGACACAGAAATGGCGTCAAGCAACTTGGCCATTTCTACGTATTGATCGCTATGCGCATTGATCAATAAGACTCTGATTATCGGTTTTTGCATATAGGGTGTTCCATTTCTAGCGCTAACACTTGTAACGCTCACATATGTAGCGCTAATACAGCGCCAACATATCGCCTAAGCGGCTATTTCCTCATCTTTCCCTGTTAGATCGATCAACATCACTAACATTTTTATTGAGGTGTCTGGCTATCTCCAGAGCCTTTTAATTTCTTTATTGATGTTTTCTTTATAATTTCTTTAGCTATCTATTAAGGCTAGGTCAAAAATTGTGTTTCTGCCATTAAAGTCTGGTTGTTTTTCAGGTACTTTTTCTGGCTAGTTTTAGGCTCAAATCAGCGTTCCTAAGGGACTTTTCAGCGCTTTTTAAGCTCGAATCTGCAGAAATTCTTCCGCTAAATTATCCCTGTCATTAGCTAATGCCTGATAAACTACCTTCCAGACTTTACGATTTTGTTATAAGCCGTTATTTTTAGGTGTATCTATTGGCTATTTTTATCAGCCTTAGCTTATTGGATCTTTGTTAGATTTTTAGTTCCAAATCGCCGTTTAGAACGGGACTAATTTCACTACTTTCGTATACCGCACTAACTTTTTGACTTAGGCAGACCGACGCACATCAACACTCATACCCTCAATACCGATGCCGCCAATGTTCTTGGCAATCTTAATCCTGCCCAAAAAGATGCCGTTCGTTATATCGATGGGCCTCTTTTAGTCCTAGCAGGTGCTGGCAGTGGTAAAACCAGTGTTATCACTCGCAAAATCGCTTGGCTGATTTTGCAGTGTGGCTACCGCGCTCACAATATTGCCGCCGTCACCTTTACCAATAAGGCCGCACGTGAAATGAAAGAGCGTGTTAGCAGCTTACTGCCCGGCAGTGCTGGCCGAGGTTTAACCGTTTGTACCTTTCACCACTTGGGGCTAAAAATCATCCAACGTGAAATTCGTGCCTTGGGTCGTAAATCTGGCTTTTCTATTTTTGATGATCAAGACTCCAAGGCCTTACTCAAAGAGCTGCTCCTGGATCACAGTGATGCAGCCGCTAATTTGGTCGATCTTTGCCAGTCACAAATCTCCCAGTGGAAGAACAATTGTCAGACACCTGCTGCTGTCGAAGGCACTGCTGAAAGCCCTCAAGAAGCTAGAATTGTAGAACTTTATCGACGATATGAGCAAGCACTCACTTCCTACAACGCAGTTGATTTTGATGACCTTATCACCCTCCCAGTGCAACTACTTGAAAACAATGAACAAGTCCGTCAACGCTGGCAAAATAAAATTCGCTACCTCTTAGTTGATGAATATCAAGACACCAATACCAGCCAATATCGCCTAGTTCAGATGTTAGTTGGTGATAGCGGTAAACTATCAGTGGTAGGCGATGACGATCAATCTATCTATTCATGGCGCGGGGCCAATCCAGAGAATCTAGTCCAGCTTGAGGCTGATTTTAAGGGCTTGAAGGTGGTTAAATTAGAGCAAAACTATCGCTCCACCAATCGAATTTTACGCGCCGCTAACCAACTGATTGATAACAATCCGCATATCTATGATAAGAAGTTATGGAGCGAAAAGGGCTTAGGCGATTGCATTCAGATCGTGCAAGTAGCCAATGAAGAGGCCGAAACAGAACGTATTGCCAATCAAATTTTGGAGCAAAAACTGCAGCAAGCAGCGCGTTTTAAAGATTTTGCGGTACTCGTACGCAGCAACCACCAGTCCAAGCTGCTGGAGTTAAAACTGCAAGCCAAGCAGGTACCCTACCATTTAAATGGCGGTACTTCGTTTTTTGCCCGCGGCGAAGTTAAGGACATCATGTGTTATCTGCGTGTCTTGGTTAACCCAAATGATGATTCGGCCTTTTTGAGGATTGTGAATGTGCCTCGCCGCAAGATCGGCACCAGCACCTTAGAAACATTGGGGCAATATGCTACCGAACGCGAATGCAGCCTATTTGAGGCTATTGATGAGTTAGGCCTAGAGCAACGCATGCCAGAGGCTAACCTTGCCCGATTGCGTAAACTCAGCGCTTGGTTTAACGGACTGCAACGCCAAGTCGACAATGGCTTTGCCATGCAAGCTGCTCGCGAGATGGTCGACGATATCGACTATTTAGGCTGGCTTCATCAGAATAGTAGCAGTACGACAGTTGCCGAAAGACGCATGGAAAACGTTTTCTTCTTACTCGATTCAGTGAATAAGGAGCTAGTAAAAACCAGCGATGACATCCCTGAAGTTGGTGAAGACGAAGCCGAAGAACACGCCACGCTAGAAGAGGTGATTAAAAAGCTGTTATTACGCGATTTGTTAGATCAACAGTCGGAAGAAGAAGCCGATGATAAAGTGCAAATAATGACGCTGCATGCGTCGAAAGGACTCGAATTTCCACATGTCTTTATCATGGGTTTTGAAGAAGAGATTTTGCCGCATCGCAACAGCGTTGAAGATGACAATATCGAAGAAGAGCGGCGCCTCGCCTATGTCGGTATTACGCGCGCCCAACAAACTTTAACGCTGACCTCCGCTAGGCAACGTAAACAATTTGGTGAAACATTACAGTGCCAGTCGAGCCGCTTTCTTTTAGAGCTGCCAGAAGAAGATTTACAAAGAGTTGGATTTAGTGACGGTGATGGTGGTGTTGCCAATGCTGCTAAGGCACAGCAAACCATTGATAGTCTGCGTGGCTTATTTGATTAATCTGATTTAACTGCGAAACAACAGCCGTAAAAAAAGCCGCATAATGCGGCTTTTTTATGTTCTACTTTTAATTCAAAAGAGAACTTAAATCGGATATCGCTTATAGACCTTCAATCATATAGTCGACAGCCGCTTTCACTTCGTCATCTGAACAGCTAGGGCATAAACCTCTTGCAGGCATTGCACCTTTACCATTAATGGCGTTGCTGTAAAGAACATCTAAGCCAGATGCCAAGCGTCCTGTCCAATCGGCAGCAACACGAAACTTAGGTGCGCCGGCAGCGCCAGATGAATGACAAGCTAGACAGCCTTTATTGTAAACATCTTCTGCTGAGCGTGGACCTGCAGCAGCAACGGTTAATGCTTTTGCGCAATCTTCGCCTTGGATGCAAACAGAGCCAACAGCATGAATACGAGAAACGATACCGTCTTCAACCGTACCAGCTTGTAAAACTACAGACGTTAATGTTGTTGCTAACACAGTGATTGCACAAGCAATCATTTTCAATTTGTTCACAGAGATATCCTCGATAGTAGAAATCGACCCATCAAACAGCCCATGGGTCTTCAGCGCCAGTAATTATAGCGACTCAGACTTGAGGGGGAAGCCTGAATTCTGCTGAAATTACACAAACACTGATCTTTTTACGGAATTAATGGCTGGCTGGATCAGTCGAGGCAGTGCCTCTCCATAAATCAACAATCTGGGCAACGATATGATTGATATCACTATTTTGGCCGTCAGCTAAAATAGTGTGGTCAGCATACTGCTTGTAGAAAAGCGCTCTTTCGGCAAAGAGCTGATCGAAAGACTGCGATTGCGGGCAAGCAATACCTCGAGAGGACCAATTATTGATACGTTGAGTCAATGTGTCGATAGAGGCATTGATATAAAACAATGTCGCGCAACTTTGTAAGTGCGCAATGCCATCTGCGCCATAAATCACACTGCCGCCGGTAGCAATAACGCTATTATCAAATTGATGATCTAAAATTGTTTGCTGCTCAATAGCGCGCAACGCTTCAAAACCTTTGGTATCAAGAATGTCTTGCAAAGGGCTTTGCTGTGTCTGCTCAATCAATTGATCAGTGTCGCAAAAATTCATATCGAGCTGCTCGGCTAATAATTTACCAACCGTGCTTTTGCCTGCGCCTGGCATACCGATAAGCGCGATATTCGTTTTCTTTGTCATGTTATAAAAATAATTTCATTAAGTAATAACGCTAATTAAACCTTTCGAATAGCATTTATATAAAAGGTTAATCCATATAATCAGTGATACTTGGACACGAGCACACTAAATTACGATCGCCATAAACATTATCAATGCGTGAAACCGGCGAGAAGTATTTATTATCGCGCAGGCTTTCTAATGGGTAAGCCGCTTCGGTTCGGGTATAAGCATGCGTCCATTCATCAGCGGTTAATTGCTCTGCTGTATGCGGTGCGTTAACTAATGGGTTACTCTCTAATGCCCACTCGCCACTACCCACTTTATCTATTTCAGCGCGGATCGCTAACATTGCATCACAAAAACGATCAAGCTCGCATAGCGCTTCACTTTCTGTTGGCTCAATCATTAATGTGCCAGCGACTGGAAATGACATTGTCGGTGCATGAAAACCGTAATCAATTAATCGCTTGGCTACGTCTTCAACCGCTATACCCGTTGTCTCTTTTATAGGACGCAAATCAATGATGCATTCATGTGCTACTAAACCTTTGCCGCCGGTATATAAAACAGGAAAAGCTTCCGACAACCGATAAGCAATATAGTTAGCACTTAAAATAGCGGCCTCTGTTGCACGACGCATACCCGATGCGCCCATCATGCGTAAATACATCCAGCTGATTGGTAAAATGCTTGCCGAACCAAATGGCGCGCTAGATACTTGCGGTGCATGTTGATTGTCTTCAGCGGACGATGCCATCTTCGGCAAGAACGGCGCTAGGTGCGATTTAGCAGCAACGGGGCCAACACCTGGGCCACCACCGCCGTGTGGAATACAAAAAGTTTTATGCAAATTAAGGTGTGAAACATCGCCACCAAAATCGCCAGGGCCGCATAAACCCACCATGGCATTTAGATTCGCACCATCAACGTAAACTTGCCCGCCACGTTGATGAATAATATCGGCTACTTCTCGAATCTGTTCTTCAAAAACGCCATGCGTTGATGGGTAAGTCACCATTAATGCTGAAAGATTATCAGCATGCTGATCAGCCTTAACACGCAGGTCATCAATATCGACATTACCATCACTATCACAGGCAACCACTACTACTTTCATATTGCACATTTGCGCTGAAGCAGGATTGGTTCCGTGTGCCGAGCTCGGTATTAAACAAATATTACGCTCATCATCGCCACGGCTTTTATGGTAAGCCGATATAGCTAACAGACCGGCAAATTCGCCTTGCGATCCAGCATTAGGCTGCAACGAAACAACATCATAGCCAGTACACTCTGCCAACATAGCTTCTAACTCGGCAATCATTTGTTGATAACCGACCACTTGCTCTGGTGGCGCAAAAGGATGAGGGCTGCCAAACTCTGGCCATGTCACGGGTATCATCTCACTGCTTGCGTTCAATTTCATGGTGCAAGAACCTAACGGTATCATCGTGCGGTCCAATGCTAAATCTTTATCCGATAAGCGACGCAAGTAACGAAGCATTTCAGTTTCAGAATGATAGCGTGAAAAAACCGGATGACTTAAAACCGCATCTTGTCGGAACGGTGTAATAGAGAAATCGATATTTAATGCGTCAGCAATTGATGAATATACAGGTGCATTATCTGGCGAGAACAACTGCCATAGCTTTTCAATATCTGCTGTCTTCGTCGTTTCGTCAATAGAAAAACCAATATGCGCATTATCGATAATGCGTAAATTAATATTTTCATTGGTGGCACGCGCATGTATTGCTTGCGTGTTATCACTCGTCTTAATCGTTAGCGTGTCAAAGTAATTTTTATTACTTCGCTCAAAGCCGCAAGCCGATAATCCAGCTGCTGCTGTGGCTGCTAATGAATGAACTCGACTCGCAATATTTCGCAAACCAACAGGGCCGTGGTAACAGGCATACATCGATGCAATAACAGCTAACAATACCTGCGCAGTACAAATGTTAGATGTCGCTTTTTCTCGACGAATATGTTGCTCGCGAGTTTGCAGTGCCAAGCGATACGCCGGCTTACCATCTGCATCCACCGAAACGCCCACTAAGCGACCGGGTAATGAACGTTGGTAACGATTCTTTGTCGCCATATAAGCAGCATGTGGCCCACCAAATCCTACCGGCACACCAAAACGCTGCGTGTTACCCACAACGACATCCGCACCAATCGCGCCGGGTGACTGTAACAATACTAAAGCCATAATATCAGCGGCCATAACCACTAATGCTTTTTTGTCATGCGCATCAGCAACGACATTATCAAAATTAGGAATCTCACCTGAGCAACCTGGGTACTGTAATAGCACGCCAAAATAATCGCAGCTTTGCAAATCAGTGAGTGGGTTGCCAACAACAATATCGTAACCCGCGGCTTCTGCACGCGTCTTAACAACTGCTATCGTTTGTGGAAAACAATCTTGATCAATAAAAAATGTATTCGCTTTATTTTTTGCAGAACGTTTAGCCAAGCCCATAGCTTCTGCTGCTGCACTGCCCTCATCCAACATGGATGCATTAGCAATATCCATTCCGGTTAAATCACAAACCATGGTTTGGAAATTCAATAAAGCCTCTAAGCGCCCTTGTGAAATCTCTGGCTGGTAAGGCGTGTAGGCGGTATACCATGCAGGGTTTTCAAGAATGTTACGCAGAATCACCGTCGGCGTGACGGTGGCGTAATAACCCTGACCGATCATTGAGCGAAACGGTAGATTTTTTTGTGCAATGCTTTTTAATGCCGCTAGCGCATCAGCTTCGCTTAATGCTTCAGGCAAATTTAATAATTCATTTTGATAAATACTTGCAGGCACAACATCGCGAATAAAATTATCCATTGATGCATAGCCAAGTGCTGCCAACATCGACTGCGTATCATTTATGTCGTTAACATTTGATAAGCCGACATGGCGCTCTTCAAATTGGTCACCTAATAAAGCTAAGACTGCAGCTGAATAATTAGAAGAAAATAAATTTTTGGTGTTAGTTGTGGCTGGCATATCATTCTGCTCATGTTCAGCTGTTTCAATTTTTTCGCTTTCACGACATATAGCGTTAGTCATAATTATCTCTTTTACTTAATCTTATATTTTGCTCATTTTTAATAAGCTAATGATTCATTATTTATGTTTTAACTGCGTACGTAATTTTGTTTTACAAAAGGCAACTTACTTACAGTCATAAGACGAAGCTTGCCGCGAACTAACGCTTGTACTTTGCTGCCTGCTTGCGCATAAGCGGCATCGACATAACCCATAGCAATAGGCTTTTCTAAACTAGGCGAAAATCCTCCACTGGTTACAACACCAATTTCATCACCGTCTTGATTTACAATAATGGTGCCCTCTCGGATCGGTGCCCGCCCATCAATAGAAAAACCGACACGCTTTTTAGGTGCGCCGTTTTTAAACTGCTCTAAAATAATATCTGCGCCCGGAAACCCACTCGCTTTAGCGCCATCGATGCGACGACTGCGACTCACACTCCACGCCAAACCTGCTTCAATCACTGTCGTTGTTGTATTCATATCATGGCCATAAAGACATAGGCCCGATTCCAGTCGCAAGGAATCTCGTGCTCCTAAGCCAATCCATTTAATTGCATCATCATCCAATAGGATATTCGCTAATTTTTCAGCATCCGCTCCCGACATAGAGATTTCAAAACCGTCTTCACCGGTATAGCCTGAACGCGTGATAAAACAATCCACATTGCCAATCGTCACGCTGATGCCATTCATAAATACTAACGACTTAACCGCAGGCGCGAATCGAGCCAGAACACTACAGGCCTCTGGCCCTTGCAAAGCAAGTAGGGCCTTGTCTGACTGATAGTCCACTTGACAACTCTGAAGGTGCGTCTTTAGATGAGCAATATCCTGTTCTTTACAAGCGGCGTTAACCACTAAGAAGAACATCTCTTCGCCAAGTCGCGTAATAATCAAGTCATCAAGAATTCCACCCTGTTCATTGGTGAATACGGCATAGCTTTGTTGATTTATCGCCAACGCACCAACATCGACCGGAATAATAGCTTCAAGCTCGGCAACGCTATTCTTACCACTCACTATCACTTGCCCCATATGGGATACATCAAACAGACCGGCTTGCGAACGTGTGTGTAAGTGCTCAGCCATAATGCCTTCAGCATATTGAACGGGCATTTGGTATCCGGCAAATTCAACCATCTTGCCACCGGCGGCAAGATGCATGTCGTAACAGGCTGTTTTCATTTTTTATCGGTCTCACAGGCTTAGAAAGTCTATTCTAGCGCTTTTGTCATATATTTGTTAAATTTATAGTTGTGATGTTTATATAAGGTTTTTAAATATGAGAAATTTATCAATGGATGCATTAAGAGCTGTTGTTGCCACCACTGATCTTGGCGGCGTAACGGCTGCCGCCGATCATCTGGGTCGCTCACAGCCGGCGGTGAGTCTGCAGATTCAAAAACTGGAGGAAACCCTTAATGTCGAGATTTTTTTACGCTATAACAAGCAGTTAAAACTCTCTGAATCTGGCAGCCGGATTTACGACACAGCTAAACAAATACTGGCACTGAATGATCAGCTAACAACTCAATTTATTCAGCCAGAATTAGCTGGTGAAATACGGCTAGGCATTCCTAGTGAATTCGCGACCACGCTTTTGCCAAAAATTTTGGGGCGCTTTTCTCAAGCCTATCCTATGGTTGCATTAGAGGTATTCAGTGATTTGAGCCGCAATTTATTGTCTGAGTCTCAGCGCGCTAAATATGACCTTATTCTCACTCTACATGACAAGCCCTCGGCACGCCGCAAAGGACTGATAAAGTCAGACAGGCTCGTATGGGTGGGGAGCAAAGAGCATCGTTATGATCGCCAAGAAGCGCTGCCATTAATCCTTGCCCAAGATGGCTGCCTTTATCGCAAGCGAGCCTTGCGCGCACTCGATAAAATCAAACAGCCATGGAGAATCATCCATACCAATCCAGATTTATCGGGTATACAAGCGGCTATTCGTGAAGGCTTAGGCGTTACGGTTTTGGCAGAAAGTACGGTACCCGAAGGTTTAGCTATTGTTGATCGCTACGGAAAAAATAACTCCCTACCGGATCTTGGCAGTATTGATATTAGCTTGTTGTATGAGCGAAGAGGTGTAACAGAAGTCACCGAACGGTTAGCCGGTTATATTCAATCCAGTTTAAACTGACAATAAAAAAGACGCCCTGATGGCGCCTTTTTTATTGCGTGATGATATTAATCAAATGATTTTACTAAGTTGCCTAAGGTTTCTTTCGCATCACCAAATATCATACGGGTATTCTCTTTAAAGAATAACGGATTATCAATGCCAGCAAAACCCGTCGCCATTGAGCGCTTTAAAACAAATACTGTATTCGCTTGATTAGCATTAATGACCGGCATGCCATAAATAGGACTGGACTCGACCTCGCGCGCCGCTGGGTTAACTACATCGTTAGCACCAATAACAATAGCCACATCAAAACTTTCTATACGTGGATTAATTTGATCCATCTCTAACAATAAATCATAGGGAACATCGGCCTCGGCAAGCAATACATTCATATGGCCAGGCATACGGCCCGCAACGGGGTGTATGGCGTAAACCACTTCGGCACCATTTTTTTCAAGGATTTCTTGTAACTCTTTAACGACATGTTGTGCCTGAGCAACCGCCATACCATAACCGGGAATCACGACAACGCTAGAAGCCGCTTCTAGCACATAGTAAGCATCTTCGGCAGACATGGGCTTCACTTCGCCCTGCTCTATAACTGGACCGTCAGTGACTTTAACCGTGCCAAAGCCAGAAAATAAAACATTAGACAGTGAACGATTCATAGCCTTACACATTATGCCAGTAAGAATAAGACCGCTAGCACCCACTAATGAACCGGCGACAATAAGTAGAATATTGCCAATGGCAAACCCTGCTGCCGCTGCGGCAAGACCAGAGAAACTATTTAATAAAGAAATAACGACTGGCATATCGGCACCGCCAATAGGCAACACAAACATAACGCCTAACACCAAGGATAAGCCAACCGCTAAATACAGCCAGTTTTCGTTCGCTGAGTCTTGAAAAAATAATCCAGCACAAACCAATACGGCTATTAAAATACCACTGTTAACCACTCGCTGACCGATATAAAAAAAAGGTCGACCCGAGATTTTTTCGCTGAGCTTTCCATAGGCCAAGAGAGAGCCGGTAAATGTTAAACCACCAATTAATATCGATAAGAAAATAGTGACAAGACTAAAGCTATTAATTGCTATACCACTACTAACAGCTTGAGTGAGAGCAACAGATAGTGCTGCCCAACCAACAAATAAACTGGCAAGACCACCAAAGCCGTTAAATAAAGCTACCATTTCTGGCATGGATGTCATTGCCACTTTTCGTGAAACGATGGCTCCCACTAGCGCACCAAAAACAACACCAACAGCAATTAAGTCAAAACTAAGAATTTGCTGATTTGCCAATGTAAAAACTACGGCAATCAACATTCCTGATGCCGAAATAAAATTACCTTTTCGCGCTGTAGCTGGCGAACCTAAAAACTTTAAACCAACAATAAATAAAATTGCTGCAATAACGTAAACCGAATTAATTAACGTTTCATCTATACTAATTAACGTTTCACCTATACTCATTTACTACCACCACTTTCTTTCTTTTTGAACATGGCAAGCATACGGTCTGTCACCATATAGCCTCCTACAACATTGATGGTTGCAAATGCAACGGCTAACACACCCAATATGCTGGCAAATTCATTATTGGTTGAGCCCGCAGAAACTAATGCGCCAAGCAAGGTGATTCCCGATATGGCGTTTGAGCCAGACATCAATGGCGTATGTAATGTTGAAGGCACTTTATTGATTAATTCAACGCCCAAAAATATGGCGAGAACAAATACGAAAATAAGAAATATAATTTCCATGCTTACTTGTCTCCTGAGCGAATATTAGCAATGGTCTCATTAACAATGTCATTGTTATGCGTAATTACGCAGCCAATTAAATCGTTTTCGAAATCTAATACCATTTTTTTTGCTTCTGCATCCCAAAACTCACTCACTAAACTGAGTAAATTACTGGAGTACATTTGCGAGGCATCACGCGGAACAGAATTCGGCCAGTTGCCTGTACCAACAATTTTCACGCCATTGAGTTCAACAATTTTACCAGGCTCTGAGCCTTCAACATTACCACCCGTCTCGGCTGCCATATCAATAACAACACTGCCGGCTCTCATGCCTTCAACAAATTCACGCGGGACAATCACCGGCGGTTTTCGACCAAAGACTTGTGCTGTCGTTATCACGACATCAGAGGCGGCAATGACATCCTTTTGTGCATCGCGCTGAATTTGAAGCTGCTCAGGTGTTAATGCTTTTGCATAACCGTCTTTAGTTGAGCCGGTTTCACCCAAATCAATTTCAAGAAATTTAGCACCCACAGAGTGAACTTGTTCGGCCACTTCAGAGCGAGTATCAAAGGCTGTGACTTGCGCGCCTAATCGCTTGGCCGTAGCAATAGCTTGAAGGCCGGCAACACCGGCACCAATCACAAAAATCTTGGCCGGTTTAAGCGTGCCTGCAGGCGTCATCATCATTGGTAGAATCGAGGGCAAATACTGTGCTGCCTGCATGACCATGACATAGCCTGCTAAATTCGCCTGCGAACTTAAGGCATCCATTTTTTGGGAACGGGTACTGCGCGGAATCATTTCCATACTAATAGCACTAATATTTTTCGCCTTTAGCGCATCAATTAACGTGTGCTCGTTAAAAGGGTCGAGAAAGCTGACATGAATACTGCCTGATTTCAGTAATTCAACATCGGCTAAATCAGGTTTGCGAACACGCAACACTAAGTCGGCAGCACCCAAGAGTGTTGCTCTATCACTAGCAAGGCTAGCGCCCGCAGCTTGATAATCACTGTCCGAAAAACCAGCACCAACACCTGCGCCAGATTCGATACTGACTTGCGCGCCCATACTAATTAATTTTTTAACCGAGTCTGGAACTAGCGCTGTGCGCTGCTCACCTTCGACTGTTTCTTTGGGAATAGCTATTAACATAAAGTTATCAATTCTTTTGTTTGCAGTTTACCGAATGGATGTAAAAAAACGGATGGCACTAATGGATCGCCATGTGAATTACTCAAAAAAATTATTAATCAAAAATAACATAGGGTTATCGACGTGATTTAGCTTCTATTATTACTGATTTAACCAAATTTCTGACAGCTTATACGGCGATTCGTGCCATGGCCATAGCCAATTGAGCCAAAAATAAATTCCATTGATAAAAACCGATTCAACCAAAAAAAATCAATCACTTAGCGCACATAAGGCGATGCTATAGTTTATATAGTCATTAGTGATAGATTGGAGTTTTGTTTGATATTAGATCAGAGAGACAATCGCCCACTCTAACTCAATGGATTTAATAGAGTGGGATAAACGAAATAGAAAGGAAGGGTATAGAAAGTTATTAAGCGTTAACTGGGGTTATTAAAAGCTAACCAGTGTGATTAAAACTCACCAAGACTTAATCTTCATCTAAGCGGCGATCACCTTTGCGACGATCTTCGCCAATGGCATCATCAACACCGACATTTTTCTTTCGGCGGTCACTGCCTGTCGCGCGCTCTTCTAACGCCTCATCAAGCTGCTCAAAAAGGCTTAAATCTAATTCTTTTTCATCGCCCATGGTTTGTTACTCCTACATGTCTTTTTTGTTTGTGCTTGTATTGATGCCGCGTTCGTATTTTAAGGCGCATGATGTATGACTATTAATCGCTTATCAGTGTAGACCATATTCGGCGACTTGCTATTGTTTAACCCATAAAATATCACTGAGTAAAAACGTTGTGCCTAGCTATCAGCAGCAACATAGCAACGATCGCGCCCTTGCTGTTTAGCTTCGTACATGGCTTTATCCGCGCGAGCAAAAAGTGTTCTTGCGTCATCATCTTCTGCCACTTGCGCAATACCTAATGAGACGGTGATTTTTAAGGGCTCTGATTTAAAGTGGAAGGGGCAATCACGAATCTGCAAACAGATCTGATCCATTAACATCAAAGCGGCTTTCGCATCGGTCTCAGGCAGTAAAATAACAAATTCTTCACCCCCATAACGCGCAATAAAATCAGCAAGTCGCAGTCGGTGCCGCATCGTTTTAGCTAACACTCTCAATACCTTATCGCCCGCTAAGTGTCCAAACCGATCATTGACCTGTTTAAAGTAATCAACATCAGCAACCACTAGGCAGAACTTGGAGCCATAACGACGCGCACGTTCTAATTCAATCGCTATACGACGCTCATAAGCTTCACGATTAGGTAGCTTGGTGAGTGCATCGCGCTCGCTTCGTCGCTGCTGCACTTCAACTTCGGCATGTGCTCGTGCAGCTTCTCGCTCTAAAGATTGGACCTGTCCTTTTAAGGCGTCCAGTTCGTTTTCATATTCCAACTGCAACTCTAGCCGTTCAAGTTTAAATTGATCTAATTGAGAAAAAACCGATGACAGATGCGATTTAACCGAGCCTTTTAATGTATCAAGAGAGCTGGCGCTATCAATACCGTTAGCAAATAATTCAATGTCTTGACGCACTGCCTTATCAAAGGCATCACTGCCACCCAAGATAGTTTTAGTGATATCACCTACGCCAGTTACACCGTCGCATAAACTGCTCAATTGATCGTTGAGACTTTGTAAAAACAATTCAAATTCGCGTTGATCGTTATCGAGTGTGGCAATAACAACAATACTAAGCTGCTCTAATAACTCCGCTAATTCGGTCCAATCTAAACCGGCACTGAGCAATTGCTGCGCCTTCTCTAATGCGCCTTCTGTTGCCGCGAGCGGTCTTATCTGCACCAATATATCGGCCAATATGCCTTCGATGGCTTCCGCCGTCGCTGGATCTGGCGAGGCATCACTCAAAGGTTCTTGATCTGTGCTTTCAACATCGATGCCTTTAAGTACCAAGCCTTGTAACTCAGAAAACTTAATTGGTAAAAGCTCTTGATCGGTGGGGTTGCTAATACCCTGTCGCGTATCTCGGACAAAGTTAGCTAGCTGCTTTCTCACTTCAATAGGAGGATTCAAAGCTAATAACTGGGCAATACTGGCGCTAAAACCTTGTAGTTGTTTCTCGGCTCGATGACGCCTAATTTTGGCCATATCACTGGCTGAGTTCGCTAACTGAGCAATCAGTTCGGCGCTAAGCGGTCCGTCACTGCTCTGCATTTGGTCACGAAGCTTGTAAATGACTAAGTCTAAGCTCTCATCTTGACCCTCTGCCGCAACCGACAGGTGGTGCAAAGAATCATCTAAAGATTGTCGTAACTGCCCTAAAACTTGTTCTTTTTTATTTAATACCGACTGCAGTGTCTGCACTTTTTGCTTGGGACTTCGCTTAAGAAAGCTCATAAAAACCTTATTCTATTTTTAATTAGCTATTATTAGGTGATATTCAATGCGCAATAAACATGCAGCGCTTTATCTTTTTGCTTACTTTATTTGTTAATACTTAAACTGTTCGTTAATGCATAAGCTGTTCGTTAATAAGAGTATAGAAGTATTTTGAGAATCTAAAAGCCAAAAAAAACCGCTGATAGCAGCGGTTTTTTAGTCAGACTTAAGTCCTAATTATTATTGCTTCGCTCAAGCTCAATAAGATAGTTCACCACATCAAACATACCCGCTTGGCTACCCGCCATTCGAGCGCTCAGTCGATACTTACCGTTAACGATAATTTCTGGCGTACCTTGGATAAGATAATTCTTACGCGCGCGCTTTTCGCCTCGTGAAACCTTACTTACTATTCCAAAGGAATTCACTTTTTTCGCGAAATCTTCTTTGCTCACGCCGTACTTAACAAAAATCTCAGCAAATCTATCTTGATTGGTCAGTTTTGGGCTTGCCGCTAACAATGCAAAAATTTCGTTGTGGAATGCACGCGGCAAATTAAATGCCTCGGCGGTGTAATAGATATTTGCATGAAAACGCATAAAGTCACGCCAAACGGCTGGCGTTTTAGCAAAGATAACGTCGTCGGCAATCGTCTCTTGCCACTTTGCTATTAAGGGCTCTATAGCATAGCAATGCGAACAGCCGTACCAAAAAACTTCCATGACTTCTATTTTATTAGCATCCAGTGTTCTCGCTGGATTAGACAGCACTTCGTAATGCTCACCCGCCTTATACTTCGCGGTTAACGGTGCATCGGCAGCGCAAGCAGATTGAGTTAGGACTAATGCCGGCAGTAATAATAAAAGCGTTGCTATACGACGTACTATATTCATTGCTTGTTACCTTCCTTTAACATTCATCCACTGCAGATCTATCTAACGCTCTATCGACTCACTATTACTGTCTAAGACCTGCCACGTAACTAGAAACCGCTTGGATTTCGTTCTCATTCATTCGTTCCGCTATGCCGCGCATGACCTTTCCTTCGCCATCATTATTGCGATTACCAACTGAAAAATGACGCAATTGGCTTGCTATATACTCGGCATGCTGGCCAGCAATCATTGGGAATCCGGCTGGCGCGTTGCCCGCACCTGCAGGGCCATGACAACCCGTACATGATGGAATACCGCGCTCATGATTACCGTTGCGGTAAATTTCTTTGCCCAACTCAACCCATTTAGCTTCTGATGCGCCTTGCGTTTGAGTCTGGCTAGCGTAGTAAGCAGCAATGTCAGCTAAATCTTGGTCATTGAAGTTATCGAGTTGACCCATCATCATCGCGATCTCTCGATCACCACGCTGAACATCTTTTAACTGCTTGAGAAGATATTTTTCGCCCTGTCCGGCTAATTTCGGGTTAGACGGTATCTGGCTATTGCCATCAGCACCATGACAAGCGCCGCAGCTAGCGACCTTGTTCTTACCCGCATTAGCATTACCTGCCGCATGCGCCATACCTGCCAATGAAAGGCCTAGTAAGACCACAAGAAAAACGTTAGAAAAGTGCTTCATTTTATCTTCCAAAATTTGATCCATTGATGGATTATCGAAAAATCCGTGATACCGAACGCGATTATGGACGGCATATTGCTGAAAACGGCCAGCATTCTACCATTGACATCGGTTTGTGCGTCCAGATATTTTGCTGTGCATATTGCTAAACAATTGAGCAATCCACCCTCACAAACGCCTTCAATCGCCCATAAATGGCAATCTGCCAATAGACTGGCCATCTAGAAAGCCACTTCTTATAGGTATAATGGTTTTTATTCGATTATCTACAACACAATCAATAACACTATTTGATAACCACTATATTTAAAAATCACTATGACTGATGACACGCGCCCCTCTGAGATTGAACTACAAAAATACTTTCAATCAGCAGCTTTTACCCAAAGTGCAGCGAAATTGGCGCAATGCCCTCTCGATCACGGCTTTGAAGTCGCTTTTGCTGGCCGCTCGAACGCGGGGAAATCCAGCGCTATCAATCGCATTTGTGGTCAGAAAAAACTCGCCCGTATCAGTAAAACACCAGGGCGTACCCAACTCATCAATTTTTTTGGCCTGCGTGATCAGCAACGATTAGTCGATCTACCTGGCTATGGCTATGCAAAAGTCGCACTGGCTAAAAAGCTAGAATGGCAAAAGCATTTAGAGCAATACCTAGAAAAACGCTCGTCTCTAACGGGGCTGGTTTTAGTTATGGATGTTCGCCACCCACTGCAGCCCTTTGATACCGTCATGCTCGATTGGGTTAAGCAGTATCGAATTCAATGCCATATCTTGATTACTAAAGCTGACAAACTAAAACGAGGGCCGGCAATGCAAGCCCTGTTTCAAGTCGAAAAGAGTGTCAAAGATCAGCCGCACATCTCTGCTCAATTATTTTCTGCCACCAATGGCGCAGGTTTAGAGCAAGCGCGCGAAACACTCTATGACTGGCTTCATCAACCGCAGCCATCGCTAGACTGACGCTTTAGCCGCGGCTATATTACTGCGCTGGATTACGGTGCTGGCGTTACAAAAACCTCAACCCGTCGGTTTAACGCACGCCCAGCCTCAGTGACATTGGATTCACGCGGTTCATATTCACCACGACCCGAAGAGCTTAAGTGCGCACTCGACACACCCTGACGCGTTAAATACGATACGACCGAGGCGGCTCGTCGCTCAGATAATGCCTGATTATAACTTTCGGAGCCGATCGAATCGGTATGACCGACCACTTCGCCCTTTGACTGATACTTTTGCATCACATCAGCCACTTTATCGAGACTGGCAGAAAACGATGGCTTGATTTCAGCACGATTAAAATCAAAAGTGACTTCGTTATCAAACGTCAGCTTGAGCAAGTCTTCACGCACACGTTCAATCTCAATCTCTGAGCGACGCTGCTCGGCAGCAAGCGCATCACGGAATTCCTGTTCTTGCTTGTCCATATAATGACCAATACCAGCACCTGTTGCGGCGCCGGCCAACGCGCCAATAATCATGCCCTTATCGCGATTGCCATCATCATCAAGCTGACCACCAACAATGGCTCCGGCCACCGCGCCCACAATGGCACCAATTTTGGCGTTATTTCTATCCCTTTCAGCACCATTGTTAACAGACCCCGTCGGCGAACTGGCACAGCCCAGTAAAGCACCACTTAATATAATCGGTACTAGTAATTTCATGTTGTCTCCTATTTTGACTTCTATGTTGATTCTTTAAGTAGAGAAATGTCTTTGCAAACGCTGTTGTGCAAATATTCGACCTCTAATATGCAGGACTACGCCGCTGATGTACCGTAAATTTTTGCCCAAATTGATTGAGCCAGCCTACAAAAATAAAAAAAGTCTATTTTGTAAAACAATAAGTTAGCTGTAAAAACGGTATTCAAGCCAAAAAAATCTCAGTGATTTCTTGCAAAAGTACTGTATGGGTATACACTGTTTAAGTATACAGTTTTTATTCTAGCCCTACAGATTACAAACTTAAATTTCAGGTAAATAATGATGCGCTCAACGATTATGCAAACGCTCTCAATACAGCCTTTCTTTAATAGCTCTTATAACAGCTCCTATAAATATAGTTATTTTAACGAGCGTGTTAACACCTATAAGAGAGCCGTTCGGCAAGCGTCTTTATCATCGTGCAAAAAACAATTAGCACAAAAGCAAGAACGACAGTCGCTTGCAGCTCATGGCTTATCGGCCGGTAACTACCAATCCGTTAGCTATAAAGCATTTAGGCACTGTTTAAGCGATATTAATACGCCTTTAGTGTGTAACAAAAAAGGCACGACTTTTATATTTAATCAACAAAAAGAAGTGTGCGCCTTAATTAAACCACCTTACTTTGACTCGAAAGGCAATTGCCAACCGATTCGCTATATCTTAACTGACGGCGTTCAACTCTCTCACTTTTCATCGCTTCGATGCATTGAATTACCACTGCTGCTTTGCAAGACCAGAGCACTAAGCGCGATCAAACAAGTCACTAAAAGCCTTAAACAATTACTAACGGCATTAAACCCGCAAAGCCGCTCTAAGCTTCAACAAAAAACAGCACCTGTTTGGACAACCATGCGTTTAACAGCGTAATTTATTCTCATTTTATCCATAGTTAACACCAACTATGGCTGCCGCTTCCCCTCACCTGCGCAAGGATGCGCGACTCTAGCTTCTAATCTTGTAACATCCTCACACTTTATAGCTGTCATATCTGCGAAACATTTAGTCCTCTACTAGTCTCTAAATAAGACAGGCACAAACACCGCAATTTTATTATGTCGTTATTTGTATTGCTCTTTGTAATGTTATTTGCGCTGTAATTGTTATTGCCGTCTAAGTTTTAAACTAAATCCATAAAGCTATCGCCAGAGGTCAGACATACTGCTATGAGCATTAAGCCGTTGCCCAAAACAGATCAGAACGATTCCCCAAGAAAGTCGAATCGCCAACATTTAAAAAACTGTTTCTTTATTAGAAACGGCCTTTGGTTTGTCACCAACACTCAAAATGAACAAGCAGGCCCTTTCAGCAATAAGGCCGATGCACAAATGGCATTACTTTATTATGTTGGTCGCACCTGCTGGCCTAGTGCAAAGCAATTAAGAGAATTTACTCGCTTCGGTCGTTAAAGGCTCTCACCACTCTATCGCTTGCCTCAAGTGATTCTTAATTAGTGTTCTTGTATCAGAATAATTAACTGCAACCGTCACAGGCGATTAATCCTGTGACGTGATGATCTTCTCGCTTTATACTTCTCGCAACATAATAGGCGTATAATAAGATGAAGACAGGACGATAATTCTAAGACCTCCACTTTCAATTAAGACACAGATATATGGGTAACGCGCAAAACATTAACTGGCAAGATATTGATACTGTGTTGTTTGACATGGATGGTACATTGCTCGACCTGCACTACGACAACTACTTTTGGCTACACCACCTACCTAAGCAATACGCCGCCCTAAAAGGCTGGACAGAAGATGAAGCGCGAGAATTTTTAAAAGATAAAATTCGAACGCAGCTTGGCACGCTGAATTTTTATTGTATTGATTATTGGATTGACCAGCTTGAGGTTGATATTGTTGCTTTAAAATACGAAGTACAAAATCGCATTCAATTTTTACCTTATGCCAAAACACTACTCTCTGCCGTCAATGCCATGCCTGTTCAGTCGCTCATCGTGACCAATGCACATCGTAAAACCCTCGCGGTCAAAGACGACACAATTAAAATTTCAAGTTACGTTGATGAGGTCTACGCGTCTCATGACTTCGGCCTTCCAAAAGAAGAGCCTCAGTTTTGGGAGCAGTTCGCCGGGCAGTTTCCTTTTGATCCTGCGCGCACAGTCTTTGTTGATGATAACGAGCGCGTTCTTGCTTCCGCGGCTCAATATGGCATTCGTCATTTAATTATGCCTCTAAACCCCGATAGTCAACGACCGGCTCAAACCATGCAACAACCCGAATCGTATACCGGCATTCAATCGCTGGCCGAACTAATTCCCGCTTAACAGGGGGTTGTAATAATGACTTCGACTAACACATCCGCCACTGTTCGAATTGACAAGTGGCTTTGGGCTGCACGATTTTTTAAAACGCGTAGCTTAGCTAAACAAGCTATTGAGGGTGGAAAAGTTCACTATAACGGCCAGCGAATTAAAACCAGTAAAAATGTTGAGCTAGATGCAGAGTTAACGATTCGCTGTGGCTGGGATGAAAAAACAGTTATTGTTAAGCAGCTATCCGACCAACGTCGGAATGCAACAGAGGCAGCTAAGCTGTTTGACGAAACACAAGCCAGCCTTGCATTACGCGAACAACGCGCAGCAGAAAGAAAGGCAGCAAACCTAACCATGCCAAACTACGCGTCAAGGCCTAATAAAAAACAACGGCGACAAATTCATCGCTTTAAACAAGATAGCGAATCTGATTAATATTTTTTATCCGTCGTCCATGCTATTGCAATAAAGAATTTAAATAATATCAACGCATTAAATATGACAATAAGCAACATAGCCCTAAACAAAGTGATTCTAAACTATGTCCAATACTGATTTAATCCAACGATTTTACTTTGCGGGCCAACCTTTTCGTGGGGCGATCGTTAAACTTCAAAACAGCTTTGTTGAGTCTCTAAACGGTCATAACTATCCGATAGCAATTAATGCATTATTAGGCGAGAGCTTAACAGCGAGTGTATTGATGGGCATTCATCTTAAACATAATGCCCGCCTTTCTTTACAGGCAAGAGGTGATGATGCCGTTAAATTATTAATGGCAGAAGCGGTTATTCAACAAGCAAACGATGAGCTCGATGAGCCAGCCAAACACAAAATTCGTGCTGTCGCTCGACTTTCTGATCAGCAACCGTTAGCAGACAAAGCTTGCCAGCAAGACTTTCAAGATTTAATGGGACCAGGCCAACTTGCTATCACTATAGAACCCGAAGAGGGAGAACGCTATCAAGGTATTGTTGCTGCCGATCAAGCAACACTTGCAGAATGCTTGCAAGGCTACTTCAATCAATCCGAGCAACTGCCAACACTATTCCATTTAGCAACATCGGATACGACAGCCGCAGGCATTTTGTTGCAGCGCATGCCGCATGATGACGGTGATCAAATTGACGTCACAGATACTTCAACGAGTCAAAATATTTGGGAAGAGCTCATAGCGCTGGCATCAACGCTCACTAATAAAGAATTGCTTGAGGAATCGACAGAAAAGCTCCTGTTTAATTTATTTCACGAACACCCAGTCAAACTCTCGCCACCGGACGATATTCAATTTGAATGCAGCTGCTCACAGCAACGAACAGCATCCGCACTTATGCAAATCAATCCCTTAGAAATAGAATCCATACTCGAAGCCGATAATGAAATTGTTATGGACTGCGAATTTTGTAGCGCTAGATACCGTTTTGGCCGGCAGGACATTGAAAAACTGGGACTTTTATCCGATCAAACTCGCCATTAAATTGAATTATTCCTTATAAAAACGATCATATATTGAAATCTTCAAAACACATTCGAAGAGCATTCACCCACTATTCATTTGTCGAATTACGAATATAGCTTGGTGCAAAATTACGGCCAACTTAAGCCATTAAATTCGCCACTCATAATGAGCATCTGTCATAATTAATGATATGGGTATTGCTAAAGTTGGAGCCTTACGCAAGAGCGGCAAGAATCCATTATCATTAATGATGAACAATGTTCAGCTTGCTCTAAGTGTATAACGATCGTTTCACAGAACAGATAGCCTAGGAAAATATCTATTTATGAATACAGTTAGCGAACGCCCCGTGATTCACGAAAACCTTGACGCTGATACCCTTATTCAATTAGCCGTCTCGCGCGGCGAAGGTGTACTTGCTGATAATGGCGCACTTCTTATCACAACTGGCCACCGCACTGGTCGATCTCCTAGCGATCGCTTTATTGTTCAAGAACCCTCAACGCAAGATTCTATAGATTGGGGTAGTGTTAACCGCCCATTTGATGCCGACAAATTTGATGCACTTTGGAATCGTGTTAGCAACTACCTTGCTGAGCGCGAATACTTTCAATCAAAACTTCATGTTGGCGCCGACGACGAACATTATCTTCCTGTTAAGGTGAGCACTGAAACTGCTTGGCAAAATTTATTTGGCCGCAATATGTTTATTCGTGTTGATGCTGAAAATTATAATCCTAAAGATAAAACAGAATGGTCAATTCTTAATGCCGCCAGCTTTTGCTGTGAACCTGATCGCGATGGTACGAATAGCGATGGCGTTGTCATTATTAATTTTGCCGAACGCAAAGTATTGCTCGCGGGTATGCGCTATGCCGGTGAAATGAAAAAGGCCATGTTCTCAGTACAGAACTTTTTATTACCTGAGCAAGATGTTCTACCAATGCATTGCTCGGCCAATGTCGGCGAAAATGGCGACACCGCATTATTTTTTGGTTTATCCGGCACAGGTAAAACAACATTATCTGCAGACCCAGTACGCTATTTAATTGGCGATGATGAACATGGCTGGGGTACCGGTACAGTCTTTAATATTGAAGGCGGCTGTTATGCTAAGACTATTAATCTTAGCCAGAAAAATGAGCCTGTTATTTGGGATGCAATTCGTGAAGGCGCTATCCTTGAGAATGTTGTACTTAACGAGACGAAAACGCCAGACTACGATGACACCAGCTTGACCGAGAATGGTCGCTGCTGCTATCCACTGGAACACGTCAACAAACGTGTTTTAGAAAATAAAGCGGGAGAGCCAAAGGTTGTTATTTTCTTAACTTGTGATGTGTCAGGCGTCTTACCGCCGGTATCCATTTTATCGAAAGAAGCTGCGGCTTATCATTTTTTAAGTGGCTATACCGCGCGTGTCGGGTCAACCGAACTTGGTGGCGAAGACGGTATCCACCCTGCATTCTCTACCTGCTTTGGCGCGCCATTTATGCCTCGTCCAGCTGGCGATTATGCTGAGTTATTAATGAAGCGAATAGACGCATTCGATAGTCGTGTTTATCTAGTTAATACTGGCTGGACTGGCGGCTCTGGCAGCGAAGGAAAGCGCTTTAGCATTCCAACTACTCGTGCTGTTATTACGGCGATTCAGAACGGTGATTTAATCAACATTGAAACTCAGCACTTAGCTGATTTGAATATGGATATACCGCTTAGTGTTCCCGGCGTTGATAGCAAGCTGCTCAATCCAAAAAATACTTGGTCTGATCCAGCAGCTTATGACGCACAGTCGAAAAAGCTCGCAGCACAATTTGTTGCTAACTTTACTAAGTATGACGTTGACGAGAATATTGTTGCGGCAGGTCCTAAGGCTTAAAATCATCTATTGTTTTTTATTGAGTTAAGGGTCGAAAGGCCCTTTTTCTTTTTTATACATTCATTTTTCTCCCTCCCACTTTTTGTTGTGCTAATTGTAAAAAAAGCATAGCTTGCCTATTAAAATAACTGCATAGCTCACTGATATTTTCTTCACTCACATTTTTAGACTATGATTGTATTAATTTAGCTAATATTCATTAATCTTTTATTCATCAATATTGCCAACCGCGTTTTTATTCACTGGGATGTTACATGCTCCATAAACTTGCTGAAGCAGCGACAGCTGGTGTCGAAAAAACACGGATTCGTGCGTCCGATTTGAAATTGGGAATGTATGTTGCCGAGCTGGATCGATCTTGGATTGATAGTCCATTTTTAATTCACGGTTTCACCATCCGAAAATCATCGCAATTAACTGATATCCAGAAACTCTGTAAATTCGTCTATATTGATATCACACGAGGCAGTGCTAGCTCCGATAAAGATAACGGTGAAAAACCCAGTCAGACGCAAGCCTATACCAGCAGCCTATCTTTCAATGAAAACTTAAACGCCGCCATTACTATTCATAGCAAAGCCAAAACTGTTATTGATGATATGTTTAACGCGGTAAGATCCGGCGGCCTGTTTCATCTTGATCAAGTACGCGCCAGTGTTGAGGACTGTGTTAACAATATTATTGTTAATCCGCACTCCATGCTCTGGTTAAGCATGATTAAAAATAAAGACGAATACACATCAGAACATAGCTTGAATGTCGCCATCTTAAGTATTGCCCTAGGCCGCGCTGAAGGCTTGCTCCAAAAAGACCTGGAAGATCTTGGTATCTGCGCCATGCTACATGACGTTGGCAAAACCAAAGTCCCTTCAGAAATACTCAATCGAGAAGGCACTCTCGATAGCCAAGACTTTGAAGTCATGAAGATGCATACCATTCACGGTAAAAAACTGCTGCTAGGACAACCCAATCTTCCCGCAGCAGCCGTCGATATTGCTTTATCACACCATGAGCGAATGGATGGCTCAGGCTACCCCGTTGGCCTTAACGAGAGCCAGATTCCCTATCTGGTGCGAATTGTTGCCATTGCTGATGCCTATGATGCAATGACCAGTGGCCGAGTTTATTGCGAAGCCAAACCAGCAGCTGAAGCGCTTAAACTCTTGCTTGATGCAAAAGATAGCCATTTTGACGGCGCATTGTTAAATAAATTTATTGAATCCATTGGTGTTTATCCGATTGGAAGCGTTGCCGAGCTCAATAGTGGCGAAGCAGGTATTGTGCTGCCAACCGATGAAAATAATGGTCTGCGACCTCTAGTATTAGTCACTCGAGATGCTAACAAAGACCATTGCGAGGCCAAAATCATTGATACTAACAGCCAAATCCAACCCAATAGTGATCGGCCTTATATGATTCGAGCACTTTATCCCGATGGCACCTACGGCCTAAAGCTCGAAGACTTTCGTAATATAAATAAACATAGTGGATATAAATCAATAGTTTAAACTCAAATCCTCTCTCAACCTCTATCTATATTGAAATATATCAATATAGATTTTAGTATTTTCAACACTCGCCAAAAATAAAGCATCAATAATAATTGATATATATTTTGTTTTATTTATAATGTGCTAACTTTCAATATCAATAAAAATTGATATTGAGGTCACTTTTTTTAACTAGCTAACAAATTTAACCCCCCACTAGCAGCAGGCTGGCATTAGCCATGGCGAAATCCAGGTCGGACAACTTAAGCATCAGTGATGCTATCACTGAGACTCCAAGCATTGCCGGCTTGGCAGCCCTTGAGCGCCTTCTTAAAGCCAGTGCAGACCAATTACGTCTTGAGATACTTCAAGTCTTACAGCATGACTCTTTTGGTGTTTTAGAGCTTTGTAATCTATTCGATATAAAGCAATCGGCCATGAGCCACCACCTTAAAGTGCTGTCTAATGCTGACTTAGTGACGACCCGCCGAGAAGGAAACGCGATTTTTTATCGCCGAGCCCTGCCTGGCGCCGGCGAAAACAGCCAATTAACTAATCAACTGTTTGCCTCTATAGATTCGGAAATCCTTTCTGGTGATTTACAACACGCCATTGATCGCGCGCAGAAAGCGCGTAGCGAGCTATCACTGCAATTTTTTTCAGAGAACAGTGAGCGCTTCCAAGCCCAACAAGATCTGATTGTCGATATTGCGGATTATCGAGACACCGTCGATGAAATACTCGATACCCTGATTGCCGAGCCCTCTTCTAGGCGCGAAACTAAACAAGCTATCGAGATTGGTCCAGGTGACGGCTCTTATCTGGCTAATCTATCAAAGCGTTTTAATCATGTCATTGCATTAGACAATGCCGAACCGATGCTGCAAAAGTGTCGAGAGACAGCCAAGCAACAAAAACTCAATAAGGTCGGCTTTATCCTTGGCGACACATCAACATTTATTCAACTCGATAGTGAAATAGCTAAGCTTTCATCTTCAACGAAATCGGGTGCACGTAAGGCTGACTGTGTAGTGGCTAACATGGTGTTACATCACAATGCCAAACCACAAGACATTATTGGTGATGTTGCCAAGTTATTAGCGCCCAACGGCGTTTTTGTTATTTCAGAATTGTGCCAACACGATCAAGACTGGGTTCGCGATGCAGCCGGCGATGTTTGGTTGGGCTTTAACGAGACCGCACTCGATAACTGGGCAGCTAATAGCGGTTTAGAAAAAGGGCCCAGCAGTTACACCGCATTAAGAAACGGTTTTCGAATTCAGATTCTTAGTTATATTAAACAAGAGTCGTCTATACAGAGTGTTTAAACACATTTAATTATTAAGTAAATTCGGCCTAAGCCGATCGATTAATACCAAAGGAACAAACAATGAGTGAATACAATATCTTTACCTCCGAATCGGTATCAGAGGGGCATCCCGATAAGCTTGCCGATCAAATATCTGATGCGGTGCTTGATGCCATTATTGTACGCGACCGCGATGCACGCGTTGCGGTAGAAACCTTAGTTAAAACAGGGATGGCTGTTGTAGCCGGTGAAGTCACTACGTCTTGCTATGTCGACCTTGAAGATATTATCCGCGAAGTGATTATAGGGATTGGCTACGACTGCTCAGACGTTGGCTTCGATGGCGCAAGCTGCGCTGTATTAAATGCTATCGGTAAACAGTCTGTCGATATTAATCAAGGTGTTGATCGCGCCAAGCCTGAAGATCAAGGTGCTGGTGATCAGGGTCTAATGTTCGGTTATGCCACAAATGAGACCGATAGCTTAATGCCTGCAGCTATTTACTACTCGCACCGATTAGTAGAACGACAAGCGCAATTGCGCAAAGATGGAATACTGCCTTGGTTGCGTCCAGATGCAAAAAGCCAAGTCACTTTACGCTATGAAAACGGAAAGCCTGTCGCGATTGATGCCGTTGTTTTATCAACGCAACATGACCCAGAAATTTCTTTAGACGATTTACGTGTAGCCGTTAAAGAAAATATTATTCTTCCAGTACTACCTGAAGAGTGGCTGCATGAAGGTACTGAGTACCATATTAACCCTACCGGAAATTTTGTTATTGGTGGACCCGTTGGCGATTGTGGTTTAACCGGACGAAAAATTATCGTTGACACTTATGGCGGTATGGCACGGCATGGTGGCGGCGCATTCTCAGGTAAAGACCCGTCTAAGGTTGACCGCTCTGCCGCTTATGCAGGTCGTTATGTTGCTAAAAATGTTGTCGCTGCCGGCTTAGCTGATCGCTGCGAACTACAAGTATCTTACGCTATTGGTGTCGCAGAACCGACATCCATTTCGGTTAACACTTTTGGCACCGGCAAAGTCGATGACGAAAAACTGATTGAAGCGATACGAAAAACATTTGATCTGCGTCCTTATGCCATTACTAGCGTGTTAGAGCTTCAGTATCCTATGTATCAATTAACCGCTGCTTATGGTCATTTTGGCCGCGAACCTTTCGAGCACACTTACCACTGGCAAGAAGACGGACAAGAAAAATCCAGTACGTTTACCGCATTTACTTGGGAGCGCACAGATAAAGTTGATGCTTTAAAAGCCGCTTTAGCTGATGCTTAATCATTAATTAAATTTTTACTAATCAATTATTTTATTATTTAGGAATAAACCATGACAACAGATTATAAAGTCGCTGATATTGCATTGGCAGAATGGGGCCGCAAAGAGCTTGAAATTGCAGAAACTGAAATGCCAGCACTAATGGCACTTCGCAACAAATTTGCTGGCGAAAAACCTTTACAAGGCGCAAAGATTCTTGGCTGTATTCACATGACAATACAGACTGGCGTATTAATTGAAACCTTAGTTGCCCTAGGCGCAGAAGTGCGCTGGTCTTCATGTAATATTTTTTCTACTCAAGATCACGCAGCAGCAGCCGTTGCCGCAGCTGGCGTTCCTGTTTTTGCTTGGAAAGGCGAAACTGAGGTCGAGTATGAATGGTGTTTAGAGCAGACTGTTTTAAAAGATGGCAGCCCTTGGGATGCCAATATGGTTTTAGATGATGGTGGTGACTTAACATTATTATTACACGACAAATATCCAGCAATGCTCGATAGCATCCATGGTGTTACGGAAGAAACCACAACTGGCGTTCATCGCTTACAAGAAATGTTAGATAACGGCACATTAAAAATCCCTGCCATCAATGTTAATGATGCAGTAACAAAATCAAAAAATGATAATAAATACGGCTGCCGTCACTCGCTTAACGATGCGATTAAACGAGCAACTGACCATTTGTTGTCCGGCAAAAAAGCATTAGTCATTGGCTACGGCGATGTTGGTAAAGGTTCTGCACAATCACTTCGTCAAGAAGGCATGATTGTTAAGGTGACAGAAGTTGATCCTATTTGTGCTATGCAGGCGTGCATGGATGGCTTTGAAGTTGTCTCTGCCTATAACGATGGCATTAACACTGGCAAACTTGCAGACATCAATACGGCGTTATTAGAGAACACTGATTTAGTCGTCACAACAACGGGCAATTTTAATGTTTGTGATTCAGCAATATTACAAGGTTTAAAGAGTAATGCAGTTGT
Organism: Pseudomonadales bacterium; assembly: GCA_028223755.1. GTDB lineage: Bacteria > Pseudomonadota > Gammaproteobacteria > Pseudomonadales > UBA7434 > UBA7434. The sequence goes on along the minus strand of JAOIUY010000002.1, from coordinate 159,164 downwards.
ATGTAACATTGGTCACTTTGATAATGAAATTGACACTGCTTATATGCGAGAAAATTGGGAATGGGAAGAAATTAAACCTCAAGTCCATAAAGTCTATCGCGATAGAGCGAGTAATAATCATTTGATTTTATTATCTGAAGGTCGCCTAGTGAACTTAGGTAATGCAACGGGACACCCATCAAGAATTATGGATGGCTCTTTTGCTAACCAAGTCTTAGCGCAAATTCATATGTACACTGAAAAGTCGGCAGACCAAGCAAACCGTAGCATTACTGTAGAAGTGCTACCCAAAAAGCTGGACGAAGAAGTCGCTGCACATATGGTGAATGGTTTTGGTGGCGTGATAACAAAACTGACCAAAGAGCAAGCAAGCTATATTAATGTAGCGGTTGAAGGTCCTTATAAAGTCGAATCTTATAAGTACTAACAACATGCGCTGGCTTATTAAAATATTAATAAGCCAGCGATCAACATTTTTCTAATTATATTGAGTAGGATTGATCATGACGGGCGTCAACCAAAACCGAGTGAGTTTTGAATTTTTTCCACCTAAAACTGCTGCTGGTTTAGAAAAACTAAAAGAGACACGAAGTGCATTGGGCGCATTAAATCCAGAATACTTTTCGGTGACCTATGGTGCCGGCGGATCAACGCGCGATAACACCAAGGACATTGTGTTAGATGGCATTAACGCTGGCTTTGATACTGCGCCTCATTTGTCATTTGGTGGCGATGAAAAATCATCAATCTTAACGCTACTCGATGAGTACCGAGCCAGCGGTGTTTCAAAAATTGTTGCTTTACGCGGCGACTTACCTTCTGGTTTTGGCGACGGCTCCCGCCTTGTTCATGCTAATGAATTAGTCAGCTTTATTCGTGAGCATAGCGGTGATCACTTTGATATTGCTGTAGCCGCTTATCCCGAAATTCATCCTGAGGCTAACTCTTATGAAACTGATGTTCAATTTTTGAAGAAGAAATTTGATGCGGGCGCAAACAGTGCTATCACTCAATACTTTTTTAATCCTGATGCCTATTCATTTTTTATCGATCGCTGCCAAAAAGCAGGCATAGATCAACCTATTTACCCTGGCATTATGCCGATTAGTAATTTCGATAACTTAAAACGATTTTCACAAAGCTGTGGTGCTGAAATTCCACGCTGGCTTAGCTATCGAGTGGAATCTCTAAAAGATTCACCAGATGATCTAAAAGCTTTTTGCACAGACTTTGTCACATCGCTTTGCGAAAAATTATTAGCTCAAGGCGCGCCCGGCTTACATTTTTACACCATGAACCAAGTCGAGCCCACTCAATCCATCTGCCATAACCTTGGTATTAAATAAACACTCGGCTTATCATGCGAAGATCTAGAATTTATTGCGAACAAGCCATCCAACTTGGCCAGTCAATGTTACTGGATTCGCGCAACAGTCATTACCTGTTGCATGTATTACGCGTTAAAGAAAACCAGTCTTTAGTTCTATTTGACGGCCATGGTTCAGATTATCTCGCCACTATTAATAAGGTCTCACGAAAAGATGTGAGCGTAATTATTAATGAAAAAATCGCTGATGTTAATACTGTTTGCGAATCACCACTGCATCTGACTTTAGCGATTGCCATTTCAAAGGGTGAGCGTATGGATTGGGTGATGCAAAAAGCAACCGAGCTCGGTGTTAACTGCATTCAACCGCTTATTACTCAAAGAGTCGACGTTAAGCTTAATGCTGAGCGTATGGCTAAAAAAATGGATCACTGGCGCGGTGTCGTCATTGGTGCTTGTGAACAGTCGGGCCGCTCAGTTCTGCCCGAATTAAATCTAGCTGAACCCATTGCTTCATGGGCAGCCAATGATACTAGCGACCTAAAATTAGTATTACGTGCGCACGGCAATAAACTCACAACCATTGCTGACGGAATAATTAAAAAACCAAACAGTGCTACTATTCTTATTGGCCCAGAAGGCGGCCTCGATGAAAATGAATTATCCCTTACCGAATCTTCTGGATTCATAGCCGCTGGCTTTGGCCCCCGCATCTTGCGAACAGAGACAGCACCGATTGTCGCACTTTCCTTATTACAAGAAAAATGGGGCGATTTTTAAAATCCCAAAAATTTTTTGTTATCAGTATCACAAAAAAAATTATCACTCCTTCCATTCCTATTCGTTTGCTGGCAAGAAGCATTCCGCCCGTCTAATCTGGTAAAGGATATAAATAGCTTTTTTAAATAAGCTATGAAGACAACGGATGTCTCATTTTTATTGTTAACTATTCCTCAGAGGTTTACGGATGCCAATTAGAGCGCTCAGTATTTTCGCTATTTTAACTTTTTTTTGTTCCGTGACATATTCATCAACAGCACGACCATCAGATAAGTTATTACTTAATGGTACAGCCGTGCATACAAGCTTACAGCTTGACTATTACTATGCTGCTCTGTTCAGCGAGTCACTGTCTCCTGACCCACAACAATTGCTCTGTCAGGATAATCTACGAATGGAGATGACCATACTCGTTGATGAATGGTCTAAGCGTCGCTTTACTCAGCATATAGGACAAGCTATTGCTATTAACAATACTGTTGATAGCCAAAAGCATAACGCAAATGATATCGCCACGTTTAACACGCTAGTAAAAGATTATCTTATTCATGGTGATCGCATCATTATTAATAAGGATAGTGATACCGGAACGACGATAGCAATTAATGGCATCACGCTAATGAAAACTGATAACCACGAATTTTTTTCGCTGATCCTTAATAGCTGGATCGGCGCATGACCGCCCTCGTCAGGGTTTAAAGCATCTATTCTTGGTCAACAACAGACAATCGATTCTTCTATGATTGCAAGCTACGAAAGTCTTGCCGCTAGCACTCATCGAGCTGATGCTATAAAAAGCTGGCAGCAGAAAACACCATCAAAAAAGAAAACTGTTGCTAATTAATAAGCCAATAGAAAAAGTTACCATCTTGCGAGAGTAACCACTATTTTTAAGTCGGCTAAAATTATCCATTCTCGAAACTCCAACGTCGGTCAGTTTTATTGAGTGTATTTATGTGTCACTAAAAATGTAGAAGGGCTATGCGGCAGATACTGCTTTATTCGGGCTAGTAATTTGCATTGATGTATCCATAAATTCCGCTGTCTTTACCAACAATGGCATTTGAAAGCGGAGCCAATCCCTATTGCCATCATTTCCTATCGAATCAATGCAGTCAGCAAAAAGCTCACCGTCTCCTTGATATGAATTTTTAAAACTATTAATAGGGAAATGTTTTAAGCCAAATACATTACTAACGATTAATCCGGCATAAAAATTTTCTGACTCTATAATTAGCACTCGATGCTTAGATCGATTGTCCGTTAATTTATAGCCAAAATAATTTTCAATATCAAAAATAGGTAACATGCGACCACGTACATTCGCCACACCTAATACCCAATTTTTCGTCCGAGGCACATAGGTATAATTAGGGACGTTAATAATTTCAACCACCTGTCCCATGGGCGCCACCATATGCTGGCCGCATAATGAGAAGCCAATACCACTCCAGTCGGTTTTTAAATCTTTGCTCGCCGCACGCGTATTCATAGCATCAACATTTGCGCTTTCTATTTGCTTTAATAAACTTAAAGGTCTTTGATCAAATTTCATTGCTAAGTCTTCTCAAAAAATAATATTGCTAGCTTGCTTCTAACACATTGGATATGGTTTCAATCAAGTCTTTCTCAGGAACTGGCTTTACTAAATACCCTCGCGCTCCCTGCTTTCTAGACCACTCTCGATCAGATGGTTGATTCTTTGTTGTCACCATAATGACTGGAATATCACTGGTTTTTGGATTGCGCGTTAACTGTCTCGTTGCTTGAAACCCATTAATACCTGGCATCACAATATCCATAAGCACTAAGTCTGGTGTCTGCTCACTTGCTAACTCAACGGCAGCCTCACCTGATTCGGCGGCAACAACTTCATATCCATGTTTATTGAGAATGTTTGATATTTGATAAGCCTCGGTTGGCGAATCATCTACCACTAGTACTCGCTTCATATCCCTCTCCATTTAAAAAATGTTTTTTTCATGCCTGCATAGGTACAGAATCTGTGCCATCTTCTTTTTGACAGTGGTTCTGTTCAGCCTCAAGAAGCTCAACTTTACTAAAAGGCTTTGTGACGTATTGATCTGATCCTACAATTCGTCCTTTCGCTTTATCAAAAAGGCCGTCTTTGCTGGATAGCATAATTACTGGTGTCGTTTTAAACTGAGCATTGTTCTTTATCAGCGCGCAAGTCTGATAACCATCTAATCGAGGCATCATAATATCGACAAAGATTAAATCTGGCTTTTGACCCGCAATTTTGGCCAAGGCCTCGAAGCCGTCCTCAGCGGTAATGACATTAAATCCTTCTCTTTGCAATAATGTCTCTGCTGTTCGACGAATAGTCTTGCTATCATCAACAACCATTATTTTTAAGCTTTTATTTTGCGAATCCATATTGATTCGACCTCCGGGTTACAGCACATGACTTTTAACTTTATGATGAACAATACTGGACAGCTCATTTCCAACTCATTAAAACGATTGAAAGCTGGCTTTTTTCTAAAATAGATTCACTTTTGCCGTCAACGAGAGACGCCAATAAATTGTTCACTTTTAAAGCTATAGACCAAGGTGTTTGAGAAATAAAGTAGTAGATATTGATTGCATGCACTTCACTGGCTGCAATTAACAAAATATAGAGGCAGGTATCATTATGAGTATTAAATTGGGCATCGTTATGGATCCCATCGCGTCAATCAAACCACATAAAGACAGCTCGCTCGCCATGCTTCTAGCTGCACAGCAACGAGGCTGGGATTTACACTATTTTTTACAAGAGAACTTGTTAATAGACAATGGCATAGCGCATGGCTATGGCCAAGCCCTCAGCGTCAAAGACGATTTAGAGAACTGGTTTACATTATCAGATACTTCATTGATGCCGCTTGCCGATTTAGACGTGATTTTAATGCGTACAGATCCGCCGTTTGATAGCCAATTTCTCTATACCACCTTCATTCTCGAATCTGCTGAGAAACAAGGCACACTGATTGTTAATAAACCGCAGAGCCTTCGAGACTGCAATGAAAAGGTATTTGCAACTGATTTTCCGCAATGTTGCCCGCCCGTTTTAATTACCGCCAATGCCGAAGCGATTCGTGATTTTTATAAAGAACACAACGATATTATTTTAAAGCCACTTGATGGCATGGGTGGCGCTTCCATTTTTCGTGTGCAGGCCAATGATCCAAACCTGAGTGTCATTATTGAAACCCTCACCGAACACCAGACTAAAAGTATTATGGCTCAGCGCTACATTCCTGAAATCGTTAGTGGCGATAAGCGTATTTTACTTGTCGATGGCAAACCCGTTCCTTTTGCACTTGCTAGAATACCTGCCGCAGGTGAAACACGGGGCAACCTTGCCGCTGGTGGCCGTGGTGAAGCACGTGCGCTCACTGAGCGTGATTATTGGATTTGCGAACAGGTGGCACCTACGCTGCGTGAAAAAGGGTTACTCTTTATTGGCATTGATGTCATTGGTGATTACCTTACCGAAATCAATGTCACTAGCCCAACCTGCATCCGCGAGTTAGATGAGCAATGCGAATTAAATATCGCCGGCCAACTAATGGATGCTATAGAAGAAAAGCTCAACGCCTAAGATGAATCAAGAGCGCTTTGATAATGAGTTATAGCCCCGGTCAAAATTATCGACTTAGCTACACCATTGCCATTGCGCTTGCCTTTCATGCGGTAGCGATTCTTTTGATTGCGTTTAATGCTGGAAGCAAGACGAGCACACAATCACAAATGGAAGTGACGCTGTCATATCACAACAGTGATGAAAAACCTGACAATGCCGACTTTATTGCTGCGAGTAATCAACAAGGCAGTGGTGATAGTAAAAAAAATACGCCTCTCACAACAAAATATCGTCGAGCCCCGAATCATTACAACCGAAGGTGATTCTCAACGAGCGCTAAACTTAGCGCATTCATCTTTGAACCATGAAGAAATGATCGATGCAAATAGTGATAAGAAGACATTAACTGAATTAAGTCAGGCAATTGCAAGTCTCGAAGCAAGGCTTGCAGATAAACAACAATTGCTCACCAAAGGGCCAAGGGTATTAACCCTCTCTTCTGCATCCACCATTGAAGCTGCAGATGCTAACTATATTCATCAGTGGCGTGATCGCGTAGAGCGTATTGGTAACCGTCACTACCCTCAAGCAGCAAGAGACAAAGGACTTTATGGTGATGTGCGATTACTTGTGCGTTTAAAAGCGAGCGGTGTCGTTGAGGTGATTTCTATTTTGTCATCGTCAGGATCAAAAGTACTGGATCGGGCAGCGATTGAAAGTATTCGTCTCGCTTCACCTTTTGAGCCTTTTACTCAGTCATTGGCAAAAAAATATGACCGCATTGATGTGATTCGAACCTGGCAGTTTAGAAAAAACAAATTAAGCGCTAAAGCAGATTAACCTCTTTACTCATTCTCATGCGATACATTTACGCATGTCTCACCACTAAAGTCTGTTGTTATTTTAATTTGTATTGGCCGACAGCAGACCTGACAATCTTCAATATAATGAGTCGCATCATCTTGATCCGCTTCGACGGGTTCAAGAAGAATATCAATAGACTCGCCACAATAAGGACAGTCGATGCTACGCTCTTCTAAAAATGCCATATATTTTTAATTAGTATTAGAGGGTCAAATATTAATACGTTAGTTATTTATTAATGCAAAAAATTATTCAGAAAGATGCAAAATTGCTTCAACTTCTATCAGTGCCCCTTTGGGAAGAGCCGCAACTTGTACACAGGCGCGTGCAGGAAAAGGCGCATCTAAATACTGCTGCATAACTGTATTCACCTGATCAAAGCCAGACAAATCCGTCATTGAAATATTTAATTTAACGCTGTCATTTAATGAGCCGCCAGCCGCCGAAGCAACAGCGGCAAGATTGGTAAATACCTGTGTCGCTTGCTCAGTAATACCGCCCTCACATAAAAGCATGGTGGAGGGTACTAAGGGAATCTGCCCTGACAAATAAACAGTATTAGCAACTCGCACAGCTTGGGAGTATGGGCCAATTGCTGCGGGGGCTTGATCCGTGTTGATAATTAATTTATCACTCATAAACAAAGGCCTGTATTATCGACTGAAAGCTAGCGTTTAACGCGGACCACTTTGACAACAGACTTCAACACTCGTATCCGTCGAATAATTCTTGCGAGATGAACGCGGTTACTCACTGCAAGGAAGATATGAATAATACTTGATTTTGAATCGCGCTCTTCAACTTTTATCGATTCGATACTACCATCAAGGCTATTCACTTTATTTGCTAGCGAAGCAATTATGCCGCGCTGCTGCTCAACCTCTACTTTTAATTCGACACGGTATTCGCCTTCGGCATCATCATGCCAGCGAAGAGCAACGCTGCGCCCCTCTTTATCTTTTTCTTGTATCTCATGGTAATTGCGGCAATCTGAAAGATGCACAACAACGCCTCGACCCGCCGTAATATGCCCGCCAATATCATCGCCAGGGATGGGATTACAACACTTGGCAAAGTTGATCATCATGCCTTCGGTACCAGCAATGACTAATGGCTTTTCACGATTACCGATAACCATATTACTGCCGGCTTTATCATCATGAATGTCGAGTAGTTGACGCGCCGTTAAGTAAGCAACACGGTCGCCTAAACCGACCTCTTCCAGTATTTGGTTAAAATTATCAACACCGGTCTTCTTAATTAATTTCGCCTGCTGTTCAGCGGTTACTGCATCAAGGCTCGATTCAAATGTCATTAATGATTTATTTAATAACCGTCGACCCAGCTCCATCGACTCATCACTTTTAAGGTGTTTCAAGTAATGACGAATTTGGCTTCGCGCTCGACTGGTCGCCACCATATCTAACCAACTTGGATTAGGGTTAGCACCAGGCGCGGTAATAATTTCAATTGTCTGTCCACTTTGCAGCGGCTGCGATAAAGCAGCAAGGCGTCGATTAATCCGACAACCGACACAGCTGTTACCAATATCTGTATGCACGGCATAAGCGAAATCTATCGCGGTTGAGCCTAGTGGCAACTCCATAATTTTCCCTTTAGGCGTAAAGACGTAAACCTCTTCGGGAAATAAATCGATTTTCACATTTTCAATAAATTCTAATGAATTGCCGGCATTTTGCTGAAGCTCAAGTAAACCTTGTACCCATTGTCGCGCTCGTGCATGACTGCCTACCGATGCATCCTGATTATTCGCCTTATACAACCAATGTGCAGCAATGCCGTTGTTAGCCATCTGCTCCATTTCTTCGGTGCGAATTTGTATTTCAATCGGCACGCCGTGCATGCCAAATAAAATAGTGTGTAAGGATTGATAACCATTAGCCTTAGGGATGGCAATATAATCTTTAAAGTGGCCGGGGCGAGGTTTATATAAACTATGAATAGAGCCAAGCGTTCGATAGCAATCATCTGGCGAATTAACAATAATTCTAAACGCGAACACATCCATGATTTCGGTAAATGATCGGCTCTTGCTGCGCATCTTTTGGTAAATGCTGTATAAATGCTTTTCGCGACCAATGACTCTTGCGGTAAGGCCATCTTTCGCCAACTGCTCGCCAACTTGTGCCTGAATATTTGCGACCAATTCTTTGCGGTGCCCGCGAGTCGCTTCAATCGCGGCCTGTATTCGCTTGGCGCGCATGGGATACAAAGTACCAAAGCCTAAGTCTTCAAATTCTATACGCACTTCATTCATGCCTAATCGGTTAGCAATCGGCGCATAAATTTCTAAGGTTTCAATAGCGATACGGCGGCGCTTTTCGGCACCCAACACATCTAACGTTCGCATATTATGAAGGCGATCGGCCAATTTAACCAAAATAACCCGTAAATCACGCGCCATGGCCATAGCCATTTTTTGGAAGTTTTCTGCCTGCTTCTCTGCCTGCGTCTGGAATTCGAATTGCGTTAACTTACTCACACCGTCAACAAGTTCAGCAACGGTAGAGCCAAACTGCTCTCTTAGCTCAAGTTTGTCGACTGCAGTATCTTCGATAACATCGTGAAGCATGGCAGCAGCCAAGCTTTGATGATCCATATGCATATCAGCAAGAATATGTGCAACCGCTAAAGGATGAGTGACATAGGCCTCGCCAGAGCGTCTAGTCTGTCCACTGTGCGCTTTTTCCGCGCACAAGTAAGCACGACGAACCAAATCTATCTGGTCATCATCGAGGTAAGCATTAAGCTTTTGGGTGAGATCGTTAATCGTAGCCGCCATAACCACAATATAATCTGTGGCAGGCGGTAATGGTAGAGGAACTGTTACAGTTTAAACGATTGTTTAAATACCGAATTCAGCAGCAAGCTCTTCTGTTAGGTCATCAACTTCTTCTTCAACATCCATATTCTTAGGATCGATTAAGCCTTTTTCGATTTCGCGCAACGCGATAACCGGTGGCTTATCATCAGAAACATCAACCATTGGGTCTTTGCCTTGTGTCGCAATTTGACGTGCGCGCTTGCTAGCAACCATTACAAGTTCAAATCGGTTGTCGACATGGTCTAAACAATCTTCTACGGTAATTCTGGCCATAATGTTGGTTTGCCTATATTGCCTATCGATAAACGGATATCGATATAAAGTGAAATCTGGGTTTAGCTGATCCGATTGTGGCTAAAACTGATGGCTCTGACAAGAGCCCTGCTGCCCAACGGCCGCGCAGTATAAGCAAGTTTGTCACAGTTTGCGAGTACTGAACGTTGGACGCAATAGGCCTATTTGGCCAATAAAGCGTCTAATAAGGGCCGATATTGGCGCTGTTGTTGGTCTAAACGCTGTCGCGTCGCCAAAATAACAGCCTTTAGATCGGCCAGAGCTACCTCAAAATCGTCATTGATGATTAGATAATCGGCCTGCTCATAGTGCGATATTTCCGCCACCGCCGCTGCCATACGCTGCTCAATCACTTCACTGCCATCCTGCCCTCGCCCCTTTAATCGCGATTGCAGGGCATCTAATGATGGCGGCAAAATGAAAATGCCTATGCCTGCTGAGCCCTGTTCTGCTTTTAACCATTCGTGAGCTTGATGCGCCCCCTGCCAGTCAATTTCTAAAATGACATCAAAACCAAGATCGAGCTGCTCATTGACCCAAATTTTTGAAGTGCCATAGGCATTACCAAAAACAGTGGCGTATTCAAGAAAGCTACCCTCATCGACCATCTGCTCAAAATTGGCCGATTCAGTAAAATGGTAGTTAACTCCATCGACCTCGCCAGGGCGAATAGTCCGAGTAGTATGAGAAACTGAGACGCGCAGACGGTTATCCGTAGCTACTAACGCTTCGACAAGACTCGTTTTACCAGCACCCGAGGGAGCCGACACTGTAAATAAATTACCCCGAACCGGACTCATATTTTATCAACCTGATTAATCACTAACACTCAATCCGCCATTATAAGACGATAAAGATATTATTCGATGTTTTGTACTTGCTCACGCATTTGCTCAATCAATACTTTGAGGTTAATCGCGCCTTGGCTGCTATCAGTCGCTATCGATTTAGAACCTAAGGTATTCGCCTCTCGATTTAATTCTTGCATAAGAAAATCGAGACGTCGACCACAGGGCTCATTTTTAACCAAGGTATCTCTCACTTCAGCTGTATGAGCCAATAAACGATCTAACTCTTCAGCAACATCAACTTTTTGTGCCAACATCACAACTTCTTGCGCTAGGCGATCTTGATCAACATCTGCCTTTAGCTGCGCCAAACGCTCTTCAAGTCGCTGTTGGTGCTCGGCTAAAATTTTAGGCATATTGAGCTTAACTTGATGTGTTAGATCATCAACTTGATCGAGCTTTTCGCAGATAACATCAGCCATCCGATTGCCTTCAGACGCTCTTGCCTCGGCTAATTTCAACAAGGCATCGTTAAAACTCTCTAATAAACTGTCCGTAACTGCTTCTATATTTAACTCTACAGATTGCAAGACACCCGGCCATTGCAAAATCTCATAACTCGTTAACGGCACAATATTTGATTTTTTTTCGTCTAGCGCTTCTAGCTGTTGCGCTGCTGATAACAGCGCTGTAATTTTTTCTTCGTTGACGATAAAGCTTTGTTCGGACTCATTGGCCTTAAAGTACAAACTGCATTCAATCTTGCCGCGCGCAATCGCACCACGCATTTTTTCTCTTAAAATAGGCTCTAACACTTTTAACTTGTCAGGTAGTTTAAATTGCGCTTCAAGGTAGCGATGATTAACACTGCGCAATTCCCACGCATAAGAACCAAGCGCATTATCACCCTGCACTCGTGCAAAGGCAGTCATGCTATTTACATTTAATGTAAGTTGTTTTGTCATAAACTTATCGTCGTTTTAAATTTATCAAAAAAGTGAACCGGCCAACTAATACTGCCTAATGATTACTATTGTACCTATGTTCGAACATTTACACGATGGTGCAATTGTTTTGCCAGTGTATAATGCAACAAATTTTGAAACCACCTGCCCTCTTTATTCGGCACCCTCACTTATTATCAGGATGTTACCTTATGGATCGACCTAGCGGCCGTAGCAACAATCAATTACGTTCAGTCAGCTTTTCTCGCGGAGCCACTAAGCACGCCGAAGGCTCAGTTATTGCCGAGTTTGGTGACACCCGCGTACTCTGCACAGCAACAGTATCGCAAGGCGTGCCAAGATTTATGAAAGGCGAAGGTCGTGGCTGGATTACTGCCGAGTATGGCATGCTGCCCCGCTCTACTAACGAGCGAATGAACCGAGAAGCAGCGCGCGGTAAACAAGGCGGCCGAACACTAGAAATTCAACGATTAATCGGCCGCTCTTTGCGATCCGCTGTCGACCTCGAAGCGATGGGCGAATACACCATTACTATTGACTGCGATGTTTTACAAGCCGATGGCGGTACGCGAACTGCTTCAATATCTGGTGCTTGTGTAGCCTTGGTTGATGCGTTTAGCTTTATGCAAGAAAAAGGCTGGATAAAAGAATCTCCGTTACTCGCAATGATAGCGGCTATCTCTGTCGGTATTTATAAAGGCGAAGCTATTTTAGATCTCGACTACCCTGAAGATTCGAATGCCGAAACCGATATGAATGTTGTCATGACAGAGCAAGGCAAGTTTATTGAAATACAAGGCACCGCTGAAGAGGCGCCCTTTTCACAACAGGAGCTCTCTTCGATGTTGGCCTTAGCTGAAGAAGGTATTGCAGATTTAATTAATGCGCAAAAAAGTGCACTTGCTGAGTAAAGAATAGAACGGATCAATAACGCGGCATATTATCTTCGGGACAAATCTCGTAATCATAATCGATAGTTAAAGGGCCATGCGCTGAAAACGTTTTGCTCTTTAAAATGCCGCCATACTCTATGGTCTTTCTTAAACCTTCAGAGACAATTTGATAATCAACACGCCAACCATTTTCATCAATTGTGCCTGATGGCCACCATGTAAACTCATCATCGTCACTAATGGCGGCACGAAAGGCATCGACATAACCTAAATCAATTAACATTTGATCTAGCCAACTGCGTTCTGCATCAGTAAAACCAATGGTATCTCTATATTCATTAGACTGCTGAACGTCTCTAGGCTGATGGGCAACCCGAAAATTTCCGCAAATCACAAATTCACGTCGTTTATTTTTTATTTTTGCTAGATGGTCGTGCAACTGCTCAAAAAATTGTGCCTTGCGAGCAATACTTGCCTCATCATCAGCCGTTGCCTCAGGTGCCAATAACGACCCAAAACTGATTTTTTCAAAGTCAGCTTGAATATAACGCGCTTCCATATCGAAATCATTAAAACCCATGCCGGTCATAATCGCCTTAGGCAAGTCACGGCAATAAACAGCAACACCATTCGTGCTGTCAGGGTTGTCAAAAAAGTAGACATTATAAGACGATGGAAAATACATATCATCGCGCAGCAAGTGTTCTTGGGTGCGAATATCCTGAATACAAACAACATCTGCATCCTGACCTTCCATCCAATCATAAAAGCCGCGTCCTGCTGCTTGCTCAATTCCTTCAGCACAAAAGCTGATTACCCGCATTACACTTCCTCACCCAATAGATAATACATAATAAACTCAATCCAGCATCAAACTGTTTTCATTCAGAACAAAGCTGGCCAACTCTATTGTTATTATTGGCAGAAACAAACAATGTCTTTAAAGCGATGATTTTAAATTAAAAATAGGCCGTCTGGCTAGCATTGACCCAATTTTTGCGACTTCATCTCAAGCCACGCAGTTTAATTAGGTTTATAATATGATGTACAGCCAAAATAAAACGACTAATGGCAGATATTCAACCTATTTATACAATTCGGTAAAACCTCTTATGGAAACATTTCAACATCAATTTATTGAGCTAGCACTCAACGCCGAAGCATTATGCTTTGGCGAGTTCACATTAAAGTCTGGACGCTGTAGCCCTTACTTTTTTAACGCTGGTCAATTTAACCGCGGTCAAGAGCTCGCTATTCTTGGACAATGCTATGCCGCAAAAATTATTGCCTCGGGTATCGACTTTGATATGTTGTTTGGCCCAGCCTACAAAGGCATTCCTCTTGTCGCCGTTACCGCAGCCGCACTAGCGACATATCATGATCGCGATGTACCTTATGCTTTTAATCGTAAAGAGAAAAAAGAACACGGCGAAGGAGGCTCAATCGTTGGCGCCCCATTAGAAGGTAAAGTCCTCATTATTGATGACGTCATTACCGCTGGGACAGCTATACGCGAAGTATTAGCATTACTTGGCGAGCACGAGCAAGCACAACCAGCTGGCGTTACTATTGGACTCGACCGATGCGAAAAAGGTTCAAACGATTTATCAGCTAGCCAAACTTTTGAACAAGATTTTAATCTTCCCGTACTTAGCATAGTGACAATTGAACACTTGCTCGACTTCCTGTCTAAGCAAGATAACACTGAAACAAGTGCTGTTACCCACGAGCAACTTGAAGCTATAAAAAACTACTGGCATCAATATGGCGCGCATACCGTTAATCAAAGCTAATAGCATTAAGCTACGAACCTCTTTATGGTTGGTTTTAGCCTTGTTTTGCAGTGCGCTGATGTTTGTCGATTTTAGTTATGGACAAGATCGACAATACTATCGCGTGATTAATGAGCGAGGTGTCACTGAACTTAAATCCTCGCTTAGCCCTGCCGAAGCAAAACGTGGTTATGCCATTGTTACGCTGGGAGGTCATATTATTAAAGAAGTCCCCGCTGAACTTAGCGATGAAGAATTTGCACAATTAAGTGATGAGCTTAAAAAGCGCGAGCTTGTAGCGCAACAAGAACAAGAGGCTCGCGAATATAATGAATCATTACTTCTGCGCTATAGCACGGTCGATGACCTAGAGGCCGAACGGCAACGCAAGCTCTCTGAATTTGATGTGCGCATTAGTATTTTACGAAGCAACATGATGAGCTTAAAAGATCAGGTTGAACGCCAACAAAGTCGCGCTGCAAATATAGAGAGAACCGGCAGAGAGGTGCCTGTGGTTATTGGAAATAATATTGCGGAGTTGGAGCAGAAGTTAAAAGAGGCCGACACGTCATTAAAATCAATGGACAATGAAAAAGATAAAGTCGATCAGCGCTATGCATTAGATATTGAACGGTTTAGCCAGCTTGTTAAAAAACACACATCAACTGACAAATAATCAAACTACCTTCAGATATTCAAAACACCTTTCAAATATCCAAACTACCTGCGCGCCAGTAACGCTATTAAAACTTAACCGACACCTTGAGCGATTGGTGCATTCTGTCTAGCAACCGAATGCTGTGGCTTTTGAGCGACACTCTCGCGGAAAAAGCCAGACATTAACAACTGCCACTGCTCTTGCCAGTTTTGTGTCGGTGGACGCTTAAACTCACTGCGGACATATTGACCAATACGGCCTTCAGCTGCCGCCAGAATCACATTCACTGCACTGGCTGCCGGTAAGGTGGGACGAATCGCTTCGTTAATTTCCGCGTCGCGGACAATTTGCTTAAGCTGGGTTTCAAGACGATCATAGAACTGGGCAACACGGGTGCGCAATCGCTCGGTTTCACCAGCTAATGCATCACCATTAAGAATTCGAGAAATACCTGGGTTTTTTTCTGCAAAACCCAATAACAACAGCATGGTTCTTTCTAAACGCGGAATTGCTGAGGTTTCTTCGCTGATAATGACATTAACGCGAGAGAATACCGCCTCTTCAACAAACTCAATTAAGCCTTCAAACATCTTCGCCTTACTAGGAAAATGTCTATAGAGTGCGGCTTCCGAGACGCCGACTTCTTTGGCAAGGCCGGCTGTTGTAATCCGCTCACCGGGTGCAACTTCTAGCATATGCGCTAGCGCTTCAAGGATTTGTTGGCGGCGAGAGTACTTCTGTGCAATTCTAGGCATCGCTATTCCAGCTTATATTGTCGTTTTTGCATTAATCTACAAGTGTCGACTTTAGGAGCCTCTGACTTGTAGTGCGAAATATGTCTATGTGTTTTCTATTCTTGATCTTGGTACCCAATTTTGGGTGCTCTATTTTTGATAAAGCCAAAATCAGTAAAATCTATCTTTTTTTAGGTTCAAAATCTTTCAATTATTCGCCCAAAAATTTAAATTTTATCCGTGGCACAAAACACTTCGCTTTTTAATTATATTTTGATCACGAATTAGTTGGTTTGCACTCACCTTTGCTTACGAGTGCAAAGATACTCCTAATTCTTTTTTAAATGAAGTGTTTTCGTTCGATTAAAGAAACTTTTTTTTATTTAATTGCCAAAAATTATCGCTTATTAAGAAACAGGATTAACGTTGGCTAACAAGAAGACAAAAATAGATACAAAGAAAAGACAAAACAATGATATTGCATCATTGAAAACAAAAAAATGACACTACTTAGTTGAAATGTTAGTTATGAAGCGAGTTACGCAGCTAGCTACGAAGTTTGCTGCAAGGTTAATCATCATTAGTGATTAGCGTACCCACGCCAGAATCAGTGAAAATCTCTAACATCACTGAA
Source organism: Pseudomonadales bacterium (assembly GCA_028223755.1). Lineage (GTDB taxonomy): Bacteria > Pseudomonadota > Gammaproteobacteria > Pseudomonadales > UBA7434 > UBA7434. The sequence goes on along the minus strand of JAOIUY010000002.1, from coordinate 143,021 downwards.
TGCGGTACCGTGCCATCAATAATATGTGCACTCGTAGCACCGCCATGTACCGCATCAAGCGCACAAGCGATCTTGGGAAGCATGCCACCAGTTATGGTGCCATCGGCAATCAACTCATCAACACGCCTGGTTGATAAACCGGTCAAAACTTTACCTTCTTTATCAAGCAGGCCTGGCACATTGGTTAATAGCATCAATTTTTCAGCACCCATTACGGCTGCCACCCTGCCAGCGACGAGGTCTGCGTTGATATTGTAAGTAACGCCAGCACTATCAACACCAATAGGCGCAATAACCGGAATTAAGTTATTTTGTGTCATCGCATTGAGCAAATCGACGTTAATAGCGTCAACTTTACCCACATGACCTATATCAATAATCTCAGGCGTACTCATTTCTGGTGAATGAGTTGTCACTTCAAGCTTGCTCGCTCTTATCAAATTGGCATCTTTACCGCTCAAGCCCAGTGCCTGCCCGCCTTGCTGGTTAATAAGGCTGACAATTTCTTTGTTAACCTGTCCGCCAAGTACCATTTCAACAACATCCATGGTGTCGTTATCTGTGACACGCATGCCGTTAACAAAACGCGACTCAATATTTAATCGCTCAAGCAAATCACCTATCTGTGGACCACCGCCATGCACGACAATCGGGTTCATACCGACTAATTTCATCAATACGATATCGCGTGCAAAGTTTTCTTTCAGTGCATCCTCAACCATTGCGTTACCGCCATACTTAATCACCATCGTCTTACCGGTAAATCGGGTGATATAAGGTAGCGATTCTGTTAAGACCGCGGCAATTTGACTAGCAGTTTGTTGATTTAATGACATAAGCAAGCGTTTCGTCTATTAACTGGGCTCAATAAAATAGGGTTATCGTTTTATCTACCATTCATTTCGATAAAACAACGATAGGAAGATTATAGCGCATCGAGGGGATAAAAATCGCCAGCCAATGGTGTGCGTATTAGCTATAGGCTGACTAAGAACGATGCCAAATTGGTCGCTTTACAACCTACCAATTCAACTCAGGGGCGATAGCGGTTATCGCTTCACGAAAGCGATCTTGAATAATGTTTAGCGCCTCATCGTTATCAGCTTCAAAACGCATATTCAAATTGGCAGAGGTATTTGATGCACGAACGAGCCCCCAACCAGCCGAGTAATCAACTCTTACGCCATCCAGTGAGCTGAGCTGGCCATCATCAGCACTCAATCCCTGCTCTAAAGCGGCTTGCAGGCGATCAATAATATCAAACTTATGCGCTTCATCAACGGGCAGATGCAGCTCTATACTACTTAAACTCACAGGCAGCTCGGCAATAGCGCTATCGAGCGTCTCACCTTCAAGCGTTAAAAACTCAATTAAACGCGCGCCACTGTAAAGGCCATCGTCAAAACCAAACCAACGCTCTTTAAAACAATAGTGGCCTGTAAATTCACCGCCCAGTAGCGCTCCCGTCTCAACCATTTTTTGTTTTATCAATGAGTGACCGCACTTCCACATCACTGGCCGCCCACCATGACTAGCAATCAACGGATTTAAGTGCCGTGAACATTTAATGTCGTAGACGACATCTGCACCTGGGTTACGCGTTAATACATCTTTAGCAAACAGCATTAACATATGATCGGCACTAACAACCTTGCCAGAAGCGGTCACCGCAACCATGCGGTCAGCATCGCCATCAAAAGCTAAACCGATATCAGCTTGCTGGCTTTTTACTTCATCAATTAAGGCATCCAAACTGCCTTGCGCAGAAGGGTCTGGTGCATGCGCAGGAAAATGGCCATTAATTTCAGCGAACAGTGGCACAACCTGACAGCCCAACGCGGTAAACAGTTTTGGTGCAATATTACTCGCCGCACCATGACAGCAATCAAGCACCACCTTAATAGATGAGGCAACCACCACGTCTTCAGTAATTCGGTCGAGGTAATGCTGATCAATCGCTTGCTCAGAAATAACACCCTGACCTTGCTCAAAATCGTTGTTTGCTATTAATTGAGCCAACATTTGGATTTGCTGCTCAACCAAGGACTGGCCATTAAGCACAACCTTTAAACCATTTACCGCAGGGCCGTTATGGCTACCCGTTACCATCACCGCCGCTTTTGTTTCTAATCTTTCGGCGGCAAAGTACAGCATCGGTGTTGCTACCAAGCCAATACCTATCACATCGCAACCAGTGGCTAACAGGCCTTTAGCCAGCGCATTATAAATTCGCTCGGACGATAGCCGACCGTCGCGCCCAATAACTAAACCACTCTGTCCGCCTCTTAACGCGGTAGTTCCAATGGCGAGACCGATACGCTCTACCATTTCATCATCAAGCTCGGTATCCGCATCGCCGCGAATGTCATACGCTCTAAAAATATGCGGCCGATCTAAAGCTATGGTCGTTGGCATCGAATCGGTCGCTGAGTCATCCTCTTCGACAACCATGCCTTTGGCCACTTGCGGGTTAGCCCAACGAGTAGCATCGGCTGGATTCGCTCGTTTTAGAATTTTTTCTTCAGAAGCTGCAAGATTAGCCGAGTCATTGGCCTGATGATTCAGATTGTCTTGAGTGACGGCAGTATGAGAACGCATTGAGCGAAACAAAAACAGCAACGCCGTCAGTGAAAATATCATCGCTGAAAGCAAAACCACCAGTAACAGTATTGACTCAACACCCATGGTTGTCGCTTGCTTCAGCGCATAGTAATTAACTTTGATATTAGTATTCGCTGCAAGCCCAGCCTCACCCATCACTGCATCGTCTAAAGACGGTAGTGCGCCCTCAGCCGCTAATGGAATCACGGTGTTCGCGTTCATTTGATAAACCAAAGCCATAACGCCTGAGCGTTCGTCTGCTGTACTCGAACCAATAAATTGCGACGACAACCAATGCGCATTTAAGGTCAGCAAAATAGCGCCTATGTTGCCCTCAGCCATTTGCACCGGGCGCGCTAAACTCAACACCTGCTGGCCTTGCATTAAGTAAGTGTCAACCACAACACTTTCACCAGCCATTGCGCGACGCAATAAATCTTTTTCAATATTATTATGAACCTGCACTTTGTAAGCGCCTAAGTTGGCCGCGCCCAATTTACCCATAGGCACTATCGCCAAACGATTCAGGTCGCTAAAACCCAAAGCCAATTGCGCTGAAAGCTGATCTAGTTCCGCCTTATCGCCCTCTTGAATCGCCATACGCAACTCAGGCAGTCGCGCTAAACCATCGATATGATCTGCTAACTGTTTAAGGTTGCTATCAAGAGCAACTACTTTAGCTTGGGCTAAAGCATTGGCACGCTCTAGCGCCGCTTGATGTGTCGCAATAGGTAGGTACACAAAAAAATACAGCGCAATGGCGGCCAAACTGGGTAACACAACAAGTAAAACACTTGGCCAATGGGTGGGGTGCTTAGATGATTTATTCTTTGATAGCTTATTCATAACAATCGACATCGCAATATTAAACAGCCACTAAATACCTTTTGCATGCAATGATAAAGCGCTTAACCACAAACGAGGAACTAGAAACCTAGGAACCTAGGAACCTAGGAATCATAAAAACAGGCATCGTTGCGGAATAGCAGCTTATTCTCCCTATTATAAATTATAGATGGTATAAGTTGTCGACGACCGTGCTTGGCCGCCTTTGCCAGACAAACGCTAAGTGTTTAACTGCGCGGCAATCAACTCAATCAAATGACGTGCTAAATGTTGTTTATCGCATTTATCAATAGAAATAGTTTCAGCAGCAGAAATGACGGTTACCTCGTTATTATCCGAAGCAAAGCCAATATCCTCGCGCGAGACATCATTCACGACAATCATATTGATACCTTTGCGCGTCAATTTATCCCTAGCATGTTGAATTAAATCTTCTGTCTCAGCCGCAAAGCCTACCGTAAACGGCGCAGACTCAGCGCTAGCAACACTGGCAAGAATGTCAGGATTCTTCACGGTATCAATAGTCATGGTATCGATATCACTGGTCTTCTTTATTTTTTGTTCCGCAGGATTAACCGGTCGAAAATCGGCAACGGCCGCAGACGCAATAAATAAGCTCGCACTCGATAACTGTTTTTCTACCGCCTCAAGCATATCGTTAGCCGACACGACATCAATGCGCTCAACACGCTCGGGGGTGGGCAAGCTAACAGGCCCTGCAATTAACGTCACTTTAGCGCCCGCCTCAACCGCGGCTTGCGCTAGGGCAAAACCCATTTTACCGGTCGAGTAATTACTGAGATAACGCACAGGATCAATCAACTCTCGCGTTGGCCCAGCGGTAATCACCACATGCTGACCTGATAACGACAAGGTTTCAAACAAAGCCGCTGACTGCTGAGCGATCTCTAATGGCTCGCTCATTCTGCCTGCCCCAGTATCACCACAAGCTTGCGCACCTTCGGCAGGGCCAACAAACTGATAGCCACGGCTTAATAGAGTCTGGTAGTGCTGCTGTGTCGCCTCATCGCGCCACATCGCCTGATTCATAGCTGGTGCCACTAATACTGGCGCGTCGCTGGCACGAAGCAAGGTCGTTAATAAGTCATCAGCGCGACCCACCGAAAAGCGTGCCAGTGAATCTGCTGTCGCTGGCGCAATAACAATGGCATCAGCCCAACGGGCAAGCTCAATATGCCCCATTGCTGCTTCAGCATCGGCATCTAATAAATCGCTATGCACTCGGTTACCCGATACGGCTTGCAGGGTCAGAGGAGTAATAAATTCGCAGGCACCCCGCGTCATCACCACGCGCACTTCAGCGCCAGCATCGCGTAACCGACGAACTAAATCGGGACTTTTATAAGCGGCGATACCGCCCGTAATACCCAACAATAAGCGTTTATTTTGAAGTGATTGCATAAATGTTTAATCGATATACCGACAAATAATGACTGGAAGCCCGACATACTGTATAAATAATCTACAGCATTGGACGCTGTGTTGCTGCTCTATCCATGCAAAGCGTTTGGCAACAAATGTTGCGCAACCTTACATTAGCAGCCTTAGGATTGCGAGTATCCGCCGGTATTAGTGGCTGCGATGCCGGCCTAATAACCACTGTTTCATACGAGCTCATTCGAGTAAAAAATAGGATCAAGGAAGATTTTATGACCATTATCGACTGGCCACTGGCCGAAAGACCCCGCGAAAAACTACTTAGTAAAGGCGCAATCGCGCTATCCGACGCCGAATTACTGGCCGTTTTTTTAAGAACTGGTATTCGCGGCAAGACGGCTGTCGATCTTGGCCGCGACTTAATCGAACAATTTGCCGGTATCAAAGGCCTGCTTAACGCCTCAAGACGAGAATTCACTGCGACGCGAGGCATGGGTGATGCTAAATATGCCGCATTACAGGCGGTGTTTGAGCTATCTCGACGAGCAATGATGGAGCCATTGCAGCGCGATGGTGCATTAACCAGCCCCGAAGATACGCAAGCTTATCTGCTGCATCTGCTTGGGCATGAGCATCGCGAGGTGTTTTGGTGCCTGTTTGTGGATAACCAGCACCGAGTTATCGCCAGCGAGGCCCTATTCTATGGCACGATAGACCAAGCGAATGTCTACCCGCGTGAAGTCATTAAAGCCTGCCTCCAACACAATGCGGCAGCTGTGATTTTTGCGCATAACCATCCCTCGGGTGCCGCCGAACCGAGTCAGGCAGACAAAAAAATAACCCAACGGTTAGCTAAAGCATTGGCTTTAATTGATATACGAATGTTAGATCATATTATCGTCGCAGGCAGCTCGACGGTGTCGATGGCAAAACTCGGCATGATTTAACGCCGAATATGGCCAGCTATCGACATAATCCTTGTTTTGACGGCATCCTTCTGGTATAAAGTCGCGCTCTTTTTACAGCGTGGTCAGACCATCGTCCGCCTGAAACATATAATCGCGTATGTCGTTGTCAGCACAGGCTGCAATGAATTCATACTCCGGAGAATGAAAATGTCCAAAGTTTGTCAAGTAACAGGCAAGCGACCCATCACGGGTAACAATGTATCGCACGCAAAGAACCGCACTAAGCGTCGTTTTTTGCCTAACTTGCATCGCCACCGTTTTTGGCTAGAAAGCGAAAAACGCTTTGTCAGCTTGCGCGTATCCTCTAAAGGCATGCGCATTATCGATAAAAAAGGTATTGATGTGATCGTTGCTGAACTTCGCGGTCGCGGCGAAACCGTTTAAACTTATTTACCAATAGAGATTGCAGTTATGAGAGAGAAAATTCGTTTAAATTCATCAGCAGGCACAGGTCACTTTTACACGACTGATAAAAACAAGCGCACCATGCCTGAAAAAATGGAAGTCAAAAAATATGACCCCGTTGCGCGCAAGCACGTGATGTATAAAGAAGCAAAAATAAAGTAAGCTTTATTAAAGCAGCCTTTATTGATGTTTAAAAAAACCCGCCATGCTTGCGGGTTTTTTATTGCCTATTAAAAATAGACCGTTAGAATCAACCATTATAAATTAAATAGCAGAATGAATAATGCCTGAGCTACCCGAAGTTGAAACGACCCGCCGCGGCATTGACCCTTATGTTGCCAACAAAAAAATCGCCCGCGTTGTTGTTCGGGAGCGTCGTTTTCGCTGGCCCATTCCTAACGGCTTTGAAAAAAAAGTTGACGGCCATATTGTTCGCTCTATTACGCGGCGAGCAAAATATTTATTATTCGAATTAGATCATGGCTTTTTTATGATTCATCTAGGCATGTCGGGTAGTTTGCGCATTGTCGAACAAAAAACTGCTTTAGAAAAACACGATCACGTTGACTTTCAACTGCCAAATAAATTGTGCTTACGTTTTAATGACCCTCGACGTTTTGGCTCGGTACTTTGGCTCGGCAAAAAGCCACTCGACCACGCGCTGCTCAACAAACTAGGGCCAGAACCTTTTGAAGAACAGTTTAATGGCGCACACCTTTTTAAAACATCACGCAACAAAAAAGTGCCTGTCAAAAACTTTATTATGGATAACCATGTCGTCGTTGGCGCAGGTAACATCTATGCTAATGAAGCTTTATTTATTAGCGGCATTCGGCCCGGCAAAGCTGCCGGCAGGCTAACTAAAAAAGAGTGTAGTTTACTGGCAAGCAATATTATTGATGTGTTGAGCGCTTCTATCGAAATGGGCGGCACAACATTAAGAGATTTTGTCGGCGGTGATGGCAAGCCTGGCTACTTTCAGCAAACGCTTCGCGTCTATGGGCGTAACGATTTACCCTGCGTGCAATGTGGAACAACCATCAAATTAATTCGTCTTGGGCAGCGCAGTACTTTTTATTGCCCTCAATGTCAGAGCTAACTAACGCTAACGTAACTGTTTGTTATTTTCCTAATGCCACGCCTTCGCGTCGCGGATCGGCAACACCTAACCATTCATCATTGTTTCGGCTTATTGCGTGCAAGCCGCTGGTCTGCGATTTAAAAACCGGCTGATGACCTAGCGCCTCTAGAGTAGAAAATATATTTTGCTCAGCACCCTTCTCAATCTCTAAACGACGACCCGTATTTAATATATGCGGACGCTCAATACTCTCAACTAAAGAGATATCAAAAAACAACACTTCATATAATACTCGCGCAACATACGGGATAATTTTTTTGCCACCCGGCGAGCCGATCACTAATATCGGTTGATTATCACGATCAAAAACAATCATTGGCGACATAGAGCTGCGGGGGCGTTTACCACCCTGCACACGATTAGCCACTAGCGTTTTATCAGCATTGTGAGGCACAAAAGAAAAATCTGTTAATTGGTTATTTAAAATAAATCCGCCCGCCATTAATCGCGAACCGAAAGCTGTCTCTATGCTACTCGTCATGCTAACGACATTACCGTATTGATCAACAATACTTAGGTGGGTTGTTGAAACTAATTCAGGGCTGGGCTGCATTAAATACTGACCCACATCAGGAATCGTAAACTCACCCGCATCCACTTTGTCCATTGGACGGTCATCAACAATCTTCTGGCTGCGTGCTTTTAAATAAGTATCATCCAATAACTGTGCAATCGGCACATCGATAAAATCAGGGTCGGCAATATAGGTATTGCGATCAGCAAAAGCTAACCGGCTAGCCTCTACAAAGTAATGCGCACTCCACGGTGCCTTTTCCATTCCTTGATAATCGCTAGCCAGTAAATTTTTATCGCTCACTCGGTTTTCTAAAATACCGAGTATCGCTAACGTCGTACTGCCACCAGATGAAGGCGGCCCCATTCCACAAACGCGGTAACTTAAAATCGATTTACACATTGGCGCTCGCTGTACGGCTTCGTAAATAAAAAAATCGGTGAGCGATAACTGGCTTGCGTTTTTATCTTCACGGCTTACCGCTACCATTTCCTGTGCAAGCTGTCCTCGATAAAATGTATCGCTACCATTTTGCGCTAAGATTTTTAATGTGCGGGCATATTGAGGATTTTTTAACGTGGCGCCAACGGACAAAGGCTCACCGCGACTATCAAATAAATAGTTTGCTATCTGTTCACGACTAGCCACTTTAGGCACGGCTTTGATTAATGTATTTAATCGCTCAGAAACAGCAAAACCATCGGTCGCTAAATCAATAGCATCATCAAACAACGAAGACCATGGCGCAACACCATATTGACTGTGCGCATCTTCTAACATTTTAACGACACCAGGGACGCCAACACTCTTACCACCAATCACCGCATCAAAAAATGAATCCGGTTGGCCGCTCTCGGTAATAAATAAATTTTCGTCCACTGCCATTGGCGCGGTTTCTCGACCATCATAGGCTGTAAGTTTTTGCGAACTCTCATCCCAATACAACATAAAAGCACCGCCACCAATACCTGACGACTGCGGCTCAACCAGACCTAATACCATTTGCGCAGCAATAGCAGCATCGATTGCCGATCCGCCGCTTTCCAAAACAGCATAGGCCGCACGCGTGGCATGCGGATTAGCCGTTACCGCCATAAACTTTTTGCCTATCGCTATTTTATTCTGGCTAGCACCGCCTAATTGCAAATTAACAATTTGGCTTTCTGGCTCTGGAGCTATATCTTTATCTTGGCTTTCGCTTGCTCTATCTGTAGCACCAATAACCATTGCGTTTTGTGCGGGAGGCGTTTCGTCACAGCCAGAAAATAAAAATGCCGCAGTAAAAAATACAGCGGCATTTCGAAAACGAAGAAATTTAAACATCAAGCGTTAATTTTTTTATGAATAGCATCTAATACTGGCTCGGGAACAAACTTAGAGACTTCACCACCCAGTGTTGCAATTTCTCGGACCAAGGTTGAAGAAATATAAGTCAGGTTATCGGCAGGGGTAAGAAACACGGTTTCAAAATCATGTTTAATCGCGCGGTTCATATTCGCTAATTGAAATTCGTATTCAAAATCAGATACCGCTCTAAGGCCTCGCAACACAACCGTCTCATTAATTTCTTCAAGGAAGTGTGTTAACAATCGATTAAATCCCATTACGGTAACGTTGGGAATATGGGCAGTGGCGAGCTTTGCCATTTCGACACGCTCTTCAGTCGTAAACATTGGCCGCTTCTTACTGCTCGCAGCAACACAAACCACGACACCATCAAATAATTTTGATGCACGCTCGACAAGATCGACATGACCATTAGTAATGGGATCGAAAGTCCCCGGATAAACAACACGACTCATATAAAAGGCATTCCTATTGTCTGAATAACAAGAATTTTAAACGCTATTGGTTCTTGGCTCAATCACTTAAATTAATTCTGAAAATCAATTATCTCGCGTATAAAGTCCGTAACTCACATTGCCAGCTACTTTATCTTTATAACAACGCCAACCTTCAGGTAGCTGTGGCGAGGTATGCTCACGATCACGCTCAATATAGATCACGGCCCCTTCACGTAAGCATTGCGAAGCCTCTAACAATACCAATGCTTCATCAAGCAAGCCCGCTTGAAACGGTGGATCAATAAAAACCAGATCAAATTGCTCCTCTGGCTTTGATGCTAGCCATTGTATGGCATCCATCTGCATGGCGCGAAGATCAGCGGTTTCCAGTGTTTCACTCGCCTCGACCAAAGCACTTACCGCTATTCGACTAGCATCCAGCGCAGTCACATGTGCCGCTCCCCTTGATAGTGCCTCAAAACCCAGCACCCCGCTTCCGGCAAAAAGATCCAAGCAGCGCGCACCAGCAATATCGCCGTCTAGCCAATTAAATAAGGTTTCTCTAATACGATCGCCGGTCGGTCGTAACCCATCGATCTCGACAACGGGCAATTTTCGACCACGCCAACGGCCTGCGATTATGCGAATCGATGTGAGAGCAGATTTTTTAGGCGGTTTACGTTTCATATCGTTTAAATTACATCATAAAAAGTCTGAGATACAGCCGTCGATACAAAAGATAAGTGATAGGATGTCTATTGCTCGTTGACCTTTATTATATGCGAGCACTATAGGCTCTCGCACTCTCAAGTATTATAGTAACCTACAAGAGAAACCTACGAGACGATTAATAGAACAATTAACAGAACGATTCACGAGATAATTTATGCTGCGCTTTCTCAAACGCGGGAACAAAAGTACACCCGAACAAGCTACTGACACTCAAGCATCGACTGAGGTCAACAACACTGATTCAGCCTGCGAAGCTGAAACCATCTCCGAAGAAAAGCCCACAGGCTTTTTTCAACGCCTCTCTGGCAAGCTAAGCAAAACCGGTAGCTCACTAGGCGATGGCCTAGGTCGTTTATTACTTGGCAAAAAAGAAATTGACGATGAGCTATTAGAAGAAATTGAAACACAGCTGCTTATGTCGGATGTTGGCATCGATACAACCACCGGCATTATGAAAAATCTCGCTGAAGGCATTGAGCGAGAAGCCTTATTAAATTCTGATGCCCTTTATGACCAACTCAAAGTTGAGCTGGCCGCCACGCTAAGCCCGAGTGACGAGCCTTTTGTTGTTGACTGCACACAATCGCCTTTTGTGATTTTAGTGGTTGGCGTTAATGGCGCAGGTAAAACTACTACTATCGGTAAATTGGCTAAACGCTTTCAGCAAGAGGGTTTATCGGTGATGCTAGCCGCTGGCGATACTTATCGCGCGGCTGCCGTTGAACAGTTACAAGTATGGGGTGAGCGTAATGATGTATCGGTTATCGCCCAGCATACGGGCGCCGACAGTGCCTCGGTTATTTTCGATGCCTTACAATCAGCTAAATCCAAAGGTGCTGATGTACTTATCGCCGATACGGCTGGCCGCCTACACAACAAAGACAACTTAATGGAAGAGCTAAAAAAAGTTGTCCGCGTTATGGGTAAAATTGATGCCGCTGCACCACAAGAAATTTTATTGGTACTCGATGCCACTACCGGCCAAAACGCCGTAGCTCAAGCCGAGCAATTTAAAGCCATTGTTGGCGTTACGGGTTTGGCCATTACTAAATTAGACGGCACTGCCAAAGGCGGTGTACTCTTTGCGATTAGCGAAAAACTGCAATTACCTATACGTTTTATCGGCGTTGGCGAACAAGTTGATGATTTGCGCCCCTTTAATGCCGATGAATTTGTTAACGCTATTTTTGATGATGCGGACGCATAATGATTCGTTTTGACGGTGTCACCAAACGCTATGACTCAGGTCAAGAAGCGTTATCCGATGTCAGCTTTGAGCTAGACGCCGGTGAAATGGCATTTTTAACCGGTCACTCAGGTGCCGGCAAAAGCACACTGCTCAAATTAATTATGATGATGGAGCGGGCCACTCAAGGCGAAGTCTGGATTGATAATCAAAAACTCGCTAAGTTATCCGCTCGTCATGTTCCATTACTACGCCGCAAAATGGGCGTCGTTCACCAGAACCACCAATTGCTTTTTGACCGCTCGGTTTACGACAACGTCGCTCTGCCACTTATCGTTGCTGGGTATCATTCAAGAGACATTGGCCGCCGTGTTCGCGGCGCTCTCGACAAGGTCAATTTACTCCACAAAGAAAAAATGAATCCGCAGACTTTATCTGGCGGCGAACAACAGCGTATTGGTATTGCTCGTGCCGTGGTCAATAAGCCGCCTTTTCTACTCGCTGATGAACCCACGGGTAACTTGGATCCAACGCTTAGCGCTGAGATCATGCAGCTATTCAAAGAATTCAATCAAGTGGGCGTCACCGTGTTAGTTGCTACCCACGATCTTGCATTAATTGCCAGAATGCATCACCGCTCTTTGATTTTGCGTGACGGCGCTTTAGTCGGCAACGGCGCAACAAAAATGCCCTCAGAAACTGACTCCAACATGGACGAGACCTAAGCCATGTTTAAATCAACCAAGGTGAATCGACGCACCGGCGAAAGTCGAAGTTCTGGCCAAGGCATTAGCGCGCCACATCATAGTTTTGCCAATCGCATTCGTTCGTGGCGCAGCCATCATCGCCTTGTCGCATCGCAGAGTATTCGACGCTTAATTGCTACACCAGTGTCCAGCATGATGACTATCCTCGTGCTAGCCGTTGCTATTACATTGCCTGCGGCGCTCAACATAGCCATTAGTAACGTCGCACAACTCACCGGCCAAGCTAACGACAATGTGCAGATGAGCCTCTATTTACAAAACGATATTAGCGATAAAAAGGCGCGCAAGATCACTGCCGATGTCAGTCGCTGGGATAGCGTCAGTGGTACGCGCTATATCTCACCACAAGAAGCAAAAGCCAGCTTCAATGATATGGAAGGCTTTGCAGGTATTATCGATAGCCTGCCAAAAAATCCTCTGCCCGGCGTTATTGTACTGACTTTAAGTGAGCACTCACTATCTTCAGAGAAAGCAATTAACCTAAAGAAAAAGGCAATGGGTATAAAAGAAGTTGCCAGCGCCAAAATTGATCTTGAATGGCTCCAAAAGATTCATGCGATTCTCGGCCTTGCCCAGCAAGTCTCCGCTGTTCTCACCGTTTTACTGTCTATTGGCGTGATGCTGGTGGTAGGTAATACCATTAAACTGTCGATAGATAATCGCCGTGAAGAGATTATTGTCACCAAACTGGTTGGCGCAACTAACGCCTTCGTAAGACGACCATTTTTGTATATGGGATTATGGTTCGGCATTGGTGGTGCGCTTATCGCCCTAGCGCTTATCAGCCTATGTAAATACGCTCTCACTAGCGCGCTAGAGTCATTGTCTTTGGCCTATGGCGGCGAGATTGCATTGTCAGGCCTTGGATTGACCAACAGTCTTGTATTGCTAGTGTTGGCAGCCCTATTAGGCTGGCTAGGGGCATGGTTGGCTGCAAGTCAGCATATTCGTGCTCTAGAGCCGCGTTAGCTCACAATTTTTGCACAACTTTTCCATTCACGCCCTTAGAATTCGCCATATATTGATATAAATCAATATCTTGCGTGAACTTTTGCTGCATTAGCACTCTAAGTTCAAGAATGCTAAAATTCCATCCCGTTTTGGTTTAAGTCTTTTTTTCTTGTCGTATTTAAATTGTACACTTTAAAAATCCCAAACCGTCTCAATATCTATATTCAGCTATTGAGTTTGTAGCATCAAACACAAGTATCAAACTCGAATATCAAACTGGAATATCAAACAAAGGTAACGCTAAGACATCACTATGAGCACGCAACTTCAAACCATTCCTATTCTCACGCCCGGCGGCAACGTCAATGCGTATATGCAGACCGTTAGCGGTTTTGACATACTCACGCTTGAGCGCGAACAGGAACTGGGTCGACGTTTAGCGTTTGATGATGATTTAGATGCCGCACGAGAATTAGTTATGGCGCATTTGCGCTTTGTCGTGCATATCGCGAAGTCTTATAACGGCTATGGTCTTGGCCTTGCCGATTTGATCCAAGAAGGTAATGTCGGCTTGATGAAAGCGGTTAAACGCTTTGACCCTGATAAAGGTGTTCGCCTAGTCTCTTTTGCTGTGCATTGGATCAAAGCCGAAATTCATGAATACATTCTTCGCAACTGGCGCATTGTTAAAATTGCGACCACAAAATCTCAGCGAAAATTATTTTTTAATCTTCGCGGCGCTAAAAAGCGTCTTTCTTGGTTAAGCAACGATGAAGCTCATGCCATCGCCGATGATCTTGGCGTCAGCGTCAAAGATGTCCAGCAAATGGAAGGTCGCTTATCTTCTTACGATTTAGGTTTTGATGCGCCGGCCGATGCCGACGAAGAAAAAGCTAGCCAAGCACCCGCTTATTATTTAGAAGACCATAGCGCAGACCCATCGTTAACCGTTGAAGAAAACCAATGGGCAGGTCAACAAGCCAGCAGTCTGCAATCGGCACTGAGTGTATTAGATGAACGCAGTCTCGATATTCTTCAAGCACGCTGGTTAAATGCAGAAAACAAAGCGACTCTGCATGATCTTGCGGCTAAGTATCAAGTGTCTGCCGAGCGCATTAGACAATTAGAAAAAAATGCGATGAAAAAACTCAAAGCAGCAATGGCCGCCTAAGTACGCGAATAAAATCCTAATTGCCATAATCCAAATAAACCGTCACCATTGTGGCGGTTTTTTTATACCGCCAGAACAGTGAAAAATAAACAACAACTATCACTCCGTAAAATATGAACGATCAAGACTCACAAGATCAAAGCAACCGCCCCATACGCAGTTTTGTTATCCGTAGCGGAAGAATGACCGATTCACAGCGGTCAGGTTTGAACTCACATTTAGAGCAGTGGGGGCTCACTCTTTCTGAGAAAGTGATTAATTACGCAGACGCCTTTGGCAATGCTAATCCGTTAGTGATGGAAATCGGCTTTGGCATGGGTGATTCGCTAGCGATCATGGCCGAAAACAATCCTGAACAAAATTTTATTGGTGTAGAGGTTCACTCACCCGGTATAGGACGATTACTTTCCTTAGTCGCTAACAAAGAATTAAATAACTTACGCGTCTTTAATGACGATGCCGTAAAAGTATTAAAACAGTGTACCGCCGAACAGAGTTTGTCGCGTTTGAATCTTTACTTTCCCGATCCATGGCATAAAACCAAACATCATAAACGTCGGCTTGTACAAATGCCCTTTCTAGAATTAATTCACTCGCGTTTATCGACTGGCGGCTTATTTCATTTCGCTACCGACTGGGAACCCTATGCTGAGTACGTTATAAAATTAATGAAAGAGCAAACCCTATTTGAAAATATTGCCGGCGATGAACTCTTTGTTTCACCGCAGGACTATGGTCGACCTGAAACCAAATTTGAGCGTCGCGGCCAACGATTAGGACACGGTGTTTGGGATATGGTGTTTCGTGCACTGCCGAAAAACGATAAGCTATAGCCCAAAGCATAACGATCTATAATTAATAAAAGGAAGATGTAATGAAAACGAAACGCGTTCGTGATTTTATGGCTCAGCACTATGCAACCGTCAACCCTGATCAATCCCTTGCAGCAGCCGTTCGTATCATTATTGAGTACCATCAATCAGCCGCACCGGTTGTTGATACGCAACAGCAATTAATCGGTTTTTTATCAGAAGCTGATTGTGTGCGCGCAACATTACTTGAAGGCTATTTCAATGAAGGCGTCGCCTTAGTTAAAGATCAAATGACAACCGCACTCGATACCGTCTCTCCAGACGAAGAAATAAGTTCTGTATCAGAGATTTTTCTTAACAACAATCGTCGCATGATGCCTGTTGTTGAAGCCGGCGTGCTAGTCGGAATTGTTTCTAGACAAGATATTCTTAAAGCACTAATTAACTAATTATTCAGAAAACCGAGCAATAACGTCGTTTAAAAATAAACGTCCCTTTGCCGTTGTTTGATAGTGCTCATCGTGCTGTATCATTAATCCTTTTGATTGCAACTCATCGATTGCACTCTCTACTGTGCAAAAATCAAGACCGGTTCTACATTCAAATAATTGTCCTGTAAAGCCTTGGTTTAAACGCAAAGCATTCATCATAAATTCTAATGCTAGATCTTCTTTTAAAATAACCGATGAGCCTGCCAGTGTATTTTTTACTGCCAAATAATCACTAGGGCTTCGCGTCTTCCAACGACGAACAATCGAGCCATCGCTATTGGTTATTTTTCCATGCGCACCAGCACCAATGCCAATGTAGTCGCCGAACTGCCAGTAATTTTTATTATGCTGACTTTGATAGACGTTACTGGATTTAGATTCACGCGCAAAAGCCGACACTTCATACTGCTGGTAAGTTGCATCCGCTAACGCATCTAATCCCGTCATAAATAAATTATCTAAAATATTTTCAACCGGCAATGTAGGCGGCTGATTATAAAAAACTGTATTTTTTTCTATCGTCAGTTGATACCAAGATATATGCTCTGGCGACAATGCAAAAGCAGCACTAAGATCCTCTAAACCATCAGCTAACGATTGGTCTGGCAGACCGTGCATAAGGTCAATATTAATGTTGTCAAAACCAGAGAGACGCGCTGCTTCAAAGGCACGATAAATACTATCGCTATTGTGTATTCGGCCAAGCCGCTCTAATGCTGTGTTAGAGAAACTTTGTGCACCTAGCGATAAGCGATTAATGCCTGCATCAATAAAGCCATTGAAATTGGCCTCATCAACAGCGCCGGGGTTGGCCTCAATAGTGACTTCTGCATTCGGAGAAAAGTTAAGGCGACTTTTAAGCGCAGCAAACAATTCAATATAAAAATTACCCGACAATAAGCTCGGCGTACCGCCGCCGATAAATACAGAATAAATTTCTCTTTGCCCATCAACAGTATTAAGCTCGCTATCAATATCGATAAGCAGCGCATTTAGGTAATCTTGCTCGGGCAAACTAGAGGTATGATGTTCATGCGAATTAAAATCGCAGTAGGGACATTTTTTAACACACCAAGGTATATGAATATATAAACCTAACGGTGGCGCCTGAATCAAGCGGTCAAACCCAAATCATTTAACTGCGCCAATAAAAGCTGCAGTGCTTGGCCGCGATGACTAATGCGATTTTTTACTACACGATCAAGCTCTGCACTCGCACAAGAATAGTCAGGTAAATAAAACAAAGGATCATAACCAAAGCCATTAGTACCACGCGGCTCTGCGAGAATAATGCCATCCCATCTTGCAACACAAACAACCGGCGATGGATCTTTTTCGTGTCGCATAAACGCTAGGGCACAAACAAAGCTTGCCGCACGCTCACTTTCTGGCTTGCCTTTTAATAGTGATAAAAGTTTTTCGTTATTCGCTTCATCGCTGGTTCTAACGCCGTTAGCATCTTCATTAAAACG
Organism: Pseudomonadales bacterium; assembly: GCA_028223755.1. Classification (GTDB taxonomy): domain Bacteria; phylum Pseudomonadota; class Gammaproteobacteria; order Pseudomonadales; family UBA7434; genus UBA7434. Next base: position 125,782 of record JAOIUY010000002.1, on the reverse strand, counting down.
CGCTGAATAAATGCCCGGTGCACCATTTAATGCTTCAACCTCTAGACCAGAATCATCGGCAATAGCCGGTAGGCCAGTATGGCGTGCTGCATTGCGCGCTTTGATAATCGCGTTTTCAATAAAACTTAGCCCGTCTTCAATCGCTTCGGGTACGTCGTATTGGCTTTGTGGGTGAATGCGAATTTCTGTTTCGGCAAACAGCTGTTGAAATTCTTTTAGCTTGCCAGCGTTGCCGCTAGCGATAACAAGTTCAGGGTGTATCATAGATTTATTCTGTATATTAAAAAATTGGTAAACGTTAGTTTAAATAAAAATGGTGATCAAACTCAATATCAATCACGTCGTTGCTATTCTCTGGACTGACCGAGGTCTTGATAACAACCATTTCATTATCATTGCTAATTTTGAATGTTGCCAAATAGTAAACCGCGCCTGGCTCTACGATCTCATCAAAATCTAATGTCTTTTTATGGACAAGATTAAATGCAGTGCCTTTAACAAGGTTAGCTCTACTTTCTTTTGTCGTGCCATCGGCAAGATGCTCTCGAATAGAAAGATTGATAAGTGCAATATTTTTAGCCCGCTTTACGCCTACAGCAACCGCTGTTTCAGGCTGCAGAAAACTACTATTGAACACGCTATAGAAAACTTCATAAGCGCCTTTTCGGATGGATGTAACATCCTGCGCCAATGCCGAAAAAGAAAGAAATAACGCTATAAACATAGCGCTAAATTTATTAAAGCAAATATGCTTTTTAAAATTAACGTGTGACATGATAGATTGCATGAGCACCCAAAAAGTTAGGCCAAAGTTTATTATACCAATGCGGCGTCTTGATTGTTGAATCCGCCCCCTGTGCCGACTGAACTGTTCTGTGCAATATTTTTATTTGCTGGTCTTTGCACAGCAATTCAAAATCTTTAACAGTACAAAAATGGATATTCGGCGTGTCGTACCAATGATAAGGCATCATTTTACTCACCGGCATTTTGCCTCGCAACATCAAATATAGCCGCGCTTGCCAATGACCAAAGTTAGGAAAAGTAATAATGCACTCTTTACCTACCCGTAACATTTCTTGCAAAACATAATCGGGTCGGCGCACGGCTTGTAACGTTTGCGTTAATAGCACTGTGTCAAAACTGTTATCTGCAAAATTGCTTAAGCCATTATCAATATCTTGCTCGATAACATTTAAACCTTTAGCGATACATTTTGTAATGTTATCTGAATCAATTTCAACACCCAGACCTCTTACTTTTTTGTTTTCAACAAGATGCTCTAGTAACATGCCATCACCACAGCCTAAATCTAGTACCCGAGAATCGGTATCGATCCATTGATTCAACGTTATTAAATCATGCCGCATGGTCATCTCCTTGCGGTAGCGATTGATGCTCTTGTGCAACCTTTCTCATATACGCTGTAAAAAGATTGTTGTATCGCTCTACAGGTAATAAAAATGAATCATGCCCTAGTGGCGCATCAACCTCTGCGTAGCTCACTGATTTTTCTGCACCGATTAATGCATTAACAATTTCACGCGAACGCTCAGGCGAAAAGCGCCAATCGCTAGTAAACGACACAACGAGGAAACGACACTTGGCAGCTTTAAAAGCTTTCACCGGATCGTCTGCATACTCTCTGGCTAAATCAAAAAAATCTAACGCCTTTGTCATGAGCATATAAGTATTCGCATCAAAGCTTTCAGAAAAGACATCGCCCTGATGACGTAGATAACTTTCGACTTGAAACTCTAACTCTGACTCAACACCTTGTTCAAAAGTGCCGGAACGAAGATCACGACCGAATTTTTCGCCCATAACACCATCCGATAAATAGGTTATGTGACCAATCATCCGAGCAATCGCTAAACCGCGGCGTGGTAAAGTATCGTGCTGATAATAGCGCCCATCATGAAAATCAGGATCAGAACTAATCGCTGTGCGGGAAGTTTTATTAAACGCGATGTTTTGTGCGGTTAATTTTAACGCCGACGCGATCACGACACAGTGCCGCAAACGCTCGGGATACTCTAGCGCCCATCGCATAGCTTGCATGCCGCCAAGGCTTCCGCCAATAACAGCAGCCCATTGTTCAATTGCCAATGAATCGGCAAGCATTCTTTGCGTTTCTACCCAGTCGCGCACTCTTAGCGTGGGGAAATCTGGACCCCAAGGTTCATTCGTTTCAGGATTAATCGATGATGGACCTGTACTGCCCGCGCAGCCGCCAATATTATTGAGGCTAACTACGTAAAAAAGGTTGGTATCTATGGCTTTGCCAGGGCCAATGTAATTATCCCACCAACCTGGCTTTTTATCGTCTGCCGAGTGATAGCCGGCGGCATGATGATCGCCTGAAAGCGCATGACACACCAACACCGCATTCGAGTGATCAGCGTTTAACTCGCCGTAGGTTTCATAAACGATGTCGAGACTGGGCAACTCGCGCCCACAAGACACTTTAAACGGCTGCTCAAAATGCGCCGTTTGAGGTGTCACAATGCCAACAGAGCCAGCTTTGTTAAACGCTGAAGTCATAGTTTATTTGTTTACCGCGGTGTTTAAATACATCATTCATTACTTATATTGTGATCAACAAAGCGTAATTGTATAGAAAAGCCTGCCAGCTCGCGACAGACAAATCCCCAAACCATTGGCTATTAAGCCGCTTGGGCCAATCGAGATTTTTTGGCCTGATACATTCTGGCGAGCAAAATCATAGCCGCTATACCACAAGCATTGGCGATAAAATCAGCGAAGGACATATATCGACCAGGCATAAATGATTGCAGATACTCAATAACCCCGCCATAAACAAGCAGTGCAAAGCACCAGTTGAGAAACGGCTTAAAACGTCGAGCATATAAAAAGGCCAAGCCAGCGAGAACAAAATAGGCGAAGAAGTGTAAGAACTTATCGACATGAGTAATATCACCTTCGATATGCATAGGTTTTAACGCTAAAACCGTCATTAAAAGCACATCAATAAAAAAGAGAAAACCTGCCACTCTCTGGATAACTGTTGTCGACATAAATACTCTCAGAATACGATATTAAAAATACGATCAATGAATTCAAAAACACGCGATCTTATAATGATAACTCAGCCAGTACTGCAGCAAAGCCAGCGCGATAATCGGGATACTGCAACACAAACCCTGTTTCTAACAGCGTCGCATTGTTGCAGCGCTTATTGCCACCACGAATAGGTGCCTCGCTATCCTGTAGTGTTTCAACCTGTATGCCCTGCTGAACAGCTAACCATTCCATCACATCGCGCAATAGTGCTGGCTGGTTATCCACCGCTAAATAACAAGGTGCCAAAGTCGATGTCGGCTCGGCAACTTGATATAAATCTACCAAATGAACTAAGGCGCGACTGCAATCTTCAAAATGAATCCTATTGCTGTACAGCACAGGCTCACGAGGACAGATATAACCCTCGGTTAGACGCTGCGCCAAACGGCCTAGACCTCGTCCATAAATGCCGCCAAAGCGCAGTGCACAGCTTGCGCCGTCATAATCATTAAGCAATTGCTCTGCTTGCAGCATCGCTTGGCCTGAAAAGCTGCTGGGATTTGTTTCGCTACACTCATCAACGATAGAGCCATCATTTTGATGATAAATACTGGTAGAGGATGCGAATAACACCAGCGGCGCTTTAACGCAGCCAGCCAAGCTATTTAGAACATTATTTAAACCATCAACATAGATTGCTTGATACGCTTCTCGATTAAAGCTATCTGCTGTTAATGTAATGATCACAGCATGCCAATCCTGCTGAGCCAGCGCTGTTAAGGTTTCAGGCTGAGTAATATCAATCGCTATGCCAGGTAGGCTCGAGGGCAGTTTATCGATTGAGCGTCGCGCGCCCACCACTTGATAACCCGCCATTTGTAAGCGTTTTGCCGTCGCGATACCCAAATCGCCACAACCCACCATAAGAATTTTGTTACCGCTCATTTTATTGCCTTAAATATCAAAAGCACTCACCGTATTAACATCACTGATAATAAATAGGTCATAATAAGGATGCTGAGCCATTAAGCTCAAGAGTGAAGCCACAGGTACAATTTAACACACCGGCCTATAAATGACGCTGACTGAATTAAAGTACATCATCACACTATCGCGTACCTTGCACTTTGGTGAGGCGGCTAAACAATGCTTTGTTAGCCAGCCGACATTAAGCATTGCGGTTAAAAAGCTCGAAGCGCAGCTCGGCGTTAATATTTTTGAGCGCAGCCGACATGCACTTATGATCACACCCGTCGGCCAGCGCATTATTGATCAAGCGGAACGTGTATTAGCCGAATCAAATATTATTGAACAAATTGCGCTCGCCGATAAAGATCCTTTAAGCAGCGTATTTCGTTTGGGTGCCATCTATACCGTCGGCCCTTATCTCTACCCCAATCTTGTCCCTACGATTCGTCAATCCGCACCCAAAATGCCGCTCTATGTTGAAGAAGACTTTACGGCCAATCTGCGTGACAAGTTATCGCAAGGCAGCTTAGATGCTGCGGTAATTGCCATGCCATTTACTGCCAGCGACGTGGTTGTGAAAGAGCTCTACCAAGAATCATTTGCCGTGCTAATGCCTGCGAGTCATCCTCTGGCGAATAAACCTGCCATCAAACACAACGACTTAGTTGACGAGGCCATTTTATTATTAGGTGAGGGGCATTGCTTTCGCGACCAAGTGTTAGCCGCCTGCCCTGCTATTCAACGCTCACTGGATGCGAACAATGCGCCAGGAAAAATGATTGCCGAAGGCAGCTCGTTAGAAACCATAAAACATATGGTGGGTTCAGGCTTAGGGGTCACCATACTTCCATCATCTGCGGTAGCTGATACCGGCAATGACCCTAAAGCCGCAACGGTCGTTAGGCCTTTTTGTACTCCCGAGCCAACCCGTACCATTGCATTGGCATGGCGCGCATCGTTTCCACGCCATCAAGCGATTGATCAAATAATAAAATCAATTCGCTCCACCTCTGCTGCGCTTCAACTTCAACCGCTTAGTTAATTATGCCGGCAAAAACATCCGCTAAAATAGTTAGCCTATCGACGCTTAAAGGTATTGGCCCAGCCATCGCCACCAAGCTCAACGCCATTGGTATTCATTCGGCAATGGATTTGCTGTTTCATTTACCTTTACGCTATCAGGATCGAACAAAAGTTCAGCCAATTGGCAGTATCCGAAATGGTTACTCCGCCGTCGTCGAAGGTGAAATACGCGCTTGCGATATTGTCTTTGGAAAGCGCCGCAGCCTACTATGCAAAATACAAGATGGCACAGGCGTGATGACACTACGCTTTTTTCATTTTTCTGCAGCGCAAAAAAAAGGCTTAGTGGTTGGGAAAATGATTCGCTGCTTTGGTGAGGCGAGCTTAGTGCGCGGCGGCATAGAATTAATTCATCCCGAGTACCAATTAATATCGGCCAATCAACCGTTACCTACCGCCGACTATTTAACTGCTATTTATCCTAGCACCGATGGTATTAGTCAGGTACGTTGGCGCAACTATATTAAAGCGGCATTTGCAGTGTTAAATGAAGACAGCATTCCTGATTTGCTCGACAGCAAATATTTATCATTATTCGATAGTAAAAATTTTACCGATTTATATTCCACGTTAAAGCTATTGCACTTTCCGCCGCCGTCCGTTGATCTTGAACTTTTTTCACAAGGCATGCACCCACTGCAGCGACGCTTAGCGTTTGAAGAATTAGTTGCTCAACGAATTTCGCATTTATTATTAAGAAAGGATTCACTCAAAGAATCTGCGATTGAAATTAGTGAAGATGCGCAACTCGAACAACAATTTTTAAATCAATTACCTTTTGACTTAACCGGCGCACAAAAGAAAGTACTCGCCGAAATCAAAGGCGATATCGCTCGCCCTCATCCTATGCTTCGCCTGCTTCAAGGTGATGTCGGATCGGGTAAGACAATCGTTGCCGCACTGGCCGCACTGCAATTCATTCAGCAAGGCCAGCAAGCAGTGTTAATGGCGCCAACAGAAATACTGGCAGAGCAACATCTCTATACCTTTAAAGAATGGTTTGATCCTCTTTCTATCTCAGTGAATTTATTAGTCAGCAAATTACCTGCCGCAGAAAAACGACAACGCCTCGCCGACATTGCCTCCGGACAAACACAATTGGTGGTTGGCACGCATGCGTTAATTCAAGACCAAGTAAGCTATCAAAATCTGGGTTTAATTATTATTGATGAGCAACATCGTTTTGGCGTTGACCAGCGACGTGCTCTAAAAAATAAACGCGAAGATGATTATAGCGTTCATCAATTGGTAATGACTGCAACGCCAATTCCAAGAACACTGGCAATGACCTTTTATGCCGACTTAGATTATTCCGTTATTGATGAGCTACCGCCGGGGCGTACGCCAATCGAAACTGTGGCACTGAGTAACGATAAACGTATGGAGGTTATTGAGCGCGTCAGTAATGCCTGCCAACAAGGTCGGCAAGTGTATTGGATCTGCACGTTAATTGAAGATTCTGAAACGCTACAATGCCAAGCCGCAGAGACAACCGCATCGGAGCTCGCTGCGCTGTTACCTAACATTACTATTGGATTGGTACACGGACGTTTAAAGAGCGATCAAAAACAAGCTGTCATGTCACACTTTAATAGTGGTGACATTCAATTATTAGTTGCTACAACGGTAGTGGAAGTTGGCGTTAATGTACCCAACGCTAGCTTAATGATTATCGAAAATCCTGAACGTTTAGGTCTTTCGCAACTGCATCAATTGCGTGGCCGTGTCGGACGCGGCAGTATTAAAAGCCACTGCGTTTTAATGTATCAAAAACCATTATCTAAAAACGGCAAACAGCGCATTGAAATCATGCGCAGCACTAACGATGGCTTTGTGTTGGCTGAAAAAGATTTACAGATGCGCGGGCCAGGCCAAGTGCTGGGTACTCAGCAATCGGGCGCCGCCATTTTCCGTATCGCTGACTTAGAGCGCGACGCCGATATGATCGACGCTGTAGTTAAAGCCTCTAATGCACTTTGCAATAGCAGCCCTGCTGTTGCCAATGCATTAATCAACCGATGGTGCCCATTGGCGGCTAACTATATTGACGTTTAGACTGGCGAAAACTTTACGCGAGTCATTAATGCGCCTCATCCCAATTGTCACCAACGCCAATATCAACCACTAAAGGAATCGCTAACTCAGCAGCACTCGACATCAATTCACCAATCTTCTCTTTCGCATAATCAAGATCGGTAGTCGGCACTTCAAATACCAATTCATCATGAACCTGCATTATCATTTTGATCGACGTGTTTTCTTTTAACCATGCATTTACATTAAGCATGGCGATTTTAATAATATCGGCAGCCGTTCCCTGCATTGGCGCATTAATCGCTGTACGTTCTGCCGCTTGACGACGCATACCATTGCTACTATTTATCTCCGGCAAATATAAACGACGACCAAATAAGGTTTCTACATATCCTGTTTCATAAGCCGATGTTCGCGTGTTTTCCATATATGACAAAACACCCGGATACCGATCAAAATATCGATCAATATAATTCTGCGCATCATGCCGACCAATATCTAATTGTTTTGCCAAGCCGAATGCTGACATGCCATATATTAATCCAAAGTTAATGGCTTTAGCGCGACGTCGCTGCTCTGCACTAACTTCTGCAAGATTAACCGCAAAGACTTCTGCGGCCGTCGCCTTATGAACATCAAGACCTTGGTTAAACGCATCGAGCAATCCTTTATCGCCCGACAGGTGCGCCATAATACGCAATTCAATTTGCGAGTAATCCGCCGCAAGAATCGAACAATTAGGTGTTGCTACAAAAGCCTGCCTAACACGTCGGCCTTCGTCTGTTCGGATTGGAATATTTTGTAAATTAGGATCAGATGATGAAAGTCGACCCGTTGCCGTAACCGCTTGATGATAAGAGGTATGCACCCTACCCGTTTTGTTATTAATCTGCTCTGGTAAGCGATCGGTATAGGTGGATTTTAATTTACTTAATCCACGATATTCCATAATCACTTTTGGCAGCGGGTAATTTAACGCAAGCTCTTGCAAGATAGGCTCGGCGGTTGATGGCTGCCCCTTTGGAGTTTTTTTAATAACCGGCAATTTTAATTTTTCAAATAAAATAGTTTGCAATTGCTTTGGCGAGCCCAAATTAAATTCTTCATCAGCTAATGCATAGGCTTCTTTCGCTAATTCCTCTAAACGAATACCAATTTCCGCACTTTGTTTTAATAGCAACTCGCCATCAATTAATGCGCCGGTTTGTTCTACATCGCAAATCACATCAAGCAATGGCAGTTCAATATCACGGTATAATTTTTCTAACGGCGCAACAGCAGCTAATTCTTTTGATAACACTTCATGCAATCGCAAAGTAATGTCGGCATCTTCTGCAGCGTAAGGCCCAGCAATATCTAAGTCGACTTGATCAAAGGTAATTTGTTTTGCACCCTTACCTGCAACCTCTTCATATTTGGTTGTGCTCTCATCTAAATAATGACTAGCTAAAGTATCCATGTCGTGACGCGAACCCGTTGAGTTCAACACATATGACATCAGCATGGTATCGTCGGCTATACCTTGAAGGTTAATGCCGTGATTTGCCATTACGTGTTTATCGTACTTTAAATTTTGTCCAACCTTTTTTACCGCTGGGTTTTCTAACAAAGGCTTTAAAGCATCTAACACATCCGCTTCACTTAATTGCTCAGGCGCGTTTTCGTAATTATGTGCAAAAGGAATATAAGCCGCAGAACCGGCTGCAACACTTACCGACACCCCCACTACGCGAGCATCAATATAATTTAAACTCGTTGTCTCTGTATCAAAAGCAAAACACTCACTCGCTAAAAGAGTTTTTACCCAGATACCTAAACGCTTTTTATCTAACACTGTCTCATAGTGACGAGCGACAGCTGACTTAGGCGCTGCCGTTTTTGGAGTGTCAGCATTCGAACTACTTGCTTTAGGTGCAGACTCTCGCCCTGCTCCTGCAGTTTGTGCTGTCCATGACTTAAATTCGAACTCACTAAATAAAGTATTAAGCCTTTCAGTATCTGGTGGCGAACTTAATTCACTTTTATAAAGCGCCTCGGCACTCACTTCTAATTCAACGTCGAGCTTAATCGTGGCTAGCTCATATGAGAGCCTTGCATCTGCTTCATGGGCTACTAACTTTTCTGCTAATTTTTTTGCGCCACGTACAGGTACGTCTGCAACTTGATCTAGCTTGTTATAAATATCATCAATACCACCAAGCGATTGAATCAAGCCTAATGCCGTCTTTTCACCCACACCTGCGACACCAGGAATGTTATCGACTTTGTCACCCATCAATGCGAGGTAATCAATAATGTACTCGGCAGGAATTCCGAACTTATCAATCACCCCTTGAGGGTCCATTGATACTTCGGTCATGGTATTAACTAAGGAAACATGCTCATTAACCAGCTGAGCCATATCCTTATCGCCTGTAGAAATCACTACGGGTATCGATTTATGGGTGGCCTGATCAGCTAGCGTACCAATCACATCGTCAGCCTCAACACCATCCACGACGAGCAGCGGAAGCCCCATGGCCTCAACAATTTGATGGATAGGCGCTACTTGTGGCCTAAGGTCGTCAGGCATTGCTGCTCGATTGGCTTTATATTCGGTAAAGATCTCATCTCTAAAGGTTTTGCCCTTAGCATCAAAAATCACCGTGATCACACTGTTTGGATAATCCTTCTGTAAGCGCCGCAACATATTGATGACGCCCTTAATAGCGCCCGTTGGCTGACCCTTAGAGGTAATCAGTGGCGGTAAGGCATGAAAGGCACGATAGAGGTAAGAAGAGCCGTCTACTAGAACAAGCGGTTCATTGGCAGCCATAGGATGTGTTGCACCTGTTTTAAATGAATATGTGTTTGAAATATAAATCGTATCGACGTAAGCGCTTAATAGCCCTAAAACGCGGGCGTGCAGCTTATCACAGCTAGGTATCGCGCTTAAAACGCTAATCGCCTTATTCGCCAAAAGCTAAAGCTCATCGGCGGCTGGGTACTCTAGATCCAAAAGGCATAAAGTTTTTACTGATTGATCACTAATCAATCTTTAAAATCATCGTACTGTCATAAAAAGTGAACCTTTTGGTAACACAATCCGTATAAAGTTTTCACAAGGTCGTTTATTAATGTTTTTTCAACAACATATAGCAACCACCGAGACTAGTTATCAGAAGATGTGCAACTATTCACACAATTATTGAGCGTTTTTTTGATTCTGAACTGGCAATTTTATCCACAGGTGTTACTCTATGTAACATAAAAACAAACATGATTCATTAAACAATTTAATCACCGCGTTCAACGGCCACAAGCCCGAGAACGCACACAACGAAAGGAGTAAACAGCATGAAAAACCTAGCTTACTCCGCCATTTCGTATGTAGCGGCAGCCCTGCTCCTATCAGGACAGGTTATTGCCAGCCCAGCCGACTTGAGTGGAGCCATAGACACCGAAGCCAACGCGTATCACGATGAAACGAAACAGGGGTTTTATTTAGCGTTAAATCGGTACCCGGTAGCACTACCTCCGCTTTCACCTGAACGATTACTTTCGGGTGCGGCTTTAGAGAATATCCAGAGCGAGGTCTATATTGATGGCCTGCAAAAAGAGTTACGCGATCAGTTGGACTTCATTATTGAATCGCAAGAAATTTTCACCCCGTAAGTTGTTATTGTTGTAATTTTTGTATCCTCCTCGTACAGGCTCCTCGGAGCCTGTTTTTTTATGCCCGAAGAAAATACCGGCGCTATTATTGACAGTGACCGTAATAGCCTTTGGTGAAATAACAGTACTCTTTCGCTGTGCCGCCGGTAATCATCCATCGATTAATGTCGATGGCGGCTGAGCCTTTCTTTGTCTTTAAAAAACATCGCGCAACAATGCGACCGTATTTATCATGATCCTTAGTGAGGCAGCGAAGACGCTTAGCTTTAACTTTTTTCGTCAATGCTCTGCGTGCAGCAGCATAACCCGACTCATCTAGCTCAGGCGCATCGACACCCCATAGTCTAATTTGTCGTTTAACACCGACAAGATACAAGCTATCGCCATCAACAACGTGACGAACAATACCAGTCCACGTTTTCGGTGCTACAGTTTTTTTCGGGTCAGCACGTGACTCAGCATTTAAGAAGGCAATAAAAAAGATCAGCGAAAAGAAAAAAATAATAAAGCGAGGAAAAGAGCAGGGCATCTTCTAGCGATTATCAGCACGAACCGATTTATAAGTGAGCACCATACGATTAACATCTAATGGCGGTTTATAAAAACCATGATAATGCCCTTGAGGGTTTATCAACGCAACATTGCCACCGTGGTCAATGGTGTAATCGCCGGTTTCGGAATCGGTAACAACTTTTTGAAAGGCAATATTTAATTGTCTAGCAAAACGATGTATCGATAAAAACTCGCCTGTCACACCAATAAAGTCGGTATTAAAGTATTCGACATACGGTTTCATTTTTTCGGGTGTGTCGCGTAGCGGATCTAAACTGACTAATAAAAATTGTGTATCCACTGCGTAATCTGTCTCTGCTAATGCAACAGAGACCTGATTTAATAGTGCCAAGGTAGTAGGGCAAATGTCTGGACAGTGAGTAAAGCCGAAAAACACTAAGGTCCATTTATCAGCAAAGCGACTTTTAGTGAAGGGCAGTTGATTTTGATCGATGAGCGATAGGTCGCTTATCTCTCTTGGCATAGAAAACATGATCGCGCCATTGGCGACCATTTCTTTGGGACTTAAAATACGCTCTTGTGATACGCGATTAATAAATAAGGCCAAGACAACTGTAATAAAGATAACAATGCCGACAACAGTATTGCGAATACCATTTTGACGATCGCTATGGGTAGAATTTTCGCTCACTTTAAAAAACCTATCGACAATTGAACAATTTCAGACAGTTAAAGCGCCACTTTTACTCCGCTGAAGTCAGGGGAATAAAACCTGCCCCTTGAGGTGGCGCAACCTGTAATTCTATTGGCGGTTGCTCCGATGTAAGTCGTGTCTCTAATGGATAGACATAATGGTCGGCTAGCATAATAACAAACAGCGCCATTAAATAAATAATTGAATACTTAAACGTTTCCATGGGTGCATCAGGGTTTTTGTTGATCACCATCACCACCGCCCAATACAAAAAACCAATACCTAATATCACTGCACCTAATAAATATAACAGCCCAAACATCTTAGTAACAAACGGCAGCAAAGTGACGACAAACATAATGATGGTATAGAGCAATATATGCAGACGCGTGTATTTGTCACCATGCGTCACTGGCAACATAGGAATACCCACTTTTGCATAATCGTCTTTACGATGAATCGCTAATGCCCAAAAGTGCGGTGGCGTCCAAGCAAAAATAATCAATACTAGCAGCAATGCATAACCATGAACTTCATTCGTTACCGCCGTCCATCCTAATAGGGGGGGTGCAGCACCAGCCAAACCGCCAATAACAATATTCTGTGGCGTTGCTCGCTTTAAAAAACACGTATAAATCAGTGCGTAACCAATCGAAGAACCTAAAGTTAACCATGCGGTGAGTGGGTTAACAAAAACCATGAGCATCCAAAAGCCAGCGACACACATTACCGCACTAAAAATTAATGCATGTACATCGCTAAGTCGTCCTTGTGCAACAGGACGATTCTTTGTTCGAGCCATTAGAATATCAATTTTTTTATCAACCACATGATTGATAACTGCCGATGATGCCGCGCACAAACCTATACCTATGTTGCCAATAATAAGAATATCTAATGGCACCATGCCTGGTACGGCTAAAAACATGCCGACGACTGCCGTCAAAATCATTAACGCAACAACGTTCGGTTTACACAGCTCTAAATAATCGCGCCATAAAGGCTTCATCGCTTGCTGATTTATTGCTTCTGGATTTGTCATTTTAAATTATTTCCAACCCCATCAAGCACAACACTCGCGGGCAATTTATAGCTATAACTGCTTAAGCTTGAACTTTAGCCGTGTAAAATCGGTGGCTTAATCCAACAAAGGTTAACATCAGCATTGCGCCTACGGCATTGTGTGCCACAGCAACCGGTAACGGCAATGACCAAATAATATTACTGAGACCAAGACTCACCTGCAAAAATAAGATAACAACGAGTGCAATAGCCCACTGTTTTGCTGCCGGCAATTCCGTTTTTAATAATCGCCAGACCAAATACAGTACCGACAGTGTAACAATAATAGCGCCAATGCGATGGCTAAAATGAATCGCTGTTCTAGCCGCACTGTCCATTACCCCACCTAAATAATTAGGGCCAATATCCTGAGCAAAATTAAATCCTGTGGCAAAGTCCATTGTTGGCCACCACTGCGTTTGGCAGGTCGGCAAATCTGGGCAAGCAAGCGCCGCATAATTCGACGATGTCCAGCCACCCAGCATAATTTGAATAATGACAAGTACAAACACCGTCACCAAAACTGGCTTAATCGATTGCAACGAACGCATTACTGATGGAGAAACCGTCCATTGGTAATTATTGAGCCGTAAAGTCAGCAACCATAAAAGCGATAGGGTAGTGAAGCCACCCATCAAATGTGCCGTAACAACTTGGGGCCATAAATTTAAGGTCACCGTCCAGCGTCCGAACATGCCTTGTAAGATCACCATACCTAATAAGCACAACGGCAGCTTAAATGGCGTTAGTGAGTCGTGATTCTTTACCCGATCTCGCCAAGCGACAACGACTAATGCAATACAGAAAAGACCTAAGCTGGTTGCCAATAAGCGATGCACTTGCTCTGGCCAAGTTTTGTCATGCTCAACAGGGGTATCTGGAAAAGCCGCATTAGCTGCCGCTACTTCTTGGGAATCCATTGGCCATAGAATATGGCCATAACAGCCCGGCCAATCTGGGCAGCCAAGGCCCGCATCCGCTAGGCGCGTAAAAGCCCCTAAAATGATAACGATAACGGCAAACAGCGTTGCGCCAGCAGCCAGTCTAAAACCTGATTTACGTTTTTCAGCAGTATTAATCAACACGATTTAGCGCTCTTTTGAATATTTAAGTAAGTACTTGAGGTCCTTTAATATAGCCCCACCGTCATGCTCGTCGAGATAATACATCATTGCCCAGCCATCGGGGTCAACGATAAAAAATCGCGCCGCTTGGTTCGATCCGGCTAAAGCTGTATCGAGCTCGGCCATGGTAGTTGAGTTGTTCAATTGGTCGGCAGCGCTGTTAACAACAGCAACTTTCATATAATGATTTTCTGTTGCTAAATGCGCTGTCAGCTCATCGCTTAAGGCGGACTCGGTGCTCAAATAAACTCGCTGAACTCGATTAGCTTCTTTATTAAGGCGTATATGAATCTGACGCGTCAGCAGTAATGTCTCTGAACAAGTACTGTCACAGTCAGCGCTACCACGAACAACAATTGACCATTTATCCTGCCAAAGACTAGATTTATCAACCGCTTCACTTGTAGTTAGTGCTAACTCACTTAATTGAATAGGCGGCCGAATCAATACGCCCTCATTCTTACTACCGACACTGATATAGCCCGATTGCACCATGGTATAAACGAGGCCGGCAATCGCCATTAAACCGAAGGGGACAGACCATAGCAGCACCAATTTTATTCGGTTTGCTCGAACCTGCTGGGGGCTTAAAGTTGCTGTCATAGTTCTAAACTCTTTTTAAACGCTTAATTGTCAGCCACGTCTTTATGTCGTGGACGAATCGATGAATATAGCCAAAAGATCAACAAGGCTGCGGCCATTAAAAACCACTGCACGGCATAGCCCCAGTGTTTTTCTGGCTGAGTATTAACGGCTGGCCAGTCGACGGTTAATGCACCTATGGCTCCCGCCTCTAATCGCACGGAATAAGGAAAAAGTGAGAGATCCAACAAACTAGCTATTCTCGGAATGTTCTCCCATTGTACGACCAAGGGCCACTGTTCAGACCACTGATCCGACGCTAATGTTACGACTTTGCCTAATGGCACATGAACTTTGCCAAGCACACGAACCGTCGATTCAATAGCAGGCAAGCTAGGTAGCTGTTTTCGATCAGCATAACCTGCAATCCAACCTCGATTGACCAATACCACTAAACCGCTTTCAGTTATAAATGGCGAAAGGACTTCATAGCCGACCACACCACCATAAATACGGTTATCGAGCAAAATACTGTGCTGGTTATCAAACTGGCCATTAAGAGAGACACGCTGGTATTTTAATCGACTCTCGGCTTCAACAGATGCATTCAAGCTACTCAGTTCGACCGGTAACATTTGCTCTTGGGCTTCATACTGCTGTTGTAACTGCTGCTTTTCTTCGCCGCGCTCTAACTGCCAAAAACCTAAACGCAATAACAAAGGAAGCGCTATCACGATAGTGATAAAAATTTTCCAGTTGGAATCCCAGCGATAAGCTGTAATCATGGCAACCAGTGAAAGCGTATTGCGATCAGAAACTTAGGTAAAACCGCTATGTTAATAAAAGTCATTATTGTGATCTTACTCATCGGACTCGTTATCAGTTTAGCCAGTGGGCTAGTATTTCTATTTAAGGATGTTGGCTCGACACGCCGCACACTTAACTCGTTAGGCATTAGGATAGCTCTTGCCGTTGCGTTAATGGGTACGACGGTTTATGGATTTTTTTCGGGACAGCTAGGAGTAGGGGCACCGTGGGATGCGCGCAAATTCGACGCACCCCAGCAACAGGTTGTTGAACCCCAAATATCAAATGATATAAACGAAGAAGAATAAGCATACCCACACAACATCAACAAAATGCCAGTACCATGATGCTGCTTCAAAGCCGAAGCAATCGTCATGTGAGAAGTGACCTTTAAGTGATCGCAACAACATGATCAACAACATGGTCATACCCAGAAAGACGTGGAAACCGTGGAAGCCAGTAAGCATAAAGAAAGTCGTACCGTAAATACCACTTTCTAATGTTAAGCCAAGATCGACATATGCTTCATGGTATTCCATGTACTGTAGGTATAAAAAGGCGATAGCCAATACAACCGTAGCAAATAACCAGCCTTGGAATTTAGCGCGGTTACCGTCTTTTAAACCGTTGTGAGCAATGTGTACTGTCACTGAAGATGATAAAAGCAAAATGGTGTTCCACATAGGTAACCATAAAGCTAAACCGTTATGCGCATCTCTAGGATACATGCTGTTGCCTTCACCCGCGCCTTGAACAAGTGCTTTTGCACCATTCACTGCTTCATCCGGTGTTGTCATTGGTGGCCAAGCATACTCATAACCAGAAGCTACCCACATTTTTGCTAGCTCCATATACTGACCTTTTTCACCTTCACCGCCTAACCATGGGCCGGCAAGGTTACGGACATAATAAAGCGCACCAAAGAACGCAGCAAAGAACATAACTTCAGAGAAAATAAACCAACCCATGCCCCAAACGTAACTACGTTTAAGTTGCACGCTGTTCATGCCTGCCATATTTTCAACAACTGTCTGGCGGAACCAAGCAAACAATGTGGCGCTTAGCATGGCAAAACCAGCGATGGCAATATAACGACCAGCACCTGTTGCCTCTGCCTGTAGTTCATTAAAAAATGTCGCCAAACCAAAAATTAAAGCAAAAAGGCCTATGCTTGCCAATATCGGAAATGCAGACTGCTCCGGCACATAATAATGTTCGTAGCCATCGACGTTATTGGTGTCTGTAGACATTGTATCTCTCCGTTCTAACAGTTTTGCTTGCTGATTTTCGCAAAGCCCACTGCATTACTATTTAAAAATAATTTATAGCGCTGTCAAACTATCCACTTGAATAGCGCCGGTTTCAGTCACATCAAATAATGTATAGGACAAGGTAATGGTATTTACATCGTCCGGTAAATCTCTATCAACAATAAATCTAAGCGGCATATCAACATCAGTACCACCGCTTAACAATTGCTGATTAAAACAAAAACATTCTGTTTTATGGAAGTAGGTTGCCGCTCTACCCGGTGACACACTCGGTATCGCCTGTGCAATCATCTCACCCGATGTAGGGTTTCTTGCATAAAAAGTGGTTTCTACTTCTTGGCCCGGATGTACTTTGATATTAAAGACTTCGGGGCGAAACTCCCACGGCATACTTTCATTGTTGGTCGCAATAAACTGAACCGTCACTTCGCGGCTAGTATCAATTAACTCAGCAACCGGAACAAAGGCTTCGGTATTCGTCTTGCCGTTTAAACCGGTGACATCACAAAACAAATCGTAAAGTGGTACCAGAGCAAAACCAAACCCAAACATCGCAACAACAACCACCACCAAGCGCGCAACTATTTTGCGCACCGGGAGATTCTTGTTAAGTTGCTCTGTCAATGTTCTTACCTTTCAAATTAAATATCTAATTAACTATCCAATTAATTCAACCCGCAGCAATATTATTTAATCGCTGGAGGTGTAGTGAACGTGTGATACGGCGCTGGAGAAGCAACAGTCCATTCCAAACCTTCTGGATTGTCCCAAACTTCGTCCGTCGCTTTTTGACCGCCACGAATCGTTTTAATGACGATAAACAAGAAGAACACTTGGCTAAAGCCAAATAAGAAAGCGCCCATACTTGCGATTTGGTTAAAGTCAGCAAACTGTAATGCGTAGTCTGGAATACGACGAGGCATGCCCGCTAAACCCACAAAGTGCATGGGGAAGAAGGTAACGTTTAAACCAACAAACGATAACCAAAAATGCGCTTTACCTAAACGTTCGTCATACATGTTGCCACACCACTTCGGCAACCAGTAATAAACCGCAGCGAAGATCGAGAAGATCGCGCCCGGTACTAATACGTAATGGAAGTGAGCAACAACAAAGTAAGTGTCATGGTATTGGAAATCGGCTGGCGCAATTGACAGCATCAAACCAGAGAACCCGCCAATGGTAAATAAGATAACAAAGGCAATAGCAAACAGCATTGGCGTCTCAAATGTCATTGAACCGCGGAACATAGTTGTTACCCAGTTAAAGACTTTAACGCCTGTAGGCACCGCAATTAACATGGTTGCATACATAAAGAATAGTTCGCCCGCAATTGGCATACCGACCGTAAACATATGGTGGGCCCATACAATAAACGATAAGAACGCAATCGACGCTGTCGCGTAAACCATTGAGGCATAACCAAACAGCGGCTTACGTGCAAACGTTGGGATAATCGCCGAAGCAATACCGAACGCTGGCAAAATCATAATGTACACTTCTGGGTGTCCAAAGAACCAGAATACGTGCTGGAACAATACGGGGTCACCACCACCTGCAGCACTAAAGAAGCTCGTGCCAAAGTGAATATCCATTAACATCATCGTGACACAACCGGCCAATACTGGCATTACCGCAATTAACAAGTAAGCAGTAATCAACCATGTCCAAACGAACAATGGCATTTTCATTAATGTCATGCCCGGCGCACGCATATTCAATATCGTTGCGATGATATTGATAGAACCCATGATCGATGACGCGCCCATAATATGAACGGCAAAGATAAAGTAGGTTACGCTGGGTGGCGCATAGGTTGTTGATAATGGCGCGTAGAAAGTCCAACCGAAGTTAGGACCGCCACCTTCCATAAATAATGTTGATGCTAACAATGTGAAAGCAAACGGAAGAATCCAGAAGCTCCAGTTGTTCATACGCGGCAAGGCCATATCTGGCGCGCCAACCATCATTGGAATTAACCAGTTAGCTAGGCCAACAAATGCTGGCATAACCGCACCAAACACCATGACTAGACCATGCATGGTAGTCATTTGGTTAAAAAATTCAGGCTCAACTAATTGCAGACCCGGCTGAAATAACTCAGCACGAATCACTAGCGCAAATACGCCGCCCATAAGAAACATGGCAAAACTAAACCATAAGTACATTGAGCCAATATCTTTGTGGTTAGTAGTAAATAACCAACGCCCAAAACCTTTTGCCGGACCGTGATCACCCATCTTCGGTGCTCCTTATTGATTTTTCTTGAAAGTTAAAATATCGACTGGCTGTAGCTCATCGCCCATGTTGTTACCCCAAGCATTACGCTTAAAAGTAATAACAGAAGCTAAGTCGATATTATTAAGTTGGTTGCCAAATACGGGCATAACTGCATTACCAGCAACGCCGTTAACCATGACATCTATGTGTGCATTAATCGGACCAGTAGTAATGCCGGTGCCAACTAGAGATGGCCCAAGACCACCACCGCCATTAGCGCCATGGCAAGCCACGCAATTCGCTTGGTAAACTTTTTCACCGCGAGCATACAGTTCATCCATGGTGAATGTTTGCGACATAGCGGCTTTAAGCTCTTCAGCTTCTTCTTTTTTACCTGCTAACCAATTTGCATAATCGGCTTCTTCCATTGCGTGAACCACAATGGGCATAAAGCCATGATCTTTACCACAAAGCTCAGCACACTGACCTCGGTAAATACCGGGCTCTTCAACAATCGCCCATGCATCATTAACAAAACCAGGAATCGCATCGCGCTTTACCGCTAAAGCAGGTACCCACCAAGCGTGTAACACATCATTGGCGGTGATTAAGAAGCGCACTTTCTTATTAACTGGAATCACTAATGGCTCATCAACTTCAAGAAGATAATGCTCGCCTTTGGGCGCAAGACCATAAATTTCATCTTGTGGCGTAGCGAGATTACTAAAGAAGCTCACATCTTCACCTAAGTACTCGTATTGCCACTTCCATCGATAACCAACAATCTTAATATTGATGTCAGCTTCAGAAGAATCGTAAATCTTAATAAGCGATGATGTGGCTGGAATCGCCATTAACACTAAGATAAGCGCAGGGATTAATGTCCAAGCTAGCTCTACAGCGGTGCTTTCATGAAACTTAGAAGGAACAGCACCTGAAGATTTGCGGTGCATAATCATGGAATAGAACATAATTCCGAAGACCACGACTCCGATCCAAACACAGATCCAGAAGATCAACATATGGAGGTCGTATATCTCACGGCTAACGGCAGTTACACCCTCAGTCATATTAAGACCCCAGCGCTGGGCTTCATCAACCGCTGCATCGCTGGCGCCAAACGCTTGAACGCTAGTCATTAGTAGGGCCGGCAGTAATAACACCTGACTCAACACCCACAAAAGCTTGCTTGCAAGCTGTTTGCCTATTAAACGCATAATCCACAATCTCCTAAAACACACATATATCACTAATAAATATCGACTGACCTTATGCCAATCTGGCGGCAGGCTCACTTATAAAGCGGCCTAGCACCGATAAAACCTCTACCTTCCAACCCTGTTCCTCGTATGAATTGCTAGGGCGAGTCAATAACGACCGGCGATTCCACCGATAGATAACTCTTTTGCCTCAATTCGATACGCCTTAATTTAGACTGCGCCAATACCTAGCGCGATGTTGGAATATGCAGTTGCACAACGGGTGTGCGACAAAACGCCGCGATTATAACAAAGGAAACAAATATCGCACTATCAAGCGAACAATATAATAGGCATCACATCGGGTTCTCCGTAGAAATACCATAATATCGAGTCAAAATTCAGAGAAGCCCAGACTTTACTCAGAAATAAACTGACAAACCATCGAAATCCACTAATATGCCCCCTTTTATAGGCGGCAAATGCACTGCAAACTACTTGCATCGAATACATATACGCAATATCGGGCACATTCGCTCACAATTATTGATGATTTTTAATACGACAAACAACCACACAAACAATTCTGGAATCTGGTCCATTGCTTGGCCAATGATTCTGAGTGGCATATCGATACCCATGCTTGGCCTCGTGGATACGGCCTTATTGGGTCATTTAGACAATGCCCGCTATTTAGCCGCCGTAGCCATCGGCGCCCATGTGATTGCCATTCTGTATTGGAGCTTTGGCTTCTTAAGAATGAGCACCACAAGCTTAGTCTCACAAAGTGTTGGCCGAGGCGGCCAAGCTTCCAAGGGCTTTGAAACTGATAGCATCATTTATCGCACCATTCTCATGGCAGCGATGCTTGGCATAGGGCTGGCCGTCGTAGTCCCTTGGCTTATCGACCCCATCGTACTACTGATGAATGCCAGCAATAATATTGATGACTTAGCCGCCGAATACATTCGAATCCGTCTTTACTCCGCACCCGCCGCATTAATGACATTTGCCATTGCTGGGTGGTTAATAGGCCTGAAAAAAACCAAAGCGGCATTAGCACTCGTGCTTCTTAGCAACATCACTAATATTATTTTGGATGCTGTGTTTATTGTCATTATGGATATGAATAGCGCTGGAGCCGCTATCGCATCAGTCATTGCCGAGTATGCAGGCTTACTTCTCGGTTTAGCCTTTGTTGCTCAATATACAAAACGAGTCAATTTCAAAAACTGGCGCCACTGGCTTTCATTTAATGCCTACCAACAAATTCTTGGCATGAACGCCCACTTATTTTTTAGAACCTTACTGCTGTTTTTTACGTTTAACTTTTTTACTGCACAAGGCGCAAGCATCAGCGACAATGTGCTCGCCGCAAATGCTATTTTATTGCAGCTGGTATTTTTCTCCGCCTATGTAATGGATGGCTTTAGCTATGCCGCCGAAGTCCTTTGCGGGGAAGCCACCGGAAGCAAGCAGCATGCAAACTTTCAACGCAGCGTTAAAACTTGCGCACTATGGATAGCGGCAACCGCTCTGTTGTTTAGCGCCAGTTATTTGTTGATGGGCGAAGCCATTGTTAGCTTGCTCAGCGATATGCCAGCTATATTACAGCTCGCTGAGGAATATATGATTTGGCTGGTCCTGATGCCACTAGCGGGAATGCTTGCCTATTTACTTGATGGTGTTTTTGTTGGCGCAGGAAATACGCGACAGATGCATACAACGATGTGGTTTTCCGTGGTAATTGTATTTTTGCCGGTTTGGTGGCTCACACAAAGCTGGCAAAATCATGGCCTATGGTTTGCGTTTATTTGCTTTACTCTCGCCCGTGGCTTTAGTTTAGCCGCCGCTTATCCTGCATTGCAGCGAAAAATATAAGCTTATTTAGGGTCCAGAATTTTTACAGCCTCAACAACAACCTCGTGTGCCAGCGGCTGCTCGCCTAATCGATTTTGATTAACGCGTGTTGGAATTTCTTCTTGCTTAGATGCCATTGCTTCATCTATCGATTCCTGAAAGCCACAGCTGGCGCAAGCGCGATGCTTTTTATCATCGTCACTCAAATAAACAAATATTTTATCTACTTGTTTGCACTGCGGGCATACTGCGCCAGCAATAAAGCGTTTATTGCGCATAAAGCGAATACCATCAATTGAAATAATAGCCATCATCATATCAGCGACTAGCGTTATTAGATATAATTTGCGGCTAGTGAATAGCAGTCAAACCTTAACGCCAATGGATATAAACCTATGAATATTCGTCGCTTTCAAAAAATTAGTCCGACATTGGGTAATGCCGTTTACGTTGATGAAAGTGCTGTCGTTATTGGCGATGTAGTATTAGGTGATGATTGCTCAGTCTGGCCGCAAGCGGTTATTCGCGGCGATATGCATCGCATCCGTATCGGCGAACGCACTAGCATTCAAGATGGCTCGGTTCTACATATCACACATGCAAGCCGCTACAACGAAAATGGCTGGCCTCTGACGATAGGCAGTGACGTGACTATTGGTCATCGCACTGTTTTACACGGCTGCACCATAGGTAATCGCACACTCATTGGCAACGGCGCTATTGTTATGGATGGCGCTATCATCGAAGATGAAGTGATTATTGGTGCCAACGCTTTAGTTCCACCGGGTAAGACATTGGCAAGCGGCTTTCTTTATGTTGGCTCACCGTGTAAACCTGCACGCGAGCTCACCGAACAAGAAAAAGCTTTTTTTCTTTACACCGCTGCAAATTATGTGAAATTAAAAAACCAATATCGGCTTGAAAGATAAATCGCTAAAAACCAGCTAACGTTTATCCGAACTTAAACGTTCAATTTTATAATGCATATGATAGGGCCGTTTAATTTCGAGATGTCGGCGATAGGGCGTGACCGACTGTATAGAAACATTATTAATAGCTTGTAAATAACTTGGCGTATTCAAACCCGCCAAGCTCTCTTCGTTAGCCACAACTCGATAACGCCCTTCCCGCAAAACCGGTGAATGAATTTCTATCCGGTCTTTTTTTCTTACTAGTCGATAACCATTAAAGGGCGACGCTAAAGGCTCTCCAATAAAGTTTCCCTGCCCCGGCATATAAACACTCTTCCAGTAAGCTTCGAGTATCGTCGAGCCATAACTGTAATGCCGCATAGCTAACAAAGGGTTGGGAAATTTTTCAACAAAGTTACAAGGCTCTATCGCCGTGCCATAACTCCCTGTTGCGCCAGCCTCTAACCATCGCATTGCACTCATCTGGCTAGAATCTGTTAGCTGGCCGCCCGCCGAGGTTAAGTGATCGGCCATAGCGCCGGGCAAAAAAGTTAGCGTATTGAGATGCGGCACAGAAACAGCGCCTGTAAAATAAAACAAAATGTCGCTACGATTTTGAATGCCATTAGAATTCAGAATTTGCACGTCATAAATATTAGCAAAGTGTTTTCTAATGTCATCAAAAAAAACATTTCGCACCGACCGTCTTTTGTCAGCGGTAGTCAATAAAAAAGCGCGCGCTAATGGCTGCGTATCATCAGCTGCAACACCGCGATCAATTAATGTTATCGCATCATCAACATCTGCCGCAGCAAGCATCATCGTGGGTCGTATTTTAAAATCACGATAGGGCGCGACACTCATCGAATGATAGTAAGGCGAAGTCCGTGTTTTTGTGCAGGAACTCGAACAGTAAGCAACGTTATAGCCAAAAGTAAACGCCGCCGACATACTCATGCAGCCGACCTGGTAGGGCTTTGACCAGGCAAGCGCTAAAGCTTGAACGCTATCATCCAACTGTGAATCTAATAATTTTTTCTGAACCGCAAACTCACCTGGGCCAATAACGGTTTTTTTAGCGTCTAGGTTTATCGCAACAATATTTCTGGCGGGAATGTTTCTTCGTTTTTGATAATAACGCGCAATGGCTTCGCTTTTTTTATCGCCCTTCAAATAAACTACGGCCAGATCCGATGACGTTAATCCAGTCTTTGGCAGCTCGATAAAAGGACCCGTAACCGCCATTGATTTTGAGCAGCTTAGACAGACCCAAAACAATAGAAGCAGGAATAAATTATTCACTGTTTATAAGCTATCACGGACAAACTGAATGACTTTAGATGTGTCTGGCTTAACATTACGCCAAAGTCTAAATGATTCTGCCGCCTGCTCGACTAACATGCCAAGCCCATCGGCAATGACTCGCGCCCCTTGCTTAGCTGCCACCTGTAAAAATGGTGTAGGCGTTTTGGCATACATCATGTCGTAACAACATGCAGCATTAAAACACTCACTGGATAACGGAGGAATATCGCCACCAAGGCTAGCGCTTGTACCATTAATAATAATGTCGAAGGGTTTATTTAAATCGGCATAGTGTTTTACTGATAGCCTAACTGAAAAGTCATTGGCCAGCGGTTGAAATATTTCAGCCAACTGCTCCGCCTTTTCAACCGTACGATTAGCAATAACCATTGATGCCGGCTTAGCCATTAATAACGGTTCAATAATGCCGCGAACCGCACCGCCAGCACCCAAAATCAAAATGTTGGCGCCTTCAATGGACCACTGTAAATTATTTTGTAAATCAGCTACCAATCCGCAACCATCGGTGTTGTCGCCGACAATGATATCGCCATCAACAATCAGCGTATTCACAGCACCAGCTCGAGTGGCTCGCTCGCTTAATTGATCAGCTAATTGATAAGCCTCTAATTTAAAGGGTACTGTAATATTTAAACCTGCGCCCCCATCATTAAAAAATGCGCGCGCACTGGCATCAAATTTACCCAGTTCAATTAACTGCTTTTGATAAGAAATAGTTTGCTGCAATTGCTGTGCAAACTGTTGATGAATCACCGGCGACTGACTGTGCTCAATTGGATTGCCAAATACCGCATAGCGCGATGGACTTTTATCATTCATGATTTCATCGCCTTTTCAAATATCTTATTTAATTATGTTAGCTTCAGGAGCAGCAAGCCAATCTCTAGGCTTTAAGAAATCCTCATACAGCTTTTCTTCAACTGAATTTTCTTTCGCTTGATAATTATAATGCCAGTTCACTTCTGGTGGCATTGACATTAAAATCGATTCAGTGCGCCCACCCGACTGCAAGCCAAATAAAGTGCCGCGATCGTAAACTAAATTAAACTCAACATAACGCCCACGTCGATAACGCTGAAAGTCTTTATGCGCCTCAGTAAAAGCTGCTGATTTTCTGCGGCTAACAATCTCGCTGTAAGCATCGATATAGCCGTTGCCGACCGCCTGCATAAATGCAAACGATTTTTCAAAGCCCCATTCATTCAAATCATCAAAAAATAAGCCGCCAATGCCGCGTGGCTCATCACGATGCTTTAAATAAAAATAATCGTCACACCATTTTTTATAATCGCTATAAACATTTTCGCCATAAACCTCACACGCTTGCTTTGCCTGTTGATGCCAGCTAACGCAGTCTTCGGTAAAACCATAATAAGGTGTTAGATCAAATCCACCGCCAAACCACCAGACCGGATCTTCACCTTCTTTCTCGGCAATAAAAAAACGAACGTTGGCATGTGAAGTAGGAATAAAAGGATTATCAGGATGCATAACCACCGACACGCCAAAGGCTTCAAAAGAACGCCCCGCTAATTCTGGCCGGCCTGCTGAAGCAGAGGGTGGAAGTTGGTCACCAAAAACATGCGAGTAATTAGCGCCGCCTTTTTCAAATACTTGACCGCTTTTTAAGACACGCGTCTTACCGCCGCCGCCTTGTGGTCGATCCCAAGCATCTTCTATAAATGTCGCACCATCATCCAGCGATTCAAAACGCTCACAAATACGGTTTTGTAAATCCAGCAAAAAAGTTTGAACCGCTTGTTTATCAATGCTGCTCAATGATTATCCCCGATGGTTTCTTGTTCAATTTCGATCATTAAAATATTGCTGACAGTTTAACGCAAAACATCGCCCGTCACTAAATCACGAATCTCTGATGCTTCACCCGCGCAATTAACCTTACCACTTAGGTAGACATTAATCTGTTTGGAGAAGTAGTGTCGCGCCGTTAATTGCGTTAATGCAGGTCGCTGTTTACTTGGGTTGGCCGAGGTCGACACAATCATACCGCCATAAGCCTGACACAGCGCCGCAACCGTTGGATGTTTTGAAATGCGTACGGCGACCGTACTATGTGCACCCGTTATCCAACTCGGAATAAGGTCATACGATGGAATTAACCAGGTCGTCGGTCGCGAAGCTGAATGTAAAGATAGGCGCGAAGAAGAATTTTCACTAACAGATTGATTTAGTCTCGAGCGCTGCTCATCCGACAACGAATGCAATAGGGGTGATATCTGATCGAGATTAGCGGCCACAAGAATCAGGCCTTTATCCATCGAGCGATTTTTAATAGCAAGCAGGCGATTAACAGCATCAGCATTAAAAGGGTCGCAGCCTAAGCCCCAAACCCCTTCGGTTGGATAAGCAATGACTTCACCATTGTCGAGTGCAGATAACGCTTTTGTTAGTTGCCACCGGCCTGGCGAAGTCATCAAATACTACTTGGCGAGTTTAGCCTGTAAAGCAGCATCTTTTGCTTTAACGGCTTCTGCGCACTCTGCGCGTTCAGCTTTTACACGAACGGCAAGATCAGCATCAGCAGTAGCAAGAATTTGCGCTGCCAAATAAGCTGCATTTTTTGCACCTGCTTTACCAATAGCGACTGTTGCCACGGGAATGCCACCTGGCATTTGAACCGTCGATAACAATGCATCCATTCCTTCAAGCGAAGCATTAATAGGCACGCCAATTACTGGCTTTGTTGTATTCGCCGCTACAGCACCGGCTAAATGCGCGGCCATACCAGCAGCAGCAATGAAAACACCACAACCACGTTGATCGGCGCCAGTAACATATTCATGGGTTGCTTGCGGCGTGCGATGCGCTGAAGACACTTTAACTTCTGTGCGAATCGCAAATTTAGCCAAAGTATCGATAGCTGGCTGCATTTGCGGCAAATCACTATCAGAACCCATTAATATGGCAACAAATGTATCACTCATGACTTTACTCTCTATTTACTATTTTTAAAAAATTTAATAATACGGCTTGGGAAGCGGCGCAAATTACAGAAAAGCGGGGCAGGTTTCAAGCCTGAAAAGCACCGCTAGCTATATTGTCGGCTATAAAGGCCGCCAACAACAGTCACAATGCCCTGTAGCTCCAAATCTACTAACACGGCGCTCAAATTATCGACACCCGCTTCAAGTCGCGCTTCTATTAATTCATAAGGCGCAGGATCATAACCGATAGCATCTATAATCGCCCTCATCTCGGCAGGCAAGGCCTCAATTTGTTGCGCATACGCGATTTGCTCTGATGTCTTTGTCGCGGGCATATCCGCCTTCTTTGAGCCAACAGGTGCTAAGCCTTGTGCAATCTGTAAATCTCGAATGACCGCCAATATATCATCGGCACCTTCTATCAATGTAGCACCCTCTTTTATCAACTGATGGCAACCTGCGCTCAAAGAATTGTGGATCGACCCAGGCACGGCAAAGACTTCTCGATTTTGCTCGGCGGCATAATTCGCCGTAATTAAGGAGCCACTCGGCAGGGCTGCTTGCACCACAACCACCCCCCAAACTGATGCCAGAAACTAGCCGATTACGACGCGGAAAATACACCGGTTTTGATGGCGTACCCAATGGCATTTCACTGATGACACAACCGCTTTTTAAGATGCTTTTAGCCAGCGATTCATGGCGTCTAGGATAGACAATATCCAAACCCGGCCCATACGGCTGCCGTTTTACCACCGGTATTTATTGCTCCAAGGTGCGCTGCCGCATCAATGCCCGTCGCCATTCCACGCGTAATTAACAAGCCTGCATCCGACAGATTCGCAGCCAATTGCTCGGTAAATTGCCGCGCTCCGGCACTTGGTTTGCGAGTACCAACTATTGATAAGGATACTGATTTGAACGTATTTATCTCACCAGCTAAGTAAATCAACTGCGGACAGTCATGCAGCTGCTTTAACAATGGCGGAAAGCGGGGGTCGTCGCGAACCAGTACATGAGTGCCGGTTTTGGCAAGCCAATCGAGACTCTTCTCAGCCAGCTGCCACTGACGGACTCCACGAGGATTTCGCAAAAAGTTTTGGAGATCTCGGCGACAAGGTTGGCGCAAACTGCGAACGGCCATTGGGTCTATTGCACCACCTATTAACGCCTCGATCGAGCCTGCTTTTGCCAGCAACAATGACAAATTAACAGGGCCCAATTCATCAATATGCTGAAGGGCAATTAGCGCCGTTATTTGCTCGCGAGAGTAGGGGCAAAGATCATCGGGGATGGGGTGGTTTTGAGAAGAGATATCATGTCGGGGCAGCCAAATACTATCGGCTGGTTTACCGGATACGGCGTTATTCATAAGATCATCCTTGATCAAATTTATGGTGCGTTATGGACGGCTCGCTAAAAGCGAAGCCGCAAATTATGGATTAGTCACCACATCAAACACAGATAATGGGCGCTCAGATTCGAGAATCAGGCCATAGCTAAGCTTCTCGAATACCTTAAAGACAATGAGCAATCCAGCTCGTTCACTGGGCAATTTCACTCGACCTTTACCGACGCTATCGCGGATGGTTTTACCTGCCTGATTAACCGCCAAAACGTCGCCGGTAGCCAAACCCTCTCGCTCGCCACGGTTAATAGCGACTACGTCATAGCGTCCAATACTCGCCACGCCGCCTTCAACAGCAATAATCACCCCTTCAATTTCGCTATCGGGCGCTTTTGGGTAAAAAACGGAGTTCACTTTTTCATCGGCAAACGCTAAGAATCGGTCACCAATACGCACTTCTTCGTTGCTACTATTCAATAACACACTAGTAACGCCTTCTTCTTCATCCTCGGCAACAATACGACCTGTGCCGATCTCAAGTGCTTGAATTCCCAGCTTTTCTCGCGTTTCAGGATCAACAAAGGTCTCTCCTTCACGATAAATGCCATAAAAGTTAGTCGCTGGGTCAAATTCGCCGCGCGCATAGATTCGATCACCCGCGGCACTAATAATGCGATTACCGGAAACCGCTAATACATAGGGCGCGTCTTCTAATGTATCTCTATCAACCACTCGGCTGCGAGATAGAAAAGAACTAATTGCATCCAATGGAATTGCTGGAATCGCCGCACCCAGCGGTGAGGTACGCATTTGCGGTGTTAATTTAACAGGGCCACGATTGACCACTAAACGCGGCTTACCGTCTAAATAGATGAGCGACAGGATATCGCCAGGATAAATCAGGTGTGGATTGCTCACTTGTGGATTAGCTTGCCATATCTCCGGCCACAACCAAGGCGTTTTAAGATACATTTCTGAAATGTCCCAGAGCGTATCGCCGGTTTTGACCGTATAGGTTCCTGGGTGATCCGAGCGTAACTCAAGCTCTGCGACAGCTATTTGCCCATGTATAGCGGCTGCGCATAAAATCAGACCAAGCCAAAATTTATTCATTTGCGTTTCCTTTCCAAGCCAATCAAGCCAATATTGATCTAAGTGAGCGCTGCTCATCGTGTTATATGAATTAACTGCGACAAAAAAGAGCGGCAATCGTTGCAAAAAAACCGCTTATTATTCGGTTAACACCGGCAAACTTCCGGTGCAATCTTATTGCCTCGATCTGTATAATATAGCAGTCAAGATCAGCCACAGCGGCAAGCACTGCGCATAAATGGCGGTCATTAGAAGTTTTTGCTAGCTGAGCGCACACCAACGTGATCGCCATCTCGATAAAGATTGATTTACATCACAATTAGAAACATCACAAATAGAAAATAGACAAGTAAAACCATGGCCATACTCGATATCTTAGAATTTCCAGATCCACAGCTCAGAACGATTGCTCGTCCTGTCAAAGCAGTTGATGAACGCATTCAACAACTAGTTCGTGATATGACAGAAACCATGTATGACGCTGAAGGTATTGGTCTCGCTGCCACGCAAGTTAATGTGCATCGACAAGTTATCGTTATTGATGTTTCTGAAGAGCGTGATACGCCATTGGTTTTTATCAACCCAAGCATTGAAGTTCTCGATCCCGAACTACACAACTATCAAGAAGGCTGTTTATCAGTGCCAGGTTATTACGAAGAGGTCTCTCGACCGACTGGCGTAAAAATTAGTGCCTTAAATGAAAAAGGCGAAGCATTTGAAATAACAACCGATGGTTTACTTGCCGTTTGTATTCAACATGAAATTGATCACCTTAATGGCAAATTATTTGTCGATTACATTTCAGCGCTTAAACGCAACCGCATTAAACAAAAATTGCAAAAAGAGCGTCGCTAGATTTTATTAACTCACAACACTCTCATCATTTAAGCACTCGATAGGAAATACCTTGCGCATAATTTTTGCTGGTACACCTCAGTTTTCTGCAGACCATTTACAAGCGCTGCTCGACCAAGACCAGCATCAAATTGTTGCGGTTTATACGCAGCCTGACCGCCGTTCGGGTCGTGGAAAAAAACTGCATGCCTCGCCGGTTAAACAAGTAGCCGAAAACGCCAATATTCCAGTACTGCAACCTCAAAGCTTAAAAAACGAAGAAGCGCTTGGTGAGCTTGCGCAATTTAATGCTGACCTTATGATTGTTGCTGCTTACGGATTACTTTTGCCACAGACCGCATTAGATACACCTAAATTCGGCTGTATTAATATTCATGCCTCACTGCTGCCGCGCTGGCGCGGTGCGGCGCCGATTGAAAGAGCTATTATTGCTGGCGACCAAATCACCGGCATTACCATAATGCAGATGGCAATTGGTTTGGATACGGGTGATATGCTGTTGAAATCTGAATGCACAATTACGCCACAGGAAACCGGCGACACTCTGCGCAGCAAAATGATAGCGTTAGGTATTCCATTATTATTTGAAACACTGTCCGCGATTAATAAGAATACTTTAACGCCCGAAAAACAATGCGACGCTGAAAGCAACTACGCAGTAAAGCTCGATAAAAAAGAAGCGTTAATTAATTGGCACGAGTCGGCAGAAACGATTGATCGAAAAATTCGCGCCTTCACATCAGCAATGGGCTGTCATACCTTTTTAAATAATCAACGTATTCGAATTGTTAAAGCGCGACCTTTAACCGACAACAAAAATGAAACCGTCGGTAGCATTGTCGCTATCGATAAAAAGGCCATCATTGTGCAATGCGATAACAGTTTTCTTGAAATTTCTATCGTACAAATTCCTGGCGCAAAAGCAATGGATATTAGCTCGCTTCACAATGGGCGACCCAACTTCTTTAACGTCGGCGATCTTTTTTCTTTATCGCTAAATAGCGAATAATAAATTTATGAAAGATGTCCGCGCTCTAGCCGCAAAAGCCATTGCCCGTGTTATTAGTCAGGGTGAATCTTTTTCTGCCGAAATTGATGCGCTATCCAAAAGCAATCAAAATGCAGCTGATAAAAAACCCAGCGATAACATTGAAAATAAAGACCGCGCTTTTTACCGCGAGCTTTGCTTTGGTACCTTGCGCCACTTTCATCGGCTGGATGCTCAACTCAAGCCGCTGCTTAAAAAACCTTTTTCAAAAAAAGACGCCGACATCCACGCCTTACTGCTTATTGGTTTATACCAACTGCTTTATCTTCGTACTCCAGATCATGCCGCTATAAGCGCTAGCGTCGATGCAGCGAAAAAACTCAAGAAGCAATGGGCAAGCGGTTTAGTTAATGCGGTACTGAGAAACTTCCTTCGCCAACAAGCCGAGCCAAGCAAGGTAACAGCATTAAGTCAGGCTGCTGATCTCAGCCATCCCAAATGGCTATTCAATAAAATTCAAAAAGACTGGCCGGATAATTGGCAGCCATTAATCGACTACAACAATGCCGCTCCGCCAATGTCACTGCGCGTGAATCTTAATAAAAATAGCCGCGCCGACTTTCAGCAACAATTAGCCGATGCAGGCATTGAAACAATACTAGATCCTCATAGCGACAGCGGCCTTCGATTAAACCAAGCTGTCGCCGTCAGTGAGCTTCCTGACTTTGACCAAGGCGCAGTTAGCGTCCAAGATCCAGGTGCCCAATTAGCCGCCACGCTGCTCAACGCAGACGGTTCGATGCGGGTATTAGATGCCTGTGCCGCGCCAGGCGGTAAGACCGTACATATTTTAGAGTCTGCGCCAAAATGCGAATTAACCGCTATCGATAGCAGTAGTGAGCGCCTACTAAGGGTTAAAGAAAATCTGGCGCGTTATGGTTTTTCTGCCAACTGTATTGCCGCCGATGCGGGGGCGACTGACCTCTGGTGGGATGAGCAAATGTTTGATCGTATCCTGCTAGACGCGCCCTGCTCGGGCACCGGCATTATCAGCCACCACCCTGATATTAAACTACTCCGCCGCTCGGGTGATTTAGCGCAGTTTGCCGAGCAGCAAAAGACACTACTGACTCAGCTTTGGCCACTATTAAAAGACGGCGGCCAGCTGCTGTACTGCACTTGCTCCATCATGCCTGAAGAGAATGCCGCTGTTATTGATTGGTTCTTAAATCAGACACCAAACGCCAGTGCAGAAATTATTGATGCGCAATGGGGTGTTATCAGTGGATCAGGACGCCAACTACTACCAAATAAGGGCAAAAATGGCGGTTTTTTCTATGCAAGACTTAGCAAGTCAGCCACGCTTTAGTACGCTTAAACCTATACTGAAACGACTATCGAAATAAATAGCAGTTTAATGACCGTGTTGGCTTTAAAACCAACCAGCAAATAAGACAAAGCAGACAACATGAAAATTGTGATCTTGGGTGCAGGGCAAGTCGGCGGCACATTAGCAGAAAGTTTAGCCAACGAGAAAATGGATATCACGGTTGTCGATAACGACAGCTCAAGGCTGCGCGAATTACAGGACAAGCTAGATATCGGCGTAATTAATGGCCATGCAGCTCATCCTGATGTCCTGCTCAGTGCCGGCATTGAAGATGCTGATATGTTAGTTGCGGTCACCGGCTCCGACGAAATCAACATGCTCGCCTGCCAAATTGCCCACTCGATTTACCGCACACCCACCAAAATCTGTCGTATCCGATCTAATAGCTATGTCGAACAAAAAACGTTGTTTGCCAATGACGCAATCCCTATCGACGTTATTATCGCGCCAGAGAAATTAGTCACCGACCATATTATTGGCTTACTTGAATACCCAGGCGCACTGCAGGTTATCGACTTCGCTAACGGCGCGGTTCAGCTTGTTGCGATTCGTGCACAAGCCGGCGATAAATTTATTGGTGAGACTTTATATAACATCCAAAAAATGACACCCAAACAAGATGCGCGCGTCGCCGCTATCTTCCGTGGTGACAGAACAATAAAGCCTGAACGCACTACCGAGATTGAACCCCTCGACGAAGTTTTTTATGTCGCGGCTAAAGATAATATTCGCCCTGTTATGCAAGAGCTTGGTCAGCTTAGCCGACCCTATAACCGCATAATGATTGCCGGCGGCGGTAATATTGGTTTGCGTCTTGCTCAAGCTATCGAAAACCAATACTCGGTTAAAATTATTGAACAAAATAGCGAGCGCGCCGAAGCGCTTTCTGAGCAACTGAACAAAACCATCGTATTGCATGGCAGCTCATCCGATACCGAACTACTGCATAGTGAAAACATCGACAGCATTGATGTGTTTATTGCTTTAACTAATGATGACGAAGCTAATATTATGTCGTCACTGTTAGCCAAAAAGTTAGGCGCTCGAAAAGTTATTACGCTAATTACTAATCCAGCCTATGTCGACCTCGTTCAGGGTGAAGATATTGATATTGCCTTTGCCCCTCAACTTATCACTCTCGGCAGTTTGTTAACGCATGTGCGACGCGGTGATATGGCCGCCGTTCACTCACTTCGACGCGGCGCAGCCGAAGCGTTAGAAATCATCGCTCATGGTGATAATAAAAATTCAAAAGTCGTAGGCAAGCGCTTAGATGATATTGAAACGCCACAAGGCGTAAGAATCGGTGCGATTGTCAGAGAGGGTAAAGTTTTAATCGCACATCGCGATGTTGTTGTTGAAACGGATGATCACGTTATCGTATTTTTAGCGGATAAGACACAAATACCCGCTGTAGAAGCCTTATTTCAAGTCGGCCTTGGTTTTTTCTAAGTCGTTTAAATGATGCTATTGATTTGCGCTGTTGATCCTATTGAGGTTGTCTAGTTTATGCATTTTTCAATCATAGGTGCGCTGCTGGGTTTGCTGTTATTAATTTTCAGCTTAACCATGCTTGTACCCATACCTTTTGCGCTATGGTTTGGCGATAACACAATTCATGTTTTTTTATCTGCTTTTGCAATAACCGCTGCAACTGGCGCGGGACTCTGGCTACCTAATCGAAAAATTAAACACACATTAAGAACGCGTGATGGTTTTTTAATTACTGCGTTATTTTGGTTAGTACTGGGAGCCTTTGGTTCACTACCGTTATTTTTATCTGAGGCGCCAGACCTATCAATTACCGATGCCATTTTTGAATCTATTTCTGGATTAACAACTACCGGTGCAACCGTTATTACCGGTCTTGATGATTTACCGAAATCCATTCTCTACTACCGCCAACAACTTCAATGGTTAGGTGGCATCGGAATTATTGTTATCGCAATTGCGATTTTACCCATGTTAGGTGTGGGTGGTATGCAATTGTATCGCGCTGAAACACCAGGGCCGATGAAAGATAATAAACTGACACCTCGTATAACCGGCACAGCAAAAGCGTTATTTACTATTTATGTGTTAATGACCTTAGGGTGCGGCATTACCTATTGGATTGCCGGCATGACCGCCTTTGATGCACTTGCGCATAGTTTTTCAACGGTAGCTATTGGTGGTTTTAGTACCCACGACGCTAGCATGGGTTATTTTGATAGCCCGCTTATTTTGTCTGTTGCTGTTGTGTATATGTTATTGGCCGGTGTTAACTTTGCACTGCATTATTTTTCTTATCATAACCGTTCACTCAATGTTTACCGCAAAGACTCAGAATTTCGGTTTTATATTTTGGTTAATGTATTAGCGATGTTTGTAGTCGTAGGCGGGCTCATATTACTTAACAGCGATGCGGTTAATTTCAGCTGGCAAGAAAGTGTCTTTCAAGGCGTTTTTCAAGTTGTCTCCTTAGCCACTACCACGGGCTTCACCTCTAGCGATTACACCCAGTGGCCGACCTTTATTCCCGTCTTTATGTTCCTACTGGCTTTTATGGGTGCCTCTGCCGGTTCGACAGGCGGCGGCATGAAAGCCATTCGAGTCCTATTAATCGTAAAGCAAGGGTATCGCGAGTTGGTTCGCCTTGTTCATCCCAACGCAGTCATTCCAATCAAGGTCGGTAACCGGCCTGTCTCTGACCGTATTGTCGGTGCTGTCTGGAGCTTCTTTGCAATTTATATTCTGATTTATATCTTTATGATGCTGCTAATCCTTGCTACTGGGTTGGATTTTTTAACCGCTTTTTCAGCCGTTGGTGCCAGCATTAACAACCTTGGGCCAGGGCTTGGTGATGTCGCCAGCCATTATGGCGATATTCCAGACAGCGCAAAATGGGTGCTATGCCTAGCAATGTTATTGGGCCGACTTGAAGTCTTTACTTTGCTGGTGCTATTTACCCCTGCTTTTTGGCGCAAATAATTCAAAAGACGATCAAAAGGGCAGAAAACTCGCACCTTTAAGGTATAATCGCGCGCTTTAATTGGGCTTGGTCTTAATGACGACCTTATTGATGGGCGCGACTCTATTTTTAACCCTATTCCTATTTCCTAGCATGAGTGACTTTTAGCAGTGTCAGATTCAAATAACAGCAAAGACAATGCCTCAGGTAGCACGACAACCAATGCCCTGACATTTCAAGAACTGATTTTAACGTTGCAAAATTATTGGGCAAAACATGGCTGTGTCGTTTTACAGCCGCTCGATATGGAGGTGGGTGCAGGGACATTTCACCCCGCCACTTTTTTACGTTCTATCGGCCCTGAAACATGGAATGCCGCTTATGTTCAGCCTTGCCGCAGACCGACAGATGGCCGCTATGGTGATAACCCCAATCGGCTGCAACATTACTACCAATTTCAGGTCGCGCTAAAACCGTCACCCGACAACATTCAACAATTGTATTTAGATTCACTCTACGAAATCGGCATTGACCCTAAGGTTCACGATATTCGTTTTGTTGAAGACAACTGGGAATCACCGACTTTAGGTGCTTGGGGTCTTGGCTGGGAAGTGTGGCTTAACGGTATGGAAGTCACTCAGTTCACTTACTTTCAGCAAGTCGGTGGCCTCGAATGTTATCCGGTAACCGGCGAAATTACCTACGGTCTTGAACGTATTGCAATGTACTTACAAGGCGTAGATAGTATTTATGATTTAGTCTGGACCAGAAGCGAGCATGGCACGGTGAGCTATGGCGATGTGTTCCATCAAAACGAAGTTGAAATGTCCGCTTACAACTTTGAACACGCCAACGTCGACTTTCTCTTTAAACACTTTGATGAATGCGAAACACAGAGTCAGAACTTAATAGAAGCAGGCTTACCACTGCCGGCTTATGAGCAGGTCATGAAAGCCTCTCATGCCTTTAACTTGTTAGATGCGCGCCATGCTATTTCTGTGACCGAACGACAACGCTTTATTTTACGTGTAAGAACACTCGCTCGTGCGGTTGCCGAAGCGTATTATCAAAAACGCGCCGAACTCGGCTTTCCACTTGCAGAGGAATCATTACGATTGGATGCGCTTGCTAAATTCGAAAAAAATAATGCTAAAAAAGAAAGCGCTAATAAAGTTAACTCTGATAAAGCTAACAGGGAGGCGGGACAATGAGCACCACCGCTAACTGTTTAATCGAACTCGGTACCGAAGAGTTACCACCAACAGCATTAAAAGCTTTATCTACCGCTTTTGAGCAAGGATTATTAGCCGGCCTTCGCGCAGCTGATTTAAACTTTAATGCCGATGAGGTAAAAAGTTTTGCGACGCCTCGTCGACTCGCCATATTCATTCCTGAGTTGCAAACCCAGCAGCCCGATAAAAATATTGAGAAATTAGGTCCTGCAGTTGCCGCTGCCTATGATAAAGAAGGCAAACCCAGCAAAGCAGCCGAAGGCTTTGCTCGCAGTAATGGTGTTAGCTTCGACGACTTAATTACCATTGAAACAGACAAAGGAGAAAGGCTCGGCTTTCGCAGCCTTGCAAAAGGTAAAGCCGCCGCCGAGCTACTCGAAGGCCTTATTACTGCATCTCTTGATGCATTGCCTATTCCTAAGCGCATGCGCTGGGGCGCTTCACGCGCAGAGTTTGTCAGACCAGTTCACTGGTTAGTTGCGCTGCTGGATTCCGAGGTTGTTGAATGTAATGTGCTGGGTATTGCATCAGGCCAACAAAGTTTTGGTCATCGCTTTCATGCGCCTGACCCTATTACTATTGATAATGCGCTTAACTATGAAAGTTTATTGCTTGAAAAAGGTCATATCACTGCTGACTTTAATAACCGACGCGATACCATTGCTGCGCAAGTCAGCGCGCTGTGCAAACAAGTCAACGGCCATGCAGTCATAGAAGACGAACTGCTTGATGAGGTTACCGCATTAGTTGAGCAACCTTTTGCTTTGATTGGGAAATTCGACAGCGAATTTCTTTCGGTGCCTCAAGAGGCATTAATTTATTCTATGAGTGAGCATCAAAAGTATTTTCATATTGTTGATGATGCTGGCAATTTACTGCCCAACTTTATAACCGTCAGCAATATTAATAGTATCGATGCCGATAAAGTAATTAGCGGAAACGAGCGTGTTATTCGTCCACGATTGGCCGATGCAGCATTCTTTTTTGAAACGGATAAAAAGTTATCGCTAGCATCACTTAGAGAGCGACTAAAAACAATTGTCTTTCAGAAACAACTCGGCACCATTTTTGAAAAAACTGAACGTATTGGCAGTCTTGCTGAAGGTTTAGCGACGGCACTTAAAGCCGATGCGGATGCAGCGAAACTCGCGGGGCAATTATGTAAAGCCGACCTTGCCTCCGATATGGTTTTAGAGTTCGATAAAATGCAAGGTACTGCCGGCGGTTACTATGCAGCGAATGAAGGATTATCTGATGAAGTCGCTAACGCCATAAAATCGCACTACTTGCCAAAATTTGCCGGCGATAGCGTTCCGCAAAGCAATACAGCCTGTGCCGTTGCACTTGCCGATCGCTTGGATACATTAACCGGCATCTTCGGTATTGGCCAAGAGCCATCTGGTTCTAAAGATCCTTTTGCACTTCGACGCGCATCAATAGGTATTCTACAAATCATTTTGCAGAATGAGCTGACATTGAATATCGACGAGTGGATTAGTCGTGCCACTGCGCAGCATGCGGCAGTTAAAGATCCAGAGGCAACAACAGCAAGAGTTGTCGATTATTTATTTGATCGCTTTGCCGCTGTCTACCAAGATCAAGGTTTACCGGTTGAAGTATTTACCGCCGTTAAAGCCAACACCATAAGCAGCCCGCTTGATTTTAATGCTCGCGTTCAAGCCGTTGCTGCATTTATTAAAACCAGCGAAAGCGAAAGTCTTGCGAGTGCCAATAAGCGCGTAAGTAACATACTTGAAAAATCTGATGGCTCCGTCAATGCAGCAGATTTTAATACTTCATTATTAGTCGAAGCCCCAGAGAAAGATTTGGCCGCTGCGATTAATGAAAAAGAAGCGCAAGTAAAACCGCTTTTTGCTCAAGGCAACTACCGTGACGGTTTATTAAAGCTTACCGAACTTAAAGACTGTGTTGACGCCTTCTTTGATGGCGTCATGGTTAATGCCGATAACCCAACGTTAAAAAGCAATCGTCTTGCGCTTCTGTCTCGATTACGCGCATTATTTTTACAGGTTGCCGACATTTCTGTACTGGCGCCCCAAAAACGTTAGCGCAAACACTCTATGGAATTGCTTAAGTAGGAATGCTAACCAGTGATAACGCTTTTAAAAGATAAGTTATTTTATTTTTTCTATTACTTATCGGTCTTTTGGTTTGGCTTAACTGCCTGCTTAATTTTTTGGCTACCCTATCGTTATCGCGCCACTTACATCTGCTATTGGAACCGCATCATCGTTGCGCTTGCTCGATTATTTATTGGCGTTAACGTCAATTTAATTGGTCGCGAGAATATCCCCAATGTCCCCTGCGTTATTATGTGCAAACATCAATCGGAGTGGGAAACCTTTTATTTGCAAACTGTCTTTTCATCCTTGTGCACCATCCTAAAAAAAGAACTGTTGCGTATTCCGTTTTTTGGTTGGGCGCTTATGCAAATGGAGCCGATTGCTATCGATCGATCAGCCCCCAAAGATGCACTTAAAAAAGTACAGACCATGGGACGTAAACGATTAAAACAAGGTCGTTCGGTTTTAATTTTTCCAGAAGGGACAAGAGTTAAGGTAGGAGAAAAAGGACGCTATGCACGCAGCGGTGCTAAGCTAGCCGTCGCTAGTGAATCGCTCATACTGCCTATCGCACATAATGCTGGCTTACATTGGCAGAACAAACAAAAGAAGCAAGCAGGCACCATTACATTTATCATTGGCGAACCTATTAGCACCACAAACAAAACCGCTAAACAGTTAACCGACGAAGTTGAAGTTTGGATTGAACAACAATGCAATACTTTGCTTGCAACTGAAACCTAACAATAGAAATAATTGCTAGATATCTAAGTTAGAAACTGCCAGTGCATTTTTTTCAATAAACTCACGACGCGGTTCAACCTGATCGCCCATCAATGTAGTAAAGATTTGGTCAGCTGCAATCGCATCTTCAATCGTTACAACCAACATACGACGAACATCTGCATCCATGGTTGTCTCCCACAACTGCTCAGGGTTCATCTCACCCAAGCCTTTATAGCGCTGAATCATAAACCCACGTTTAGCTTCAACGGTTAACCATTCTAACGCCTCAGGAAACGATGCGACTGCTTGTTGTTTTTCACCACGCTTCACATAACCTGTCGGTTCTATTAAGCCGCTAATTTTTTCACCCAACTGGGCAATCGCACGATATTCTGACGACTGGAAAAAATCATGGTTAAATTTATGCTCATGCGTAATGCCATGAGAAATAATTTCAACGTGTGGCAAAAACAAATTTCGCTCAGTATCTTGTCGTACCGAAATTTGGTAGGTCTCTGAACCTGCTTTGTGATCATTGGTAAAAAACGTCTGTAAGTTTTTACACCACTCAGTAATAACCGATTCCTGCGTTAACATCTGCTCTGTTAGAGCAGGCTCATCAACCAAACGCTGTAAAACGACAGGAGGATACAGCTTTGATAAACGATCAATCATCGCTGTCACTGTTTTATATTCAGTAACCATTTGACCCAACGGCTCTGCAGCAATTGCTGGTGCCTGATCATTAATATGCAACTCTGCATTTTCAAGTGCAACCTGCATAAAAAAGCTATCCAACTCAGCTTCATCTTTTAAATAACTCTGCTGTTTTCCTTTACTGATTTTATACAGTGGTGGTTGAGCAATAAAAATATGGCCGCGCTCAATTAGCTCGCGCATATGTCTAAAGAAGAACGTTAGAATCAATGTTCGAATATGCGATCCATCAACATCCGCATCGGTCATAATAATAATCGAATGATAACGAAGCTTATCCGGATCAAATTCCGATGTGCCAATACCACAACCTAACGCAGTAACTAAGTTGCCCACTTCAGCAGAAGTAAGCATTTTATCGAAACGCGCTTTTTCAACGTTAAGGATCTTACCTTTAAGCGGTAAAATGGCCTGTGTTTTTCGTGCGCGGCCTTGTTTAGCAGAACCGCCCGCAGAATCACCCTCCACTATGTAAATCTCAGAAAGTGCAGGATCTTTTTCTTGGCAATCAGCTAACTTACCTGGTAGGCCAGCAATATCCAACGCACCTTTACGACGTGTCATTTCGCGAGCTTTACGCGCCGCTTCTCTCGCTCTTGCCGCATCAATCATTTTGCCAACAACAGCTTTTGCTTCTTGCGGGTTTTCTAATAAGTACTCAGAAAGTTTTTCACCCATAGCTTGTTCAACAGCTGATTTCACTTCGGATGAAACTAATTTATCTTTGGTCTGTGATGAAAACTTTGGATCCGGAACTTTAACCGAAACAATGGCTGTTAAACCTTCACGCGCATCGTCACCCGTGGTCGATACTTTTGCGCCCTTGCCTAAGCCTTCTTTTTCTATATAGGCATTTAAACCGCGCGTTAACGCCGAACGGAATCCCGCTAAGTGGGTACCGCCATCACGCTGCGGAATGTTATTGGTATAGCAGTAAATGTTTTCTTGAAAACCATCATTCCACTGCAGTGCAACTTCAACACCGATATCTTCAAAGTTAGTCGTAAAATACAAGCCCGTGTTAATCGGTGTCTTGTTAGTATTTAAATGCTCAACAAAAGCGCGTAAGCCGCCTTCATAACAAAACGTGTCAGTCTTGCCGCTTCGCTCATCTTTAAGCAGAACGTTAACGCCAGAATTCAAAAATGATAATTCACGCAAACGCTTTGCAAGAATTTCATAGTGGTATTCAATGTTGCTAAACGTTTCTGGTGAGGGGCGAAAGTGAACCGATGTACCGGACTCACTAGTATCACCAATTACTTTTAATGGCTCGTCAGGAACACCATGACGATAGACTTGTTCATGAATCTGTCCGTTGCGACGAATGGTTAACGTCAACTCTGACGATAGAGCGTTGACCACGGAAACACCTACACCGTGCAAACCACCTGAAACTTTATAAGTGTTGTCATCGAACTTACCGCCGGCATGTAACACCGTCATGATGACCTCTGCAGCCGATACACCTTCGTCATGAATGTCAGTAGGAATGCCGCGGCCATTATCGGCCGTGGTGATAGATTCATCAGGGTGAATGGTGACAGTGATCTGTGAGCAATGGCCCGCTAACGCTTCATCGATCGAATTATCCACCAGCTCAAAAACCATATGATGCAAGCCTGTGCCATCATCGGTATCACCAATATACATACCCGGTCGCTTTCTTACTGCGTCTAGACCTTTTAGGACTTTTATACTCGAGGAGTTGTATTCCCCGACATCCGTTTCACTCATATTTTGGCTCCAAGGCCTAGTGCTGGTTGTTTTTTGTACAGCCCTTAATTTTGTACTGCTTTTGGGCCCTTACTTTTTTCACTAAAACAATAAAAATCAATTGCTTAGCGTTAAATATAGTGTCTTATTGTCTGCTGATAAACCCCTAGAGTCAACCTAATAAACGGGTAGTTTCAGCACCCAAATTGCCTTACACGACAGCCGATTTAAACCAACAAAACTGGGCTTAATTCTGCTCTTAAACCTGCTCCGTACTCAGACTTTTTATCTCTTCAGCTT
Organism: Pseudomonadales bacterium; assembly: GCA_028223755.1. GTDB lineage: Bacteria > Pseudomonadota > Gammaproteobacteria > Pseudomonadales > UBA7434 > UBA7434. The sequence continues at coordinate 83,106 of JAOIUY010000002.1, read as the reverse complement.
GGCCTTTATCTAGCTGAAAAACTTTCAATGTTTTTAGCTTTTCCCATGGCTGATTAACAAGGTCATCTTCACTCACACAGGTCATAAATAACTGAATACCCAAACTATCCAGCAAAGAACAAAGCTTGCCTTGATGAGATGCATCAATCTCAGCAGGAAGGTCATCAATCAGTAACACGCAACGCTGCTGCGTTGTCTTTATCATTAACTCACACTGCGCCAACCTTAATGCGCAAACCACTAACTTCTGCTGGCCTCGTGATAACACCTGCCCAGCATTTAAACCGTTGATCTGTATTTTAAGGTCCGCCCTATGAGGGCCGTAATGCGTGAAGCCTCGTCGAGAGTCTCGCTCTATGCTAGCCTCTAAGACCTCTGCCAAAGACTTACCGGCTTCCCAGCCTCGACTATACGTCACCGACAAGTCGGATAAATCTATCAAACGGCCTAGAAAATCGTTGAATACCGGATAAAAAGACTCAAAATAGCGCTGCCTCGCTTGATCAACGAGCTCCGCAACATCTATTAACTCTTGATTCCAGCCTAATAAAACACGCCTATCTATTCGGGCAGAGCCTCCTCGAGCCGAACGCAGCACTGCATTTCTTTGTTTAAGACAGCGCTGCATACGACGCCATGCATCATAAAAGGAAGGTTCCACGTGAAACACACCCCAATCAATAAATTGACGACGCTGTTTCGGCCCACCTTCAAGCAATGCGTAAGCAGTAGAGTTAATCAGCTGAATAGGTAGCGTCTCAGCCAAACGAATAAGGCTTTTCTCGTCCTGACCACCAATACGAATACGAAAACCGCCTTTTTTAGCCCGCTTTACGCCGACAGCTAATAGAGGGTCGTCATCTTTAAGAACTTGGCCAAAGACAGTGCAAGTATTTTGATGGTATTGAATGACTGGCTGGAGCTGCGTTCCACGGAAGGAGCGCGCCAGACCAAGAATATGAATCGCCTCAAGGACAGAGGTTTTACCAGCCCCATTAGGGCCAGAGAAGATATTAATCTGCGCTAAATCTTTAATAGCGACCGAGCTAAGGTTTCTAACACCGGATATTTCAAGCCCCGTAAGTTTCACGTGAAACAATACCGCCAACTTAATTGATTTGAGATAGCTAAAGCCGAATAAGAGAAGCTGCACTCAGCAACAGAAACAGGAGTGACGCTTGCAGCCAGAACAGGGCGGATATCAACCATAAAAGCAATACCGCCCAATATCGTTCTTATAGTCGCATCGGCATAACAACATACAAGGCGTTGTTGTCAGTATCGCCATCCTGAACCAGAGCACTACTATTAGAATCAGATAATGTCATTGTGACCTGGTCGCTTCGAAGAGCACCCAAAACATCAATTAGGTAGCTAACATTGAAGCCCATCTCGACGCTATCCCCTTGATAATTAACGGAAACTTCTTCGTGAGCCTCTTCTTGCTCAGGGTTGTTGGCCTGGATACCAACCATTCCATCACTCAGGGTAAAGCGGATGCCACGAAACTTTTCGTTCGATAAAATAGCCGAGCGAGATAGAGCCGACTTCAACTCACCTCTTTCAGCAACCACTATCTTATTGCCGCCCTTAGGAAGCACTCGCTCATAATCTGGAAACTTACCGTCAACCAATTTAGAGACAAACACCATACCGTTGGTTGTTGCTCGTATATGATTAACGCCAAACTCGATCGTAATAGTCGCTGACTCGTCAGAAAGTAATCGAGTTAACTCAACAACACCTTTGCGAGGGACTATAAACTGCTGCTTTCCACCCTCAACCTTATCGACTAAGTCGATATGTGCAATCGCCAAACGATGACCGTCAGTAGCAACCGCTTTTAACTTCTTACCTGATAGCTCCCACAACATACCATTCAAGTAATATCGAACATCTTGCTGTGCCATAGAAAAGGCTGTGCGATCGATAAGCTGTGCAAAGTCACCTTGATTCACGGTCGCAGAAAAACTGCTCTCATCTTTTTGTACCGATGGAAAATCAGCCGCCGGTAGTGTCGCCAGGGTATAGCGGCTTCGACCACTCTTAACAACCGCTTTGCCGGCATCTAACGCAAAAACTATGTCGCAGGATTCAGGTAAGGATTTACAAATATCGACTAGTTTTCGAGCAGGAACAGTAATATCGCCCTTTTCTTCGGCGGCCGACTCAAGCTCAATAGTCGCACTTAATTCAACCTCAAGGTCGGTGCCGGTAATTAATAACTTCTTGCCGCTAACCTTAATAAGTAAGTTAGAAAGAATAGGCATTGTTTGGCGACGCTCAACAGCACCCGCAACAATTGTCAGTGGGCGAAGAAGCGCTTCGCGATTGACTGAAAATTTCATCTTTATTTAAATCTCCGATTGAACCCATTTCATTATTTAAAGAGGCACCTATAAGCAGGTGTTCGTCTCTGAAAAGTGGCTAGTTTTACTCTGGCCTTATTTAACCATTCAAGCAGTTAAGTCGCCAGCGTACGAAGCAGGTTCTGATAATCTTCACGAATATCAGAGCTGGTTTCTCGTAGCTCTTTAATTTTTCTACACGCGTGTAAAACCGTTGTGTGATCACGGCCTCCAAAAGCATCCCCAATTTCTGGCAAGCTATGGTTGGTTAATTCTTTCGCTAATGCCATTGCTACTTGTCGAGGCCGTGCAACCGAACGACTCCTTCGCTTAGACATTAAATCCGCAACCTTAATTTTGTAATACTCGGCGGCGGTTCGCTGAATATTATCGATACTTACTTGCTTATCTTGCAGCGCAAGTAAGTCTTTAAGTGACTCTTTGATGAGCGGAACATCAATAGGACTCTTTGTGAAGTGAGCGCTCGCTATAACTCTTTTAAGCGCCCCTTCTAGCTCTCTAACATTTGATCTAACTCTTTGTGCCAAAAAGAAAGCGGCTTCATTAGGCATTTCCATTTTTGCCTGCTCAGCTTTTGCCATTAAAATAGCGACGCGAGTTTCAAGTTCTGGCGGCTCTACAGACACCGTTAAACCCCAACCAAAGCGCGATTTAAGACGCTCTTCTACTCCGCGAATTTCTTTTGGATAGCGATCACAAGTAAGAATCATCTGCTGACCACCCTCTAACAAAGCATTAAAGGTGTGAAAAAACTCTTCTTGCGAGCGCTCTTTGTTAGCAAAAAACTGAATATCATCGATCAATAAAGCATCAACCGAACGATAGTAACGTTTGAAATCATTGATCGCATTCAACTGAAGGGCCTTAACCATATCTGCAACAAAACGCTCAGAATGAAGATAAACCACTTTTGCATTGGGCTTAACCGCTTGCAGGGCATTACCCACGGCGTGCATTAAATGTGTCTTACCCAAGCCCACACCACCATAAAGAAAAAGCGGGTTATAAGATCCACCGGGGTTTTCGACCACCTGCATGGCTGCGGCACGGGCTAACTGGTTTGACTTGCCCTCAACAAAGTTATCAAAACGATAAGCGGGAATCAGGTTATTTTGGTGACTGGGAGTATCGCCACTTTTATCTGTGGCGCGGCTTCGAGGTGAGCGACTAGCCGTATTACGACTGCTTGGCAGCAGATTCTCGGCTGATGATTGACTATCTCTGGGTCGCCCGCGACGCTCTAACCCTTGAGGGCTTCCTTTAATTAGACCCGCACCGTCTGCTGGCGATTGACTTAAAAGCGAATCACTTGAGGCTTGAGTGCTGGATGGCAATGAAGGCTCAACCAGATCTGAAGGACCGTTTTTTAAAGGAGAAGCAAAAGCCATAACGCGATCGGGCTTATCAGCGACATTCACAACTAACGAACGGCGCTCGATAGATGGATGCGCCTGAACCGGCACATCCATAGAAACCGTGCTGGTTAAAGAAGCAGGTGCAAAACCCTGGCGGGATGCTTCCGGACTGCGCTCTTGAACAATGATGGCAACCGAAGGTGAGTCACCCTCAGATAACATTTTGGTTAGCTCGACAATTCTGGACATAAACTTATCTGAAACCCAATCCCGAATAAACCGATTGGGTGCTAACAAGCGAATACCGCCCTCAGCCTGCTCGACCTTTAATGGGCGTATCCAAGTATTGAACTGCTGGGCTGGCAATTCATCTTGTAAATAATCTACACACCTATCCCACATCAGGTGCCAAGTAGCCTGCGACAATCGATATCCCCCTAAAAGCATGCCAAGCCCGTTACGACAAATCAGCGTAAACTGGCAATATGGCCAAATTTCTTGTTTTAATTGTTTTCGTACGATCAAAAGAAGCAAAAACCGCAAACCCGGTGTTAGCACAGATATCTTGATGGCTTGAAAGTGAAGGCATTGTAGCGACAAAAGGTGGACTTATCCACAACTATCGAGTTTATTTTTGATTTTATACCCTGATAAAAAACGATACATTTAACCATAAATATCAGTATCTTATGAAAAAAAGGCGTTTTTTTTAAAAAACAAACCCAAAACAACCTGTAGAATTTAGATAAGTTATTAACATATTGATAAGCTGTGGATATCTTGTCAGTAAACTATCGGAAACAGGACTGATTAAGATAAAAAGTGTGCGCACACTACAAACAAAAGCGTTGATATTGTAAGGTTTTGACAGGTAAGAAATTAAAACAAAATTTAGAATAAAAACCTTACCACCCAACCACTTAGGTGTTTGTCAGACTAATAAACTCTCGCAACCCCTAAGAGCTGAATTAATTGATATAAATCGTGCTTCTATTTATAGGTAATAACGCATTTAATAAGAACATGAATTAATTGCTGTTCGGGATTGATCCTAAAAGCTTTTATGCGTAGAATCCTGCGCCCTTTTACGGGTGTTTGTAAGCTTTAGCACAAACATTTTGAATGTATTAATAATTTGGTATTGAACGATGAAAAGAACTTTTCAGCCCAGCACACTTAAGCGCAAACGCAGCCACGGTTTCCGTGCGCGTATGGCAACTAAAAATGGACGACAGCTTATTAACCGTCGTCGCGCAAAAGGCAGAAAGCGTTTAAGCGCATAATTTCTGCTATCGGTCGTCACCAACACATAAGCCACAAACTGTTAACTGATTTGTGGTTTTATAGGGTGGCAGCCTCTATTCACTTTCTTCTTAACGATTAAGTAGCACGGTGAATACCTTGAACCTAGACAGCCGCTTTCAAAAAGACCAGCGCTTACTGAATGCTAGGCAGTTTCAGAACGTCTTCGATCATGTAGATTGCAAACAGAGCGGTAAGTACTTTACTTTTCTTAGCGCATCGAGCCAACAAGCTAGACAACGGCTTGGTTTGGTTATAGCAAAAAAACATATTCCTCTGTCTGTAAATAGAAACAAGATTAAGCGGGCTATTAGAGAAGTTTTTCGTCAGCCTCTTGATCAAAAACCAGCAAACGCTCAAATGACATCTTTTGATGTTATTGTTCTAGCAAAATCCTCTGCTAATCATTTGGATGCTGCACAGCTCAACGAGGAGCTAAAAAAACAATGGCTCCGTCTAATAGCAAAGCGACAGCAACTTTAAGTTTTTTTATGGGCCTTCCCCGCCAAGCCTTACTGTTGTTGTTATCTGTTTATCAACTTGTGTTGAGTCCACTCCTAGGGCCTCGCTGTCGGTTTCATCCAACATGCTCTAATTATGCCAAACAAGCCATTAAACAACACGGCCTGATTCGTGGCTGCTCGCTAACAATTACTCGTTTATCAAAATGCCACCCCCTTCATCAAGGAGGTGTTGACGAGGTGCCCGGCAAAACAGTCGTGGCCGACACTCTTAGCGAAAACAAAGAAAAAGATAAAACAAATAGAACCTGTACTCATTTATATCATTCAAAGGCTTCGAATTAAGTATGAACGTTATTAAGGATTTACCTCGTTTCGCGCTATTTGCCATCATTGCTGGTGTTGTTTTAATGATACTAAAGCAGTGGGTCGAGTTTTCGCCGCGCTATGACCAAGCTGTTGTTGATCGTCAGCAAGCAATCAACGAAAACCGCATTGATGTTGAAAACATTGATTACGAGTCAGAAGACAATAGCGCAACAATTGACAGCCAAGATGATGACTTAGTATTTGACCAGCCAATTAGCAGCACCGCTTCAGTCGCAAAAAATATTGTTGAAGCTATCACCACTACAAACTCGGCTCGAATGATTGTAGTAACGACCGACACGCTTCGTGTCACTATTGATTCACAAGGTGGTGATATTATTGAGGTTGCACTACTTAAACATTTAGACTCGCTTGAGGAAGGTGCAGAGCCTCTGTTGTTGCTCGAAAAATCCGGTGTTCGTACTTACACTGCACAATCAGGTTTAACCGGACCAAACGGAACGGATGTTAAGTCCACTCGTGCACGGTTTCACAGCCTGCAATCTGACTACCAAATGCAAGGCAAAGAAGATTTAGAAGTAGACTTGGTATTTGCAGACCCAAGCGGAATAAGACTCACCAAGCGTTACACTTTCCGACACGACGACTACCTAATTGATGTTGACTATATTGTTGATAACAATTCAGGTAGTAACTGGCAAACCACTTTTTATTCTCAAATTAGTCGAGATCAATCTAAAGATCCAGGTTCTGATACAGCTGGCTTCGGCATGCAGTCTTATCTTGGCGCTGCGACAACTACAGCTGACGATCCATATAAAAAGATTAGCTTTAAAGATATTGGTAAAGAAAATTTTCGCAACCAATATGCAGGTGGTTGGGTAGCAATGATTCAGCACTATTTTGTTAGTGCTTGGGTGCCAGAGCCAAACGCCACTTATAACTATTACACTAAGGCGAGCAAATCAGGTTTAAATATTATTGGTTTTCATAAAGCCTTTGAGGTTGAAGCTGGTGCACGCGATACGATTGGCGCCCAGTTCTATGTTGGCCCTAAATATCAATATCGCTTACAAGAAATAGCACCACATCTTGATTTAACCGTTGATTACGGGTGGCTCTGGTGGATAGCGCAACCGCTTTACACCTTACTGTATTTCTTTGCGACAGGTGAAGCGCATATTTTTGGTGAGGTTTATGATGTGTTTCCTGGGTTTGGTAACTGGGGCTTCTCAATTATTATGCTTACCGTTGTTATTAAAGCGTTATTCTTCCGCTTATCAGCAACCAGTTATCGATCTATGGCCAATATGCGTCGCGTGCAACCTAAGTTGTTAGCTGTTCGTGAGCGCCACGCCAACGACAAACAAGCGCAATCAAAAGCAATGATGGAGCTTTATCAAAAAGAAAAGATAAACCCGTTAGGTGGTTGTCTTCCTATTCTTGTTCAAATGCCGGTGTTTATTGCTTTGTACTGGGCGCTAATGGAAAGTGTTGAGCTTCGTCATGCACCCTTTATCGGTTGGATAACCGATCTATCCGTTATGGATCCCTATTTTGTGTTGCCTTTGATTATGGGTACCACAATGTTCTTGCAGCAAAAAATGAATCCTCCGCCACCAGACCCAATGCAGGCCAAGATAATGCAGTGGATGCCGGTTGTGTTTACTTTGTTTTTTGTGTTTTTTCCAGCAGGACTTGTTGTTTACTGGGTGTCGAATAATGTTTTATCCATTTCTCAGCAGTGGTATATCACGCGACAAATTGAAAAAGCGAACAGTTAGTTATTCGCTTGTGCGGGTAAATAAATATTATGGCTAACAATACCTTTATGGATGGCGAAACAATTGCCGCCATTGCTACCGCAGCAGGTAAAGGTGGTATTGGTATTGTTCGCCTTTCTGGCCCAAAAGCAATGTCAATTGCAAAACAATTAATCCAAGCCGATCTTTCTCCTCGTCACGCATTATTTTCTTCGTTTTTAACTAGCGACCTTGAGAAAATTGATGAGGGTATTGCTTTGTACTTTCCCAAACCAAATTCATTTACCGGTGAAGATGTCGTTGAACTACAAGGACATGGCGGGGCCGTTGTACTTAATCTTTTACTCGCAGAAACAATTAAACTTGGGGCTCGAATAGCTAGGCCTGGTGAGTTTTCTGAACGCGCATTTTTAAATGACAAAATTGATTTAATACAAGCGGAAGCCATTGCCGATATTATTGAAAGCCGCTCAGAAACTGCTGCTAAGTCAGCGATGCGATCCTTAAGTGGTGAGTTTTCTAAAAAGATCCATACACTAACCGAGGACATCACCAAGCTTCGTGTTTATGTTGAAGCCGCTATTGATTTCCCAGAGGAAGAGGTAGATTTTGTCTCTGACGGCTATGTATTAAACGCATTAAACAATTTAAATAATTCAATAGAAAAAATTTGGCAAAAAGCTAAACAAGGAAGCCTAATTCGTGATGGTGTTTCTGTTGTTATTATCGGAAAACCCAATGCAGGTAAATCAAGCTTACTTAACTTGTTAGCGGGTGATGATTTAGCAATTGTTAATCCGCGCGCAGGAACAACACGTGATATTTTACGTGAGGATATACAGATTGACGGTCTACCTTTGCGCATTGTTGACACCGCGGGTTTACGCGACTCTGAAGATGAAGTTGAACAAGAAGGGATACGTCGCGCTAAAAAAGAAATAGAAAAAGCCGATATTGTTTTGTTTATGCGTGACGCTGTTTTAGAAAACCTAACAACCGAAGATAAAAAACAAACGTTTGATAAAATACATCAAGAGCTTGCTAGTTTTAAAATAACACCCCCTGATAACAGTGCTTTTATTGTAGTAAACAATAAAATTGATATTAACAAGGCTTCTCCTTTTATTAATAGTAATCCTTATTTTACAGAGGTTGCATTGTCAGCGAAAACAGGTGAAGGGTTTAATCTATTTACCGATAGCTTGAAAAACCTTTGTGGCTTTAATGAAGGCGAAAGCAATTTTGTTGCACGGAGCAGACATATTGAAGCTCTCGACCATGCGCGTGATTATATTTTACAAGGAAAAGTACAGTTAGTTGATAATCAAGCTAGCGAATTACTCGCTGAAGACTTGCGGCAAGCGCAAAGCTACCTTGGCTCAATTACTGGTGCGGTCTCTTCTGATGATTTGCTTGGGGAAATCTTTTCCAGTTTTTGTATCGGGAAATAAAAAAAGAAACCCTTTCCTGTTTATGCAGCCTGCCAGTACCGACTGGCACTTCTAAATCGTGCTCGCAAATATTCCATTTGGTCACCGACAATCTGTCGATTGCTTAAATACATAAACTCATAAATGTTTGGCGTAAATGGCACAGCAAGCAATTCCATTCCCGCCTGTTCTGGCGTCTTGCCGCCCTTAAAATTATTGCAACGCTGACAAGCAGCAACAACATTATGCCAGTGGTTTTTGCCTCCTTGAGAAACAGGAACAACATGGTCACGAGTTAATAGCTTATCTGTAAATTGCTTCCCACAAAAAAGACAAAAGTGGTCATCACGTCGGAATAGTGTTCGATTAGATAAAGCGGGAGTTAGTGAATGTCGAGCTGTATCACCATCGCAAGCAATAATGGAAGGAATTGAAAGGGTGGATCGACATCCTCGTTTATTGTAGCCACCATGAAGGATAATGGGAGTGTCACCTAGACTCCAAATAATTTGCTGCTTAACGCAAAGTGTTGCAGCTTCTTCTTGGGTAACCCAACAAACAGGTAAGCCCGCTTTATTTAATCGCAATATTTTCATCAGCAGCCTAAATAAATAAACCAGAAAATTCGTCTTAAATCAGTTGAGTACCTACTTTTTTAATCATAAACATAATATTTTTTCTACTCAAGCCTTGTGTGTAACCTTTGGGGCAACTGTGTATAACAAGCAAAGCTATCAACAGAAATAGACGCTCTTTGTTTTTAGGTCAAAAGTTTAAGTTTTTAGTTAGCAGCTTTACAGCAACTTAACCAAACCTAACCACTGCAGTTGTACTTCGGCTAAGTGGTTGTAATCTGTGAATAAAAATCGCTTTTCCACAAAAAAGTACGACACTAATAATAACTATATTAAGTAAATATCTATATATACATAAAGAGATATACATAAAAGAATAAGCGTGGATTAAGCAGGATAAAAACCTGTTTTAATCAGGGCTGTTCAGGCTGAAATTAAGTGTTATATTGCGCCACCAGTTTTTGAGAAAGCTAGAAACCCAAGAGACGAACACGGTTAAAATGAAATACCCTGATAATTTCGATGTTATTGTCATCGGTGGCGGTCATGCCGGAACCGAAGCAGCATTAGCGGCAGCCCGAATGGGAAGTCAGGTTTTGCTGTTGACACACAATATCGAAACACTTGGGCAAATGTCATGTAATCCCGCTATCGGTGGTATCGGCAAAAGCCATCTGGTCAAAGAAATTGATGCGCTTGGTGGTGCAATGGCTACCGCTGCTGATCATGGTGGCATTCAATTTCGCATCTTGAATGCGCGGAAAGGGCCGGCTGTTAGAGCGACGCGCGCACAAGCTGACCGCGTATTATACAAAGCGGCAATCAGATCAATTCTTGAAAACCAACCCAACCTAACGATTTTTCAAGCGGCTGTTGATGATTTAATTATTAACGACTCTCTAGCAACGCCGACAGTAACCGGTGTTATCACGAATATTGGCCTCGAGTTTCATGGTAAGTCTGTTGTTCTATCGGCGGGAACATTTCTTGGTGGCAAAATCCATATTGGCCTAGATAACCATTCGGGTGGTCGAGCGGGTGACCCTCCGTCGATTGCGCTCGCTAACCGACTACGAGAGCTGCCCTTTCGAGTTGGTCGCTTAAAAACCGGAACTCCGCCAAGAATTGATGCTAAGACGGTTGATTTTTCTGAGCTACAAGAGCAAAAAGGCGATACGCCTCTACCGGTTATGTCGTTTCTTGGTAGCGTTGATGACCACCCAAAACAGGTGAGTTGTTATATCACTCATACCAATGAAAATACTCACGATATTATTCGCGAAGGCCTTGATCGATCTCCAATGTATACCGGCGTTATCGAAGGAACAGGTCCTCGGTACTGCCCTTCTGTCGAAGATAAAATACATCGTTTTGCGGATAAATCATCCCATCAGATTTTCATAGAGCCAGAAGGTTTAAACACCCATGAACTCTATCCAAATGGAATATCAACAAGTCTTCCTTTCGACATTCAAATTCGAATGGTGCGAAGCATAAAAGGTTTTGAAAATGCCCATATGACAAGGGCTGGCTATGCAATTGAGTATGATTTTTTTGATCCGCGAGACTTAAAACCGAGTCTAGAAACGCGATTTGTTGATGGTTTGTTCTTTTGTGGACAGATTAACGGCACGACAGGCTACGAAGAAGCAGGCGCGCAAGGGTTACTTGCAGGCACGAACGCGGCCTTGAAAGTGCAAGACAAAGAGGTTTGGTGTCCAGGTCGAGAATTAGCCTATATGGGCGTTATGGTGGATGATTTAATTACACTTGGAACGCAAGAGCCTTATCGTATGTTTACCAGTCGAGCGGAATATCGCTTAACACTGAGAGAGGATAATGCCGACACAAGGCTGACAGAGATTGGTCGCTCACTAGGATTAATTGATGATAATCGTTGGCGCGCGTTTAACGAAAAGCGAGAAATGATAGATCGAGAGCAGCAAAGATTAGCATCAACTTGGGTTCAGCCAGATTCGAATGAGGCGGAAAAATTAAACCCAAAACTCAAAAAACCGTTGAGCCGTGAATATAATTTAGCCGATTTATTAAAGCGTCCAGAGTTAAGTTTGGATGATATTTACACAGCGACAGAAGCGCAATCGATCGATCAACAAGCTAAAGAGCAGATCGAAATTACAGCAAAATATGCCGGTTATATTGATCGTCAACAAGGTGATATTGATAGACTTCGAAGACATGAACAAACAAAAATACCAGCTGATTTTGACTTTAATTCTGTGTCAGGATTAAGTAATGAAGTGAAAAAAAAATTAACCGATGCTCTACCAGAAAGTTTAGGGCGAGCAGGTCGTGTGCCTGGCGTTACCCCCGCAGCGATTTCTTTACTCCTTGTTCACCTCAAAAAAATGGGTCATCTTGAAAGCTTAGATATTGATGATTCAAAGGACCAAAATAAAAATACACACCAAGCTGTTTAAATGATCATTTGTAATTGGAAGTTGTTGCATTGAATAAACAATATCGTAATTTGTTGCAGCAGGGTGTTCAGCAATTATCACTTCAACTTGATGAGAGCCAGATCGATCAATTACTTCGTTTTGGTGATTTAATTGTTAAGTGGAATAAGACCCACAACTTAACAGCAATAACAGACCCTTTAGGGGTAGTAAGTAAACACTTGCTTGATAGTTTAAGTATTTCCTCGTCTTTCCCAGAAGGAAGCGCTCTTGATGTAGGGAGTGGTGCAGGACTGCCAGGCATCCCATTAGCCATTGTAAATCCGCAGCAAGAATTCACTCTTATTGATAGTAGTTTAAAGAGGATTGCTTTTATAAGGGAGGCTAAGCGCGAGTTGGCGCTAACTAACATTACTACTATTCACAGCCGGGTCGAGGATTTTAAAGGCGAATCTTTTGCTGTTATTACTAGTCGAGCGTTCAGCTCGCTAGGCACAATGCTCCAACAAACCCAGCATTTATTAGCTGATGGGGGTTGTTGGTTTGCCATGAAAGGCGTGGTGCCGACAGAAGAAATTAATGAAATAGGCAGCGCTTTTAAAGTACAAAAAACAAACAAGCTGCTTGTTCCTGGGTTAGATGCGGAGCGTCATATTATTCAAATTGGGCTTGTGAATTAAAATAATAAAGTTCGCATTGCTTGATAAAAACAAAATAACGGCTGGCGTTTTTTCCCTCAAAAAGACGATAATAGCAAGCGTATAACAGATGAATTACAGCGAAGTCAGTATGGCTTTTTTTCAAAAATTGCTCGAACCCTAACTGTACAAAATATAATCGGATATCGCTTTGGCCAGAATTTTCGCAATCAGCAATCAAAAAGGTGGCGTGGGTAAAACCACGACAACAATCAATCTTGCTGCGTCTCTTGCGGCGACGAAAAAACGTGTTTTGCTAGTCGACCTAGATCCTCAGGGAAACGCCACAATGGGTTGCGGAATAGAAAAAAATTCTCGCGAGCTTACGCTTTATGATTTGCTAATCAAGAACCTAGGTATTGACCAGGTGATGTGCCACAGTGATTCTGGTCATTTTGATGTTCTGCCGTCCAACGGTGATTTAACAGCAGCCGAAGTTGAGTTGTTAAGTGTTCCCGATAAAGAGTTCGTTCTTTCAAAAATTTTGAATCAAGTACGAGCACAATACGACTTTATTTTAATCGACTGCCCTCCTTCGTTAAGCATGCTCACGGTTAATGCTATGGCTGCTGCTGATGGTGTCATTATCCCAATACAGTGTGAGTACTATGCGTTAGAAGGTTTATCGGCGCTGATGAACACTATTGCCAGAGTGGCTGACAGTATTAACCCCAATATTATTATTGAGGGGTTGTTGAGAACAATGTACGACCCGCGTAACAGTCTTACTAATGATGTTTCAGATCAACTAATGCAGCATTTTGGCGGGCGAGTCTATCGAACGGTCATTCCGCGCAATGTAAGGCTTGCTGAAGCACCCAGCCATGGTGAGCCTGTGTTGGCTTACGATAGGCAGTCAAAGGGTGCGATTGCTTACTTAGCTTTGGCTGGAGAGCTGCTGGGTCGCGAAGAGCTAAGAGCTCAAACCGTTAATTAAGTTGGCTCAACACCAAAACAACCAAACAAATTCGAGCTTCATTAGATTTCGACAATAAATAATTTAGGCGCAAAAGAAATGGCAATAAAGAAAAAAGGCTTAGGAAAGGGGTTAGATGCGCTGCTAGGTGATGCTTTTGGGGCTGCCGCAAAAGAGCAAAGCGTTAAAACAGCTGGGGCCAGCACTGCAAATAATTTGGCAGCACGAAACCTTGCTTCAGAGTTAAGCCAGCTTTCAAGCGGCTCGGAAGCGACAGCTGGTGCGCAGACAGCGTCACAGCAGCTCGAAAACAACACCAATCAGCCACAGCTAAAAACTGACACCTTGTTGGAGGTGCCAGTAGAAATGTGTCAACGCGGTAAATATCAGCCGAGACGCGATATTGATCCCACATCGCTAGAAGAGCTAGCTGCTTCTATTCGTAACCAAGGGGTGATGCAGCCAATCATTTTGCGAGCTATAGCGAGTGAGTCTGCAGCTCAGGCCAGTTATGAAATTATTGCGGGTGAACGCCGCTGGCGGGCAGCTCAGCTGGCGGGTTTAACAACGGTTCCGGCGGTCGTTAAAGATGTGCCAGATGAGGCGGCAATGGCAATGGCGTTAGTAGAAAACTTACAACGCGAAGACCTAAATGTTATGGAAGAGGCTTACGCGCTTTCACGACTGAACCAAGAATTTGATTTAACTCATCAACAGGTAGCCGATATTGTCGGTAAATCTCGAGCAACGGTGTCCAACACGCTGCGATTAATGAGCTTACATAAAGAAGTGAAGCTTTTGTTAGAAAATGGCGACCTTGAAATGGGGCATGCAAGGGCATTATTAGCATTGGATGGACCTGATCAGGTGGCAGCAGCTAAGGATGTTGTTAATCGCGGGTTGAGTGTTCGACAAACCGAGGCGCTGGTTAAAAGTACTCAGTCACCTAAACCAACCAAAAGCGACCAGCTAGGCGCAGAAGACCCTAATATCTCTAGACTTCAAAATGATTTGTCTGAAACTTTAGGGGTTCCAGTAGCTTTTAATCACTCAGCCAACGGTAAAGGTAAGCTGACAATTAAATACAACAGCCTTGATGAGTTAGACGGTATTTTGGATCACATTAAGTAAGCGCCAGAATTACCAATAAATGCCTGTTTTAAATGGGTGAAATACAAACAATCATAGCTAATCTTGGTTGCTTCCCCACAATTGATTACTTATAATCCGCGCCGCTTGGGTCCGGTGCTGTGTTTTACTCAGCAAAATGATAACGGTAAACCACTTTAACAAGTGAGCAAAAACTCTGTTATCACCTTGTTTTAAATCAGCTTTCAGCGACTCTTTATCCATTTATGGTAAAAACAAGCATAAGCAGCAAGCCCCCTCTAGTTCGGCAGGTATTATTGCAGTTATTCGCAGCAACCCTACTGTCATTAGCCTTTGGCTGGTATCGAGATTGGGCGTGGTCAACAGTGTCCGCAACGATGCTGGGTGGTTTGATCGCATTAGGCACAGGGCTTTACTTTAATTGGCGTTCATTTCGTTGTGATTTGGATGTCGAAAATGAAATGAACCCTCATCGCATACTGGCTGATATTTATCGGGCGGCAGTAGCAAAAACAATGATGGCTGGTGTGTTATTAGCTCTGGCTTTTAAGTATGGAGATCAATTAGATAAGCCCTTTATATTGATTGGGTTTGTTCTAATTAGTCTCATCGCTGTAGTTTGTAATGTGATCTACTCGCGAGATACAAGCAGTACGTTATAAATATTGAAAAACTAAGAAGTTAGAGACTTTAGAGAAACGATATCAGCATGGCCAGCGAATCAATGACATCTGGGGAATATATTTCCCATCACCTTCTAAACCTTACCTATGGCAAGCTACCTGCTGGCTACGAGCGAGTTGGCTACGACGGCCACAGTCACGTGTTAGAGCAAGCCGAATGGACACTAGCTCACTCTGCTACCGAAGCTGCAGATATGGGTTTTATGGCAATCCACTTAGACACTATTGGCTGGTCATTATTTCTAGGTATTTTATTTTGCTGGTCATTTGGTCGTGTTGCCAAATCCGTTACCGCTGGCGTACCAACAGGTTTTCAGAATTTTGTAGAAATGGTTGTCGATTTTATAGATGACAATGTTAAAGGTATCTTCCACCATAAAAACCCGTGGATTGCACCAATCGGTTTAACTATATTTGTTTGGATCTTTTTGCAAAACCTCATGGACCTTGTCCCGGTTGATTGGATTCCGTGGCTCGCCATGCAAATGGGTGTCGAGTATATGAGAGTTGTGCCATCAACCGATGTGAATGCAACTTTAGGTATGTCTTTAGGGGTTTTCTTAATGATCCTCTATTACAGCATTAAACAAAAAGGTGTTGGCGGCTTTGCTGCAGAATTGGCTTTTCAGCCGTTACCAAAATGGGCTCTACCTTTTAACTTATTTTTAGAGGTTGTAGGTTTGATCGCTAAACCTATTTCTTTAGCCTTACGTCTGTTCGGCAATATGTATGCAGGCGAAATGGTATTTATCATTATCAGCTTACTACCCTTTTATTTACAGTGGACATTGTCTGTGCCTTGGGCGATTTTCCATATATTAGTTATTACTCTGCAGGCGTTTATTTTTAGTACTTTAACTGTTGTTTATTTGGCAATGGCTTACGACCACCACTAATAAAAACGGTTAGTGGTTAGAACAACGAAAGAGTAATTTATAAAACAGTTTTTATATTTAACATTTAATTTTTTGATCGGAGAAAATGATGGAAGCAGCAATTATTACTTTAGCGGGTGCACTTATCATGGGCTTAGCCGCAATTGGCGCAGCTATTGGTGTAGGTGTTCTAGGCAGCAAGTTTATTGAAGGCGCAGCGCGTCAGCCAGAGCTTGTCCCACTTCTACGTACACAGTTTTTCATTACTGTTGGTCTAGTTGATGCGGTACCAATGATTGCTGTTGGTATTGGTTTTTATATTATTTTTGCAGGCTAATTTTTGTCATAGACAAAAAAGCTATGCAGTCGGTTTAGTTGAGGTTTTGGCAATCGGTTTTTGTTATCACCTCTCGGCTGTTCATAAATTGAAAAGGGTAATACAGTGAATATTAATCTCACTTTGTTTGCGCAATTAATCAGTTTTGCGATCTTCGTATGGTTTTGTAAGAACTATGTTTGGCCGCCGATTGTGGCTGCCATGGAAGAGCGCTCTAAGAAAATTGCTGACGGGTTAAATGCCGCAGAAAAAGCAGGCCAAGATCTTGAAGAAGCGCATAAACAGGTAGAAGCACAATTGGTTGAGGCTAAAGTACAAGCTGCTGGCATTCTTGATCAGGCGAACAAGCGTGCTGCACAAATTGTTGATGAAGCAAAAGAGCAGGCGGTTGTAGAAGGTCAGCGCTTAAAAGGTGCTGCACGGGCTGATATCGAGCAAGAAGTTAATCGTGCTAAAGAGCAGCTTCGTTCACAAGTCGCTTCTTTGGCTTTGGTTGGCGCAGAAAAAATTCTGGAAGCGTCTATTGATGAAAACGCGCATAGCGATATCGTCAATAAACTCGCAGCCAATCTTTAAATCAGGAAACGGTAATGGCTGAATTAAGAACATTAGCGCGACCTTATGCAAAAGCGGCTTTTCAAGCGGCTAGCGAGTCGGACTCTCTACAGTCTTGGGCTGATCAGTTAGCGCTGCTTGGTTCAATCTCTGTTGATCCGAAAGTGGTAGACGCAATTACTTCTTCAACCCTTGATGCGGCATCACAAGTATCCACATTGGTTGATTTGGTAGGTAGCGATCTTAGCGACGGAGTCAATAATTTTTTGCATATACTCGCAGAGAATAAGCGCTTGTTATTGTTGCCATCGGTTGCAGAATTATTTGTTGAGCTTAAAGCCAATCTAGAACGCTCTGTTGAAGTTAACATCAGCACAGCATTTGCTTTAGATGACACAACCGAAACAAAGCTAACACAAGCATTAAAAGAAAAGTTACAGCGTGATATACAAGTACACACTAACGTTGATAAATCATTGTTAGGTGGTGTTGTGGTTCGTGCGGGAGACATCGTCATTGATGGCTCTGTGAAAGGGCGGCTAGCCAAGTTAGCCGAGGCAATGTCGGTTTAGTCGGCAGCTTTTTACTCCGGGTTATAGAGCGGTTTTTAATTGAATCGTTTATTAAGTAATGAATTTGTAGGTTTGAGGAATAGACAATGCAACAGCTGAATCCATCTGAGATTAGCGAGATTATCAAACAGCGTATTGATCAACTGGATATTTCCAGTGAAGCGCGCAACGAAGGCACAGTGGTTTCCGTTACTGACGGCATCATTCGAATTCATGGTCTAGCCGATGCTATGTACGGCGAGATGATCGAATTTGAAGGTGGTGTATACGGTTTAGCACTTAACCTTGAGCGTGACTCTGTCGGCGCGGTAATTCTTGGTGACTATAAAAGTATTGCGGAAGGTCAATCTTGTCGCTGTACTGGCCGCATCCTTGAGGTGCCTGTTGGCCCTGAATTACAAGGCCGCGTTGTCGACGCACTAGGCAACCCTATTGACGGTAAAGGTCCTGTTGAAGCGAAAGAAACTGACGCGATTGAAAAAGTTGCGCCAGGCGTTATCGCAAGACAATCGGTCGATCAGCCAGTACAAATTGGTTTGAAAGCGGTTGATGCAATGGTGCCAATCGGTCGTGGTCAACGTGAATTAATCATTGGTGACCGCCAGGTAGGTAAAACAGCTATTGCCGTTGATGCCATCATTAACCAAAAAGGCAAAGGTATTAAGTGTGTTTACGTAGCTATTGGTCAAAAAGCGGCATCGGTTAACGCCGTTGTGCGTAAGCTTGAAGAGCATGGCGCAATGGAACACACCATTGTTATTGCAGCAACAGCATCTGATCCTGCGGCAATGCAATTCTTAGCACCGTTTGCTGGTTGCACCATGGGCGAGTACTACCGTGACCGTGGCGAGGACGCATTAATTATTTATGATGATTTGACCAAGCAAGCTTGGGCTTACCGTCAAATTTCTTTATTACTACGTCGTCCACCAGGTCGTGAAGCTTATCCTGGTGACGTATTCTACTTACACTCACGCCTATTAGAGCGTGCAGCACGAGTGAATGCGGACCACGTAGAAAAAATTACTAATGGCGCAGTGAAAGGTAAAACAGGTTCATTAACTGCATTACCTATTATCGAAACTCAAGCAGGTGACGTATCGGCTTTCGTACCAACTAACGTTATCTCTATCACTGATGGTCAGATCTTCCTTGATACTGATTTATTTAACGCCGGCGTACGTCCAGCGATGAACGCAGGTATTTCTGTATCGCGAGTAGGTGGTGCGGCACAGACGAAGATTATTAAAAAGCTATCAGGCGGCATTCGTACTGCACTAGCGCAGTATCGTGAGCTTGCAGCGTTTTCACAGTTTGCTTCGGATCTAGATGATGCGACTAAAGCACAGCTTGATCACGGTGAGCGTGTTACAGAATTAATGAAGCAGAAGCAATATGCGCCTCAATCAATTGCCGAAATGGCGTTATTGATTTTTGCAGCGGATAACGGTTTTCTTAACGACGTAAGTGTCGAAAAAATCGGTGACTTCGAAGACGCATTACTTTCTTATGCCCATTCAGAGCAAGGTGCATTGTTAGAGCAAGTTGCTTCTAACGGTGGCTGGGATAAAGATACCGAAGCTTCATTTAAGTCATTGTTAGAGAGCTTCAAGTCTACACAGACTTGGTAGTTAACGATTAAACGAAAAGAGTAAAACATGGCTAGCGGAAAAGAGATCCGGACGCAGATCACCAGTATCAAGAGTACTCAGAAGATCACGAGTGCAATGGAGATGGTGGCTGCGAGCAAAATGCGTAAAGCGCAAGAGCGAATGCAAAAAGGTAAGCCTTATTCGAAAAGAATTAAGGCGGTTGTCGGCCATCTCGCTAATTCAACGCCAGAATATCGCCATATGTTTATGGAAGAGCGTGAAATAAAGCGCGTTGGCTATATTGTTGTTTCTACTGACCGTGGTTTGTGTGGCGGCTTAAACGTTAACTTGTTTAAGCAAGCGATTGCTAGCATGAAAAACTACTCCGAGAATAATATCGATGTAGATTTATGTTTAGTTGGTGCTAAAGGCGCAGCTTTTTTTAATTCTTTCGGTGGCAATGTTGTTGCTGCGGTTCGTGATTTAGGCGAAGACCCTGCGGTTGTCGATTTGATCGGCAGTATCAAAGTGATGCTTGATGCCTACGAAGAAGGCACTATCGATCGTTTGTACCTAGTGAATAACGAATTTGTAAACACGATGACTCAGCAGCCAGAGGTTGAGCAGTTATTACCGCTTGATTGCTCTGATGATGAATCGATGAAACACCATTGGGATTATATTTATGAGCCTGATGCCAAAGATTTGCTTGATGGTTTATTGCTTCGCTATATCGAAGCGTTAGTTTATCAAGCAGTAGTAGAAAACGGGGCCTGTGAGCAAGCCGCACGAATGATTGCAATGAAAAGCGCAACCGACAATGCTGGCGACCTTATTGACGATTTGCAGTTGGTTTACAACAAAGCGCGTCAAGCAGCAATTACCCAAGAACTTTCAGAAATTGTTAGTGGTGCAGCAGCAATTAGCTAAGTTTTGCATCGAACAATTTTAATTAAACAGTCAAAAATATTTATAGCATATTTATAATATATTCAAAGTATAGAGGAACACCGAATGAGTAGCGGACGTATCGTACAAATCATTGGCGCAGTCATCGATGTGGAATTTCCACAAGGTGCGGTCCCTCGGGTTTATGACGCATTAATGGTCACAGAAAAAGGCCTGACACTTGAAGTGCAGCAGCAGCTAGGCGATCGCGTTGTTCGTGCTATTGCTATGGGTGCTTCAGAAGGTGTTAGTCGTGGGTTAGCAGTTGAAAATACTAACAAACCTATCTCTGTTCCTGTTGGTCAGGCGACATTAGGCCGCATCATGGATGTGTTAGGTAATCCAATTGATGAAAAAGGTCCATTAGCTGAACATGACACTGCAGCGATTCACCGCGAAGCGCCTAAGTATGATGAGCTTGCAGCATCTGACGAATTGTTAGAGACCGGCATCAAAGTTATCGATCTTGTTTGTCCTTTCGCGAAAGGCGGTAAGGTTGGATTGTTTGGTGGTGCAGGTGTTGGTAAAACTGTAAACATGATGGAGTTAATCAACAACATCGCAACTGAGCATTCGGGTTTATCAGTATTTGCTGGTGTTGGTGAGCGAACTCGTGAAGGAAACGATTTCTACTACGAGATGCAAGAAGCTGACGTAGTTAACGTCGACGACTTTACTAAGTCTAAAGTAGCGATGGTATACGGCCAGATGAATGAGCCACCAGGAAACCGCTTACGTGTAGCGTTAACCGGTTTAACCATGGCGGAAAAATTCCGTGATGAAGGTCGTGACGTATTATTATTTGTTGATAACATTTACCGATACACACTTGCGGGTACTGAAGTATCTGCACTATTAGGTCGTATGCCTTCTGCGGTTGGTTACCAGCCAACACTTGCAGAAGAAATGGGCGTACTGCAAGAGCGTATTACTTCAACAAAAACAGGTTCTATCACTTCAATCCAAGCGGTATACGTACCTGCGGATGATTTGACCGATCCATCGCCGGCAACGACGTTTGCTCACCTTGATTCAACCGTTGTATTGAGTCGAGATATTGCAGCAAAAGGTATTTACCCAGCGGTAGATCCACTGGATTCAACATCACGTCAGCTTGATCCATTAATCATTGGTCAAGAGCATTATGATGTTGCTCGTGGTGTGCAATCGGTATTGCAACGTTATAAAGAATTAAAAGACATTATCGCAATCTTGGGTATGGACGAATTATCTGAAGAAGATAAGCAAACCGTAAACCGTGCGCGTAAAATTGAACGCTTCTTATCTCAGCCTTTCCACGTTGCTGAAGTATTTACTGGCTCGCCAGGTAAATATGTTTCTCTTAAAGAAACGATTAGTAGCTTTACAGCAATCTTGGCCGGTGAATACGATCACCTACCTGAGCAAGCGTTTTACATGGTTGGCGGCATCGATGAAGTCATCGAAAAAGCTAAATCTCTATAACTTAGCAGAATAGATAATTTAGTAGAATAGATGGTTTAGCAGGATAGATAACATGGCAAGTATTCAATGTGACATCGTTAGTGCCGAGGAATCGATTTTCTCAGGCTCTGTCGAAATGATTATCGCTGCGGGTTTGCTGGGAGACTTAGGAATCTCAGCGGGCCACTCACCCTTATTGACCGGTTTAAAGCCTGGGCCAGTTCGAGTGATAAGCGAAGGCGAAGAAGAGCAAGTGTTCTACGTTTCGGGCGGTTTTCTTGAAGTTCAACCTAACGCCATCACCGTTTTGGCTGATACTGCCGTCCGCGCCGAAGACCTAGACGAGGCAGCGGCTGTAGAAGCGCAAAAACGCGCTGAGCAAGATGTTGTGAACCAAAGTGGAGAGATTGATTATTCTCGTGCTGCCGCTGAACTAGCCGCTGCTGTCGCTCAACTCAGAACAATTCAGCAGATTAAGAGTAAATTAGGTAAATAAAGACTTTTTCTCTATTCGTTATACTAAAAAGGGTAGCATCTGCTACCCTTTTTAGTGTCTGTGTATTTAATATCTGCGCACTAGCTGTGCGTGAAAATTGATCAAAATGAATAAGGAACGCCCTTGAAGATTGATGTTGTAATTTTAGCTGCTGGCCAAGGCAGCAGAATGCGCTCTAACAAGCCTAAGGTTTTACATGCCATTAGTGGTAAACCCATGTTGCAGCACGTTGTCGACGCTACCAAATCGTTAGGTGGTGTCGCGGTGCATATAGTCGTTGGCCATGGTGCCGATCAAGTGAAGGCAAGCCTTGGCGATAATTGCCATTATATTGAGCAGCAAGAGCAATTGGGTACGGCGCATGCGGTACTGCAAGTGTTGCCGTCATTATCTGCGGGCTCAAAAACACTTATTCTTTATGGTGATGTACCGTTAATTAAAACAGAAACACTTCAAGCCATGTTAGAAGCTGTTGATGATAGCTCTATGGCAGTGCTAACCGCGACGCTTGATGACGCAACCGGCTATGGCCGTATTGTGCGCAGCGAAGATGGCGATGTTTTATCGATCGTTGAACACAAAGATGCTAGCCCTGAACAATTAGCCATTAACGAAATCAATACAGGCATTATGTGCATCCCACAAAAATGTCTTGAACAGTGGTTGCCGAATATCGGTAACGACAACGCACAACAAGAATATTATCTACCTGATGTTATCGCTATGGCGGTGTCAGATAGTGTAGCGATTAATGCGCCAAATCCAGCATCACTATTTGAAATACAGGGTGTAAACAACCGTCAGCAACTCGCAGAATTAGAGCGCGAGTTTCAGCGTGAACAAGCGAATCGATTAATGGTTGAGGGTGCCACATTAGCCGATCCAGCAAGAGTCGATGTGCGCGGCGATGTTAAGGTTGGCCAAGATGTATTTATTGATATCAATGCAGTGTTGCAGGGTGAGGTAGAGATAGGAGCCAACGTAAGCATTGGCCCTAACTGCGTAATAACAAATGCTACGATTGCTGACGGCACAACAATTTTAGCGAATAGTGTTATAGAAGATGCAGTGATTGGAAAAAATTGCAACATCGGACCTTTTGCAAGACTACGCCCAGGCGCGAATCTTGGAAGTGGCAGTAAAGTAGGTAACTTTGTTGAAATTAAAAATGCCCAGTTAGGCGATGGTAGCAAAGTGAATCATTTATCGTATGTTGGCGATGCAGAAATTGGCACCGATACCAATATAGGAGCGGGCACTATTACTTGTAACTATGATGGTGCTAATAAATTTAAAACCATTATGGGCGACAATGTTTTTGTTGGCTCAAACAGCACATTAGTGGCGCCTGTAGAAATTGCTGACGGTGGTTTTGTTGCAGCAGGATCAACCGTTACACAAGCAGTACCCGCTGATAATTTAGCGGTGGGTCGCGGGCGACAAAGAAATATAGCCGGCTGGAAAAAACCGGTTAAGAAAAAATCGTAATCCTTTTTAAAACAACAACAAAACAAATTAGACAGCGGAAAGTAAAACTATGTGTGGAATAGTAGGTGCTGTAGCACAGCGAGATATCGCAGCAATATTATTAGAAGGCTTAAAGCGACTAGAGTATCGCGGTTATGATTCTGCCGGACTTTCGGTCACCGATAAAGCGGGTGTTAATCAGCGTATACGTCGCGTGGGTAAAGTACAGGCATTAGCTGATGCTGTTGCTGAAGCTGGCGCGCAAGGCGGCACCGGTATTGCACATACACGCTGGGCAACGCATGGCGAACCTAATGAAAATAATGCTCACCCACATTTATCTAATGACCGTATTACGATTGTTCATAACGGCATTATAGAAAACCACGAAGAACTAAGAGTGTCGTTAACCGCAAAAGGTTATGCTTTTGTTACCGATACTGATAGCGAAGTCATTTGTCATTTAATTAATGAAGTATTAAAAAGTGCTGATTCGCTAGTAGCAGCAGTACAAAAAGCGGTAGTTCAGCTTGACGGTGCCTACGGCACAGTGGTTATGGACAACAATGATCCTGATAAATTAGTTGTTGCAAGATCCGGTAGCCCATTAGTTATTGGTTACGGTATTGGTGAACACTTTGTTGCATCTGATCAATTAGCGTTGTTACCGGTAACGCGTCGTTTTGCTTTTCTTGAAGAGGGTGATGTTGCAGAAGTCACTCGCGAAGCGGTCAAAATATTCGACAGTGAAGGTGTACCGGTTGAGCGTGAAATCGCCGAGTCAACCGTTAGTCATGATACCGGTGACAAAGGAACCTTCCGCCACTATATGCTCAAAGAAACCTACGAGCAGCCTATTGCTATTCAGCGAACACTAGAAGGCCGCTTAGAAGCGGGTAAAGTTTTAGATCGCGCTTTTGGTGAGTCAGCAGAAAAATTATTGCCAAGCGTTGAGCATGTACAAATTATTGCTTGCGGCACCAGTTACCATGCCGGTATGACAGCGCGTTATTGGTTCGAAGAATTTGCCGGCGTGTCGTGCAATGTAGAAATTGCTTCCGAGTATCGTTATAGAAAATCGTTTGTTCGCCCTAACAGTTTGTTAGTAACCATTTCTCAGTCGGGCGAAACGGCGGATACTTTAGCGGCATTGCGTTTAGCGCAAAGCCAAAATTATATGACCAGTCTAACTATCTGTAATGCACCAGGGTCTTCGTTAGTACGCGAATCCGACATGGCTTACATGATGGAAGCCGGTGTAGAAATTGGTGTCGCATCTACAAAAGCCTTTACCGTACAGTTAACGGGTTTAATGATGTTAGCGACAGCGATTGGCCACCATAAAGGTTTATCGTCAGAAGCCGAGGCGAATATTGTCCAAGCATTACAAAGCCTACCAACAAAAATTGAACAAGCGTTAGCAATGGATAGCGATATTGAAGCATTAGCAGAAGATTTTGCTGATAAGCAACACAGTTTATTCTTAGGTCGTGGCGACCAATATCCTATTGCAATGGAAGGTGCGCTTAAACTAAAAGAAATTTCTTATATTCATGCCGAAGCTTATGCCGCGGGTGAGTTAAAGCACGGGCCGTTAGCGTTAATTGATGCTGACATGCCGGTTATTGTGGTTGCGCCGAATAATGAATTAGTTGAAAAACTAAAATCGAACGTAGAAGAAGTGCGTGCGCGTGGCGGATTGATGTATGTGTTTGCTGATAAAGCAGCGGCATTTAAATCTGATGAAACAATGAAGGTATTACATGTGCCAAGTTGTGACCCGTTGCTTGCACCTATTATCTATACCATCCCGTTACAGTTGCTGTCTTACCATGTTGCGATTATCAAAGGTACGGATGTGGATCAGCCGAGAAATTTAGCGAAGTCGGTTACGGTCGAATAAAAGAATAAGAGCCGAAAAGAAGAGCGAACAATCTTAAGCTAAAGCGAGTTTTTCGTTTTTCTTTTCGGCCATTTTCTTCTTCGTTTCTTCAATATCAGCATTGGTACGCTGTTTAGTAATACCTGGTACGCCAACACGTAGCACTTCACTTATTTCAGCTCTCGGCAATGCCTCGCTCAAATAAAACCCTTGAATCGTGTCGCAGCCTAGCTCTTCCAATAAATTCGCATGTTCAACATTTTCAACCCCTTCTGCTACTACACGCATATCTAATGCATGTGCAACATCAATAATGGCTTGAGTAATTGCGGCATCGACTTTATTGTCGAGCAGATTGGCAATAAACATTTGGTCAATTTTTAAAATATCAACGGGCAATGTTTTTAGTAATTTGAAGGTTGAATAACCGGTACCAAAATCATCAATTGCAATTTCAATACCCATATCGCGTAAACCGTTTAAGGTTTCAGATGTTTTTTCTAAGGTGTCTAGAATCAGCGACTCGGTAAGCTCAATAATTAACTGCTCGGGCGGAAAACCTGTGCGTTTTAAAATACGTTTTATCTGTACCAACATATCTTGACGAATAAGTTGCTTGGCAGATAAGTTAACGGCTATCTTTGCGTGTGGCACACCTTCTTCAATCCATTTGGCGCCATGTCGACAAGCGGTCTCTAAAACCATTTCGCCAATACCAGAAATTAAACCTGCACTTTCGGCAATCGGAATAAATTCATTCGGCGAAACCCAGCCTAGATCATCATGCTTCCAGCGTACCAATGCTTCAATTGAAGTTATGTGGCCAGTAGCGAGATTCATTTTGGGTTGATAGTGAACGGTTAAATCTTTGCGCGAGATAGCATGTCGTAGTTCAATTTCTAAATTTAAACGTCGCAGAGATGGCGCGTTAGATGCGCTACGAGTAAAGAACTTAACACTGTCGCCACCTACTGTTTTTGCATTTTGTAATGCACTAATGGCTTGGTGCAATAAAGTTTGTTCGTTATCGGCTTTGTTAGGATAAAGACTGATACCAATACTGGCCGTAGTCATTAATTCTTGCTGATCAATAAAAACCGGTTTACGAATAACATTGAGTAAACGATTCGCTAATTGACGAAGCTGTGACGCATTATCAATACCTTCGCTTAACACGGCGTATTCGTCTGAACCCAAATGCATGAGTAAGTGATCGCCATTAAGCGCGTGTGTTAGTCGGTCGGTAGTGATATCAAGAAATTGCTGTCCCACCTCGGGGCCAAGCGTTGAGGTGATAGTGTTGAAACGATCGAGGTCAATAAACAGAAGCGCAAGCGATTTTTTACGGAGCCGTGCCCGTGCGATGGCAAGCTGCAATCGCTGTTTGATGTCTATACGGCCAGCCAATAGTTTGGCATTTTCGAAAGCCGTGGCACCAAAAAAAGTATCAGTACTCAAGCTAAATGGTCTTGCATGGTAAAACCTCTACAACAGTGCGCCTATTAAACGCGACACTTACGCACTTGTGCAAGCGAATAACTCGTTAAAAAACAATAATTACCAACTATTTCTTAAAAAAGTTAGCATGTCTATAAATCACACGGTATATTGCTCCGCGTGGTTTTTATTAAACTTTTTTCAATATTATTTAAATCTTTGACGTAACAAAAAAACGCCTTATGGATGTTTCACGAATTCTTGATTCTTTAAACAGCGCTCAACGCGAGGCTGTTTCTTGCGATAAAAAAAGTGTGTTAGTACTTGCTGGTGCTGGAAGCGGTAAGACAAGAGTACTTGTGCATCGCATCGCATGGCTATTGCAAGTACAAGGTGTTTCGCCATCGGCGATTATGTCAGTGACGTTTACTAATAAAGCAGCGAAAGAAATGCGTTCGCGTATTGGTGAATTACTGCAAATAACACCGCAAGGGATGTGGGTCGGTACCTTTCACGGCATTGCCCACCGTTTATTAAAAGCACACTGGCAAGATGCAGGCCTGCCCGAAAATTTTCAAATTATTGATAGCGATGACCAACTTCGAATGGTTAAGCGATTATTAAAAGAACATGAACTTGATGAAACGCGCTTTTCACCTAAATCTATTCAGTGGTATATCAATGGCCATAAAGATGAAGGTCGGCGCGCTAAACACGTTGATCATCACGATGATCCCTATGAAAAAACACTGATACAAGTCTATCTTGCCTATGAAGCCGCATGTGAGCGCTCTGGCCAAGTTGATTTTGGCGAGCTTCTACTGCGTGCGCATGAGCTTTGGTTAAATAAACCAACCGTACTCAACCACTATCAGCAGCGGTTTAAGTATTTGTTGGTGGATGAGTTTCAGGATACCAATACTATTCAATATGCCTGGCTGCGAGTGTTGGCGGGCAATAACAATACCATCACCGCAGTAGGCGATGATGACCAATCTATCTACGGATGGCGCGGCGCAAAAATTGAAAATATCCAACAGTTCAGTGAAGACTTTCCTGGCACTGAAACCGTTAAGTTAGAGCAAAACTATCGCTCTACCTCCTGCATTCTTGATGCTGCCAACGCCGTGATCGCCAATAATCCCAGTCGCTTAGGTAAGGAATTATGGACCGATGGCGAGGCCGGCGAGCCTATCTCGCTCTATGCCGGCTTTAACGAGCAAGATGAAGCACGCTATATCGTCGAGCGTATCGAAGACCATGTAAGTGACCACTTACTTCGTTCAGAGCAGGCTATATTATACCGATCTAATGCTCAGTCTCGAGTATTGGAAGAAGAGTTAATACGCACGGGGATCCCGTATCGCATTTATGGTGGCCAGCGATTCTACGATCGGTTAGAAATAAAAAATGCAGTTGCTTACTTGCGGCTATCTTATGGACGTGACGATGATGCCGCCTTTGAGCGAGTCATTAATACACCGACACGAGGTATTGGCAACAAAACGGTTGAAGCATTGAGGCTTCGTGCACGAGAATCAAATACTTCGTTATGGCGTGCATCCGAGCAATTGATCGCTGATGGCAGCTTAACCAAGCGAGCGATTACCGCACTGCAAAATTTTATGACCTTGATTAATGATTGCGGCGAAGCATCAAAGACGTTGAGCTTAGAAGATTTAGCGTCTTTTGTATTAGAAGCCAGCGACCTGATGGCGTTTCATGGAAAAGAAACCGGTGAAAAGGGTCAGGCGCGAATAGAGAACTTACAAGAATTGGTTAATGCGACCCGACAGTTTGAGCCCGAGGGCGACGACAGTACAGCGCTGCGAGAGTTTTTAGATACAGCCGCGCTTGATGCTGGAGAGCAGCAAGCCGATGAATACACGGATGCGGTGCAATTAATGACCTTGCACTCTGCAAAAGGGCTAGAGTTCCCAGTGGTGTATCTCGCTGGTATCGAAGAAAATCTTTTTCCGCATAAAATGTCGATCGAAGAGCCGGGTCGGCTAGAAGAAGAGCGCCGGCTTTGTTATGTCGGTATCACTCGGGCGATGAAATACCTATATCTTACTTATGCTGAGACGCGGCGCTGGTATGGTCAAGAATCTTACAATGCGGTATCGCGATTTGTACGTGAAATTCCTGATACTTGTATTCAAGAAGTGCGAGTTAAAGCAAATATAAGCCGGCCGGTGAGCGCCGGAATGTCCTATGCTTCGTCAGATCATGATACGGGTTTAATTCTGGGGCAGCGTGTCATGCACAATATCTTTGGTGAAGGTGTTGTTCTGAATATTGAAGGTCAAGGCAGTAATGCTCGAGTACAGGTTAATTTTGATCAAGAGGGCAGTAAGTGGCTAGTAGCCGCTTACGCTAATTTAGAAAGTATTTAAAAGAGAAAAAATATGAATGCTTTAATTAAAGCGGCAGCGTTATGCGCCATGATGACATTGTTAGTTTCTTGCGGCGGGAATGATAGCGCACAAGGTCATAATTCAGGACAAATAAGCGCAGGGCAAGAAGCGAGTGCACAGCAAAAAGTGTATAACTGGAAGCTAGTAACAACATGGCCAAAAAATTTTCCTGGTCTTGGTGTAGCGCCAGAAAATTTCGCCAAGCTCGTGGATCGCATGAGCAATGGTCGCTTAAAAGTTAAAGTTTATGCTGCCGGTGAAATTGTACCTGCGCTAGAAGTATTTAGTGCCGTTTCAAATGGCACTGCCGAAATGGGTCATGGCGCAGCTTATTACTGGAAGGGCAAAATGCCCGCCGCGCCGCTGTTTACTTCGGTACCATTTGGATTAAACGCACAAGAAATGAATGGCTGGCTTTATCACGGTGGCGGCCTTGAGTTATGGCGCGAATTGTATGCGCCCTATAATTTAGTCCCTATGCCAGCGGGTAATACCGGCATACAGATGGGCGGCTGGTTTAATAAAGAATTAAACACCATAGCGGATTTTAAAGGATTAAAAATGCGTATTCCTGGCCTAGGGGGCGAGGTGTTTACGCGAGCGGGCGGCACGGCAGTGAATATGCCGGGCGGCGAAATCTATACCTCTTTACAGACGGGTGTTATTGATGCCGCCGAGTGGGTTGCACCGTATAACGACCTTGCGTTCGGTTTTAATAATGTCGCTAAGTATTATTATTATCCAGGCTGGCATGAGCCAGGCCCAACAATCGAACTCATTATTAATAAAGAAGCCTATCAAACACTACCGGATGATTTGGTTGCAATCGTTGAGTCAGCGGCACGAACAATTAATCAAGATATGCTCGATGAGTACACGTCTAGAAATAATGCTGCACTTAAAATGCTAAAGGAGAAGGGCGTAGAGATACGACGCTATCCTGACGAAGTTTGGAATGTGTTACGCGAAACAACAAAAGCAGTGATGGAAGAAAATGCGAATAAGGACGAGATGTTTAAAAAGGTCTATGCATCGTATGACGCCTATCGTAAAAGCGTCAATGCTTACCACCAAATAAGCGAGCGCGCTTATTACGATATGAGAGACTAACTATTTAACAGCGCGAGTTCGGCCATTATTATCAATAGAGACAAAGACAAACAAACCTTCGGTGACTTTGATTTTTTCATCATTTATGCCGCTATCAATCCAGACCTCAACTAAAACTTGAATTGAGCTGCGGCCAACGCTGACGATCTCTGTATAACAACCTACCACTGCGCCCACATGAACGGGGACAAGAAAGTTCATATTGTCGATAGCAACAGTTGCAACTCGACCGCCCGCTACTTTACCCGCAGCAACGCCTGCAGCAATATCCATTTGTGATAGTAACCAGCCACCAAATATATCTCCGCTTGCATTGGTATCTTTCGGCATAGCGATAGTTTGAAGAGACATTTCGCCATTTGGCGTTGGGTTGTCGTCGATAGTATTCATGAGAATAAGACTCGTTATAAATGAAGCCAATAGAAAGGCAATGGTTTACTTTGCTTATGTTGTGCTTGTGATGATTGTGCTTTAGTAGCTAATGTCGCTAATGGTACATGCGAAAACAATAAAAAAGAATTACTACAAATACCTAGATTGTATTAATTGTAAATTTGTTCCGGTAACCAAGTAACAATGGTTGGCCAGCGCGCCATTAAAAACAGCAAAAACAGTTGTATTAAAATAAAGGGTGCGACGCCACGATAAATTGTGGCGGTCGATATTTCCTTAGGTGCAACACCGCGAAGGTAAAACAATGCGAACCCAAAAGGGGGCGTTAAGAAAGAGGTCTGTAGATTAACGGCAATCATAATGCCTAGCCAGATCGGGTCAAAACCCATGGCGAGCAAAATAGGGCCAACAATAGGAACCACGACAAAAGTAATTTCAATAAAGTCTAAGATAAAGCCCAGCAAAAATATAACAGCCATGACGACCAGTAGTGCACCTACACGCCCGCCTGGCATATCCACAAATAAAGACTGGACTAATTCATCACCACCATAGCCTCTGAACACTAAGGAAAACAGCGTTGCGCCAAGCAAAATCATAAATACCATGCTGGTAATTTTAAGCGTTTCTCTAACAACTTCTCTAAGGCGAGATAAAGTTAACTGCTGTTTACACAAGGCGATAGTTGTTGCGCCAAGCGCGCCAACAGCCGCCGCTTCGGTAGGTGTGGCAGCACCGGCAAGTATTGATCCGAGCACTAAAAAAATAAGTGCAAGTGGCGGTAATAAATTAGAAAGTATATGAATAGCCGAAACGTTTTTATTGTCTTCATATGCAGGTGCTACAGTCGGCTTTATTGATGAATAAATAAAGATATAGAGCAAATATAAAGCCACTAAAATCATACCTGGTACTAAGGCGCCAACAAACAAATCGCCAACAGAAATCGTTTTTGGACTAAAGATGCCTTGATTGATTTGTGCCTGCTGGTAGGCCGTAGACAGAATGTCACCTAAGAGCACCAGTGCGATAGACGGCGGAATAATTTGTCCCAGTGTGCCGGTGGCGCAAATCGTACCGGTTGCCAGTGCGGGATTGTATTTATGTTTAAGCATGGTCGGCAAAGACATTAAGCCCATAGTGACAACCGTTGCGCCAACAATACCGGTACTTGCTGCTAGCAACATACCGACGATGACGACAGCATAGCCAAGACCGCCCCGACGCCTACCGAAGAGTGCCGCCATACTGTCCAATAGATCTTCAGCAAGCCGTGATTTTTCGAGCATCACACCCATAAAGACAAATAATGGAACGGCTATTAAGGTTACGTTAGTCATAACGCCAAAAATACGACTTGGAAATGCACCCAATAGACTTGGATCAAAGACATTAGCAGTGGCACCAATAAATGCAAAAATCAGTGCCGTACCGGCTAGTGAAAAAGCAACCGGATAACCGAGCATCAATACTAGGCAAACAATAATAAACATAAACAGCGGAATAAATTCAATCATCTTAATGCTCCGCCTTTGCTTCACTATTGTTGGCGAGCAGCGTTAAGATCGATCTACCCATTTCAGCCAAGGCCTGTAGTAATAGCCCTGTAGCTAGTAGAGGGATTAAAGTTTTTAATAAATACACGATGGGCAGTCCTCCGCTGTCTTGTGATTGCTCTTTAACTTGCCAGGCTTGCAGGACATATTGGAAGCTAGTGGTAAATATTAATAAGCAAAGTGGCAGCAAAAAACAAAGAGAGCCCAATAAATTGATCAGTGCTTTTTTCTGTGGCGTAAAGCGACGATAAAAAATATCAACGCGGACGTGGCCGTCCATTTTAAGTGTGTAAGCAATACCTAACATAAAACAGATAGCATGCAGATAAGTGACAGATTCTTGCAAAGCAATAGAACCTACTTCGAAACCATAGCGGAGAATAACAACCAAGCTTTGTACGAGAACCATCAGTACTAGTAACCAAGCAATTGCATGACCGGTCTTTAGAGTCCAATGATCAATAGTGGTTACAAAGCGTGTGAGCAGCTGAGTTTTGTTATTCACAGGGGGTCCCATATGGGCTATTCGATTCATAGCTTTTATTTAAAAGCAGAGCATTATTATTAGAATACATTATATTGCAGATTATACACATGGAATTAGCCCAATGATAAAGTGTCTAGACTTGTTGCTGATTTATTTTCTTATTAGGGCGAGGCCGTTTTATATAAACAGGTGAGCTAACGAGAGCACTATTATGCTAAGCAGAGAACGCATTAATTTAGCCATATTAGCAAGTTTATTATTAGGTTTATTGTTAAGCTTAAGTGGCTGTGAAAAGCCTATGAACATTAGTGATGAAGCACTTCTTGATCATATGGAGGAGTGCTTATCCAATGACAATTTAACCCCAGGTATGGCCGTAGCTTGTGGTAATTATCAAAAAGAATGCCGGCGCCGTGGCAAAGCGACGGGCAATTACTTTTGTTAGCGGCAGCTTGCTTGCAACGCTAAGATCTTCTGTTGTAACGATTGCTGATTCTGTGGGCCAGCCTGCGCCGCTTGCCGATAGTATTTTGCCGCTTCAGCGCAAAGGTCTTTTTCTTCAGCGATTTCACCCAACTTAATATACGCAATTTGGGTGGGGGCTAATAATAGACTGGCTTTTAGATCGCGCTCTGCACTTTCGTAAGACCTAAGCTCATAGCGCAAAATACCACGACGTAAGATGGGTGCGTAGTATTGATCGTTGAGCGCGATAGCTTGATCAAAGGATTTTAACGCATCGCTTGAGCGATTTAATTTTGTCTGCGCCGCGCCTTTAACTTCAAAAAACTCACTTTCTAGCGGTTCTATTTTTATCGCTTTATTGGCTAACTTAATCGCCTCGGTATATTTTTTCTCGCCAATCGCTTTTTTGGCTTTGTCTGACAAATCATAGGCAGGCTTGCGTGTCATTAATTGTTTAATTTCTTGTTGGTAGCGAGCTTTACCGCGCACGCCACCGCGTTTGAGGGTCCACGCCGTTTGCTCGTTAGCGGCAACGCGTGACTCTGAAGGTGGATGAGAGGCAAACAAAGCACTAAAAGCATCACTGCGGCGATCTTTTGAAAGTTCGACGAAGGTTTTCTGTAAGCTTACCGCAGCCTCCGGATCATAGCCGGCGGCACTCATATATTCCATGCCATACAAATCTGCTTCGAGTTCACGACTGCGGCTATAACGTGTCTGTCCATAAAGGCCCGTGTAGGCAATACCTTGTTGCAGTGCTTTATTGCTGTAACCCGCATTAGAGAGCAATACGTTAGCAGCAAGCTGGCCAACCGAGATTAGCGAGCCAACTTCTTGGCTTTGCGCTGAGTGCCGCGCATCAGCATGAACAATCTCATGGGCCAAGACAGCAGCTAATTCAGCTTCATTATTCAATGACACCAACAAACCGCGATTAATCGCAATTTTGCCTCCTGGCAAAGCCCAAGCGTTAGGGCTCGAATCATTCAGCACGATAAAATCGTAGGGCAGGTGAGAGCGTTTGCTATACTGGGCAAGCTTTTTACCAACCGAGCGCACATAGAGCGTTAAGTCGGGATCAATAATATAGGGACCGCCGCCAGCTTGTTGCTGATGACTGTAATGCTGTTCGCCAATTTTGCGCTCCCAGCTTTCATCGACCCAGGCCAGCTCTTGCTTGCCGGTCACAGGATTGACCGAGCAAGAGGATAGTACTGCTAGCAAACTCATACAGAAAATAAAGTCAGTGAGTTTTGCGGCCTTTAACTTTGCGGGCGATATCTGTGCTGATAGAAAAAAGTGCTTAAACATAATAGAACCATCCGTTACAGAGGCTTATAATCTTAATCTAATAAGCGCAGCGGTAAAACAGACTACAGGCTCAAGATCGCGAATTTTGCAACAATTTTACCTCAGTGCTAATTCGCGTGGCTTAAAAGCAGATAATGCAGATAATATAGAAAACCAGAAACGCTCATAATGCTATGAGTTCATTGACTAAAAAGGCTTTGATTTATGCTCGTTGTTATTTCTCCGGCTAAAACCTTAGATTTTGAAACACCGGCTATCACCAATACGGCAACTAAGCCGCTTATGTTAAAAGACTCTGCCGAGCTGGTCGATATTATGCGGGGCTATGCGCCTGATGATATTGTAAACCTAATGGGCGTTAGCCAAAAAATCGGCGAGTTAAATTCTGAGCGATTTATGAATTGGCATACGCCGTTCACTAAAAAAAATGCTAAGCAAGCATTGCTCGCATTTAAAGGCGATGTTTATACGGGCTTAGATGCAGAATCATTTAATGAAGATGACTTTAGCTTTGCTCAATCACATCTTCGAATATTAAGTGGTTTGTACGGCGTATTAAGACCGTTAGATCTTATTCAGGCTTATCGTTTAGAAATGGGCACTAAATTAGAAAATGGCAGAGGAAAAAACCTCTATGAATTTTGGGGTAGTCAACCGAGCGCTGCGCTAAAAAAACAATTAACAGGTATGAAATCTAAAGTGCTAATTAATTTAGCTTCTAATGAATACTTTAATGTTGTTGATAAAAAGTTATTAGATACTGAAATTATAACGCCGGTATTTAAAGACTATAAAAATGGCAAATATAAAATCATTAGTTTTTATGCGAAAAAGGCAAGAGGCTTGATGAGTGCTTATATCATTAAGCAGCGCATTGAAGATCCGGCTAAGCTAAAAAAATTCAATACGGCAGGCTATCGCTTTGATAAAGATTCATCTGATGCAAAGCAGTGGGTTTTTTTGCGTGACGAACAGATTTAAAATACGATATATCAAAATTAATGATTAGCCACGCTGAGTTATCTGACAGCATGCCTCATGTTTCATATTGCACGATGGAGGGAATTAAAAATGAGTTTTACTAAATCCGAATCGTTGCGCAACCAATTCTTAATTGCTACGCCTTCTCTGGATGATGGTATTTTCAAATCCAGTGTGGCTTATATTTGTGAGCATGATGAAGGCGGTGCTATGGGCATTATTATTAATCGCCCCTCCGAATTAAAATTTAATGATTTAATAAAAGAGTTTGATGCCATTGAAACGTCAGACTTAAATACGCAACCTGTGATGGTTGGCGGCCCAGTCGGTTTAGAGCGCGGTTTTGTCCTACATGAATCATCCCCAGCTTCGGATGATTGGTTATCTACTTTACACATTACAAAAGACGTTGCATTAACAGGGTCAAAA
Source organism: Pseudomonadales bacterium (assembly GCA_028223755.1). Taxonomy (GTDB): domain Bacteria; phylum Pseudomonadota; class Gammaproteobacteria; order Pseudomonadales; family UBA7434; genus UBA7434. The sequence goes on along the minus strand of JAOIUY010000002.1, from coordinate 46,941 downwards.
GATATTTTAAAAGCGTTAGGTAAAGGGCAAGGCCCAGATAAGTTTTTATTTGTGCTTGGCTATGCAGGATGGGATGCAGGACAGTTGGAGCAAGAAATAATGGAGAATGCTTGGCTAACATCTCCAGCGTCGCCAGAAATTTTATTTTCGACACCTTATCATTTGCGCGCTGAAGCAGCAGCCAAACTATTGGGTGTTGATTTAAGCGCCCTTGCAATACAGCCCGGTAATGCCTGAGTGTGTAGATAACTATTTATGTCTAATGAGAACGTGAATAAAAAAAATAAGATTATATTAGGCTTTGATTTTGGCTTAAAACAAATAGGCTTGGCTGTTGGCCAGACGCTGACAAAAACAGCGCGTCCGCTTATTGTGATTAAAGCAAAAGATGGAAAGCCGCAGTGGCAAGATATCGAAGCGCAAATAGCGAATTGGAAGCCAGACTATTTAGTGGTTGGCTTGCCGTTGAATATGGACGGTACTGAAAGTGATATGTCTGTACGAGCTAGAAAATTTGCTAATCGATTGCATGGTCGCTTTGGCTGCGTGGTTGAGCTTTGTGATGAGAGATTATCAAGCGCCGAAGCAAAGTCGCAATTAGCTGAAGGCCGAGAGGCATTCCGACATGCAGCAAGTGCTGAGGATATTGAACAGCATGGTCAGGCGATTAACCGTAATAATCGAGATGGCACTGTCGACGCTATTGCCGCCAAATTAATTGTTGAGAGCTGGTTAAGCCTTTTATAATTTTTTCCTTAGCGAACAAATCGTGATGATGAGTCATCACTTTCTTCTAGTGTTAATCCCTGCGTCGATTTTTCGAGCACTTCGGCATTATCATCTCGCTCAAGCTTAATCATTAAACGCAAATCATTTGCTGAATCGGCATGTGCAATTGCGTCCTCATAAGTAATTTCGCCACGTGTATAAAGCGTATAAAGCGCTTGATCAAAAGTTTGCATACCTTGTTCGCTCGAGCGTTTCATTAAATCTTTTAATTTTCTTACTTCACCTTTACGAATTAAATCTGCCGCCAGCGATGTATTTAATAACACTTCTATTACTGCGCGGCGGCTATTACCGTCGGGCGTTGGCACCAGTTGTTGTGCAATCATGCCGCGTAGGTTAAGTGATAGATCCATCCATAACTGTGGATGTCGCTCGGCAGGAAAGAAATGCAAAATGCGATCAAGTGCTTGGTTAGCATTATTGGCGTGTAGCGTGCAAAGACATAGATGGCCTGTCTCTGCAAAAGTAATGGCTTGTTCCATGGCTTCTCGAGTACGTATCTCGCCAATCATAATCACGTCTGGTGCTTGGCGTAACATATTTTTTAAAGCCACTTCAAAGCTTTCTGTATCAATGCCAACTTCGCGCTGGGTGATGATACAGCCATCGTGTTGATGAATAAATTCAATAGGATCTTCAACGCTAATAATATGGCCGCGGCTATTTTGGTTGCGATGGCCAATCATTGATGCCAGTGATGTCGATTTACCTGTGCCGGTTGCGCCAACAAAAACCACTAAGCCGCGCTTAGTCATTGATAGGTCTTTTACAATATCAGGCAGGCCTAGATCATCGATTTGGGGGATATGGGTTTCTATCCGGCGAATAACAATGCCGGCTAAATTACGTTGATAAAATGCACTTGCACGAAAACGACCAACACCGCGTGCACTAACAGCAAAGTTAAGTTCTTTAGTTTTAACAAACTCTTTGCGTTGGTCTTCATTCATAATACTGAGTACAGCTTCGCGAGTTGCCTCTGGCGAAAGCGGCGTATTGCTAACCGGTATGACCTTACCGTTAAGCTTAATGCTTGGCGGTACGCCGGCAGTTATAAAAAGATCCGAGGCACCTTTTTCAACCATATTGGTGAGCAGTGAATGAATATCCATTTAAAAACTCTCAGGCATTTTTGCGACTTCTCTTGCAGCGTCGCGTGAAATGGTTCGATTAGCAACGAGTGCAGTCAGGCACTGATCCATGGTTTGCATGCCAAGGTTGCCGCCGGTCTGAATAGCCGAATACATTTGTGCGACTTTATCTTCTCGAATTAAATTACGAATAGCGGGCGTGCCAATCATAATTTCATGCGCCGCGACGCGACCACCGCCGCTGCGTTTAATTAATGTTTGCGAGATAACTGCCTGCAAGCTTTCTGACAGCATCGATCGCACCATATCTTTTTCAGCTGCAGGAAAGACATCAACAATTCGATCAATGGTTTTTGCTGCCGAGGTGGTATGTAGCGTACCAAAAACTAAGTGCCCAGTTTCAGCTGCGGTTAAAGCCAGACGAATAGTTTCTAAATCACGCAGCTCGCCGACTAAAATAATATCGGGATCTTCTCGAAGCGCGGAACGCAATGCTTCGTTGAAGCCGTGGGTATGTCGATGAACCTCACGCTGATTGACTAGACACTTTTTGCTTTCATGAACAAATTCAATGGGATCTTCAATCGTTAAGATATGGTCGTAGCGATGCTCGTTAATAAAATCGACCATTGCTGCGAGCGATGTCGATTTACCTGAACCGGTAGGGCCGGTGACCAACACCAACCCGCGAGGTACGGCAGCAATATCACGAAACACTTGGCCCATCGATAAATCTTCCATGGATAGAACCTTGGAGGGGATGGTTCGAAACACGGCGCCGGCGCCACGATTTTGATTAAAGGCATTGACCCTAAAGCGAGCAACGCCCGGCACTTCAAATGAAAAGTCGGTTTCTAAATACTCTTCAAAATCTTTACGCTGGCCGTCATTCATAATTTCGTAGATGAGCTCGTGTACTTCTTTTTGTTCCAGCGCTGGCAGGTTAACGCGACGCACATCGCCATCGACGCGTATCATAGGCGGTAGACCAGCCGATAAATGCAAATCAGAGGCGTTTTGTTTGGCGCTAAAAGCCAATAATTCAGTGATATCCATAAATTGTCCTATCGTTTCGAAAAAGGTCTGCCCGAAAGTTGCCGCAAAGTTGTCGCAAACCGATTAAAATCCACTATTTGTATTGTTAAGCTAAAACAACAGCTCTAATTGGTGAATCTATAAACAAATGATAGCTATTGATCAAAACATTGCCGATGTTCGTGCAAGAATTAAGCAGGCCACCACACTTTATTCGCGCGAAAGCTCGACTATCGCACTCCTAGCTGTGAGTAAGAAACAGCCCGTTAGTGCCATTCAAGTGGCTATTGCCGCTGGCATTAACGATTTTGGCGAAAACTATTTACAAGAAGCTGAAGCCAAAATTAGCGAACTTCGAGAAAAATCGCTTAACTGGCACTATATTGGCTCTATCCAGTCAAATAAGACTCGCTCTATTGCTGAGTTATTTGATTGGGTGCACAGTGTCGATCGAGTCAGTATTGCCCAGCGCTTAAGCCGGCAACGACCCGAGAGTCTTGCGCCTCTCAACATCTGTCTGCAGGTCAATATTGATGCAGAAGCGAGTAAGTCTGGCCTGCTTCCGGCAGAGGTTCTTGATGCTGTCAGTCAGATTAGCGCTATGCCCAATCTGCGTTTACGAGGCTTGATGGCGATTCCTGCCAAATCAACCGACGTTGAAGCAACGCGCGCTAGCTTTGCGCGAATGAATACTTTGTTTAAGCAGGCGCAGCAATGCATAAATTGCTCGAGTTTTGACAGCTTATCGATGGGAATGTCCGCAGATATTGAGCCGGCTATTGCCGAAGGTGCAACTTTATTACGAGTAGGGACTGATATTTTTGGCGCTCGCAGTTCATAATGGCGCGGCCTGTCCTATCATTCTGTCACTTCATAATGAGACAGCGAAATTTCACAGCAAGCATGAATAAAAACCGGAGTCGTTTTGACTAAACCAACAAATAATTTATCAACCAGCAGTGCGGAGTCTAAGATAGCGAACATCGCTTTTATTGGTGCTGGCAATATGGCGCGCAGCTTAATGGGCGGCTTGTTAAAGCAAGGTTATCCAGCTGAGAATCTGGCTTGTAGTGATCCTGTTGAAGCCAGTCTCGAGGCTGTTGCAGCGCTTGGTGCTGTTACGACATCAACATCTAACGCTGATGTCATTGAGCATGCTGACATCGTTATTCTGGCCGTTAAGCCTCAGGTGATGAAGGATGTATTAACGCCACTACAAAATATACTGATCGCTAAAAAACCGTTGTTAGTATCGATTGCGGCAGGTCTTGCTTGTGACAGTCTGCAAGGCTGGGCAGGTAAAGACGTGCCAATTGTTCGCTGTATGCCTAACACACCTGCACTGTTGCAAGTTGGAGCCACCGGTTTATATGCAACGAATAAAGTGTCAGCCGAGCAACAAAAAATGGCCGAAGTTATTTTATCGGCAGTAGGGATTGTGGTTTGGGTTGCAGAAGAAGCAGAATTAGATGCGGTTACAGCAGTTTCTGGTAGTGGGCCTGCGTATTTCTTTTTATTGATGGAAGCAATGCAGGCTGCTGGTCAGCAGTTAGGTTTAAGTGCTGAAGCTTCTGCACAATTAACACAGCAAACTGCACTAGGTGCAGCGCGCATGGCTTTAGAAAGTGATGTCGATGTTGCCGAGCTACGCAAACGTGTAACGTCTCCTAACGGAACAACTCAAGCGGCAATAGAAAGTTTTCAAGCCAATGATTTAAGTCGTATTGTCGATCAAGCTTTACAAGCTGCATCTGATCGTTCGCAAGCATTAGCAAAAGAGTTAGCTTAGCCGTCTTAGATATCGAATGCCTTTTACGACGGATTAAATAGATAAATTAAAAGAGAACAGCTTTAAATGATAAATCAAATTTTAGAATTACTGATTGGCTCGGTCATTGAACTTTACACAATGATTGTTCTGCTTCGATTGATGATGCAGCTTGCGCGTGCTGATTTTTACAATCCGATTTCTCAGTTTGTTGTTAAAGCGACTGACCCATTACTAAAGCCGTTACGCCGTTTTATCCCTGGCCTATGGGGTATTGATATGCCGTCAGTGGTGTTGGCATTGTTAGTTCAAATTGTCGGCCTGTTCGTCATGATGCTACTTAAAGGCAGTATCAGCACAAGCCCAATGCTGTATTTATTATTGGGTATGTTTGGTGTAATCAATATTGGTTTAAAGATTGCTTTTTTTGCGATTATTATTGTCATTGTGGTGAACTGGATTGCACCTCAATCGTATAACCCAGCTGTTTCATTACTACGCCAAATCAGTGATCCGATTATGGCGCCATTTAGAAAAATCATTCCACCTATGGGCGGCTTAGATTTTTCACCCATGCTGGCTATGTTTGTCATTCATGTTTTGCGTTCAATCGTGTTGCCTAATATATTTCTAGCCATTGGCGGTTAGTGTCATTAGCAACTGATTTTTATTTTGGGTTTATGCATTAACCTTTGCAATGGTTGCATAGGCCTGAATAACATCCTCCGGCGCTTGCACAAGCTCAACTAACACTCCCTCAGCAGCAATTGGAAAGGCATCATTCGCTTTTGGGTGAATAAAACAGACATCGTAACCTGCGGCACCTTTGCGGATACCACCGGGTGTAAAGCGCACACCTTGTTCAGTTAGCCAAGTCACCGCGTCATGTAAATTATCTATCCATAAACCAATATGATTGAGCGCCGGCTCGTGGACTTTGGGCTTTTTATTGGCATCAAGGGGCTGCATTAAATCGACTTCGACTTTAAACGCACCATGTCCCACTTCACAGATATCTTCATCAACGTTTTCAGCTTCGCTAATATAACTACTGGAATAGCTTAGCCCTAAAACATCTACCCAAAAGCCACGTAGCTTTTCTTTATCGAGACCACCGACAGCAATTTGTTGAATTCCTAAAACAGAAAAGGGCCTATGATTCGACACGCATTAACTCCTAGCTGAAAATAATGATGGGCATTATACGTCGTTATTGTGTTGAGCGACGATTAACGGCTATTAAAAGGTAGCCATTGTGTGGTGGTGGCAATATTCGTTTTTACTTGCTCAGCTTCGTGGTTAATAAAGTTACCAATCGCCTGCCTAAACTCCGGATGTTGGATCCAATGGTTTGACCAAGTGTTAACCGGCTTAAATCCGCGCTGAACTTTATGTTCGCCTTGCGCGCCGGCATCGAATTTTTTTAATCCACGCTCAATACAAAATTCAATGCCTTGATAATAACAGGCTTCAAAGTGCAGAAATTCTGCTTCTTGGTTGCAGCCCCAATAGCGGCCGAATAAAGTATCAGAAGAAAATAGATTGAGCGCTCCAGCTATAGGGATACCATTTTGAAAAGCCAGTACCAATAAAATTTGTTCAGGCATGGTTTCAGCAATACGTTGAAAAAAGGCTTTTGGCAAATAACCGCCATGACCCGATCGCTTAGCATAGGTGCGTTGATAGAAATCAAAAAAAGTCTCCCACAATGCACTATCAATATCTTTACCAGTGAAGCGCTGCAACTTAATATCTTGGCTGTTAATCCATTGCCGCTCTTTTTTTACATCTTTACGCTTGCGTGATTTGAATTCATTTAAAAACGCATCAAAGTCGTTATAGGCATCACCACTTTTATCTTTATTAAACCAATGATATTGATGGCTATGTCGTTGCAGTAATTGCTGTTTGGCTAATTTGTTAGAAACCGATTCGGTTGGATATAAAAAATGAAAAGACGAGAGTTGTAATTGTTCGCACTCTTGAATACAAGCTTGTGTTAATGAATGATAAATAGCTTCGCTATGACTTGCCTCGCTATCAGCAATAGCAATCCTTGAGCCACTAACTGGCGAGTAGGGTATAGCACCTAATAGTTTTGGAAAGTAATTTAAGCTATTTCGCTGATAGGCTTCAGCCCAAGACCAGTCAAAAATATACTCGCCATAGGAATGGTATTTTAAATAAAGCGGCGCGGCTGCAATGGGTTTTGAGTCTTTAAAGACTATGGCATGGTGAGGTTGCCAGCCACTTTCTCTTGAGCAAGCGGCACCTGTTTCAGAATCTTTTCCAGCTGTTTCTAAAGCGTGCAGAAATTCATAGCGAATAAAAGGATAGTCCGTACCACAAATGCTTTCCCACAATGGCTGGCCAATATCGTTGATAGCGTTGTAAAACTTTACTTCCATTGAGTTAAACCAAATGTGGCGATTATTATTTATATTGCTATATAGAATGCATAGTCGGCGGCAATGCCAATAAAAATAGCCATGCCGACATAATTATTGTTTAAAAAAGCCCTAAAGCATTTATCCTTTTCACGCTGGCTGATGAGTTGTTGTTGATAAATAAAAAATAAGGCTGTAACAACAACGGAGCCATAATAAATACGGCCTAGCTCTATGAGCAGACCAATTTTAATTATTAGCGCAATAAAAATAATTTGCAGGGTGGAGGTAATTAGCTTTTCATAGCGGCCAAATAGTATGGCTGTGGATTTTACACCAATTTTTAAATCATCTTCACGATCAACCATGGCGTAAAAAGTATCATAGACAATAACCCAAACAACAACAGCGGCATAAAGTGGGATTATGATTTCTGGTAGTGTGTTTGTTTGTGCGGCAAAAGCCATTGGAATTGAGCAGCTAAATGCCATACCTAAAAACACTTGAGGTAAGTGAGTAAAGCGTTTTGTAAAAGGGTAAAGTGCAGCAAGTAATAGAGCGACCACAGCGAGTAACACCGTTAGGCGATTAGTAAAAAATAATAGTAAAGCAGCGCAGGCACATAACAATATAAAAAGCTGTATCGCTTCAGTAGCCGTGACTAAGCCGGCAGCCAACGGTCGATTTTGGGTGCGCTCAATATGTCCATCAATATGACGATCGGCAAAATCATTAATAACACAACCTGCCGAGCGCATTAAAAATGCGCCGGCAATAAATACAATAATTAACAATGGATTAGGCATACCCTCAGCGGCTATCCATAACGACCAAAGCGCTGGCCAAATAACTAAATAAGTACCGATGGGTCTATCGACACGCATTAATTGTAGGTAGTGACTAATATTGCGAGGCGTTAAAGCGAGCATAAAAAACCAAACTTCATTTTATCAGTGTTAGTTGTCAGTGCGTGCATCTGATTCTTCATTAGGCTTGAAAATTGGGCAGAAAAATTTCACTGACGAGTAAGGGCTTATTGTAAATCACAAATCGAGATCGTCGACCCCAAAGCGTTGAGTTTTTTTCTTTTAACGACAATGTGGCTTGAAGCGGCAAGTCTGATGTTGTTAAGCAAGCTATTTGAAATGGGCTTCTATGCATGCCTGGTGTATTAAAAAGTAACTGCCCCAGCGGTCGATTATCAAAGTGGCGCAAATGCCTTAATTCACCTGTTAGTGAGCTTATCGGCAGAACGCTTCGCGCATAAACCCAAGGCTGCCCATGACACAGCAATAATACTTCGCGGATAAGACAGCGCTGCCGAGGGGATATCCTTAAAAGATCATATTCGGATAGTGCTGCGTTATCCCATTGTTGGCGAAGCACTTGAACTGAAAATTGGTTATTACTGGTTTTGATTAGACGCTTTGTCAGCGAGCTACCATCGAGTAACCACTCGCGATTTGCAATTGGTAAGTCATGACTAAACCAAGTGTGAAAGTCGCGCCAGTTTGGACTTTGCGGGTGGAATCGTATTGGCAGTTGGTCGTACAATGGCTAGCTTTCCGTTGGCGATAAAAGAATAAACGTTAAAGGTGAGAATGCGGTATTGAGCCTTAACTTGCAAGCAAAGTGCGTTAGCGTTCACCATCGAATGCGCCGTTTATAAAAAGATAGAGGTTGAATCAATGAAGGTATGGGAATGTCTAGTCTGCGGTTGGCTCTATGAAGAAGCCAAAGGTTGGCCGGAAGACGGTATTGCCCCCGGCACACGCTGGGAAGACGTGCCTGATGATTGGCTGTGTCCTGAATGTGGCGTAGGCAAAGAAGATTTTGATATGGTCGAGGTAGCGCCTAGTGAGGCCGCGACTACTGAAATAGCCGATAGCGTAGAGCATACAGAAAAAGATAAGGCGACAGACAACGCATCAGACAATACACCAGACGATGCACCGATCGTGATTATAGGTACAGGTTTAGCGGGCTATAACTTAGCGCGCGAATTTCGCAAGCTCGATAAAGAAACGCCACTTTTATTAATTACTTCTGATGATGGTCGCTGTTACTCCAAGCCAATGCTTTCGACGGGTTTTACGCGAGAGCAGGGTGCTAATGATTTAGCACAAGCCGATGCGGGGCAAATGGCCGCGCAATTACAAGCCAGTATCTGGACTTTTACTGAAGTCACAACCATTAATACCGCAGAGCAAACATTGCTTGTTAATACGCAAAAGTCGACAGCCTATAAAGCACTAGTGATGGCCAGTGGTGCTGATGTAGTTAATCCGCCTTTAACGGGTACGGGTTTAGAAAGCGTTTATTCGATTAACGATTTATTGGATTACGGCAAATTTAGAGAGACCTTGCAGCATAGGGTCGCTAAAAAAGTTTTTATTATTGGTGCGGGGCTTATTAGCTCGGAATTCACTAATGATTTACTTAATGGTGGCTATGAAGTCACCGCGGTCGATCCGCTTGCTTATAATTTAGCCACATTGCTGCCTGAACAAGCAGGTCGAGCTGTTCAGCAAGCATTAGAAGAGCAAGGCGCTAAGTTTTATTTTGGGACAGTAGCCGAATCGGTTAATACACATCCAAGTGGTAGCGGGTTGCTAGTGAGTCTTGCTAACGGTGAAGAGGTTGCCGCTGATGTCGTAATTTCAGCGATTGGGGTCCGACCTCGTATAAAACTTGCACAACAAAGTGGAATTAAGGTTAATCGAGGCATCATTGCTAATAGATTAATGGCAACTAGCGCTGCGAATGTTTACACTTTGGGTGATTGCGCTGAAGTCGAAGGCCATGTACTTTACTATGTAGCGCCATTGATGGCTGCGGCAAGAGCGCTGGCTAAGACTTTAGCAGGTTCGCCTACTGAGGTGATTTACCCAGCAATGCCAGTAACGATTAAAACGCCGGCATGTCCGGTTGTCGTTGCGCCACCCGCTCAACATGCACAGGGGAGCTGGGAGATACAAATAGATAATGCAGATAATAAAAATATTATCGCTCAATTTAAAAGCACCAGTGGCCAGCTACTTGGCTTTGCATTAACTGGGCAGGGAACGAGCGAGAAACAAGAATTACAAAAACAACTACCCGCTATTTTAGCGTAGCGGGTATTTAAAAATAGCTGCTGTTATCAAGCAGTTTAACGTGCATCAATGATGCGCTTAATAATGACGAGGAATGTAATATGAACAAGACTGAGCTTGCTGCCATTGTTGCTGATAAAGCCGATATTTCAAAAGAAAAGGCGAATGAAGTTGTTACTGCAATTACTGATGAGATCACCGCGGCGCTTGCCCGTGAAGATAGCGTTAGCTTAATTGGTTTTGGTAGTTTTGTCCGTCGTTCACGTGCGGCGCGTAAAGGCAAAAACCCACAAACCGGTGAAGAGATTGATATTAAAGCAAGTAATTCAGTTGGCTTTAAAGCAGGTAAAGCGCTTAAAGCTTCTGTTAACTAAAATTTGTTATTGAATATAGTTAATAGATAAACTCGTTGCTTTTAGTGACTCGTTACTTTTAATGAGATGTAACTTAGTTTACTAGAGCTTAACTCATTAAAAGTGACGAGTAATCCAGCTCCAATAATTTTCAGTGCTATTTTTCGGTACTCTTTTTTAGCATTCTTTTTCAGCAATAGGCTGACACCTTAACTCGCCCTATCTTAAACAGTTGTAGTCCTAATCAAAAAATTATACTTATGAGGTTTCATGATGACGCTAACCAATAAAATTTTTATTGCTATGGCTTTAGGTATTGTTTTTGGTTCGTTAGCAAATGTTTTACCAATATTTCCTTTTGGGCTCGAAGAAGTTATTTTTTTTGGATTGTTTGATTTAGTCGGCCAAATATTTATTGCCTCGCTCAAATTACTTGTAGTACCTATGGTTTTTGTTTCATTAACTTGCGGTACGGCAAGTTTAGGTAGCCATGGCAATATGGGTGTGATGGCAGCTAAAACTATTAGTTTATATTTATTGACTACGGCTATTGCAATAACGATTGCTCTAAGTGTGGCTATGCTTATTCAGCCAGGCAGTGGTGATAAATTTAATAGTCAACTAACAACGCAAGCAAGTTATCAAGCGAACAATGCGCCACCCTTAAAAGAAGTATTAGTTAATATCGTACCAAGCAATCCAATAAAGGCGATGGCCGAAGGCAACATGTTACAGGTTATTGTTTTCGCCTTGTTGTTTGGTATTGCTATATCGCGCTCGGGGGAGTTTGGCGCAAAGGTAGCAAAGAGTTTTGAGTCGTTAAATCATGTGATCATGGAAATGATAATGATTTTAATCCAGTTAGCACCCTATGGCATCTTTTGCTTGTTAGCAAAAATCTTTTACACCACAGGGTTCGAATTAATACAGCAGTTATTCATTTATTTTATTACGGTTGTCTTGGCGTTATTTTTTCACGGCACCGTTGTTTACACCAGCATACTAAAAATACTCACCGGTTTAAGCCCAATAAAATTTTTGAAGCATATGCGACCTATCGTTATGTTTGGTTTTTCAACCGCGTCCAGTAACGCCACTATGCCGATAACTTTAGAAACCGTTGAAGAAAAAATGGGTGTTAAAAATTCGGTTGCGTCATTTACTGTGCCGTTAGGCGCCACCATTAATATGGATGGCACAGCTATTATGCAAGGTGTTGCCACTGTATTTATCGCGCAGGTCTATCAAATAGATATTGGCTTAGCGGGTTATCTTACGGTTATTTTAACGGCAACTCTAGCATCAATAGGTACTGCTGGTGTGCCGGGGGTGGGCTTAGTTACCTTGGCACTAGTGTTGCAGCAAGTCGGTTTACCGGTTGAAGGTATTGCGTTAATCATTGGTGTAGACCGCTTGTTAGATATGTTACGTACAGCATTAAATGTAACGGGTGATTCAGTGGTGTCATGTGTGGTAGCAAAAAGCGAAGACGCTATTGATGCCAATGTGTTTAATCGATAATTTTTGAGCTAGAGACTTTACGGAAAAAAAATGGAACCTAATGAAATAAAAAAACGCTTTGCCAAGAAAGCAACGCGCTTTTACATCGTCAATCTAATAATGTCGGTGATTATTGGCGTGGCGTTATACCAAACAAAAGAGCTGGGTATTTATAAAGAGGCTTTTATTCCGATCATTGTAGTTTTTCTACTATGGATTTTTAATATCGATAAGCTTTATCGATGCCCCGCTTGCGGACAAGTGCCGCGTGGCAAAGAGGGTTTAATTTATTTACCCAAAAACTGTGTTGCTTGTGGTGTAGAGCTCCGTTAAATAAGTGCTTCAATAGCGGCGGCAATGTCTTTAGGTTTTGCGGTAGGAGCAAACCGTTTAACTACGTCACCGTTTCGATTAACCAGAAATTTAGTAAAATTCCATTTAATGCGTTTGCTACCCAAAAGACCTTTAGCATTTGATTTTAAATGCTCAAAGAGTGGGTGCGCTTGCTCGCCATTTACCTCAATTTTTTCAGCGATAGTAAAGCTCACGCCATAATTAAGCTGGCAGAACTCGGTGATTTCGCTCATTGAGCCAGGGTCTTGTTTGCCAAATTGATTACACGGAAAACCAAGCACTACCAAGCCTTTATCGGCGTATTGTTGGTTGAGCTTTTCTAATCCATCAAATTGAGGTGTGAAGCCACACTGACTTGCTGTATTAACAATTAAAAGCACCTTGTCGGTATAGTCTTGGACAGATTTTTGGCTGCCGTCCGCCAGTTTAAAATCCAATTGATAGATATCTTTCATAAATTTATTCTCTGGTTTCATTAACAAAGCGGCCATGATTTAAACCCAACAAAAATCACAGCAAACCCATAGCGATTAGCTAGAGTTTACCGTGATTAGGACTTATCGAGTATAAATTATAATTTAATGTAAACGTTGCTTCATTTGATGCAATAAAACGCTGGCTTTAGTTTTGCCATATTGAGAATTAGATTGCGATAGATAGCTTGATAGCGCACTAATCGCTTCCTGTGGTTGGTTGGCACGTGCGTAGAGTTGGCCGGCATCAAGCAAAAGGCTAGCTTCGTTGGGATCAATTTTACGCATCGTATCTAAAGTAATAATGGCATCGAGATAGTTGTGTTTTTCAACCTGCCTCAGCTTAATATTATTTTGTAAACGCAACAGTATTCGACGGTTGGATACCGGCTTGTAGTGTTCGGGCTTAAGCTCGGCATCAGAGCCAAGCGATTGTTTTAATAAGCGACGCAAGTCAGCGGCGTTAACCGTATTGGCATGATGAAAGGGGTCAAAAGTTATCCTTTCACCGTTGGCTTCAAGGCGGCAAACAAAGTGGCCCGGTAATGCAATACCAACGGCATTCCAGCCTTGGGCTTTAGCAACGTGCATACAGATAATGCCAAGCGCAATAGGCATACCCTTTCTACGCTCAATGACTGAGCATAAATCGGCATTTTCTAATTCTTCATAATGGTCATAGTTACCGCGATATTGATATTGGTCATAAATAACCGCCTGTAGAGAGCGCAATTTTTTCTTAATATCATTCTGGCTCTTAATACCGGTTTCATCAGCGAAGACATCACCACCGGCAATACTTGCATAGTAGGCAGAAACGGCTTCAGAAAGTTCGGCAAGGTGACGGGTGTAAAAAGACATGGGTTTGTTGCCCATTGACGAAAGACCGAGTGCGGCACTGGCAAGGCAAATTGAATCGTCATCAAAAGTGCCTAGAAGATTGATCTGCTGTGTTGGATTCAGATAATGGTTCATACGAAATCCTCCATGGTTTAATCATTATAATAATTAGGAAGCTTACAGCGTCTTGCACTTCCTAATTTGCTGGTGTGTGACTTATAGACTTATCCTCCTCTTCTTAGTTTCTTAATAATTTATACGGCATTGTTAAATGATTAGATGACAAACGGCGTTTCAGAAAATTAAATGTTGCCTTATGGCTAGTATAAATAGTGAGCGACGGTTATTATTTATACCTTAAAATGCTTATTAAATAATCGCATTATCTATCTGCAAAACACCGCTATAAACATAAGTCATTGTAATATGCAGATATTTAATACAATGTTGAATCTATGTTTTCAGTGTCGCAGAAAAGCTAAATAGTTAGGATTTATTTAGCCATTTCAGTTGGTGGCAGGCAATGATTCCTTAATACATTTTACAAACGTTAATACTTTCGCCGCTATTTTAATCACTTAATATTTATTTAGAGAAAATACATGTCATTTAATATACAGATTCTGATGTTTAGCGTTATTGCACTGTTGGCTCTTTATGCAATTGTCCTTTGTGTTCAATTATGGAAAGTAAAAAGAATTGAGGCGGTGAAGACAGTTGAAGAGCAGCAGTGGGTAGACAATCAAAAAAAAGAAACACAAGAAAGCATTGATATTTTGGTGCGTTGTTTATTACAAGACCAGCTGTCATTAACTGAAGCGGCAATTAGAGTGTCTGGTTTGGCTAAGGTTTTAAAATTAACCGAGGTTGAGCAGCAGTTTTATATTCCCTTTGACAATCTGGCGATGGCGACCTCGCATATACCGATTTTGGCAGACTGGGGTAAATTGTCGGCGAAAGAACAGAAGCGATTTAATGATGAGCGTGGAATAATAGAGGGCGAGCACAAGGACAAAATATTGGAAGCGGCTGAGAGGCTACATAAGCTACAGTAGATCAAGCCAAAGCAGAATAGGTTAAAACACGGTACAACGATTTTAATATTTCTAAACATTAATAGATTTAAAAGGCAAAGCGATTTTATATGCGATTATCATTAATTTATGCACGTTCTCTCAATCGATGTATTGGTAAGGATGGTCAGATTCCTTGGCATTTGCCCGATGAGTTTGGTCACTTTAAAAAGACCACATTAGGCAAGCCGATTATCATGGGCAGAAAAACCTATGAAGATCATAAATCGGCTCTTCCAGGTCGTCGCAATATCGTGATTAGTCGACAGCCAAATTATGAGGTTGTAGACGGTATCGAACTAGCTGACTCATTAGAAAGTGCAATTGCTATGGCCTATGAAACCAGCGATGAAATTTTTGTTATTGGCGGCGTACATTTTTTTGTTGAATCAATGCCTCTTGCCGATTGTATTTATGAAACCGTTGTACAGGCAGATATTGATGGTGAGGCAAAGCTACCCGAGTTCGATCTTGACGGCTGGGAGACAACATTGCTAGGCGAGCATGGTGTCGATGAGCGTCACGCCTATGCTTATAAAATGTATCGACATCAGCGACAGCGTGTATAGTCGGTAAGTCACATATCCAAACACACAGTGTAATGCGAACAATTTAATGCGGAAAACGATCTAATGGCCTCATTACAGGATCAATTACTTAACGCCGGTATGGTTGATAAAAAAAAGGCGAAAAAAATTGAAAAAGAAAAACGCAAGCAAGCTAAGCAGCTTCCAAAAGGACAGAGGCTAACAAACGAATCACGTGAACAGGCGCAGCAAGCATTAAATGAAAAAGTATTGCGCGATAAAGAGACCAGTCGAGTCCAGCAAGAGGCAGCAGAAGTTAAAGCTATTGCCGCTCAAATCAAACAGTTGATTGAAGTTAATCGTCTTGATCGCAGTCAGGGCGATATTGCCTTTCAATTTGTCGATGACAAAAAAATAAAGAAAATGCATATTTCGGCGGCATTTCAAAACCAATTGGGCAAAGGACAAATAGCCATCGTCAAGCTTGGCGAGCACTATGAGTTAGTGCCTACTGTTGTGGCAGAAAAAATTAAGCAACGCGATGAGAGCTATGTCGTTATGCTTAACGAGAGCAACAGCTCAGATACAAACGAAGCGGTAGAAGATGATCCCTATGCCGATTTTAAAATTCCAGATGATTTAATGTGGTAGTTCTTACTACATAACAACACTACAATGCTATAACACTATAGGCTACTTATTTTGAGCTCTTCCGACTTTTCTTCTCTTGCGCTTGCGCCCGAGTTAATCACTAATTTATCATCATTGGGTTATCACGAGATGACACCCATACAAGCACAGAGCTTGCCTAAAATTATTGCAGGCGAGGATGTCATCGCGCAGGGCAAAACCGGTTCAGGAAAAACAGCTGCTTTTGGTTTGGGTTTGTTGGCCTCGCTCAATGTTAAACAATTTCGTATTCAAGCTTTGGTGCTTTGTCCCACGCGTGAGCTAGCTGACCAAGTCGCCAAAGAAATTCGGCGTTTGGCGCGATCAATTCATAATATAAAAGTATTAACGTTGTGTGGTGGCATGCCGTTTGGCCCACAAATAGGATCGTTAGAGCATGGCGCACATATTATTGTAGGTACGCCTGGCCGTATTGAAGAGCATGTCCGTAAAGGCACTTTAGTTTTTCACTCGTTAAAAACACTGGTGCTTGATGAGGCTGACCGCATGTTAGAAATGGGTTTTCAGCCAGCCTTAGATAAAATTATTGAAGGCATGCCTGTCAACCGACAAACCTTACTGTTTAGCGCCACCTTTCCTGATGAAATTGAATCAGTGGCACGACAGATTATGCGTAAGCCGGTACGCATTGAGGTAGAGTCACTGCATGCTAACCATATTATTGAGCAGCGCATATATGAAGTCGGTGATGATGAGCATCGCTTACAGGCCTTGCAATTACTATTGTTAGATTTGGATCCAGAATCAGCGGTGGTTTTTTGTAATACTAAGCGAGAGACGCAGGCGTTGGCCGATGGCTTAAAAGAAAACGGCTTTAGTGCAATGTCTTTACATGGTGACCTCGATCAAAAGCAACGTGACCAAGCATTAGTTCGTTTTGATAATAAAAGTATTAATATTATTGTGGCTACCGATGTCGCCGCACGCGGTTTAGATATTGAAGCATTAGATACCGTGGTCAATTATCATATTGCGCGTGATTTAGATGTGCATGTGCATCGAATTGGTCGTACTGGACGTGCCGGCAGCCAAGGTGTCGCTTGTACATTAGTCAGTGACAAAGAAAAATATAAATTGAATTTGTTAGAAACGCATATAGGCCAGACAATTGCGGTTTCTCCATTGCCTTCAAATAAATTATTGAATCAAGCGCCGCGCCGACCTGCAATGGCGACTTTACAAATTGATGGTGGTAAAAAACAAAAAGTGAGAGCCGGTGATATTGTTGGCGCGTTAACAGCCAAGGGCGAAATCGACGCAGCGCAAGTGGGCAAGATACAAATATTTGATCACAGTGCTTATATTGCAGTAGCAAGAGAGGTTACGCAGTTGGCATTAGATAAAATCGCGCACGGTAAATTAAAAGGCCGATCGTTTCGTGTTCGTCATATTAGAGGCTAGTAGGGCATTATGCTAAATAAAAATGCGTTTATCTTGCTTATGTATTTGGGTGCATTGCCTTTTGTTGCGGGTGCGCTGTTGTCTTTGTTTTCTATTGATATACAGTCATGGCTAGGTACAGTTAAGCATGCTGTTAGTCTTTATGCGTTAGTTATTGTCGTATTTATGGCTGGGGTGCTTTGGGGTGTTATGTTGTCAGCTAAAGACAATGCGGCCTTTAGCCAAGCGAATTTTTTAATCAGTAATGTGATTACTTTAGCGCCTTGGTTAGTGTATTTAATGATGCCTGATAGCAGTACCTTTTTAGTGGTAACGGCTTTCGCTTTTTTATGGCTGTTAGTGATTGATAAAAAATTATTTCAGCAGCGACTTATCACTCAAAGTTACTACCGTGCGCGTAAGTGGGTGAGTGCAATTGTGGTGTTATCGTTATTAATTTTAGCGGCCGATATGCATTAACCCATTTGTAACTAACATTTGGTTAATAAAGAACAAAGCCGGCTAGTTCTACTATCCGTTTTTAAGTAAACTGATCCGACTAAAAGCAATTCTTTCAATTGTGACTTCCATTTAAATGTGACTTCCATTTAACCGTGACGTCCATTTAATTAAAACTATAAAAGACTTTTTCTTATGAGCAATCCATCGTTTGATATCGTTGTATTTGGTGCCACCAGTTTTGTTGGCCAAATTTTAAGCCAGTATTTGTTTGACCAATACGGCGCTTCAAGTATTCGCTGGGCAATGGCAGGTCGCTCACAATCAAAGCTTGAGCAGGTGAGATCTCAACTGGGTGGGGAAGTTACGGCTATACCGCTGATAATTGCTGATGCCGCTGATGACGAAGCTTTAGTGGATTTGTGTAAGCAGACAAAGGTAGTGATCTCTACTGTAGGCCCCTACGATTTATACGGTGAGCCAATGATTCGTGCCTGCTGTGAAACAGGTACAGATTACTGCGACTTAACAGGTGAGCCGCAGTGGATTAAAAAAATGCAAGATCGCTATGCAGAAAAAGCAAAAGCGTCAGGCGCACGCATTATTCACTCTTGTGGTTTTGATTCTATTCCCTCTGATCTTGGTGTGCACTTCTTGCAGCGACAAGCGCAAGCGAAATTTAATAGCCACTGCAACAATATTGTGATGCGCGTCAATCAATTAACCGGCACAGCATCGGGCGGTACTATTGCGAGTGTGATTAATTTAACTAAGCAGGCTTCAAAAGATAAAAAGCTTCGTGCCGAGATGGCCAACCCTTATTCTTGTTGCCCGCCTAACCATGGTTTTACGACAAGACAAACTAGAGTTGGTGTGAGTTATGACGAGGACTTCAATAGCTGGGTTGCTCCCTTTGTGATGGCGGCAATCAATACACGTATTGTGCATCGCTCTAACGCATTATCTGGTAACGCTTACGGTACTGACTTTATTTACGAAGAAGCAGTAATAAAGGGTGATGGCGAAAGAGGTGAGAAGAAAGCGAAAAAAGCGCGTTCAGATGCGCGGAAGTTTATGATGTTAGCTGCGATTTCACCCACACGCTGGTTGCTAGAGCGTTTTATCTTGCCTAAGCCAGGAGAGGGTCCAAGTCCCGAAGAGCAATTAAATGGCAGTTACGATTTACGCTTTTTGGGTAGAAGCCCGCAAGGTGAAAAGATAGAAGTTAAAGTGACCGGCGATCGAGACCCAGGTTACGGCTCAACAGCTAAGATGTTGGGGCAATCCGCTTATAGCTTAGCTTTTGATATTGATGAAAACACTGCAGGCGGTTTTTGGACGCCGGCGACATTACTAGGCGATCGTTTAATTGAACGACTCGTTAGCGATGCCGGCTTAACATTCGATGTCATCTAGCGGTGCAAAAAGCATTGCTAAACTGGTGATAAAGGTTCGCTATCAAATTGAATACCAAGCCAACCATCTAAAATAAAATTACGAATATTGGCGTGATCATCGCCCGTTGGATTGCCTAACACATCGTCGCGGTAGTATTTTCCGAATAGTGCCAGTGTTTCCATTTCGCTAAAGCCATTAAGTTGTGCAAAAGCAAAAATCTTGCAAGAGCCTTCATTGGTTCCAGCCTCATTAGTCACTGCACCATTAGTAAATCGTGCGGGTGTGAAATGATAAAGCGTATTAATTAATGCTATGACTTGGTCAAAGTCAATGCTCTCTGATGCCTCTTGTACTTGATCACGTAATACTTGAATTGACATGGTGTCTCGCTATTTCTTACTGCTGCTATTGATATAAATATAAGGTGCTATTAAGTTCTAAGAGACGCATTATCATTGATAAAGCGAGAAGGTCAACGGCTATATGGAATAAATTGACATTGAATTTATCGAGATAAATAAAAAGGGCTTTTCATTAAATTGAAAAGCCCTTTTTTGAGTCGGTTCTAAATTTTCTGGTTGTTTATCAAACTTAAATTAGCTACTTTTCCAAAAGGTATGAATTGGGCAAGGTTGTATGGAGCAGCTGCACTGTGTGGCATCGGCTTTACCATGAGCTTATTTGTCGGCTCCCTAGCTTTGAAGAAACAGGTGTAGATCTACTGTTTGA
This sequence comes from Pseudomonadales bacterium, assembly GCA_028223755.1. Classification (GTDB taxonomy): domain Bacteria; phylum Pseudomonadota; class Gammaproteobacteria; order Pseudomonadales; family UBA7434; genus UBA7434. The sequence goes on along the minus strand of JAOIUY010000002.1, from coordinate 27,000 downwards.
TGAACGATTGGGTATTATTTTAGGATCATTGTTTTCAGGACTTGTTGGCTATATGGTTTTACGATTAAGTTTGTATAATGACCGCTCGCTGTAGCAAAGGCGTATCGCTATAAATAACTATTGTAATTAGATAAAAACCGAGATTAATTATGAAAGCAGGTGATGTAAAAAAAGGTAATGTCATTGAATATAATAACGCTGTGTATCAGGTGCGAGATATTGAAAAATCTTCAGCGCAGGGTCGCGGTGGTAATGTTACTTATCGGTTTACTATTTACTCTGTCGCTAATGGCAGTAAAGTTGATTTAACGCTTCGTGCCGATGATGATTTAAAAGAACTTGATCTTATGCGCAGAGAAAGCACTTTCTCATATATGGATGGTGAAGCGTTTGTTTTTTTAGACATTGAAGATTATTCGTCTTATACATTAGATGCCAATGTTGTTGGTGATATGGCTCATTATATTACCGAAGGACTCGAAGGTGTTTTTGTGCAGTTAATTGATGATTCGCCGATTGCGATTCAAATGCCGGCTACGGTGGTATTAGAGGTGATAGATACGCCTCCCGAGCTTAAAGGTGGGTCGGCAACTAAACGGACCAAGCCAGCGAAGCTGAGTACGGGAATAGAAATAAACGTACCGGAATACATTGCTAATGGCGACAAGGTACAAGTCTCAACCGTCACTGGTGAGTTTGGCGGGCGGGCTTAGAGTTGCAGTGCTAAACCACTAAACATTTAGGTTTAGCTCTGCATTTAAGTTGGTAGTTAAAAATCTGTCGGCGGCAGGTTGATAGTATTTCTTGTCACATCCCTTTCCACATTTCCCCCTGCATGTCTTATTTAGTAAGCTTTTTTTCTCTTCTAATTAAGTATCTGCGCAACGATCAGGTAGTGCATTATTTAGTCAGAAATATGCAGTGGCTGGATGATATATCCCTGTAAAAACAAAGTGATATTTATCTTGGTGAAGACAAGTTTTATTGTTAGAGTGGAAGACCATATAAGTAATAATACTTATTATTTTTTTGGGTTAGCAAAAATTTGAGCGATATTATTTGTATCGCTATTTATTGAAGTTACTAATAATTATTCTGTTTTTATGCAGAGGGATGTGAATTATGAAAAATTTTATTATTGGCGTATCTATATCCGTTTTGAGCAGCATAGCTATAGCTGAAGGCCCATCTTGGACCTATGCTAGCTTTGGTTTTGTGGCTGGGGATTCAAGTGATGCGTTTATAGACGGTAATTTTAGCGGTCACTCGTTTAATGCATCGGGTGAACTCATGGATAATATTCATGCTCGTATTGATTATTCAGATGTTGATTTAAATGATGGGATTTCTAGTGAAGGATACTCAATTGCATTGGGTGCTCATTCAGCCGTAACAGATAACACGGACCTTGTTGTTGAATTCGTTAGTGCAAATTACGATTTTGAAGATGGGAATCAAACTGATGGCTATGATAGCTATGGGCTGAATGTTGGCCTTAGATCAATGTTCTCAAATAAGCTTGAATTATCAGGTGGCGTGAGCTTCATAGACCTAGAGTCAGATGCTGATTTGGGTGGTAATAACGAAAGACAAGTCACTATTTACTTTGGTGGTCAGTACATAGTTAATGAGAATATGGGTATAGGGATTGATTACTCTGAATTTAACGTTCAAATAACGGATGATTTTGGCTCAATCAGTGTTCTTAATGTATATGCTCGATGGAGTTTATAATTGTCTTTGAAATCAGTTAGTGCTGATTTTTTATTGGTTGTAGGAGTATTTTAGTTTTATGCAGCCAAACAAAAAAACCGCTTCGGCGGTTTTTTTTTGCCCGATTGTTTTGATCATAAAACTTTGCCCATAAAAGGTAGTCATAGTGTTTAGTTTTAAGTGGAGACGTTTTTAATGAAGGAAGTTTTTAATGGGAGCAACTGCAATGAGTGAAATAAACCAACGCGTTGGTATAAATGCTTCGGCGGCAAAAATATATGCACTGCTAACAACTGATGTGGGTCTTTCTGAATGGTGGACAACTGAAACTACTGGTGCTGGTGATGTCGGTTCCGTGATTGCATTTCGTTTTAACGGTGGCGGTCCTGATTTTTTAGTAGCGGAGTTAATACCTAATCAATTAGTGCGTTGGCAGCATTCAGGCGATACTCCTGCTGATTGGAAGGGCACAGAAATAACTTTTTATTTAAGTGAGCAAGCGGGACAAACGATTGTTCGCTTTGCCCATACGGGCTGGGAAGATGTGAGCGATTTTCTAGCGCATTGCAGCACGAAGTGGGCGGTGTTTTTGTTAAGCCTTAAAGACGCGGCAGAAACCGGAAAGGGCAAACCTTTTCCAAACGATATTCATATTGATCATTCATAAAAAAGTCGGCCAGCTTTGCTTGGCTGGAGGTTCTCTCAGATAATGATATGGTGTATCATTAACTCATTCTTATATATTCACTTCTTTTATGAGGCTCTGATTAGAAACAAACGGCCTCTGTCATGGCTGCAAAGATAAAATTGCATAAGCATCAAGCGAATGAAGTCATAATGAAAAACATACAAGCTGTTGCTGAGAAAGCTGCTATTAGTCTATCGTTTATTTGTGCTGTCCATTGCCTGGCGTTGCCTTTAATGGTTGTTTTTCTACCTTCATTAGTTGTATTCAATTTAGAAGATGAAGCCTCTCATTTTTGGATGCTAGCCGCAGTAGTGCCGACCAGCTTATTTGCACTTACTCTAGGCTGCAAAAAACATAAAAAAAGGGCGCTATGGCAATTGGCATGGTTGGGCTAACTATTTTGGTAGCAACAATCTTACTAGGACACGACATTCTGGGTGAAACCAGCGAAAAAGTTTTTCTGCTTATAGGCGCTATTATTATTGTCATAGGACATTTAAAAAATCAGCAATTATGTAAGTGTTCATCTTTCGAATGTCATTCGTAAAAGTAAATTTTTACTGTCTTTCGTTTCTATATTCTAAGTCGTTAAATTTTAAGCTATAAAATTATAAATCATTAAAGAGTAACTGTTTCTAATCGAATAAATTTTTTCGGTTTAGAGTTTATCACTATGAAAAAAATAACCCCTAAAATTCAAGCAGTCCCCACCAATATCATTACTGGCTTTTTAGGTGCGGGTAAAACATCGGCTATTTTGCATTTGTTAAAGTCAAAACCACACAATGAACGCTGGGCAGTGTTGGTCAATGAGTTTGGTGAAATAGGTGTAGATGGCAGTTTATTTCAAGGTCAGCACACAGAAGAAGGTAAAATTTTTATACGTGAAGTGCCTGGTGGTTGCATGTGTTGTACTGCAGGCCTGCCAATGCAAATAGCGCTTAACCAATTACTTACTCGAGCAAAGCCAGACCGTTTATTGATTGAACCAACCGGGCTTGGTCACCCAGTTGAAGTGTTAGAGTCATTAACTAATGAACATTATTTTGATGTTTTATCTATTGAAAAAATCATTACCTTAGTTGATGCACGCAATCTTGTTGACTCTCGCTATACCGATCACGCTACGTTTAACCAACAAATTGCTATAGCCGATATTATTGTGGGTAACAAACAAGACCTTTATCAGAAGTGGAAGTTATCTTTACTGAGCAGGGTCAACTAGCGCTAAATTCTTTACAGGGTCTGACAGTCGCTTCTGTGAGCGCTAATAAACACAGCCATGCCGAGATTGCTGAGAAAAAAGGTTTGGCGGATATAGCTTTACCTGATTCAGGTTATCTTACTGCTATTAATCAAGGTGAAGGGTTTCATAGTATAGGCTGGCGTTTTGATGCTTCTAAAATATTTAATAAAAGAGCATTGTTTTTATTTTTAAGTGGCATTATTGCTGAAAGGATGAAAGCTGTTTTTATTAGTGAAAAAGGCATATTCGGTTACAACCTTACTAGTGATTCGCTTAATGAAATAGCGTTAGATGATTGTATAGAAAGCCGCATAGAAATAATCACCAATCAAAAGTGCGACGAATGGGAAGCGCAATTATTAGCTTGTGTGTTCAAAATAGCAGGTAGATAAACCAATAAGAATGTTTTTTGATCAATAGAAACCTAAAAATTTTTATTGACGATTTGGAGTTTCAATTGCGTTTCTAATTCTACGTAAAATCTTTTTTGAAATAGCGCTTACTTGTAGATTGAAAGTCGAGTCAATTCATTTTATTCTAATAATATATTGAAATAATTATTATAAGGAAAAATAATGTCGAATTTGACGGGCGTGGTTGATGAGCCTGTAAGGCCAGGTGAACCAGATAAGCTAGGTATTGAAACTCATACCAAGTCACTTATCAAGTTTATTGATAGAACGAGCACCCCGATTACAATTGGCATTCAGGGCGAGTGGGGAAGCGGTAAAACATCTCTTATACATTCTATTTACCATTATTTTGATAGTAGGCCCATAAAAAAAGAACTACAGATTTGGATCAATTCCTGGGAGTATTCTCTCTTATCAATACCTGAAGAAGCGCTACTCAAAATTGTAAATAAGATATTGGCTGATTTGCTTGAAGCTGATGGTGACATTGGTAGGGGAGAAAAAATAAAAGAGGGCGCGAGCCAGTTCTTTAAAGGAGCCTTACGAGTTGGCGCATCAGTAGCACTAGGAAATGCAGCTTCAAAAGTTGCTGAAGAACTTTTGCAATCGTCTGGACAAAGTATTGCAGCGCTTCGAACGCAGCTAAGTGATTTAGTTAATGATATAGCCGTCCGAGACACTAATCCATTTGATAAAGTAATAATTTATGTAGATGATCTTGATCGTATAGAGCCAAGGCATGCCGTTTCTATTTTGGAACTACTTAAAAATATATTTAGTGTTCCCAACTGCGTTTTTATACTTGCTATTGATTATCAAGTAGTGGTGAAAGGGCTGGAATATAAGTTTGGTAAACAAACGCCAGAAAATGAATGGGAATTTCGAGCATTCTTTGACAAAATAATTCAGCTGCCTTTTATGATGCCAATGGGACAATACGATATTGGTCAGTATGTAAGTGCGCTTTTGGTTGATATTGGTTTTGTCGATACTGGAAAGTTAGATGAAGATGCCGTTAGGTCAATTATTCTTTGGTCGATAGGGGGTAACCCTAGGTCAATAAAACGTCTGGTAAACTCAGTATCACTGATTCAAATATTTACAGAAACAAAGTCTGAAACAAATAACGAAGATAAAAAAGAGGAAGAGCAAAAAATCGAGCATGAGCAATTTTTATTGTTCACGCTGTTATGTTTACAAATTGCATACCCTCAAATTTATTCATTACTAAACAAAGAGCCAGACTTTTCAGCATGGGATGAGGCCTTCGCCTTTCAAGTTACCGATAAGGCCGAAGAAAAAGAAAAAGAATTATTTGACCGTGATTTTGAAGTAGCCCAGCATAGTGAAGACTGTAACGAGCCATGGGAACAAGCGCTTTTCCGGATTTGTTACATACGGCCTCGATTAAGGGCAAGGTTTAAAGATGTTTCTAGGTTATTAAGTTATATCAAAGAAGAAATCTTCGATAAGGATAACCACCCTATTGGCCAGGTCTTATCAGGAATATTGAGCCAAACCTCGGTAACTAGTGTAACAACAACGAGTGGCAATCAAGTAGGGCCACAAAAAGGTAAGAAAAATTTATTTGATGATGTGGCTTGGAAAGAGCGCTTGGCAAGAAAAATGGGTGATGCAGATGTACTAAAGATCTCAGAAGTCTTGACAACGCTAGAAGGTAGTTCTGAATATTTAAAAATTAATTTCTCTGATTCAGATGGCGCATCGTTTTATCATCCAGAATCAAAAAAAGTATGTTTTCGAATGTCGGTTATTGGTAGGCGCGAGAATAAAAAACTTATTATTTATAGCTTAGCCCGCGATTTTGAACACAATTTTAATATTCCGAATATCGAGGGTTTAGAAATTGAGAGTGGTGTGAAGCCCAAGCCAACGGATAAAAAACGATGGCATGGAAGCTTTCATTTAACATGCTCAATTAGCAGTCTAGACGAGAATAAGCTCCGTATTATAAAAACGCTTGTGCAAAGAAATTACGAGCTTTGCGGAAATCAATATTCAGAGCAGCAGAGTAAGTTGTCAGAAATGGGTAAAAAAATTGCTGACAATGATGCTCAAGCTATAGAGTGGTGTGACCAGTTATTTGCTCTAGAACCCTATAAATTCGAACCGAACTGACTTTCGATTTGCAGTGATTGAATTATTTTATCTTTTAGTTGGTTGACTTCAATGGAAAGAAGATATTTATGAGCATTGATTTTTTTTATATTGGATTAATACTTTACATAGCAATACCGGCGCTTCTTGCATATTTAAAAAATAAAAGTATTGTTTTATGGGTATCAATTGCGACCTTTCTATGGCCAATTGCGATTATTTATTTATGCCTGTGTAAAAAAAATAAAGATGCAGAAGCTTTTGGGGATGTTTCAGATAGCCTAGTAAATAAATCAATTCATTTAAGAGAGTCGATACTTGAGGAAGAGAGTGCTCGTCCTGTGAGTAAAAAAAATGTTTCTAGAAAAGAAATAATCGATGCTCAAGCTAGTCCAATGATTTTAATTTCTAGTGAGGATGGGCGCCAAAAAATATATGATATTAATCAATCTGAATGTATTGTTCGCGAAGATTTTGCTTCATGTGGGATTAAACGATTCTTAAAGAAGAATAAGACAGTACACTTCCATCTAAATGCTAATTATGTAAAAGCCTGGCACTCATTTAAAGAAACTGCAAAGCTTGCGTTTTATGAATCTGATATTGAAGTCTATACAGATGGAGAATTTATAAAAAACTTTGAGTGGGTGAAAAAGTTGAGTCATGGTAAGACTTTTGTCAATAATGATGTCACTGAAGTTTTTCGAGCATGTTCATTGAAGGCCTTTACCATAACTCCTGCGGGTATAGTAATACTTGATAATCGATTTATTGCTTATAGTGAAATATCGGTTAATGGAAAATACGAGGAGTCAGAGTGGGAAGGAAAGCACTCTAAAATAATTCGCACCCAATGGACATACCAAAATAAAGACGGAAAACCTGATGGGCGTTATAAAAATAATCCGCTTAAAAATATCTATAGACATTATTTAGTAAACATAAGACTACCTGGTGAAAAAAATATAAGCTTTCAATTCTCAAACATCAATACAGGTAAACGATGGCTAAAAAGTATAAAGAGCCTGTTTCCATCAGAGCCTGATTTTTTTCAGGATTTAAGCTTTAGTTATACTATTGATGGTGATAAAAAAATTGAAGTCGAATTTAAAGTCCCTACTCAAGTTTTATTCAAAAAAGTAACATCAAAAAAATCTCTTCTAAAAATGTATGCTGGTCTTATAATAAATTATAAGCCAAAAAGAGGTTTAACAAAAAAACTAGTTACTAGAATGCTTAACGAACTTGATGATGAAAATTGTCTTCTTATCATAAATAATATGTCTATTGCTTTATTCGAATCAGCTAAAAAGAATCCAGTACACTTAACGGCTCATCAGGAACTAATTCCGATAGTCCAAAAAAAAATGTACGATATTTTTCAAGATCAAAATGGACAAAAAGACGAGCTCGTAAAAAATTCGAATGAGATGGCTGATAATAAAAAGCCTAGTGATAAAAAACCCAAATCAAATGGTTTAGGCTTCCTCATTTCAAAATTAGATGATTTGGTTGGGTTGGATGAAGTAAAGTTTGAAGTAAAAAAACTCATTGCTATTTCCGAGGTTAATAAAAAAAGGTCTTCTCTAAATATAAAAAATACGAACCAAAGTCTCCACTTAGTATTTTCTGGCAATCCAGGAACTGGTAAAACAACCGTGGCAAGAATTATTGGCGATATTTATAAAGAGTTAGGACTATTGGAGTCTGGGCACCTCATTGAGGTCGATCGCTCAGACCTTGTAGGTCGATATGTTGGCCAAACCGCACCAAAAACCTCCGCAGTGATAGATAGCGCTTTAGATGGTGTTTTATTCATTGATGAGGCTTATTCTTTAACATCGAACACTTCTGAAAATGACTTTGGTAATGAGGTAGTTGAAACGCTCCTTAAAAGGATGGAAGACGATCGTGACCGGCTGGTAGTTATTGTGGCTGGTTATCCACAACAAATGGAAGAATTTACTCAATCTAATCCTGGTTTAGATTCTAGATTTAAAACGACATTGAATTTTGCGGATTTTTCAGAAACTGATTTAGTTAAAATTTTCAAAAAATTATGTGCATCACATAAAATAAAAATTACTAAAGAGGTGCTTAGTGTAGTAGAAAAAAAGCTTAGCGATAAAAAAGAAAGACTCAGTCATGGCTTTGCTAATGCTCGTGAGGTGCGTAAGCTTTTTGAATCATCATTGGAATTCCAAGCATTAAGAGCTATAGAAGATGGTGTTGTTGATGAAGATGAAATAAACAATCTTACTCGCTCTGATGTAGAAAAGGCAGCATTGTGATAGGGGTGAAGAAAAATAATTAGGACAAAAAAATGGCATCATTTTCTAAGCAAACTTACGTGACAAGAAATTTTCAGAAGATCGCTTGCAAACGATGGGAGTTATATGTCATCACAAGGGTGATTCATTTATTAAACGACTCAGATATAGAGTATGTCTGTCAGCAATATATTAACCCTCCTCAAAATAAAGAATACTATTTAGCAGATTTAGCTTTCCCTTCATTAAAACTTTATCTAGAGGTTGATGAGGGTCAACATAGTAGTGATCATCACAAGCCTTCAGATATAAAAAGAGATGCTGAAATATTGGAGGCAACGAACTGGGAGTGCAGAAGGATTTCAGTTTTTATCGACAAAGAAAAAGGCACAGCAGATAAAGACCTTGAAGTAATCAATAAAGAAATAGATGATTTAATTAAGTATATAAGAAGCAAAAAACAAACTCTGATTAGGCAAGGATACAAAATTGTATGGGATTATGAAAAAAAATTTCTGCCTGAAACTTACATAAAAGAACAAAAAATAAGTGTAAATGACAATGTCGCTTTATTAAGTCACAGAGACGTATTGCGATTATTCGGTTACAAAAAAGGACATTATCAAAGGGCGGTATGGAAAAACAAACCATTTCGTGAAATGGTTTGGTTCCCAAAGCTATATGCGAATTCTGATTGGGTAAATAGTTATGATGAAAAAACAAATTCAATATGCCAGTTTAGAAAAGATAAAAAGCCACATCCAATACCATCAAGAAATGAATTTGATCGTATAGTATTTGCACATCAAAAAAATATTTTTGGTCAGACTGTATATAAATTTTATGGTGTTTTCAGGCCAGATTTTTCCAAAACAGATGAGGTTTACCATTATTTTAAAAGAATAAATAATGTTTTAGACTTAAAGAGATATCAATAGAAAGGTTGTGCTGCTTATAGGTGGTATTGGCCACCAGTTGTATATGACTAAGTCAAATTTTTATTGGAGAGCAACATATGGAAAATATCAATAACTTTATTTCGTTAAGTAACCTTCTACTTTTTCTTTTTATTATTTTATCCGCTGTGAGTATTATTAGATCAATTCAAGTAGTTTCACAAAGTACAGAGTTTATACTTGCTGTTTTGTTTTTTTAATATCTTTTTTCATTTTTATCCTTTCGAGTAAAATAATTATTTTATTTATCGTTAAATTTATTAATGTTTCTAACTATTAACATTAGGCTCGTGCGCTTAAAGTTAATTGGTGTAAAATTCAACAATATAGATTGATACTAATAAACATACAATATCATTGATGGATTCGAAATGAAATTGCTTAAAATATTTTCTGGTAAGCCTTTAAAGCGCGCAGAACTTAAGGCGCATTCAGATGACTCAAAAATTCGAGTTAGAGCTTCGAGAACTGGCGGAGTAAATGCTGCTTATCATCCATTGAGAGGTCTGACTTTTAGTACTAAGTATGGTATGAGGGCATCTAAAACCTTTAAAGGGTTAACGCTTGGTTTTCAAGGTGGTAATACCGTCGTAAGAGGTAGGTGGTCAACTAAAAATCAATTATTAAATCTTAATCTCTCAAAGTCTGGTTTTTCAGTGTCTTCTAAAAGTGAGTACGGTACATATAATTTTACTCATCCTTATAGATCTTCATTTAAGTTCGCAGGAATTCAACTGAGAGGAAAAAAAGCAGCTGGCCCAGCTTTTTTCTTCACTCTTTTAACGCTTATTCCATATATCTTTTCTTTTGTCTTTAATCTACTGACTTTAAGTTTTCGTATAACGCGTTTTATCTTAAGAGTCATTATTGCCTTTATACCTACTTTTATTGATTTAGCTTATCTTATTGTAAATATAGTCCTTTTCATAACAGTGGATACGCCAAAGCAACTTTATAATATTTTTACGAAAACTGATAAATTTCATACTGATGTTGAAGGTTATATTGAATCTATAAAGATCCAAGAAGACTCACACAAAGTGAAAGCAGACATTCATCATGAAATTGAATGTGAGAGTAACTCAGTTAGAAAGGTCAAGCTTCTTAAAGTAGAAAGATCTCTTGAAATTCAAATAAAAGAAATTGATGCTAGGTTAGAAAAATTAAAAATCGAAAAAGAAAAAGAAATCAAATTTGAAGTTGAAAAATTAAAAAGCGACATCAAAAATCTTTCTAAGTACAAGGATATTTCTAAGGCTAAACGATTAGGTTTTTATTTAATGCTAGGCCTGGGCAGCCTGATATTACTATTCCCATTGTTTTTTGTGATCGCAGCTATTTCTGATCCCTATTGGCTGGTTAAAGAGAATATAACTGGCGCTATTATACTTACTATTATGTCTATTCTTTTTACTTTTATAGGGGTATTCATGACACGTCCCGGAAGAAGAGTTCTGAAGCTTAAGACTTTAAATAACAATTTAATAAAACTTCAAAAGAGCTAATCGTGTTTTTTGAATGAAAAATACAATTTTTTGAATTGCCGATGGCTTGTATCTCTATAGGGGAAGAATCGAAACTTAGCGGTTAACGGCTTGGTTTTGTACTTCCTTCCTAATAGGAGAACCTTTGAACTTTAATGCTTAGCAGGCATTTAAAATAGTTACTCTGCCCTCAAATCTCTCAAATATTGAATAATCTAGAAATATCAATCTGTTAGCTTAAGGACTCTTAAGTGTATGGTGCCCAGACGCAGTGAACATTCCTACTAAAGGCACCAAAGCTTACCTACACGCAAGCAATATCAATACTTTACCTTTCTCAAACTCCCCGTCAAGAGGCACAAAGTGTCTACGCTATTGTCTACTAAGATTCTTTAGGATGATGAAGGGGTACATGGGGGTACTTTAGGTGTTGGTAGAGTGTTAAAGAGGGTTGAGATTTTTGTGAGTGGATGGGGTGGAACCTGTTATTGGTAATGAGGGAGGGTTTGAGTAGATATAAAAAAGTCGCAGACTAGCTACGGCTCTTCTTTAAAGATTTTAATTATTTCTTCCTCAACCTAACCGCACCTAAGCCCAGCATTGACAGACCTTGTGTAGAAACTCTCATCTGACCCCAGTATCAGTTTCATAAAGGCTTCAAGCTATGCGATCAGTTTCCTGTCAGTTCTAACTTAATCCAGTTGAAATTAAAGCCTCCACCTACTGCATTCACTCGCAGAGTATGCTCGCCCGCAGGTAAATCAAGAATCTCCTCTCCTGCAATAGTTACCCATGATTGCCAGCTTCCTGTCTCAGTAACTGTCTGACTCGCGATTTGAACACCATCTAACAATAAGTTAAAACCGGCACTGCCCGAGTAACTCGCCAAACGATATTCAATATTGTAACTACCAGCACTGTTAATATCTAAGGTGTACTCCCACCAATCACCAGCATCAATAAAACCAATATTTTCACCTTCGCCCTCATCAGAAGTTAGCTCAACACCTATACCATTCATTGCAGTGAAATTTTCGGCCTCAATTATCCCAGGCACAGAAACAATGCCACCGAGTACAATCTCTTTTCTAGTTTCATCCAAATTATCACCCAAGGTATCAACATCTTGATAACTAAGACCAAAGCCATAAGAGAATAATGGCAGGTATATATCGTCGTTACGATTGAGTAATTGCTGATCCGCTTGCTCAGGCCATGAAAAAGATAGCTTACCGCTAAAATCATAATTAATTGCACCAGACACATCCGTAAATAACAGATCTGCTATTCCTGCTCCCTCACTACCGGGTAACCATGCAGCAACAAAAGCATTTGAGGCATTAAGTTCTTTGTTTACCCAAAGTGGGCGCCCAGATAGGAATACCGACACCACCGGAATATTTTGTGCCTTTAAGCGGTTCAATAATTCGAGATCTGACTTAACGCCACTCTGGTACTCTAAATTAGTTAAGTCACCGCTGTACTCTGCATAAGGCGCTTCGCCAAACACTACGATCGCAACATCTGGCGGCAAAGTCTGGTTGAAAAGTCCGGACACATTGTATTCTACAGTTCCACCCGCAGCATTAACTGCAGACTCGATGCCGCTTAAAATTGAAGTCGCTTGCGGAAAATCATTATTGCTTAATCCGCTTCCTTGCCAAGTCACGGTCCACCCGCCGCACTGACGGGCTATATTATCTGCCGAAGCTCCAGCCACAAGAATCTTGCTAGCTGGGTTTAATGGCAGGATTGCATTTTTATTTTTTAACAGAACCAACGATTCACGGACCGCTTGACGAGCCAAAGCTTTATGTTCAGCCGAAGCAATCAAGGAGGTATTATTGGCATAAGTTCGGTCAGACGGCTTATTGGCATCAAATGCTCCCGTACGCATTTTTACTCGCAAAATACGGGTTACTGCATCATCTACTCTCTCCATAGGAATTATCCCATCCCTAACCTGAGAGAGAGTATTCTCTATAAATGCCCGCCAATCATCAGGCACCATCATCATATCTACGCCCGCATTAAATGACTTCGCACAACTATCGTTCGAGCAATCCGGTACTTGCGCATGACCGTTCCAGTCACCTAGAACAAAACCATCAAAACCCATTTTCTCTTTTAGTACTGTGGTCAGCAGATATTCGTCACCATGCAGCTTTGAACCATTCCAGCTGCTATAAGATGCCATCACTGTTTGCGCACCAGCATCTAACGCAGAAAAATAGCCTTGCGCGTGAATATCATGCAATTCTTGCTCGGTTACAATCGTATTGCCCTGATCATCTCCATCGTCTGTTCCACCATCACCAATAAAGTGTTTTGCCGTTGCCAGAACATGAGCGTCGTTAAACAACTCGCCACTAAAGCCATCACCTTGTAAGCCTGCAACAATTTCACCAGCATAAGCCTTAACAATTTCAGGATCTTCCGAGTAACCTTCATACGTTCTACCCCAGCGATCGTTACGAACGACAGCCAATGTTGGAGCAAATACCCAATCAATACCCGTGACAGCTACTTCAAGCGCAGTGGCCTCTCCTATTTGCCGCATTAGACCTGGATTGTTCGCTGCACCTAAACCAATGTTATGAGGAAAAATAGTTGCGCCTTTAACATTATTATGTCCATGAACTGCATCGGTTCCCCACAGCACCGGCACAGCCGTTCGACCACCTGTGGTATCAATACTGGCAAGATAATAATCATCGGCAAGACTGACCCAATCGGCCACAGAGGAATTTTTATTTCTGTTAGGCCATGAACCACCACCATTGAGAATCGCACCTAAGTGATAATCTCTGACCTCGTCGGCAGATATGGACTTAATTTCAGGCATCACCATCTGACCAACTTTTTCTTCGAGAGTCATACTGTCGAGTATAATTGCAATATCAATATCAACATCATCGTTTACAGCACTTCTCACTTCAGGCCAGATAAAGCCTTCATCCACGTCGTTACTGTCATCGGTTATTGGAGCTACAGTACTACCTGACCCGCCACAAGCAACCAATAGATTAAGTAATAAATAAAAACTAAAAAATAAAGTAGCGGCTCTCAACGAGCGACAAACATAGTATTTCATCTGATACATTAATGCTTTCCCTTCAATTATTTTAATACTGACTTGCTAATATCAGCTGAATATACCAATTAAATTGATAACATTCGTTCGAGTAGAGGAACTCGAACCCTTTAATTAGAGTAAACAAGGTGTCTGCGGCTATTGCTTGGACGATTATGGAGGAATTAAGCGTTAGATGTCGTTTAAAGATTCACTTTACGAAATTCTGAAGGTGTCATGCCTTCGGTCTTTCTAAAGAAAGTATTAAAAACGGATTTACTGTTAAAACCCACTGCGGTAAAAATTTCAGTGATGGTTTTTTCGCGGTGAGCATCTGATTTTAATAATAATTTAGCTTCTTTAATGCGATAGTTGTTAATGAATTCATAGAAATTCATCTTAAAATGTCGATTCAACGACGCGGATAGCTCTCTGGACGGCACATCAAGCTGCTCAGACAGCGACTCAAGGGTTATATTTGCTGCCAAGAAGGGTTTATATTCACCCATAAAAGACTCAATCCGCTCAACATATTCAAGATTAATAGCATCTAATTTCTCAGTTAACTCAGCTGGTTTTTGTCGAATACGCTTAAGGGCCGAAACATTCGCAGCGCTAAAAAATAGCAATAAGTTGATTAATACAAACTTAGCGTAATAGCTAGACAAGCCGATAAATATTAATAAATCAATTTTAACCAAATAAAATAGGCTAACTATTTTAATCGCCGCCAGTAACAGCTCAGCAAACATAGTTAGCAAAAAGCTTGTCACCAGCAGTTGGAGCCACGACAAATCAATGGCCGCAATATCCGAATAGACTTCTTTCAATTGGTCACGATATTTGCTAATTAAATACAAACCGCAAATGACGTAGCCAAACCGCAAAGCTTTAATCATTGTATCAAGTGGCAGGTAGTGCCGAATAAGATCGTTGCGAAAATACTGTACCACCTCCTGCTTAAATACATCATCTTGAACATAAAAAGCGCTCAGCATATGAGTGAAATAAATCACAACAGGTACTAGATGCCATAGGTCCGCTTTAGTAAAGCGAAAGTCACTATAAATAAGCGATCGAACATAAAAATAAAGTAAAGGACCATCTAGGCAAAACGCACCGCCGCCAACAAAAAATAAATTGGAAGAAAAACTCAGTGCCACTAAACGGAATTGCGCGCCATACAAGATTGCTTCATGCATGGCTATCGACGCTTGCGAGATAAGAAAAGCGGCAAAAAGGTAAGCGCTTATGGGTTTAAATTTTTTACTTGCCACAACGACTATAGAAAAGAAACAGCATAAAAAAGCCGTTGTCACGAGAATCACGTCATGGGTATTAAATATCACTTGATTCATAAACTAATAATATTCGTTTGATTAGATGCTATTCCGCACCAAGATCGCGCAAGGCAGCGAGATTAAAATTATTATTTAAGGGCTCACAGCTTTCTTAACTGTAAACTTATAAGAAGATGGTAAGGATTTTTCTACGTCGCTGTCTACCCAAACACTCAAATCCTGAAGGAATGCTTGCGTATCAATAGGTTAGCTTAAGGAATCTTAAGTGAATGGTGCCCAGACGCGGAATCGAACCACGGACACGGGGATTTTCAATCCCCTGCTCTACCAACTGAGCTATCTGGGCGTATCTTGAGGTTGACGCTGGCTCTAGAAGTGAACCGAGGGCGGCAAAAAAAGAGGGCGTATTAAACCCGCAGACTTCAGCATAGTCAAGGAGTCATTAATAGCAATTTTGATTAAGCACCAAATTGGTGCTTTAACCTAAGTTCTTATTTAAACAGCTATTTTGCTTTGCATTAACTCTGCTCAGGCGGCACATAACCTTCAGCCTGTTCAAACGCCTCGCCTGATAGAAACTTTTCCATTTCGGCTTGTAGAAACCGTCGTGATTCCATATCACGCATATTTAAATGCTTTTCATTAATCAGCATGGTCTGGTGCTTTTGCCATTCTTCCCAAGCTTGACGTGAGACATGGGTAAAAATTTCTTCCCCTTTAGGCCCAGGGTACGGCGGCGCATCAAGGCCAGGCATTTCACGTTGGTACTTGCGACATAAAACGGTACGAGTCATTTTAAATCCTTGAGTTAATTTGCTATCTAACCATTAAAATTAGTAAGCACTAACTATTCTGTTAGGTCTATTTTAAGAGGTCTTTAGCTTAGCGATAAGTTTGCTGACGGGTGCTGCTAGGCCTACTTCAGCGGGTTGATTGAGGTCATACCAGAGCCATTGATCGGGCTCCATTAGAGTATGATCGCAATTTGAGCGGTATTGTATGGGAGTAATATCCAGATGAAAATGACTAAAGGTATGTCGTATTTCTGGCCAGCGCTGTCCTTCGTCCAGCTGTAATTGCTGATGCAGTAATTCGCCTTCTGGCAGACTCCACAGGCTTGCCCAAATTCCGGTAGGTGGTCGCTTTTGCAAAAGGACATGACCCTCTGTATTCACCACAATATGCATCTCGGTGGTTTTAACGGGAATGACCTTTTTAGGCTTCTTGCCAGGGTAAAGAGCGATTTGATTACTGGCCAGTGCTTGGCAAGATTGCTGAACAGGACATTCAGGACAGTTGGGTTTGCTGCGCGTACACAGTGTGGCACCCAAATCCATCATCGCTTGTGTATAGTCGGCCACCCGCTGTTTGGGAGTATGAGCTTCTGCATAGCCCCAAAGGTGATCGGCCACCGCTGATTTACCCGGCCAGCCTTCAACGGCAAAGTGTCTAGCTAATACGCGCTTCACATTGCCATCAAGAATTGAGCAGTGTTCGCCAAAGGCGATGGCAGCAATCGCCCCCGCCGTAGAGCGACCAATACCCGGTAGCTCAATTAATTGTTCTATAGATTGCGGGAAGTCGCCGCTATAAATATCACAAACTTGCTGCGCGCTTTTATGTAGATTGCGCGCCCGCGAGTAATAACCTAAACCGCTCCAGTGATGCAGCACATCATCTTGGCTGGCTTTAGCGAGCGATTGAATCGTCGGAAAACGCTGCATAAAGGCTTCAAAATAGGGAATAACGGTTTTAACTTGGGTTTGCTGCAACATGATTTCAGACACCCAGACACGATAGGCGTTGATATTTTGCTGCCACGGTAAATCTTTTCGGCCATGTTGATCAAACCATTTAAGCACGCGCGTTGAAAAGGCTGCACTAGGCACTATTTTTTTTGCATGGCTTGCGGTGTTGGCGGGTCTGGTTTTACTCACGTGTTTAATGTGTACCGTTTTAATTAGAAAGATGAAGCGTGCATTATTATTTAAATCGTTCTTCAAGTCCGCCTTTAATTAAAGCGATATTCCAGCAGCGATATTCGATGCGGTACTGTATAATCGCCAGCCTTTCACACACTAAGCTTATTTAAGAGGGCGTTATCATGTATCAACTGGTGCTACTCCGTCACGGAGAAAGTATCTGGAATCAAGAAAACCGTTTTACCGGCTGGTATGACATTGATCTTGCAGACGAGGGTGTTGCACAAGCAAAACTCGCGGGCCAGCTATTAAAAGAACAAGGTATTGATTTTGATATTGCTTATTGCTCTGTATTAACGCGCGCGATTCGCACTTTATCGTTAGCTCTGGAGTCAATGGATCATGCAGATTTGCCGGTTGAAAATAGCTGGCGTTTGAATGAGCGACATTACGGCGCACTGACTGGCTTAAATAAAGCCGAAACGGCCAAAATACACGGTGAAGATCAGGTCAAGATCTGGCGCCGTAGTTTTGATATTCCGCCGCCACCGGTTGAGCTTGATAGCGAGCATTTTCCGGGCAACGACGATCGCTATGCAGATATTGACCCTGCGATACTTCCGCGAGGCGAAAGCCTGGCATTAACCATTGATCGCGTTCTGCCTTATTGGCACGATGTGATTAGTCCAATGATATTGTCAGGCAAGCGCGTTTTGATCGCCGCCCATGGCAACAGCTTACGATCATTGGTTAAGTACCTCGACGGCATTAGCGATGAGGACATTATCGGCGTTAATATCCCTACAGGTGTGCCACTGGTTTATCAGCTTGATGCCGACCTTAAACCGATCAGCAGTGAGTATTTGGGTGACCCAGAGGCTATTAAAGCGATGATGGCTTCGGTAGCTAATCAGGGTAAAGCTAAGAGCTAGAGCGGTACTAGAGTAATATAAGTAAGCGCTAACTAACTACAAAGCCTTATTTATAGAGTGCTTGTTGGCAAAATTGCCCTCTATTGACGCTACGTCATATGGGGGCTTTTAACTATAATGAAGTTAAATCCGCACCTTTTTACCGGTGCACCTTTTTCTTAAAAAGATTTGAGAGTGACATGAGCCAGTCGAATAACCCAGCTGCGGCACGTACCGCCACCGTCTCACGAGATACTTTAGAGACGCAAATTAGTGTATCCCTAAATCTTGATGGCACCGGCGAATCAAAATTTGATACGGGCGTGCCTTTTCTTGAGCATATGCTCGACCAGATAGCTCGCCACGGTCTGATTGATCTAGATATCAAAGCCAACGGTGATTTACATATCGATGCTCACCACACGGTAGAAGATATCGGCATTACGCTTGGCCAAGCCTTTACTAAGGCAGTCGGTGATAAAAAAGGCTTGCGTCGTTACGGTCACGCTTATGTGCCATTAGATGAAGCATTATCTCGTGTGGTTCTCGATTTATCAGGCCGACCCGGTTTAGAGTTTCATGTGCCGTTTACGCGCTCGTCAGTGGGTGGCTTTGATGTCGATTTATTCCACGAATTCTTCCAAGGCTTTATCAATCATGCCAATGTCACATTGCATGTCGATTGTCTGCGTGGTGAAAACAGTCACCATCAGGTTGAGACAGTGTTTAAAGCCTTTGGTCGTGCATTGCGCATGGCTTTAGAGTTTGATCCACGCATGGCGGGTGTTATGCCTTCCACTAAGGGTTCTTTATAAGCGCCGGTACATTTAGGCGCTTAACTCAATTCAAAATTTTTATTTACTTCAGGATAAGATTCAACAGTGACAAAATCTGTCGATGTAGCCGTCATTGATTATGGAATGGGGAATCTCCATTCCGTTTCTAAAGCGCTGCAACACATTTCGCCGAGCAGTCATATCTGGGTAGGTGATGACCCCGATATGATTAAAAATGCTGACCGTGTGGTTTACCCTGGCGTTGGCGCTATTGGTGATTGTATTGGTGAAGTGCGTAAGCGTGGTCTTGATCAAGTGATCCTTGAAGTGGCTAAAACAAAACCCTTACTGGGTATTTGTGTAGGCATGCAAGGCATGATGAGTCACTCTGCAGAGAGCGGAGGCGTTGATTGCTTAGGTTTATTTCCCGATCATGTTGAATTCTTTTCTGAGGCTTTTAAGCAAACCACCGCGTTAGCCGCTGCAACAAATAATTTAAAAGTCCCTCATATGGGATGGAATCGTGTTGCGAAACAGCAGTACCATCCGCTGTGGAATAATATTGAAGACGGTGCACGTTTTTATTTTGTGCACAGCTATTTTGTTGCTGCAAATAATTGTGCATCGGCAGTGGGGGTGACGGAATACGGCGTACCGATTACTGCTATGTTGGCCCGCGATAATATTTTTGCTGTACAGTTTCATCCAGAAAAAAGCCATAAAGACGGATTGCAATTATTAAGTAATTTTATGCAGTGGGATGGCACTAGTTAAATACAAATAGTTATTGAGCGGCGCTAAAAAGAAAAACGATCTTATTTATTTTTATTAAAAATTATTACGGTTCTAAAACATGTTAGTGATTCCAGCAATTGATTTAAAAGACGGCGAGTGTGTGCGCCTACGCCAAGGCGTTATGGACGACTCCACGGTTTTTTCTGATGATCCTGTCGCTATGGCGGGAAAGTGGGTTGCTGCTGGCGCGCGACGTTTGCATTTAGTTGACCTTAATGGCGCTTTTGATGGCAAGCCAATTAATGGTGAGGTAGTTACTGCTATTGCCAAGGCTTATCCTGATTTGCCGATTCAAATTGGTGGCGGTATTCGATCGTTAAGCACTATAGAAGCGTATATTGATGCAGGTGTTAACTATTTAATTATTGGCACCAAGGCAGTTAAAGAGCCTGAGTTTGTTAGCGAAGCGTGTCGTGAATTTCCAGACCATATTATTGTTGGCCTAGATGCAAAAGAAGGTTTAGTGGCAACCGATGGTTGGGCCGAAGTATCGACTTTGCAAGCCACTGAGCTAGCGAAACGATTTGAGCAAGACGGTGTGTCCAGTATTGTTTATACCGATATTGCGCGCGATGGCATGATGCAAGGTGTTAATGTTGAAGCCACTTTAGCAATGGCATTGGCTTCATCAACGCCGGTAATTGCTTCAGGCGGCATTACCAATATTGATGATATTAAAGCGCTGCGTGCCGTATCGAGTCAGGGTATTTGTGGCGCGATTACTGGCCGCGCAATTTACGAAGGCACTTTAGATGTTGCCGAAGCGCAAGCTTATAGTGATAGCTATAAAGCTTAAGTTTTATATTTTTATTATTTGTATTTGTTATTTATATAGTGATTTTGTTAGAGCGTTATCTATGAGTTTAGCTAAACGTATTATTCCTTGTCTTGATGTCGATAACGGCCGCGTTGTAAAAGGCGTGCAGTTTGTTGATATTCGCGATGCGGGTGATCCGGTAGAAATTGCTCGACGTTATAATGAGCAAGGCGCCGATGAGATTACGTTTTTAGATATTACCGCTAGCCATGAAGGTCGTGACACCACAGTTAAAACGGTAGAGAAAATGGCGAGTGAAGTTTTTATTCCACTAACCGTTGGCGGTGGTATTCGCGAATGCCAAGATATTCGTCGCATGTTAAATGCGGGTGCCGATAAAGTAGGGATTAACACCGCGGCTATTCACAACCCTGATTTTGTTCAAGAGGCTGCAACTCGTTTTGGTTCGCAATGTATCGTGGTGGCGATAGATGCCAAACAAGTAGAGCCTGCAACGGATAAGCATGCTGGCCGCTGGGAAATTTTTACTCACGGAGGCCGAAAGCCTACTGGGATTGATGCCGTTGAGTGGGCAGTTAAGATGACGAATTTCGGTGCAGGCGAAATTTTATTAACCAGCATGGATCAAGACGGCGTTAAAAAAGGGTTTGATGTTGGTTTAACACGAGCAGTGAGCGAAGCGGTTTCTGTGCCGGTTATTGCCTCGGGTGGTGTGGGTAATTTACAGCATTTGGTTGAAGGTATTACCGAAGGTCATGCGGATGCGGTTTTAGCGGCGAGTATTTTTCACTTTGGTGAATACACTGTGGGTGATGCTAAAAAATATATGGCCGAACGTGGCATTGAAGTACGAGTTTAAATCTTCCAAGTCTTAATCTTCCTAATCTTAGTCCTCCATAGCCTTCACTAATTGTTTTTTAGTTTTTGGTGCGGCTAAGTTTAAAAAATCCAAAAAATCAGTTAAACCCAGTAATGCCGCTTCATGCGTTTCAAAGGGCCCTATCGCCGCACCTTCACGCGTCGCAAAAAACCAAAGATTTTCGAGTGAATAAAATCGATCGCTACGATTCGGAACAGCGCCCGTTTCGCCTTGTCGGTTTTGTTGAGCCATATCCTTTTCTCCCGCTCAATACGCTTGTCGTTTCGATTGAGTGGTCAGGATCTTATAGTTATTGAATATTGGACACAAGACCAATAAAAAAATTTTACTATTCAGTTTAAGGTTGTGTTGCTAGCAAGCGGCTAACTAAAAGTGGCGTATTTTGATGTTGTTGATTTTTATATTGTTGGTAATGCTTTTGTTGAATCGCTTGGCTAGCATTAGTTAAAACAATGCCGGTTTGCGCAAGTTCAGGTAATGCTTTTTCTAGATAATTCAATGTGGTGGGATAAGGGTGTGCAATTAATACGGCAGACCCTGAACGGTTGGCTAGTGCCAGTGCTTTTTTATAAGCTTTATCAATGGCATCGGGCGAGGGGTCGTGGTCAAGAAAGACATCACGGACTAAATAGGGAATTTGTTGCTTGTCTGCCGCCTGCATAGCCGCGCTATTATCAGTGGTTTTACTATCAATAAAATACAACTGAGTTTTGCTC
This sequence comes from Pseudomonadales bacterium, assembly GCA_028223755.1. Lineage (GTDB taxonomy): Bacteria > Pseudomonadota > Gammaproteobacteria > Pseudomonadales > UBA7434 > UBA7434. The sequence continues at coordinate 4,960 of JAOIUY010000002.1, read as the reverse complement.
AGTTCCGACATTAACCAGTCCATGCGATCAGGCTGCGAAGTGAGTTCGCTGCCCATATGATTACTTAAGCCTTTAGCCTGCGGTAACGCCTGCATAGCCGCTTGTAATGCATCAACAAACCCCTGTTGATCTTGGTGCATGCTAAGACCGCCGGGGTCTAAATGTTTATGACCCACAGCTTCCATTGGCATATGGATAATCACTTCTTTATTAGTATCAATGCTGTTGGCGTATAGCGCGAGCTCGCTAGCCTGTGGAGTATGAGGCAAAATCGCATAGGTTATTGCGCCGGGTAAGTTAACCGCACGCTGACCGCGAGCCAAATGGTTGCCTAGGTCATCAATAATAATAGTGAGCGTCGGTTTTTGAAAATCTGTATTCGGTTGAGCGGTGAGAAGGGTGCTGAATGTGGCCACTAAAGTGATTAAACCGATGTGAATAAATTGAATAGCCAGAGTCTGCATAAAAATTAATTGCTTAAAAAAGAAAATAATAAATGAAACGCTAGTAGTGATTGCCACGTAAGACGGTTAAACCTTTTAATAACGTTAGCGCTTCGTATAACTGGTTGTCACTTGAAATAAGTTCTTCGTCAGCGCTCAATACTTCACTTTCATCTTTATCGCTAGATTTATCGTCATTGGTATTTTCTAGATGGCCATGAAGGTCAGACTCAAAAATTTGACCACCAGGTTTGAGTTTGGTGATCTTGGCGCGCTCGACAGTAATATCAGGCACAATGCCCTGCGCCTGAATCGAGCGACCTTTTGGTGTGAAATAGCGGGCCGTGGTGAGTTTCATGCCGCGTGTTTCTGATAATTGAATAACGCTTTGCACTGAGCCTTTACCAAAGCTACTGGTACCCAAAATAATTGCGCGTTTATGATCTTGCAGAGCGCCGGCAACAATCTCAGAGGCGGATGCCGAGCCGCCGTTAATCAAGACAATTAATGGCCAGTCAAAGGTTTCGTCGCCTGGACGTGCTTCAAAACGCGAGGCTGATTCACGGATCCGCCCTTCGGTATAAACAATTAAACCTTCGTCGATAAAGGCATCGACTACTTCAACAGCTGCTTGCAGAACGCCGCCGGGATTGTTGCGTAAATCGAGAATCACGCCATTAATCGACTGCTCTTGTTTAAATTTTGCAAGCGCCTTTTTCAGATCGATACCCGTATTACCTTGGAATTGAGCGATTCGAAAATAGCCGTAATGATCTTCAAGTACACGACTGCGAACACTGACAACGGAAATAACATCACGAATTAAAGTTAGCTCAATGGGCTGTGGTTCACCTTGTCGAACGACGGTTAAATCGATAGGGCTGCCTTTGGGGCCGCGCATTTTTTTAACCGCTTCGCCAAGACCTAAACCCTTAACGGGCTGGTTATCAATTTTAATAATTAAATCACCGCTTTCCATGCCGGCTTTTTGTGCGGGTGTATCATCAATAGGTGCGATGACTTTAATAAAGCCATCTTCTATGCCCACTTCTAAGCCTAGGCCGCCAAACTCACCGGTGGCATTAACCTGTAAATCCTCATAGGACTCAGGCTCCAAATAATTGGAATGCGGATCAAGCTCGGTCAGCATGCCTTTAATCGCATTTTGCAAAAGGACTTTATCATCAACTTCTTCGACATAGGCGTTGCGGATATGATTAAACGCGGTCACAAAAGAGCGCAGATCTTCGAGTGCTAACTTTCCTTTAACTTCGGCATCATCAGTTGGTGTGAGTGCGTTTTCAGGAATTAATGGTGTTAGATCAGGTTCTATTGCGGGCTTTATTTCGGGTGTTAATTCAGACGGAAGCTCTAGCTCTGAAGGTAGCTCATCTTGTGCAAAAGTGGCTGTTGTGACAAACGATAGACATAACGTAAGCAATGCTTGCGTGAGTAGATGGCACTGGCATGACGGTGTCTTAAATGGCAACTTAGATAACAACACAAAGAGATCCTTATATAAGCCTTATAAAGTAAAGAATAGGTGGTGTTTATCAGCGAATCATAGCGTTTAAGGCGTTAATTTGCGAATCGCCAATGCGTATTTATTAGCTTTTTGTACACCAATGATTAGGGTTGCTGGGTTGGCCGTTAAGGCGTATCTCAAAATACAGTGCAGCCATTGATTGCCCGCCACTATTGCCGACGGTTGCAATGGTTTCGCCACCGGCTACCCAAGCGCCAGCGTTTTGTAACAGACTTTCATTATGGCCGTATAAACTCATATAGCCATTGCCATGGTCAATAATCATTAATAAGCCTTGGCCTTGAAACCAATCGGCAAAAATAACGCGTCCAGCATAAATGGCTTTAACGGGCTCACCGGTGTTCGCTCGAATCGTCACGCCTTGCCAATTGATATCCGAACCAGAGCGCGCCTTGCCATATTTGAATTGTTGTTGGCCATTGACTGGCCACGGCAGCAGACCTTTGGATTTGGCAAAGTCACCATCAGGAACGGCAAACACCTCATTGTCTTTTTGCTTGGCTTCTCGCTCAGCTTGCTCGGCCATTACCTGCGCGACATTATTCAATAGCTGTTTGAGTGATTCACTGTCGCTATCCAATACTCTAATGCGTTTTTCGCTACCTTTGATATCAGAGGTAAGCTGTTCTAACTGTTGGCGCCGCTTTAGCTGAAGCTTAGCCAATGATTGCTGCTGCTTAGCGAGCGAGGCCTGATTGGTCTCTAGCGCCTTATGTTGCTCACGAATACGGTTGCTGACCTGTAATTTCTGTTTAACCGTCTCGGCATATTCATGGATCTTTTTATTGCGCGCCTCGTTGATATAGCCCAAATAAGTTAATTGTCGATCAATAGATTCAGGACTTTCTTGCTCAAAGAACACCTGAAGCTCACTTTGGCTACCGAGTTGATAGGCCTGACGAAGATGCTCACCAATTAATGCCTGTTGTTTATCCTGTTGGCGTTGCAAGCTGGATTGTTCTCGGCGCAGTTGAGAAAGCTGCTGGTTGAGCTGTTGCTGCTCTTGCGTCAGCTGTCTATTTTTAGCCGCTAGCTTACCGATTTCGATTTCGGTACCGCTAAATGCCTTATTGATACTGCTGTGTTGGTTAAGATCGCGCGATAGGCGCTTTTTAATGGTATTGAGCTCATTGAGCATTTTGCTTAACTTAGCTTCGTTAGCGGCCAGTTCGGTTCTTTTAATCGATGACTTATTGGCATAAGCAGTGGTGCTCAACAGAGCAACGCTCACCACTAAGAAAAGGCATAAGCACAGAGATAGCCCAGTTCTGAGGCAGTCTTGCTCAGGTTTTCGGGTTATCAATCTAGACATTCGATCCATATTTTTAGACACGTCAGTAGAGGCTCATTTATAGACAAGCATTTAAGCAGCCGTCATTTATGCTTGCTATGTAGCTGTTATTGTTGACGATATATTATTAGACGCCTGATTGCGACTCTAGCAGCAAAGCGTGGAGTCAGAATAGAGAATAGCGATGAAATTTGGCGAAAAAGCAGCTAAAAAGCGGTTATGACCGCACAAACCAAGCCATTTTGCGTGGTGTTCTTATAAATAGTGGTCAAGGCAAATAGGCAGTGTATACTTGGCGCCCGAAAAAAACAGACAGGTAAAAAGCACAGTCGTATGCAAAAGTTTCTTATATTTGTTTCTGAACAATGGTTTTTGATCACAGTATTAGCAGCAACGGTTGCCTTATTAGCTTGGTTAGAAAATCGCCGAGCAGGTAAGAGCCTCTCGACTCATGCACTCACCGCATTGGTTAACCGTGATAATGGCGTAGTCATTGATCTGCGAGATAAGGTCGATTTTGATGCCGGCCATATCGTCGATGCGATTAACGTCCCGTTCACTAAGTGGCAGTCACAGCATACCGCTGGGGGTAAAACAGATTTACAGCAATACGGTGATCGACCGTTAGTGTTAGTTTGCAAGATGGGTCAGCAATCTTCTTATGTTGCCAAGCGCATTCAAAGTGAAGAGGGTCCAGCCGTTTACCGATTAGCTGGTGGCTTAATGGAGTGGCAGGGTGCTCAGATGCCGTTAGTGAAATAGCGATGTCGAGTTCTCAAGCACCAGAGTCAGCGATATTAAGTACAAAGGTATTGATGTATACCACGCGCTACTGTCCTTATTGCATAGCGGCGCGAGATTTATTGGATACTAAAGCCGTTGAATACACCGATGTTGCGGTTGATGGCAATCCGGAGTTGCGAGCGCAGATATCACGATTAAGCGGTGCTCGCACGGTGCCGCAGATTTGGATTAACAGTGATCACGTAGGTGGGTACACTGAGTTAGCGATGTTGGAACGTAGCGGGAAATTAGATTTACTGCTAGGGTAAAACCCTGAAGAAAAATTTTTGGAGAGCGACAGGATGTTGCTTCACAGTTAAAAGACGAATGGATAAATAATCGGTGTAAAAGCTGATTTAATAATTTAAACGCCAAGCGCTTAACAACGAGGTTTACAATGGCAGAGAATGAAAACGAAGCAGCAGCTTCAGCAGACGCGGCCCCACAATTTGCGGTACAGCGTACTTACATTAAAGATTTTTCTTTTGAGACCCCGATGGGTGTTAAAGTATTTACTCAGGCATTTCAGCCGAAAGTAAAAATGGATGTGAATACACGTGGTAATCAAGTGGGCGATGGCGCTCATGAGATCGTATTAACGATTACGATTACGGCGCAAGTTGAAGAAGAGACTGCGTATTTAATTGAATTACAACAAGCGGGTATTTTTGCTATTTCGGGTTTTCCTGCCGAGCAGCTTCAGCATGTATTAGGCGCTGTATGCCCTAATTTCTTGTTCCCGTATGCGCGTGAAGCGATTGATAGTATAGCGGTTAAGGGTGGGTTTCCACCGTTATCATTAGCGCCAATCGATTTTGATGCTATTTTCCGTCAGTCGCAAGCGACAGCGGCCGATGCGGGTCAGTCGATTAATTAATTGTTTTTGGTTTTGAAAAA
>JAOIUY010000019.1 GCA_028223755.1 Pseudomonadales bacterium | reverse complement strand
AAAACCAAAAAAAAAGGCCACCTCTAAGGCAGCCCTTTCAACATCAAAAAACCAACAGGCAATCTTTAATTTAAACCAACAGACAAACTACAGCCCCGTCAGCCAGTGCATAGCAAATCCCCAAGCGAGGAATACAATAGCCACTGCACACCACATATCCGCGCGGCTATCGCCATCACGCTCTGTTGCACTCACATCATTCGCTGTTTCATTTACATCTGTCATCTCTAACCTCTTCTCATCATTTTATGCTTAGCGCCACGGCGCGTAAGCCTTCTAACTTTAATGACGGTGCTCAGTACTGATATTACTCAGTACTTGTATCACTCAACTCTCAACTCTCAACACCGACATGACTCAATAAAGCCATTATAACAAGGCTTGCAAGACAATTATCTAACCACAGCTCGGCAATATGCCACTTTTGGGCGCTTAGCGGTTATTCGCTAAACCGATATGCTAAAACGGCATTTCGATGATGTTAAGTCGCTTATTGGGAGTGTTGTTAAGCCGCGTTTTTTGGTAAAGTAGCGCCCCTTTTTAGACTGATAGTGATATTAAGCACCAATATGTATATATACGACCAATACGACCGCCAAATAATCAATGAGCGCGTTAACCAGTTTCGCGGCCAAACCGACCGCTTTTTGGCTGGTGAACTCAGTGAGACCGAATTCTTACCGCTGCGCCTGCAAAATGGCCTCTATATCCAGCGCCTCGCGCCCATGCTGCGCGTTGCTGTACCTTATGGCCTGTATAACACTGCGCAATTACGCAAACTCGCCCATATCGCTCGTCATTATGATAAAGGCTATATCCACGTTTCGACACGTCAGAACTTTCAACTTAACTGGCCGCGCCTTGAAGATGTGCCCGATATCTTAGAAGAACTCGCTACTGTCGAAATGCATGCCGTTCAAACTAGCGGTAACTGTATTCGTAACACCACCACCGATCAGTACGCCGGCGTTGCTATTGATGAAATCGAAGATCCACGCCCTTGGTGTGAACTTATTCGTCAGTGGTCAACCTTTCATCCCGAATTCGCCCTTTTGCCGCGCAAGTTTAAAATTGCTGTATGCGCAACCGAAGAGGATCGCGCCGCTTTTAAGTTTCATGATATTGGCGTTGAGTTAGTCCACAACGATGAAGGCCATACACGCTTTCATGTGCATGTTGGTGGCGGCTTGGGTCGCACGCCGGTGATTAGTCAATTAATTAAAAAAGATTTGCACTGGCAACATTTAATTACTTACCTCGAAGCAGTGCTTCGCGTTTACAACCAATTAGGTCGTCGCGACAATAAATACAAAGCACGTATTAAAATCTTGGTTAAAGCCATGGGGCCTGAAGCGTTTGCCGAACGCGTTGATCAAGAATGGCAACACATTAAAGGTGACGAAAACACACTCACCGAAGAAGCCGTAGCGCGTGTACAAGCATTTTTTGCACCACAAGATTACGATGTGCTAGATGATTCATCATGCAATCGTGAGTTAGCTTCGCAGCGTTTAGAATCTAACGATTTTGGTCGATGGTTAGATAAAAATGTGCAGCCACATAAACAAGATGGCTATGCGATTGTTAACCTTGCGCTAAAACCAACGGGGATTGCACCCGGTGATATTACTGACTTACAAATGGAAGCGATTGCCGATCTTGCCGACCAATACTCTGGCGGCCTACTGCGCAATACCCACCAACAGAACATTGTGTTAGCCGATGTTAAAAAAGCCGACCTGTTTGCACTATGGCAGCGCTGTGATGCATTGAATATTGCTACGCCTAACCTAGGCCATCTCTCTGATCCTATTTGCTGTCCGGGTGGTGACTACTGCGCACTCGCTAATGCTAAATCTATTCCTATTGCCGAAGCGATTCAGCGTCAGTTTGATGACATTGACTATTTATACGACCTTGGCCCTATCGATCTAAATATTTCTGGCTGTATGAATGCCTGTGGCCATCATCATGTTGGCCATATTGGTATTTTAGGCGTCGACAAAAAAGGTCGTGAGTTTTATCAAATATCGCTCGGTGGCAATATGGGCCGCGAAGCCTCAATAGCTAAAATTCTTGGACCTTCATTCTCGCCCGAAGAAGTGCCTACGGTTATCGAAAAAGTATTGGATGTTTTTGTTAAACAACGACAGCCCGAAGAACAATTTATCGACACTTATCGCCGCGTTGGCATCGACCCGTTTAAGGAGTATGTCTATGCCTAATTCATCGAATTCAATTAAGCCATCGAATTTAATTAAAGATCAGCAAATTATTGATAACCCTTGGCAAATTATTGCGAAGGACGCTGAGTTTTCAATCGAGACTGCTGGCGATCATTTATTACTGCCACTCGCTACTTGGTTGCAACATGCTGAACAATTAAAAAACAGCAAAACCATAGGTGTTTGGTTAGATAGCGATGAAAGCCCTGAGCCCTTACAAGCGCTGTGCCAATCGATTCCCGTTATCGCCATTAACTTTCCTGTCTTTGCCGACGGCCGCGGTTACTCTTATGCGCGAACCTTGCGCGATTACTATGCCTACACCGGTGATCTTCGCGCCATTGGTGATGTGCTCCATGACCAAATGTATTTTTATAAGCGCTGCGGCTTTAGCAGCTATTTGATTCGTGAAGACGCTAATGCAGAGAAAGCATTAGCGGGCCTTAATGACTTTAGCGCCAATTACCAAGTAGGCAGCGACCAAGCCAATCCAGATACGCCGATTTTTCAGAAGCGCTAAACTCATATTGAAAGCCATATTGAAAACCATAGCTAAACTTACAGTTAAACCCATACTTAAACTTATAGTGTAAAAATATCACTCGCCTACAGCCATTTTTTATTATGGCTGCTGGCGTTGTTGGTAGTATGATGTAGCCATGGAAACCGAAGCGCTGACATTTTCTTTCTTTCTTATTTTTAGTGGTGCCGCTGCACTCGCTTCTTTTGCGCTGTACACTCGCCAACCACTTATCATTGCCTACATTATGTTGGGCGCACTTATCGGCCCCTACGGCTTTGCGTTAGTCACTGACATCGAGCTACTCGAAGAAAGCGGCCATATAGGTATTATCTTTTTACTGTTCTTACTCGGCCTCGATATGCAACCGCAGGCCTTGGTCGCCGTTGCTAAAAAAGCGACACTCGTCGCACTGGCTAGCTCTAGCTTATTTGCATTGATGGGTTTTGGCGTGGCATCAGCGTTTGGCTTTAGCATGCTAGAAGCCGTCGTTATTGGTGCGGCCATGATGTTCTCTAGCACCATTATTAGTATTAAATTATTGCCCACCACCATGCTGCATCATAAGCATACGGGTGAACTGATTATTGGTTTGTTACTGATTCAAGATTTACTGGCGATTTTTGTATTAATCATTTTATTTAGCAGCAATTCAGGGCAGTTTGATATGAGCCAAATTGGCTTGGCCTTTATCAGCCTACCCCTGCTGGCTGCGGCTGCATTTATTGTTGTGAAATATATTTTGCTGCGTCTTATTCAGCGCTTTGATCGCTTTCAAGAATATATTTTTCTATTAGCTATCGGTTGGTGCCTCGGTATGGCAGAAGCGGCGAGCGCTGTTGGCTTATCGGCAGAGATCGGTGCCTTTATCGCCGGTATCACGTTGGCTACCAGCCCTATCTCACAATATATTGCTATCAACTTAAAACCGCTTAGAGATTTCTTCTTAATCTTATTTTTCTTTGCATTAGGCGCACGCTTTGACCTGACCTTGCTCGCTGATATTTTACTGCCGGCGCTTTTATTGGCCGCGATTATGACGGGGCTTAAACCAGTGATCTTTCGGTCACTCCTACAAGGAATGGACGAGCACAAAGACTTGGCTTGGAGTGTTGGTTTTAGACTGGGGCAAAACAGTGAGTTCTCGCTGCTGATTGCCTATGTAGCTACGGGTACATTATTAATTGGTAAAGAGGCTTCGCATCTTATTCAAGCTACCGCCATTTTGACGTTTTTGATCTCGACCTATATTGTTATTTTTAATTTCCCAACGCCAATTGCATCGTCCGATAAACTGCGACGCGATTAAACCTTTATCAATTAACTCTCTATACGTTTAAAACGCTTCTGACGTCGATAGGGAAACACATCAGTCACATACCCTTCTTTAATCTTATTCTGCAAGCCCTGCCAAAAACGGTAGTCGTAAATTTCGGCATGCAGTTGATTAAAGACTCGCTTCGCTTTTGGGTTACCGGTAAAAAACAAACGAAACTCTTCAGGAAAAATATCGTTTTCTTTGACATCGAACCACGCCCCTGCGGCCATCTCTTCTTCATCCGTACGCGCTTCGGGAATTTTTCTAAAGTTACAATCAGTTAGTGGGCAAATTTCGTCATAGTCATAAAAAACCACACGTCCATGACGAGTCACGCCAAAGTTTTTTAACAGCATATCGCCAGGAAAAATATTAGCTGCCGCTAGCTGCTTAATCGCATTTCCGTATTCATCAATAGCACTATAGGTACTTCCATCATCAGCATTGGGTAAATACAAGTTAAGCGGTACCATTTTACGCTCAACGTAAACGTGCTTAAGGATTAGCGCATTGCCCGATGTTTGAACCATGGAAGGCACTTCTTTATACAGTTCTTCTAGTAGCTCATCAGAAAAACGACGCTTATCAAATGCTAAATATTTAAAGCCTTGAACATCAGCCATACGACCGGCACGATCTGACGATTTAACCATGTTGTATTTTTCTTCTACCTGTTTACGCGTCATATCTTTGGGTGGCGTAAAACGGTCTTTAATCACCTTATAAACATAATCAAAATCGGGCAAGGTAAATACCAACATCACCATGCCTTTAATACCGGGAGCTGACGTGTATTTTTGCTCGACTGGAATTTGCTTAGTAAAGGAAACAGCATATTGATAAAACGCAGTCTTACCATGCTTTGCAAAACCAATAGAGGTAAACAGCTCAAAAATTTCTTTATGCGGCATCATTCGCTTTAATACCGCAACATACTGCGCAGGATTTTGCGTATTCACCATAAAATACGAACGCGTAAAACTAAAAATCATACTGATTTCGTCGCTGCCAAGAATCACGGCATCAACATAAACTTCACCTTTTTTATTAAGCATAAAAGGCAGAGCGACGGGAATAATTTCATCGGGTAAATCAATATAACCAATTAAGTAAGCACCTTTATTTCTAAAGAAAACATTTTCAATCACTTTAATTGAAATGCTCCCCTCTGCCGGCCTAACATTGGCAAAAAACTCAACCACACGATGCACAATGCGATCTACATCACGATCAATATCTTCGTAGGGAATCTGAAATTGAAAACGCTCAAGCATGGCGCGCGTCGTTTCTTTTAGGCCGCGATCATATTCAAAGTTAATTAAGATATCGTCGGCGGCAACCGCTTTGGGATCTAACGCTTTAACGCCAGCGAATACACTGCTGTGACGAATGGCCATATGGCCAAAAACACGACTAAATACGGAATTAAAAAATGATTCTGCAATTAAGTGATTAGGATGGCCGCTGATCATTTCGGCATAACGCAGCTTAACCTGACTCCAACTCTGCTTATCTTGTAATTTATCGCCGGCAATATCGCGACAATGCTGTTCGGCATAACTAACCCGCTCGCGATACACCGTTAGTCGCAAACGCATCGCCGCATGAACTTCGTGCCATTGCGCTTGCTCGAAGCGCGCTTGCGCACCATTAGTTACATCCATAAAGTCAGTAAACATGGCTTCAAAACCATTGAGAATTGTACTGGCTATTGTGTCAGGTAAACTCATAATCGCTTTATCAAGGTTTGTTTAAAGTTAATGACTACTCAATAAATTTTTGTCCGAGACCAGTATGCCCGTTTGGTCGGCGTATACATAGTGGCCTGGCGAAAATACTGCGCCCGCAAACGTGACAGTAACATCTAAGCTACCCTTGCCTGTTTTGACGGTTTTACGCGGTATCGATGCAATAGCCATAATGCCAATGGGAATGGGTGCAATAATCTCTACATCGCGCAAACAGCCATTAATGATAATCCCCGCCCAGCCGTTTTTTAACGCTGCTGCGGCTAGTTGATCACCTAGTAACGAACAGCGCATGGAGGCATCGCCATCAACCACTAAGACCCGACCATGACCTGCCGATTTAACTTGTTGAGCAACTAAAGAATTATCCTCGAAACACTGTACGGTACTTATTGATCCGCAAAAAGCCTGCTTAGCGCCATAGTGTGAAAACACTGGCGCGACAATTTGAAGGTCAACTTGCGTATCGTCTTCGTATTGATCACAAAGATCAGGTGTGGATATCAGCGTATTGTCACTCACTTTCAGCTACCTTATTTGCTTAATACTGTTATAAAAAAACCGGACTGACAAATAACTGCCGATCCGGTTTTTGAGCTTAAGTACTTGTTTGCTTCAATTCAAGCCATCACCATTAATCAAACTGATTCATGGTGTTGTCTTTGCCTGAGGCTTTAAGTGCTTGCTCGCCAGAGAAGTACTCTTTGTGATCATCACCAATATTTGAACCTGCCATGGCCTGATGCTTAACGCATGCCAGCCCTTCACGAAGCTCTTTACGTTGCACGCCAGCCACATAGGCCAACATACCTTCGCTGCCAAAATATCCTTTGGCTAAATTGTCTGTCGATAAGGCTGCTGTGTGGTAAGTCGGCAATGTAATCAAGTGATGGAATATGCCTGCATCGCGTGCGCCATCGGCTTGGAAGGTACGGATTTTTTCATCCGCTACTGTAGCCAACTCAGTATCATCATAATCGACACTCATTAACTCATCACGGTTGTAAGCAGAAACATCTTTACCTTCTTCAGTCCACAAATCAAAAATTTGCTGACGGAAGTTTAGCGTCCAGTTAAAGGATGGCGAGTTGTTGTAAACCAATTTTGCATTGGGAACCACTTCGCGCACAGCGTTAACCATATCGCCAATTTGTTTAACATGTGGCTTTTCAGTTTCGATCCAAATAAGGTCAGCACCGTTTTGCAAAGAAGTGATGCAATCAAGCACACAGCGCGCTTCACCCGTTCCCGCTTTAAAGCGATACAAACCGTTTGGTAAACGCTCGGGCTTAACGAGCTGACCTTTATGCTTAAGCAACATATCGCCTTCGTTAACATCGTCAGTAGATGTTACTGGCGTCGTCTGTAAGTAATCGTTGTATTGAGACGCTAAGTCGCCTTCAGACAATGACACAGGAATTTTTTGTGTTAAACCCGCACCCAATGAATCAGTACGCGCGACAATAACGCCGTCATCAACCCCTAACTCAATAAAGGCATAACGAACCGCGTTAATTTTGGCAAGAAAATCTTCATGGGGAACAGTCACTTTGCCGTCCTGATGACCACATTGCTTGGCATCCGATACTTGGTTTTCAATTTGAATACAGCACGCGCCTGCTTCGATCATGCGTTTAGCAAGCAAGTATGTTGCCTCTTCATTACCAAAGCCTGCATCAATATCAGCAACAATCGGTACAACGTGTGTTTCAAAATTTTCGATTTGATTTAAAAGGTCTTTTTCTTTCGCTGAGTCATTGGCGTCGCGAGCAGCATCTAAAGCTTTAAATAAATCGCCAAGTTCGCGTGCATCCGCTTGACGAAGAAAGGTGTATAGCTCTTCGATTAAGCCAGACACTGAAGTTTTTTCATGCATTGATTGATCAGGTAATGGACCAAAGTCAGAACGTAGCGCCGCAACCATCCAGCCTGATAAATATAAATAACTTTTATTCGTTGTACCTTGATGCTTTTTAACCGCCAACATTTTCTGTTGACCAATAAAACCATGCCAGCAACCAAGAGACTGTGTGTACTGTGATGAATCAGCATCATACTCAGCCATATCTTTACGCATAATGCCGGCCGTGTATTTGGCAATATCTAAGCCATTTTGAAAACGGTTTTGCAAACGCATACGCGCAGCCGATTCCGGGTTAATAGCATTCCATGCGCCTTTTTGGTCGGCACGTAATGAGGCTATTTGGTCAATATTTTCTTTGTATGACATGTACGTTTTTCCTTCATCTATAAGCGGTTGGCTAATAATTTCTGATGGTCAGCTAATAAGTGTAGATCCCATCGGCTGGATAAGAGCGGCAATAATGAATAAACAGCTGTTGCCATTTGTTAACAAGGTTAATAGAATATCCGAAATTAATGAAATTTATACTGTAAATTCAATACATATATCTTATGAATGATAAGATGCAGATAAAAGCAAAGGCAAACACCCATGAACATAAAGCGTATCGATCTCAATCTCCTAGTTTATTTGAATACTCTGCTTAAAGAGCGAAGCGTCTCTCGAGCAGCCGAAAAGCTAGGGATTACGCAACCGGCAATGAGTAATGCGCTTCGCCGTTTACGCGACTTGCTGGGCGATCCGGTTTTGGTTCGCACCAGCTCAGGCATGACCCCTACCGAACGCGCTAAAATCATGGAGCCGCTGGTCGTTGAGGCCTTATCGCGAGCCGAACTTGCGCTACAACCGGTTGAAAATTTTGATGCAGCAACCAGTTCACGTACCTTTCGAATTATGGCCAGTGATTACATTGAGACCACGCTATTAGCGCCACTCATGGGCCGTCTTAACGATATTGCCCCAGACATTACACTGGATGTATTAACACCCAGTGATGGTAGTTTTAGCGATTTAGAGCGCGGCGATATTGATATGGCGATCAACCGATTTGACCATTTACCCGACTCTTTTCACCAAAAAAGCATCTGGCGCGATAATTTTGCCTGCTTAGTCGGCAGCGAACACCCTGCGAAAAATGCGCTCACTTTAGAAGCTTATTTAGAGTCAAAACATATCTGGGTGAGCAAAACAGGTATTGGGGTTGGCACGGGGATGAATCCTAAATACAGCCAAAAACTCGGCTGGGTAGATGAAGCGCTATCCGATATGGGCAAAAAGCGACGTATCACGTTATTTTCTCGTCACTACCAAGTGTCTAATTATTTACTTGAAAGCAAAAAGCTCATTGCTACCCTGCCAGCTCGCGCCGCGCTCGTCTGGAAAGATACACCAGGAGTTGTGATTACCAAACCGCCTTTTCCTATTGTGCCTATTGAAATCAAAATGGCTTGGAGTCCTGTGCTGCATCACAATATTGCCCATAAATGGCTTCGTGAAGAGATTAACAACATCGCTAAAACCGTTAAAGGCAATATTTAATGACTGAAAAACGTCAAACATTATAATTCATGCAAGAAATATATTTTATAAGGCGCATTAATTTAAAAGATATTAATTTGAACTTATACTGATGGCAAAGGCTCCTAGAGAACCAACAGGACCAGAGAAACAAATAGAACCAGAGAAAAAAATAGAACCAAAGAAAAAATAGAACCGAAAGATCCACCGATGATTTAGCAAACCCTAAAAGTTGAGTATCTATTATTTATGTCCGCCACTAACAATGCCAAGAGTAATGACACCGCCAACAGCTACAGCGATTACCTCAACCGAGGCGAGCTGCGTATATCGCCGCTTTTTTGCGCGTTCATTGAAGCTGAAGTACTACCCGACTTGGACATCAATGCTGAAGATTTCTGGCAGCACTTTTCTGAGCTACTCAATGAATTCACGCCACGCAATAAGGACTTATTGTTAACCCGTGAAACAATGCAAACGGCTATTGACCAATGGCATGCCAATCAAAAAGATAATCAAAAGGACAACAAAAATAAAGCTAGCGATGCCGAACAAATCGCTTTTTTGCGTGAAATCAATTATATCGCTGATGATGTCGACGATTTTACTATCACTACTGATAATGCCGACGATGCAATTGCTCGTATACCTGGCCCGCAGCTCGTGGTGCCAGTTAAAAATGCGCGCTATGCATTAAATGCCACCAATGCGCGATGGGGCAGTCTTTACGATGCACTTTATGGCACTAACGTTATCGAATCTGCGACTGCAACAAGTGGTGGTTACGATGCCGTTCGTGGTGCCGAGGTTATTCGCTATGTCCGTCAATTTTTAGATCAAGCAACGCCACTGACTAATGGTAGCCATGCTGATGCCAGCGTCTATACCATTAAAAATAATACGTTAGTGGTGACTGCCAACTCAGAACAACAGGCATTAAAAAATCCTGAACAGTTTGTCGGCTATACCGGCCATGCCGATGCGCCTTCTAGTATTTTGTTGAAGAATAATCATCTGCATATCGAATTATTATTTGATAAAAACGGTGTGATTGGCCGTGATGATGCAGCAGGCATCCAAGATATCGTTTTAGAATCGGCGATTACGACTATTCAAGATTGCGAAGACTCGGTAGCTGCTGTTGATGCAGAAGATAAAACGCTGGTCTATCGAAATTGGTTGGGCTTAATGCGCGGCACCTTGCAGACAAGCTTTAAAAAAGGTGACAAAGTTTTAGAGCGCGGTTTATCAGCTGACCGTGAGTTTTTAGCACCCAACGGCGAAGCATTTTCAATCTCAGGCCGAAGCTTATTATTAGTCAGAAACGTCGGTCACTTAATGACAAACGATGCCGTGTTGGATGCCGAGGGTGAAGCGATCCCTGAAGGTATTATGGATGGCATTGTGACTGCGACTATTGCTTTATACGATATGCAAAAACGCAATCGCTTATCAAATTCAACAACCGGCAGCATGTATATCGTTAAACCTAAAATGCACGGGCCAGATGAGGTTAAATTTACTTGCGACTTGTTCAGTAAAATTGAGCAGCAACTCGCCATACCTGCCAATAGCATCAAGCTCGGCATTATGGATGAAGAGCGCCGCACGTCATTAAATTTAAAAGCCTGTATCCACGCTGCAAAAGATCGTGTCATTTTTATTAACACGGGTTTTCTTGATCGCACTGGCGATGAAATTCACACGGCGATGGAAGCCGGTCCTATTTTACCCAAAGAAAAAATTAAAGATGCCGATTGGATTAGTGCCTATGAGGCCTCTAACGTTGCCATTGGTTTACAATGCGGCTTTTCAGGCAAGGCGCAAATAGGTAAAGGGATGTGGGCAATGCCCGATGAAATGAAAGCCATGGTGGAAACCAAAGATGGCCATCCTAAAAGCGGTGCTAACTGCGCATGGGTGCCCTCACCGACCGCAGCCACTTTGCATGTTATGCATTACCACCAAACTGATGTGTTAGCCGTACAGCAAAAAATGCTTGATCAGTTAACCGAACAAAGTGAAGACTATCGTCAGGCTTTGGTGCGCATACCCGTTATGGCTATGCCTCACTCTTTGGATGATAAAGCGATTCAGCAACAGCTGGATAATAATAACCAAGGTATATTAGGTTATGTCGTCCGTTGGATTAACGACGGTGTGGGCTGCTCTAAAGTGCCTAACATTCATAATGTGGGGCTAATGGAAGATCGCGCAACATTGCGTATTTCTAGCCAGCATGTTGCCAACTGGCTGCATCATAATATTTGTACCAAGGATCAGGTATTAGAATCGTTGCAGCGAATGGCGGTTGTGGTTGATGGGCAAAATGCTAACGACCCAAGCTATCATGCCATGACAGCAGACTTTGATAACAGCATTGCATTTAAAGCCGCTTGCGCATTGATATTTGAAGGTAAAGAACAGCCCAGCGGTTATACCGAGCCGTTATTGCATCAAATGCGTCGATTGCAAAAATTAGAAATGAACTAACCCAATAAGAAATTTCGAATTTTTTTATTGGTTTTTTTCATGTTGATGCCAGTCGAGATTAACCTGCAGTAAAGCCTGTAAGCTATTAGATCTAAACTCCCGCTGATAAAGAATCGCAACAACAGTGGCTGTCGCTAACATAAATAATAGCGGGTGAATAAACCAAGCGAGCATGGCCATCGAGTAATAAAACGATCGCAGCCCAAAATTATAACTATGCGATGCTTGATCTAAAATCTTTCCACAGTGCTGTGAAAAAACTCGGCACTCCTCATCACTTATATTTTCTTCGATGGCATTCGGTGCGGCGCCGATTAACACACCACAAAAACCAAACTGCCTTAAAGACCATGTGAAGGTGAAAAACGCATAGATAAAAATTAAGCACAGCAGAAGAAACTTCAACTGTATAAACTGAGCATTGGTCTCAGAGAAAAAAGGTAAGGAACTAAACAGCTCTGTTACCTGATCAGTATTGGCAATAACGGTAATCATAGCGGCCAATATCAGCATGCTAGTGGACGCCATAAAAGCGACGTTTTTTTCTAAATTGGATATGATCGCGGCATCGCCAACCCGCATTTCACGGATCAAAACAGAACGCATCCAATCGACGCGATGACGATGCATCACGGAAGCAATGCAATCAACTTTTTTTGCCTGATGCTTAGAGAAACGGCTATAGCCTACCCAACAAAAGAAAAACCAAATCAAACTTACCAAATTGATCCAGTCAGAATTCAATGCTGCCATAAAACTTGCGTCCTAATATTTTATAATAGATATCACTTAGTCATGGCTCGAATACCAATAGCCTCTCTGACCTGTTGTATTTTAGGCGCCGTTACCGCTCTGGCTTTCTCTGCGCCGGCTAATAAAATGCCTTCCATCTTGGCTGGGTCAGCCATGAGTTCTAGGTAGCGCTCACGCGGCTCAGCTAATTCGTTATTGATCAATTCAAATAAGCACTTCTTGGCTTCGCCCCAAGCTATACCCTCATGAAACTGTTGGCGCATATCGGCGGTTTGCGTCTCTGATGCAAAGGCCTTCCAAATTTGAAATACCGTTGAATCATCAGGGTCTTTCGGCTCGCCTGGCTCTAACAAATTAGTTTTGATTTTATTAATCGATTTTTTAAGTTTTTTCTCGGTATCAAATAGCGGAATGGTATTGTTATAACTCTTACTCATTTTACGGCCATCCAAACCTTGGAGCACCGCAACATTATCTTCAACTAATGCCTCAGGTAATACAAAGCACTCTCCGTAATGATGATTAAACCGCTGGGCAATATCTCGCGCCATTTCAACGTGCTGAATTTGGTCGCGACCGACAGGAATTTGCTTGCCATTAAACATTAAGATATCGGCGGCCATAAGCACCGGATAACTAAACAAACCCATTGTCACTGCGTTATCAGGATCGACACTAGCCGTTTCGTTAGCTTGCACCGCAGCTTTATACGCATGAGCGCGATTCATCAAACCCTTGGCAGTCCAACAGGTCAAAATCCAAGACAGCTCCATAATCTCAGGCACATCGGACTGACGGTAAAAGGTCACTTTGTCGACATCTAAACCTAATGCCAACCAAGTAGCAGCAATTTCAATACTGGATTGATGGATTTTATCGGGCTCATGACTTTTGATCATGGCATGATAATCGGCCAAAAATAGAAAGGAATCGGTATTGTCATTCTGGCTGGCCGCAATGGCTGGCTTGATAGCACCCACATAATTGCCAAGATGCGGCGTACCGGTGGTGGTAATGCCGGTTAATACACGATTAACATCAGATGATGGCTGTTTTTCGGTCGCAGTTTCGGTCATTTAAGCGTTGTCCAAGTCTTTTATGATTCAACAAGATAAGCGCTTAATGATAAACGATAGAAGTGTTTTTGGCTAAAGTTAGCGACGAGGTGAAAAACTGGCGAGGTAGTCGTTAGCCGTCACCAGGTGCTGATTCATTTTTGTATCGTCCATTTTCTCTGCTAAGCGACACATCATCGCCCAGCGAGGGTTTTTACCCAGTGCATCCTTTTGCTTCCAAATCCAACGCCAGTAGAGTGCATCCCAAATATCGCACCACTCACCGGTTTCGTCATAACCCATTTTTTTCAAATAAGCTGAACCTGAAAAATACGGTTTGGTGGTAATCAAACCGCCATCGGCATGCTGACTCATAGCATAAACATTAGGCACCATGACCCAGTCATAAGCATCGACAAACATTGTCATAAACCAACGATAAATATCATCGGGATCAAACTCACAGAGAAACATAAAGCCACCCAATACCATTAGCCTTTCGATATGATGGCAATAACCCGTTTTTAAGACACGTTTTATGACATCATCAATGGGCGCAAGCCCTGTAGTGCCATCATAAAAACTCTCGGGCAAAACATGATGATGCTGCCAATGATTACCGCTGCGCATGGTGGCGCCTAAATCATCATAAGTGGCCCGCATAAATTCACGCCAGCCAATAATCTGTCGAATAAAGCCTTCTAAACTGGCAATCGAAATAGCGTCTTCGGTATTTTTTAAATGCGCTTGATCGGCATACTGTAGTGCCGCATCCACGACTTGCTGAGGTGTTAATAAACCGATGTTCATCATCGGCGTTAAGATACTGTGATATAACCAATTTTGATTCGGAACCAAGGCATCTTCGTAATCACCAAAATTAGAGAACCGCTGCTCAAGAAATGCCTGCAACCATTGTTCTGCGGCATCAAAGGTCACGGGGTAATAAAGTGGCGCAACCTCACCTATCGCATCGGCAAAATGCTTGCTGACATAATCTTCGGCTTCTTCTACCCACTGATTAGTAGCAGGAAACTGTAGCTCAGGAATTAAGTGACGTTTAGCTTTAGGGATTTTTTTTCGGTTGTCGGCATCGAAGCTCCACTTGCCACCTACCGGCTTACCCTCTGCCATTAAAATATCGAGACGCTTGCGTTGCTGCTGATAAAAGTCAGCCATAAACCAACGTTTTTTGGTGCTGCGATAGTGCTCGTTATATTCGCGCGTATTGATAAAGTTTTGTGACGAGAGACAAGACAGGGTGACTTTATTCTCGACAGCAACTGATTCGATCAATGCTTTGAGCTTTACATTGACGGGATCCATCATCACTAATTCATCGACCGATAGATCAGCGAAAACGGCCTCAAGCACATTAGTACAAGCATCATAATAGCGAACAGAAAAACCTTGTTGCTCAAGGTAGGCTTTATAAGCCTGCATAGAGGCGCGATGCAAAATTAATTTTTGACGGTGATAAGAAGAAGGGTTTTCGCTATCAAAATAAAAGGGTGCCTCGACCATAACAACCGAGGTTTGATTATTTTGTAAACCGGCATGATGCTTAAAAAGCTGATCCGGTAAAATTAAAAGTGTTGATGTCACAATAAAGTCTACAACCTATTCAAGCGCTAACGGTACACGAATTTCATTAGTGCTATCAGCATCATAAGGTGTCGGCTGACCAACCATCTCATCATATGCGCTTTTATGCACCAACTCGAAATGACTGATATTAAAGTCTTTTAAGTCCTTCTTAATTTGTTGCGCGGAACGGCGTTTATAGCTCTTCTGGTTAGCCTCTACTAAACGATAGATTAAACCATCGATAATCAGCCGTGCTGTGTAAATAGAGGCGTCAAAGGAATGGATCTCGACATTATCAATAACATCGATAAAGGGTAATTTATCAAACGACATGGTTAGCATAATAACGACCTAATAAGGGTTACAGTATCGACTCTATCGTTTTTAATAATTTTGGATCATTCGGCTCAATGCGAGTACCAAATCGACTCACCACTTCACCATCTTTATCAATTAAGTATTTAGTGAAGTTCCAGCGAGGTGAACCAACGGTTTCGTTAAGCATCTTGAAAACTGGATTGGCGTTTTTTCCTCTGACATGACTCGGCGCAAGCATGGTGAAAGTCACACCGTAATTTTGGAAGCAAATATCCGCAGCTTTGGATTCGTCTTTATCTTCTTGAAAAAAGTCATCGCTGGCAAAGCCAACAACGACTAAGCCTTTATCGGCATATTGCTGGTGTAACTTCTCTAGACCTTCGAACTGCGGGGTGAAACCACAATGGCTAGCTGTGTTAATTACTAGTACTGGCTTTTGCTCAACTAACTCACACAAATTAACTTCGTTTTCTGAATGCAGCTGCCGCATATTGTGGTTCATATAATCAGGGCAATCAGCATAGGCTTTCATGCCATTGGCTAGCAATAAATAGATACTTAAAAGCGCGAGTGACTTCCAGCTAAACAAGATCTTTTTCATTTTTTGAGTCTCGACTGATTATTATAGAATCATTGACTTTCCTATTAAACACTACGCTAATAACATTGAATTGGATCGTCTAAATAGGAAAAAACTAGATAGACACTAATCCAGCTTGCCAAACGCCTCGTAAGGGTAGTAATTTGTACCTCAATATTTAAACCTTAACCTTTGAATACGAACATCACTATGAATCCATCTCAAGCATCTAACGAAACCTCTTCACCCTTAGCGCCGATTATGACAGATATCGTCATTGGTGCGAGTGGTGGCATTGCGAGCGCTGTATTAGCGCGCTTACTCGTCGATAGCAGCGTCGATCAATTAATCGCTATTAGCCGCAAAGACTGTCCCGAGTCATTTATCGGTCACTCGAAACTGACTTGGATCGTTATTGACTACACCGAAGATAACATCAAAGACACCCTTCAAACATTACGAGATAAGAGTAAAGCCTCTGCGATGATATTTAAACGTGTTTTTATTTGTCATGGCATTTTGCACGGCAGCCCAGAGAGTGATTTTTATGGCCGGCCTTTTGGCCCTGAAAAGCGCTTAGAAGAACTTGATAGTGACACACTGCACGAGGTCTTTCATGCTAATACCGTTGTCCCTATGCTATGGATAAAAAACTTAAGACCTTTGTTAGCCAGCAAACACCCCTGCCACATTAGTGTACTCAGTGCACGCGTTGGCAGTATTGGAGATAATCATCTGGGCGGTTGGTACGCCTATCGCGCATCAAAATCTGCATTAAATATGTTGCTAAAAACCGCAGCCATTGAATATGCCCGACGCGCCTCTAACGTAAAAATCATTGCCTTTCATCCAGGCACAACAGATACAGCACTGTCTAAGCCGTTTCAAAAAAACGTGCCCGAAAATAAATTATTTGCACCGGATTTTGTTGCTGAGCGGTTAATTGGCATTATGAATACCACCGCTGTTGATGGTGAATTAGCTTACCTGGACTGGGATAACAAAACGATTCAATGGTGACCTAGAAAAAATAACCGTTTAGGGCTTATCGGCAATAATCGCAGCAGACAATTGCTGTGCGCCCAGCATTGCCGAAGCCACGGTACCCGTTCCAAGCCAATCAGCCGCTACCGCTAGACCGCACTCTTTATTCCAAAGCATAGATACTGGATCACAAGGCATAGATAATGCTTGTTGATTACTGGTTTGATGCCGACCTAATCGCCAAAGATGCGGCGTTGCTATCACGGCATTTATTTTTATCTCTGTCTGCGCAGTAAGCAAGTCGTTAAATGCCGCCAACATCGCCTCAGCAACAACCTCAGCTTTGATATCTTTATTAGCCTCACTCCAATCGAGGTTTGCTTGTATTACCCAGCGTTGTTTTGTTGCTTGGCGCTCAGGCTTTGCACTGTCACAAATGATTTTTGTTAATACCGGATGCTCAACATCTAACGGATTAAATAAGCCTGATATTAAAGAGTCGTTATCACCTTCATCGCTTACAACCGCAGCCCATTGCGGACGACATTGACGACTCGCACGATGCGCTTGCTGTAGCCATTCCTGAGGGGCATCAGCACTTGTTAACAACTGCGCGCTTTGTGCCGCAGGCGCTGTTATAACGACTCGCTTCGCTTGCAGTAAAAGCTGATAGCGTTCATCACGCAATTGCCAAACATCATCAATACGATCGATATGACTCACTCGCTGGCTACTGAACACCTCACAATGTCGAGAGAGATAACGGGTTAATGCACTCATTGATGGCGTGCCAGTAAATGCCAAACCTTTATCGTTATCAGCCACCGGCCAGGGCGCGATAACGCCAGCCGCTAACCAATGGTCAATATCTTTTGTCAGTTGGGGGAATTCTTGATGAAAAAAAGGCGCACCCAAATCACAACTTTGTTGAGGTGCGTTGTCTGCTGACGCCAATCGACGACTTGAAGCCCTACCACCCGTACCACGGCCTTTTTCAAGCAAACACACTTGGTAACCGGCTTGCTGCAATGCATTTGCGCAATAGCTACCGGCAACACCTGCACCAATTATGGCAATATCATAAAGCGTGTTAGTCAATGGATTCATTATTAAAGTATTTTCAATGAGAACGATGATAAAAAAATAGATATAAAGGCTTATTTATTAAGCCAAAGTATAACTAAGCCTGATAATGATGTCTTGTGGATTAAGCCAACAGGTCATTATCTGCGTATCATGTCAGGTGAGATTATTTTATACTTACGCTATATTCGAATGAGACTATAGCTTAGAGCATAACCGTTTACGGAGTAATCATCTTGGCCAATAACAATAACACCCCCGCAGATTCTGTACCTATGCCATGCCGTGGCTGTACAGAAGACTGTAAAAATCGCCCATTTTGCAATGGTCGCCCTTGGCGACAGAAAGATGAGAGCGCTAATATCTCCAGCGATTCTCTGTGGAACAAGATCACTAAGCTATTTCGTTAATACATAACTGACTCTAAACACCGTTTAAGAAGAATACCTCTATGGCCATGGGCATATTTCCAGATATTGATGAAGATACCCTCTTCCTTTCGCGCGCTAATCCCGAAGAAAACCTTGGTACTTTTTCAAAGCATAGCTTTATGCTTGAAGACCGTGAATGGCCTTCGGTCGAACACTATTTTCAAGCGATGAAATTTAGCAATGAAAGCTATCAAGAAAAAATCCGTCAAGCGAGCCATCCAAGAATTGCCCGCAAACTAGGCCGCACTCGACTAAGACGTATTCGAAAAGACTGGGCTGAAGTTAAAGAAGTCATTATGACGCGCGGCGTTTACATTAAATGCCGCACGCATGCAGATGTAGCTGATGAACTTATTGCATCAGCACCCAATAAAATTATGGAAAATAGCCAATACGATTATCACTGGGGCTGCGGGCGAGATCGCAGAGGCCACAATCACTACGGTAAAGTGTTGATGGCCG
This sequence comes from Pseudomonadales bacterium, assembly GCA_028223755.1. Classification (GTDB taxonomy): domain Bacteria; phylum Pseudomonadota; class Gammaproteobacteria; order Pseudomonadales; family UBA7434; genus UBA7434. The sequence continues at coordinate 9,101 of JAOIUY010000019.1, read as the reverse complement.
TACGCAAAAAATTATTATCGGAACAAGACTGACTTTTTAGTCAGTCTCGATCAAGTTAAAACTGGTCGCTAAGGTATTGTCGGAACTACCGCCGACAAATACATCAAACTCTCCCGCTTCAACATTAAACACGCCACCCGAGCTATAAAAACCTAACTCATCAGGGCTTAACTGAAATGTTAGCTGCTGTGTTTCACCGGCAACCAAGCTCACTTTCTGAAAGCCTTTAAGCTCTTTTAATGGGCGAATAGTACTCGCCACGCGATCCCGAATATATAATTGAACAACCTCTTCGCCTTGTCGATCACCGCTATTGGTTAACTGCACAGATACCGTAACACTTTCACCAATGGCTACATCTTGTTGCGCTATTTGCAAATCAGCATAGTCGAAAGTGGTGTAACTCATGCCATAGCCAAACGGATATAACGGTTGGTTTGATACGTCGTTATAACCTGACCAAAACACATCGTTACCCGGCCCAGGTCGACCCGTATTTTTTTGGTTATAGTAAAGCGGGAGCTGCCCAACATTACGAGGAAAAGACATCGGCAGTTTGCCTGAGGGGTTATAGTCACCGAATAACACATCAGCTATGCCGTGACCCGCCTGCGAACCGGCATGCCAACCTTGAAGAACTGCGTCCGATCGATCAGCAAGGTCACCAATCACTAACGGTCGACCGCTCATCAACACCACGACAATTTGATCGTTAACGGCGGCTACTGCATCAAATAATTCCTGTTGTAACCCAGCCAAATCGAGCACTGTGCGACTGCGCCCTTCTCCTGACTGATAAGCGTCTTCACCAAGTGCCATTACCACTATATCGGCTTTTTTAGCGACAGCAATGGCTTTAGCAAAGCCTGATCGATCATCTTCATTCAAAGTTAATTTACTGGCGAAAGCACGACCGTCAATCGCTAAGGGCGCACCTTCGGCATAAAGTACACGCTCATCATCACCCACTGCCGCACGAATACCCTCAAGCAATGAAACGGCTGAATTAGCAATGGCCATACCACGCCAATTACCCAACGGACTGTCTTTGTCGTCGGCCAAGGGGCCGATAACTGCTATCGTTTGACCGGTTTTACTTAGCGGTAAAATTTGTTCAGCATTTTTTAGTAGTACGGCAGATTTACGTGCTGCATCGCGAGCGGCTGCATGATGATCGGCATGACCGACCAACAACTTTTCACGTTCGGTATCAGCGTATCGGTAAGGATCCTCAAATAAACCCAAGGCAATCTTTAACTGCAGCACACGACGCACACAGTTATCCAGCGTCTGCTCACTTACTTCACCGGCGGTAATTAATTCCTCTAGGTGACCTAAGTAAGCCGATGATTCCATATCAACATCATTGCCGGCATTAATCGCTTGGCGAGCGGCATGGGATAAGTCACGCGCGTAACCGTGCTCTTCCATTTCTCCGATAGAGTCCCAATCAGAAACAACCAACCCTTGAAAATTCCAACTGCCTTTTAATACTGTGTTTTGCAGATAATCGCTGCCCGTAGCTGGCACGCCATCGAAATCATTAAAGGCATTCATAAACGTCGCAACACCTGCTTCAGCCGCTGCCTTAAAGGGCGGTAAAATAACATTCCACAAAGTACTGTTGCTAACATCGACGGTATTGTAATCACGCCCTGCTTCGACAAATCCATAACCTGCAAAGTGCTTTGCAGTTGCCGCAATCGTATCGGTTTGGCCTAAATCATCACCTTGAAAACCTTTAACGCGTGCTACGGCAACCTGTGAACCCAAATAAGGATCTTCACCCGCGCCTTCCATTACGCGCCCAAAACGCGCATCGCGACCAATATCAACCATCGGTGCAAAGGTCCAGTGCAAGCCAGCCGCAGAAGACTCAATCGCCGCGATACGAGCACTTTTTTCAATAACATCAAGATCCCAGCTAGCCGTTTCTCCTAGCGGAACTGGAAACATGGTTTGGTAACCGTGGATAACATCATAGGCAAATATTAAAGGGATACCGAGTCGACTTTCTTCAACGGCAATACGTTGTGCTTCATATGTCGCCGCCACTGACACAACATTTAACATTGAACCAACGGCACCTTCACGCAAACCATCAACTCGTTTTTTGTTGTACTTATCATCTGTGGCAATCGGGCCGGTACTATACCAACCACCATTGTATTGATTTAACTGTCCGACCTTCTCGGCCACTGTCATTTGCTCAAGCAAGCCTTCTACTTGCTTATCAATAGCGGCATCACCCGAACGAAAAATGCCATCATCTTGCTCTGACACACTACAAGCATAAAGGGCAAATAATGCTGTCGTAATAAGTAGGCTGCGGATGACTTGCTTTGGGGGGGAAATAAATGACTTGGGGGACATTGATGTTGTTTTCATTAATCTGCTCGTGTCTTATAGTGATTTTTAATAACTTTTAATTAATAATTTATTCTAACTTTTAGTAAATTTGTATTTATAGCGATATTAGCGGCTAACAATTATAGTCTATCTTGCTCAGCTATATCCTCGAAAAAGGTCTTTGATTTAGCATTAAAATAATGCTTTTTGAGTCAACTAAAAAGCCAAAAGCGATTATGAGTGTTTATAAAGCGATTGTATGCGCTTTTGATAAAACTCACGCTGCTTATGCCACTCAAATTGCTTAACATCTGGCACTGATGGCAGACCCTGTTGCTGCCATTGGTTAATTAAGTGACAGATATTGTTTGCTGTTGTTGAGGGTAAGGATGATTCATCAACCGCATAGAGATATTGATCGGCAAAAATCTCTGGATAAACGATTTTCCTTGGCAGTAGTGGAACACAGCCCGCCTGTACCGCTTCTAAAACAGCAATGCCTTGAAAATCGTGCAAGGCTGTCGATATAACGATATCGCACTGCTGTAACAAACGCTGATAATCACTGACTGACTCCACATAACCCCACTCGCCTTTTTGCAGTGTCGACGATTGATTTAATACCGCTTCAATCGCTGTAAACGCTTCGGGAGTTTGTCTAAATTGCTGACCAACGATATTCAATTCGCAAGATAAACCCGAAGCTTGCAATGCATTAACCAACGCCAATAAGTTATCTGGCCCTTTATCGAACTCCCAGCGGTGGTTCCAGAGTAAACGCAATGGTAATGATGAGGGTGCTGACACTCTTTTAGTTGCTAAATTTTGACTACGTATTTCTACTGATTTTGTTAGAGCATTTAGCGGAACAGGAACAACATCGGACTTCGTGGCAATACTGTTGAGGAGGCTAGCATCCAACTTTTCAGGAAAACGATGCAGCAAATCTTTTAGCCCTGCCAGTGCAGAATCACGATTCCAATTGGAATTAAAACTAATATGATCAGCCGCTAAACAAGCGTATAAAAACACCATTTTGGCTTCAAGGTCATTAGTGGCAGCATTGTCTTTTTGAACACCCGCTGGATAAGCAAATTGGTTTTCATGGCAGTAAAGCCATAGCGGTGTTGTTGCAAGCGAGGGCACCAAGCCACGCAATGTTGCAATATCAACCATTGATGTTGCAACAACAACATCATAGTTAGCTTGCAAAATGGCTTGTTTCTCGGCTATCCAAGTGAGCGGATTACTACGAACACGGTAACGAAAATAACGCGCCGGCAATGTGAGGACTGTCCAATCAATAGCCGGAAACTGTTCAACCAAACCTTCGCGCCAATAGCGATGACTTAATGCATCGTAAGCGGACAGCAAGAGAATTTTCACAGTAAGGTATCAGCTAAAAATAAAGGCTATTTTGTCGCTCGCGATAAAAAGCGCATTAACGCAGTTTTTAGCCAAAGTGGGTCACGGCTACCTGCCAGCTCTCTAATCGAATGCATGCCATAGGTTGGCATGCCAACATCCAGTGTTTTTACGCCTATTTCAGCGGCCGTAATTGGTCCGATAGTGCTGCCACAACCCATATCACTGCGCACCACAAAGCTTTGCACCGGCACGTTAACATCATCACAAATGGCTCTAAACATCGACTGAGTTTCACTGTTAGATGCGTAGCGCTGATTGGCATTCACTTTAATAACTGGGCCACCGTTAATTTTAGGGCTATGGTTAGGATCCATTTTATCGGCATGGCTAGGATGTAATGCGTGAGCGTTATCAGTAGAAATTAATACCGAGCGACTCATTGCTCTAACAAAGTCTTCGGCATTCGGAAGCAAGCGCTGCAACGTCTGCTGTAAAAAAGGACCTGCTGCTCCAACCGCCGAGCAACTCCCCACTTCTTCATGATCACTACAAATTAATAGCGACCAGGATGAATCTGCTTGCTGTGCACTTTCTAGCAATGTCGTCACACCGACATAACACGATAACAAATTATCTAAGCGTGAAGCGGCAATAAAATCACCCTTAACACCAATAACAGCTGCTGGCTGCGTATCGTAAAAACATAATTCATGATCGAGAATAGAAATTGCTTTTTCTTTTTGCTCGCCGCTATTTAACTGCTGAATTAATAATTCATTTAAAGCTTGATGCTGATCTTTATCACCACAAGCTAACAATACGGGTAAGTGTGTTTGCGGATTAATGCTACGATTTTTATTCGCTTCACGATCGAGATGAATCGCAAGGCTGGGAATGGTTGCAATCGGACATTTAAAGTCCACCATGGCAACGGCTCGCTGGCCTGCGCTATCTTTAAAGTGTACTCGCCCAGCTAATGATAAATCGCGATCGAACCATGGGTTAAGTAATGCACCGCCGTATACTTCAACACCTAAACGCCAACTATTGTGGTCATAAATATCTGCTTGTGGTTTAACTTTTAAACAAGGGCTATCGGTATGCGAACCAAGCATATACATGCCCTGCTCAACTAATGGTGCCGAACCTTGTGTCCAAGCAATCAACGATGATTGGTTGCGAGTAACATAATAATTTTTACCCACATCTAATGACCACTCTTCACTTTCGTCTAAAGCAATAAAACCAGCTGCATCTAAGCGCTGAGTTAATGCAGCTGTCGCATGAAAGGGTGTTGGAGAAGCATCAATAAACGCACATAAATCCTGATTAAATGCGATTTGTTGAGTATCTGAATGATTGGCTGTGGAGTTTGCTTCGGCTTTAGACATAAATACATTATTCTCGTTGATCAGTTTTAGTGCATTAATAAAGTAAGAACATTAAATCGCATACAAGTATAACGATTTAACTAAGCCATACCTTAAACAAAGGTATCGATGCCAGCGAGAAGCTCTGAGCCGTCGTATGAGGCAGGTTCTGCTGTTTGCTCGATAGTTAGTAGGTTTGCAAAGCGTTGCGTAGGCTCGCAGGTAGATCGTCAAAGGAAGGGATAGGACGAAAAACTGAATCAGTGTTAGCTGTTTTTGTTGAAAGACGCGGCGCTATATCGGCAAGCGGCGCTTTATCGGCAACCGGCACTTTATCGGCAAGCAGCGCTATATCAGCATGTGCACGAAGCCGCGCCTCACCACTGGACAGTGGCAAACTGTTAAAGCTATTTCCCAAATGACTAATCGACAAAATACTAACCCAGTTGTACCCAATCAAATGTTTAAGGAATGATTATAAAGCGGCTTTAACGACCGCGAAACCCCATGAGCTTAAAGATTTATAAGATCAAAAGTCTGCTAAACCATTGTCAGCAATAGCGCACCTAGCGCAAGGCGATACCAAACAAAAGGCATAAAGCCAATTCGCTCGAGTAACTGAAGAAACACTTTGATACACAAATAAGCACTAATGGCTGAGACTACCACTCCTAAACCCAATTGAAACCAAGAAAAAATGGGGGGATCACTCAGCATATCGAGAATGGCATAGCCACCCGCCGCGGCGATAATTGGAATCGATAGTAAGAAAGAGAATCTTGCACCATCAGTTTTTGATAGCCCCAACAAGACTGCTGCGGTGATTGTTACACCCGAGCGGGATGTACCAGGAATTAAAGCGAGCACTTGTGCAAAACCTATTAGCAAAGCAATGCGCCATGTCATCTCTAACGCCACATTTTGTCGTCGACTTTTAAGGTCGGCCAAACCGAGTAACAAACCAAAGAACAATGTTGCTACTGCAATAACCGTTGTCGAGCGTAAATGGACTTCGATAAAATCTTTAGCTAGCAACGCGACAATAATCGCTGGCAAGGTTGCGGCAATAACCATCCAAGCTAATTTTGCGTCATGGCATAGCGGCTGGCTACGATTGAGCGATAAACTCAATAGCCATGCCCGCGCCATATTAATCACATCTTGGCGAAAATAAATAACCACCGCTAATAGCGAGCCAACATGTACCGCTACATCGAAAGCAATACCTTGATCAGGCCAATCCAATAACTGCGCAGGCAAAATAAGATGCGCAGAACTTGAAATAGGTAAAAACTCGGTTATCCCCTGAATTAATGCGAGAATAATCGTCTGAAGTGTATCCATATCTGTAATACCAATAACTGTTGATAAATGAATAAGCGTTAAAATACTAACAACAACTAGAAAGCTCGAAGCTTTTAATAGCTTTATTTTAAATAAACAGCCACGCTAATAAGTAACATTGTCACGCAAGTACACGGGAGTCAGCGCCTCAGCGTCAACGGCTTTTCCTAAATTGAAATCACGCAACGCTAATGGCAACAAAGCCGTTGCATCTGGCAATACGTCTAACTGACTAGGCACATTGAGTAGCGACTCTGGATACTGCGCTAAGTAATGCAAACCTTGTCCAGCGATAGCGATTTTCATCGACGCTTCTGACGAGCCATTAATATCTGGCCGGCCAACTTGCGATAAAAGCTCTGGTTTTAATACGTGCTCGGCTCCGGTTAAGACAGGCAACGCATGTCGTAGGTCATACCAACCACAATAAACCTCCCCCATTCGCGCATCCATTGTTGCCAATACTGCATCTACTTTGACGCTCTGTTTTTGCCAATAAAGAAAAGCGTTATACGCTACCGCAGAGAGTGAAGAAATGGGGACTACCGGCAATTGATGACCAAAGGCAAGACCCTGGGCAACGGCAATACCTATTCGCAAACCAGTAAACGAACCCGGCCCTCTTGTAACCGCAATACCATTAAGATCAGATAAAGATAATTTCGCTTCTTTCAAAACCTCGTCGATCATTGAAAGTAAGCTACGCGAATGCGATAAAGCAGACGAATCAAGTCGGGTCGCAACTTGAGTACCGTATTGAAGAGCCACACTGCAGTGCTGAGAACTCGTTTCTAAAGCAAGAATATTCAAACGCAATCACTGACCTTTAAACTTATGATGATTGATGTTCACTGAAAGCATAAATGCTCTATCTTCAATCGGAATTAAAAAATCGATACTACACTATAGCCTCTTATTCGCACAGCATCGACTTGAAAGGATAAATGACATAAAGTAAAAGGAAGTTTAGAATCGCTTTTTAACTTCTCACGCAATAATACTTATTTAGACAACTTATGAACAAATCTTGGCTGAAATCTGACATCAGCGCATTAATCCTTGCTGGTGGACAAAGTCAGCGCTTCAATGCCAACGATAAAGGCTTAATCAATTTTATGGACAAACCGATGGTTCAGCATGTGCTTGAACGCGTCGCACCTCAGGTGGCAAGTGTTTCAATTAGCTGCAATCGTCATATCGATCAATATCGCTCGATTCATCAGCATTTCTATCAACACTTTTCTCAGAATAACGATATAGACCATCATTTAGACATTAACCTTCAAACATCATCAACGGCTTGTATCGAGGATAAAGATACTATTGAGCTACAAGGTCCTCTCGCAGGTATTTTCGCCTACCTTGAAGACTGTCACAGTGAACTGGTTTTTATCTGTTCCTGCGATACACCCATGATCCCCCGCGATATCGTTCAACAATTACTCAACTCGCTTACTCATGATAATGCCGACGTAAGTTATCCAGTCGATGAAAACGGCCATCATCATTTAGCTTTATTAGTTAAGCCATCGGCAGCGCGAGCAGCACTGCAACAACTACTTGAAGAATCAAAAACAGAATCTGGCAGTCCTAATAGAAAAACTAAGGTTCATTCGATCAGAAATTGGTTAAATCGACTAAAAAGCCAACAAATTATTGTAGATAGCCAAGCAGTAGGCTTTGCGGACATCAATAGCGCCACAGAACTTGCTGCTATTGAGCAAAAAACCAAGCGCTAAAGAAGTACTGGCGTGGTTTTGATCAAAAAAGGATCGGTGGCAGGCTTTCTAGCTTAAAGGCATTTATGATCGAGCATAAAAAAACCCCTCATATAGAGGGGTTTTTCTTAGCTAAAAACGACCTTATTTCTTCTTAGGACGTCCTGGGCTGCGCTTTGCTGCCTTTTTCTTGACAACTTTTTTCTTAGCAACCTTCTTCTTAGCTACTTTCTTTGGTGCTTTTTTCTTAGCAACTTTCTTTTTCACTACTTTTTTCTTAGCGACTTTCTTCTTAGCTACTTTCTTGGCTGCTTTCTTCTTAACAACCTTCTTTTTAGCTACTTTCTTAGCTGCTTTCTTCTTAACAACCTTCTTTTTAGCTACTTTCTTGGCTGCTTTCTTCTTAACAACCTTCTTCTTAGCTACTTTCTTGGCTGCCTTCTTCTTAACAACCTTTTTCTTAGCGACTTTCTTTTTAGCTACTTTCTTAGCTGCTTTTTTCTTAACTACCTTTTTCTTAGCAACTTTCTTCTTAGCTACAACCTTTTTCTTAGCAACTTTCTTTTTAACTACTTTCTTGGCTGCTTTTTTCTTAACAACCTTCTTCTTAGCTACTTTTTTCTTAGCTACTGCTTTCTTCTTAGTAGCAGCTTTTTTTGCTGGCTTGCGTTTTGCAGCGGCCTTTTTCTTTTTTGCTAATGCCATGCTGAGTCTCCTCACCTTTTTAAGTTGATTGTCTAGACGTTTTAATCAATGATGATCGATCAATGACGAAGGTCGATGTCGAAGCAATCGTATTCGATAATGTAAGCCGAAATAACCACGTCAAAACCAAACCATCTAACTAACAAAGTCACAATTAACAATTGACTCAGTGATCTTAATTAAAAAGTAAACTAAATTCACGTTCTTGCAAGACTTTTTTTGTGAAAAATTAAATTATTCTTGCCTT